>NZ_DAMBEF010000091.1:0-1617 GCF_032061965.1 Stenotrophomonas sp. | reverse complement strand
CGGCCGATTCTGTTGAAAAAGTAGCGACCTCCCCATGCCGTTGGCAAAATTGCTTTGTCAGCGGGCGTGGAGGCGAACAGCATGATGGGACAGTTACCGGGAGGACAGCAGCGCCTGTTCTACTCGTTCAATCTCGAAGATCACGTCCCGGCCCAACATCTCCTGCGCAGCATCGACCAGTGCCTGGATCTCAGTGATCTGCGCGCCTATCTGGCGGATTTCTATAGCCCCATCGGGCGTCCCTCGATTGACCCGGAATTGATGGTGCGCATGCTGGTCGTCGGCTACTGCTATGGCATTCGTTCCGAGCGGCGATTATGCGAAGAGGTGCACCTGAACTTGGCCTATCGCTGGTTCTGCCGACTGGGTTTGGAAGACGAAGTCCCCAATCACTCGACCTTCTCGAAGAATCGCCATGGCCGTTTCCGTGACAGCGATCTGTTCCGCTGGTTGTTCAATGAGGTGCTACGGCGCTGCATGGCAGCCGGCCTGGTGAAGGGTGAAGGTTTCGCTGTCGACGCAAGCATCATCAAGGCGGATGCCAGCCGGCAACGTGGGGTGGCAGGAGATGAGGTCGATTGGCGCGATCCAAAGCTCAGCAGCCGCGCCGTGCGCGAGTACCTCGAAGCCCTTGATGAAGAGGCGCTGGCTGAAGCTCTCCCCAAGAAAATTTCGCTCACCGATCCTCAGTCCCGTTGGACAGCAGCGCCAGGCGGCCCGGCCTACTTTGCCTACTCCACGAACTACCTGATTGACACTGAGCATGGCGTGATCATGGATGTGGAAGCTACCCCGGCGCACCGTACCGCCGAAGTCGATTCGACCAGGACGATGGTCGAGCGTGTCGAGGCGCAGTTCGACCTCACGCCGGAACGCCTCATCGGCGACACCGCCTATGGCACTGCCCCGATGCTGGCCTGGATGGTCGAAGAGAAAGACATCGAGCCGCATGTGCCGGTGTGGGACAAGACTGAGCGCAAGGATGACAGCCTTTCCAGCAACGACTTCCACTGGAATCAGGAGGCCAATGAATACCGCTGCCCAGCCGGCAAACCACTGCGCAGTGAATGGCGTGCTTTCACCCAGCAAAGATCGCGGGTAACCAAGGCCAACACCATTATCTACCGCTCCAGCCAAACCGACTGCGCCACCTGTCCGCTGAAAGAAAAGTGCTGCCCCAACACGCCGAACCGGAAGATCGTCCGCAGCATCCATGAGGCTGCCCGCGACGTGGCACGACGCATCGCCAAGACGCCGGAATACCTAGTCTCTCGTTGCGAACGGAAGAAGGTGGAGATGCTTTTCGCCCACCTCAAACGGATCATGAAGCTCGACCGTTTACGACTGCGTGGCCTGACGGGTGCGACTGACGAATTCACCTTAGCCGCGACCGTGCAAAACCTGCGACGCATGGCCAAGCTTTTGCCTCAAGGGCCACCGCTCACGGGATAGGTACGCCTGCTGCGAGCAGAAACCCTCGAATTAACCCTCAAACCTGAGCAAGGACGCTCAGTGAAGTGCCCAAAGGCAACTTGAAGTGGCTTCCAGCCACTTCGACAGCAGGCACACCTGACCGGCCGGCTGCCGCTGAACCTACTTTTTCAACAGAATCGGCCG
>NZ_DAMBEF010000090.1:0-1680 GCF_032061965.1 Stenotrophomonas sp. | reverse complement strand
CACCGCCGAGCAGAAGGACGTGAGCGTCGACTTCTTCGCCATCGGTTACATCTCCGACGTGCGTTCGTACTACCGTGCGACCGGCGGTGACGGCAAGGTGGCCAATGCGCGCCTGGCGCCGATCATCACCGATTCGCTGCGTAACCAGATCAACTCGCGCACCTTGCAGGCGTTGGTGTCCGGTGACCGCGGCGAGCTGATCGCCGGCCAGTTGAAGGCAATCAACGATGCGATCGTACCGTTGGGCATGCAGATCATCGACCTGCGCATCAAGCAGATCGACCTGCCGACCGACAGCCAGGTGATCACCGACGTCTATGAGCGCATGCGCGCCCAGCGCAAGCAGGAGGCCGCCAAGCTGCGTGCCGAGGGCGAAGAGCAGTCGCTGACCATCCGCGCCCAGGCTGACCGCGAGAGCACCGTGATCGTGGCCGAAGCCGAGCGCGATGCGCAGCAGCTGCGCGGTGAGGGCGATGCCCAGGCCGCGTCGATCTACGGCAAGGCCGGCTCGGCCGACCCGTCGTTCTACGCGTTCTACCGCAGCCTGGAGGCGTACCGCGCCTCGATGACCGATGGCAACGGCGTGATCGTGCTCGACAAGAACGACCCGTTCCTGCAGTACATGAAGAGCGATCGCTGATCGCTTTGCTTGGCCTTTGCTCAAGCCCCTCTCCCGCGCGCGGGAGAGGGGCGCTGTAGTGCCGAGCCATGCTCGGCAGGGGCCTTCCCCACCAAGCCTGTAGGAGCGGCGTCAGCCGCGAAGCCGACAGCGCTGGAATCACAGGCTTGGCCGCAATCTCTTGAATCCCGGGCTTCGCGGCTGACGCCGCTGCTGCAAAGGCTGTCCCGCTAAAGCCCCTGCCGAGCATGGCTCGGCACTACCTGCTTTTCTTAACACGCTGACCTATGCAAGACCTCGCTTCCGCCCTCTGCCTCGTTGCCATCATCGAAGGCCTGATCCTGTTCATTGCGCCGCTGGCCTGGAAACGCATGGCCGCGCAGCTGCTGGAGCAGCCCTCTTCGGCCCTGCGCCGGATGGGCGCGGTGGCGGTGGTGATCGGCCTGGGCTGCCTGTGGTGGGCCCGCCACTGAACCAAACCCTGACGGCCATACCATCCTGAACTCGCGGGGGTGGTAGCTGTCATGCAAAACCCGGATAATCCAGAAAAGCCGGTCGGGCCAGCTCCTCCAAGAGCATACCGTCCGGCTTTTTCCGTGTATGACCCTGGCGTTTGCCGGCAGCTCCCCGATGGGGCTTCCACCACGGCGGACCAAGGGCGGTACACGGCCCCGTCCGCGGCCCCGATGGCCGCAGCAAATTCAGGAGTTACCCGTCATGGGTCAATCAGTTGTTGTTCTCGGCGCCCAGTGGGGCGATGAAGGCAAGGGCAAGATCGTCGATCTGCTGACCGAAGAAATCGGCGCAGTAGTGCGTTTCCAGGGCGGCCACAATGCCGGCCACACCTTGGTCATCAACGGCAAGAAGACCGTCCTGCACCTGATTCCGTCCGGCATCCTGCGCGATGACGCGCTGTGCCTGATCGGCAATGGCGTGGTGATTTCCCCGGCCGCCCTGCGCAAGGAAATCGAAGAGCTGGAAACGGCTGGCGTTGAAGTCCGTTCGCGCCTGAAGATCTCCCCGGCAGCGCCGCTGATCATGCCGTACCACATCGCCCTGGA
>NZ_DAMBEF010000089.1:0-1694 GCF_032061965.1 Stenotrophomonas sp. | reverse complement strand
ATTCGTCGATGGCGATGATGCCCTTGCCCGGGGCGACCATGGCCTGGGCGGTTTCTGCCAGCAGTTCGATGCTCATTGCGTTTCCTGTAACAGGGAGGATGGAGGTAAAACGCGATTATAGCCCGCCCGGCACACGGCCTGTCCCCAGCCATGGCCTGCAACCGTTTCCATCATGTCCCTGGCGGACAAAACCTGTCCGGACCGACGCCCGCAGGTCCCGCTGCGGACTCAAGGCCAGCGAATACCAACCTCGCTCACCTGCAGATCCTTGCCGGCCTTGGGCCAGCCAGCATCATCGCTGCGAAACTGGCTGTCACCGGTCGGCAACGCTTGCGCATCAGCACCTTCGCGCGCAGCGAGGATCACCGAGCGCACGCGCTTGGCCCCCTCGTCACTGCCCAACCGACCGCCGTGCCAATCGGCCACCGTACCGCCATAGTCCCAGCCCAAGCCATAGAAGGTGACCGGCGCTCCATTCAGCGCCACCAGTTCGTCCAGGCTCATGCCGGTGCGCAGGCCGGTGGCATCGTGCCAACGTGAGCTTGGCTCGGAAACCCGGATTACCGGGAACGCCGCATCAGGGCGCCCGCTATTGACGACCAGTTCGAGCCGCTGGCTGGGTTCATCGGGGAACAGGACAAGCACCGGATACGAAGCCGGCTCACCTTCTGGCCCAGCGCGGGATTCCTCGCGGATATTGCCTGCACCGAAACGCGATTCGAGGGTGGCACGGTTGAGCGCCTCTTCCGGCAGTTCCCAGGTTTCAGCCTGCACCGTGCTGCCGGCGACGGGCGTTCTGGCAGCAGCCGCTTCGGAATCCGGCGACGTCGCTGCTGACGCGGGGGATTGTGGACTCGGTGAACAAGCACCCAGCAGGACAGTGATCGTCGCTGCCAACAGCCATCGGGGATGATGCAAAACGGCGTCCTCATGCAGTTGGCAACCACACTTGCGTGTGACCACCGGGGCTCCACTACCGCCGTGTCCCTGTCAGGACCGACGGCACCAGTAGAGCAAGCATCCCCCAACCTGCATGAACATGCCTGCACGGATGCCGTACAGGCAGGCCTTCATTCATCCTATGCCCGCCCGGCCACCGCATGGCCGGGCGGCGCGGGATTACAGCTCGCCCAGACCTGCCGCGCGGCCGTCTGCACCCACTTCCAGCAAGCGCAGCGTGTTGGTGGCGCCGTGCGTTTCCATGTGCTCACCGCTGGTGAACACCACGCGGTCGCCGCCTTCCAGCAGGCCGGATTCAACCAGTAGGCGGATGCTGCCACGTGCGGCCTCGCGCGGGGTGAAGCCACGGCTGTCGAAATTGATCGGGAACACATCGCGCATCAGCGCCATCTGCCGGCGTGCACCGTCGTGACGGGTCACCGCGTAGATCGGCGCCTTGGCACGGAAGCGCGACAGATAACGGGCGGTACCACCGGATTCGGTCATCGCCACGATGGCACGCACGCCCACGTGCTGGGACAGGAACATGGTGGCCATGGCAATCGCCTGATCGGCACGCTCCAGATTGCGCGGCGAGGCATTGAAGTCGGTTTCGGTCTGGAACTGGCGCTCGGCCCCCAGGCAGATGCGGGCCATCGCCTCGACCGCCTTGACCGGATAGGCA
The DNA here is from genome assembly GCF_032061965.1 of Stenotrophomonas sp. GTDB lineage: Bacteria > Pseudomonadota > Gammaproteobacteria > Xanthomonadales > Xanthomonadaceae > Stenotrophomonas. The sequence continues at coordinate 70 of NZ_DAMBEF010000089.1, read as the reverse complement.
CCAGCCGCAGTTTCGGCCGACAGCATCACCGCATCGGTACCGTCGATGACCGAGTTGGCCACGTCCAGCA
>NZ_DAMBEF010000088.1:0-1777 GCF_032061965.1 Stenotrophomonas sp. | reverse complement strand
ACAGCGCCTCCCGAGCAGCGCGGCTTCCATAGGTAGTGCCGAGCCATGCTCGGCATAGGCTTCACCGATAACGTCCCCTTGCCGAGCATGGCTCGGCACTACAAAAGAAAAGACGGCACCGATGGCGCCGGTTTGCACGCGGTGTCCGAACGTAGCCCGGATAAGCGCAGCGCATCCGGGGCATTCCACGAGTAGTCCGAGGTGCACAGCGCCTCCCGAGCAGCGTGGCTTCCATAGGTAGCGCCGAGCCATGCTCGGCAGGGGCTTTGCCGATAACGCCCCCTTGCCGAGCATGGCTCGGCACTACAAAAAAAAGACGGCGCCATTGGCGCCGCCTTTTCTGTTCCACCACCTGCTGATATCAGCAGCAGCGGAAGCCGCTCCTGCCGCCGAAGCGGGCTTCCTGACGTTCGCGGAAGAAGGTTTTGTAATCCATGACCTCGCGGTCGGGATGCTTCTCCTGCATGTGCCGGACATAGTTGTCGTAGTCCGGCACGCCGCAGCAAAGCCGCGCGGTCTGCACCAGACGCCGCCACGTACGGCGGAACGTCTGGTACTGGCCGACGGGGACCAGCTCGGTACCCATTACAGGTCAACCTCGTGCGGCTTCAATGCCACATAAGGCGTTTCCTTGTCGGTACGCGTCGGCGAGCGACGTGCGGCAGCGATGGTCTTGATCGAATACACCAGCACCGCAAACACCACGAACAGGAACAGCGCGGTCAGGGCGGTGTTGATGTAGTTGTTGACCATCACCTGGTGCATCTGGTCGAAGTTCTTCGACGGTGCCAGCAGCTCACCGGCGGCAATGGCGTCGCGGTACTTGTGCGCCTGGGCCAGGAAGCCCACTGCCGGGATGTCGGAGAAGATCTTGATGAAGCCGGCCGCAGTGGTGCAGATCAACAGCCAGATGGCCGGGAGCAACGGCACCCAGGCGTACTTGTCCTTCTTCATCTTGAACAGCACCACGGTGCACAGCAGCAGCGCCACGCCGGCCAGCATCTGGTTGGCGATGCCGAACAGCGGCCACAGCATGTTGATACCGCCCAGCGGGTCGGTCACGCCCTGGTACAGGAAGTAACCCCACAGCGCCACGCAGCCGCCGGTAGCGATGAAGCTGGCGACCCACGAGTCGGTGCGGCGCAGCGCCGGCACGAAATTGCCCAGCAGGTCCTGCAGCATGAAGCGGCCCGAACGGGTGCCGGCATCAACGGCGGTCAGAATGAACAGGGCTTCGAACAGGATGGCGAAGTGGTACCAGAAGGCCATCATGCCTTCGCCCGGCAGCACCGCATGCAGGATCTGCGCGATACCTACCGCAAGGGTCGGTGCACCGCCGGCGCGCGACAGGATAGTGCTTTCGCCAATCTCGGAGGCGGTGGCGGTCAACTGCTCCGGGGTGATCGCAAAGCCCCAGTTGGTCACGACCTGCGCCGCATGCACCACGTCGGTGCCGATGATGGCGGCCGGGCTGTTCATGGCGAAGTAGATGCCCGGCTCGATGATCGAAGCCGCCACCATGGCCATGATTGCCACGAACGATTCCATCAGCATGCCGCCGTAGCCGATGTAAGCGGCATGGCCTTCATTGGCCAGCAGCTTGGGCGTGGTGCCCGAGCTGATCAGCGCATGGAAGCCCGATACCGCACCGCAGGCGATGGTGATGAACAGGAACGGGAACATGCTGCCCTTCCACACCGGGCCCGTGCCGTCGGCGAACTGGGTCAGCGCCGGCATCTTCAGTTCCGGCATCACGATCAGGATGCCGATCGCCAGG
>NZ_DAMBEF010000087.1:0-2287 GCF_032061965.1 Stenotrophomonas sp. | reverse complement strand
AGGCCTAAAGGGTACTGCTGGTCAGCTGAGGCTCCACGCTAATCCGCGATGAACCTAAAAAAAGCCCCGTAAAACGGGGCTTTTCTTCAATCCATTTCACCAACACCGATGGGTGGCTTAGAACGGAATATCGTCGTCGGCAAAATCATCCATCGGCGGAGCCGACTGCTGCTGCGCCGGTGCCGGGCGCTGCTGGCGCTGACCGCCGCCGTAGCCACCGCCGCCACCCTGGTCCTGGTTGCCGTAACCCCCCTGGCCGCCACCCTGCTGCTGACGCGGAGCCGACTGGCGCTGCGGACGATCGCCGCCCATGCCGCCACCGCCGCCGCCTTCACCACGGCCGCCGAGCATCTGCATTTCGTTGGCGACGATGTCGGTGGTGTACTTTTCCACGCCGTCCTGGCCGGTGTATTTGTCGTAGCGCAATTCGCCTTCGACATAGACCGAGCTGCCCTTGCGCAGGTATTCACCGGCGATCTCGCCGAGCTTGCCGAAGAACACCACGCGGTGCCATTCGGTACGCTCCTGCTGGTTACCGTCACGGTCCTTGCGCACGCTGGTGGTGGCCAGGCTGATACGGGTGATCGCCATGCCGGCCTGGGTGTACTTGGTGTCCGGGTCGTTGCCGAGATTGCCGACGAGGATGACTTTATTGATGCCGCGGGCCATAGGTTCCTACTCTTCCGTTGGGGTCCACCCGCCGGATGCGGGCAATAGCCGACGCATTATATCGTTCCCGCGACAGATATCAGTCAATCCGCGCAGGCCTTGGCACGTAAGGCTTGTGCCCTCCGCGGAGCAGCTGACGCGGCCCCAGGCCAAGCCCGGGACGGGTTCAGGCCCGGCCCGGCAGCGCGGCCACTCGTCCCAGTCCCGCGTGGCCCATGGCATGATGCCCGACGTCTTCACATCGCTAGGCATGATGGTCATCAAGGGCAAAGCCACCTCATTGGATATCGCACACATGGCGGGCGTGTCGCAGCCCACCGTGTCGCGAGCGCTGCGCGGCAGCCCGATGGTCAACGCCGAGACCCGCCAGCGCATCCTGGATATCGCCCGGCAGCTGAACTACAAGGTCGACAAGAACGCCTCCAGCCTGCGCTGCCAGCAATCCGGCACCCTGGCCCTGCTGTTCTTCGAGGACCCGACCCCGGACGATTCACTGATCAACCCGTTCTTCCATTCGATGCTGGGTTCGATCACCCGCGCGTGCGCCCTGCATGGGCGCGACCTGCTGGTGTCCTTCCAGCAGCTGTCCAGTGACTGGCACGCCGATTTCGAGGACAGCAACAAGGCCGACGGCATCATCCTGCTGGGGTATGGCGACTATCACGAGTCGGTGGAGCGCCTGCAGCGGCTGGTCGAGCAAGGCACCCACTTCGTGCGTTGGGGCGCCGCCCTGCCCGGCCAACCGGGGGTGTCGGTGGGCAGCGACAATTTCCAGGGCGGCTACGACATCAGCGCACACCTGCTGGAGCAGGGCTGCCGGCACGTCGCCTTCCTCGGCCATGCTTCCAGTCACTACCCGGAATTCGAGGAACGTTACCGCGGTCATGTGCAGGCGCTGCGTGACCGCGGCCTGGAACCAGATGCCCGCCTGCAACACGACGCCATCACCACCGAGGAATCCGGCCATGCCGCCTGCCTGGCGCTGTTGGATCAAGGCATGGCGTTTGATGCGATCTGCGCGGCCAGCGACCTGATCGCCATCGGTGCCTTGCGCGCCCTGCGCGAACGTGGCTTGCAGGTGCCGCAGGACATCGCAGTGACCGGTTTTGATGATATTCCGCTAGCTGCCTCGGTATCGCCGGCGCTGACCACGGTGCAGCAGGACACCAAGCAGGCCGGCCAGCTGCTGGTCGACAAGCTGCTGGGCCTGATTGCCGGTGAATCCGTGGAAGGGCTCACCATTCCGGTGAAACTGGTGGTGCGAGAGTCTTCGCGTCGCGGCTGAGCCACCGCGAAGTGCGATCCGCCCGTAGCCCGGGTAAGCGCAGCGCACCCGGGAAAAGCAGGACGATCCAATCGAAACCGGCAGCCACGCGCGTATCAGGCACAGGCCCCGGGTGCGCTGCGCTTACCCGGGCTACAGGTGTTCGCGTAGCTCGGACAGCGGCTCTATCAGGTGAAATCCTTGAGGATCTCGCCCACGCCCGATGGCGAAATCTCAAACCCCAGCGGCGTGCCGGGGTTGATCACCACCCCATAGCCACCGGGCACGCGCCGCAGCCACGTAGCCCGGGTAAGCGCAGCGCACCCGGGAAAAGCAGGACGATCCAATCGAAAC
>NZ_DAMBEF010000086.1:0-2741 GCF_032061965.1 Stenotrophomonas sp. | reverse complement strand
CGCGAGGCCGACGAGGTCGAGATCCTGTCCGGTGTGTACGAAGGCCGCACCACCGGCACGCCGATCGCGCTGCTGATCCGCAACACCGATCAGCGCAGCAAGGATTACAGCAATATCGCCCAGCAGTTCCGCCCGGGCCATGCCGATTACAGCTATTGGCAGAAGTACGGCATCCGCGATCCGCGTGGTGGTGGCCGTTCCTCGGCGCGCGAAACCACCATGCGCGTGGCCGCTGGCGTCGTCGCCAAGAAGTGGCTGCAGCAGCGCCACGGCGTGACCGTGCGCGGCTACCTGTCGCAGCTGGGCGAGATCACCCCGGCCGGTTTTGACTGGAGCGCGGTTGAAGAAAACCCCTTCTTCTGGCCGGACGCCAACCAGGTGCCGGCGCTGGAAACGTATATGGATGCGCTGCGCAAGTCCGGTGATTCGGTCGGTGCGCGCGTGACCGTGGTGGCCGATGGCGTGCCGCCGGGTTGGGGCGAGCCGATCTACGGCAAGCTCGATGGCGATATCGCTGCGGCCTTGATGAGCATCAATGCGGTCAAGGGCGTGGAAATCGGTGACGGGTTTGCCAGTGCCGCGCAGAAGGGCACCGAGCACCGTGACCTGATCACCCCGCAGGGTTTCCAGTCCAACCACGCCGGCGGCATTCTCGGTGGTATTTCCACCGGTCAGCAGATCGTCGCGGCCATGGTGCTCAAGCCCACTTCCAGCCTGCGCCTGCCTGGCGCGACGGTGGATACGGCCGGCAATGCGGTCGAGGTGATCACCACCGGTCGTCACGATCCCTGCGTCGGCATCCGCGCCACCCCCATCGCCGAGGCGATGCTGGCCCTGGTGCTGATGGACCAGGCCATGCGCCATCGTGCCCAGTGTGGCGATGTCGGCGAAATGAGCCCGCGTATCCCCGGTCAGCTCGATGGCTGATCGGCGGCCCCGTGTCTGGGTATCGCAGCCCCTGTTCGACGATACCGTCGCGCAGTTGGCGGCGTACTGCGACGTGGTTGCCACCGAACAGGTCAGCGCCCACGGCGCGGCCGAGCTTGCCGCACAGTTGGCCGATGCCGATGGCGCGCTGGTCACCCTCAACGACCGTATCGGCGCGGCGGAAATCGCCAGCGCGCCGGCCTTGAAGATGATCGCCAATGTCGGCGTCGGCTATAACAATCTGGATATCGGTGCGCTGAGTGAGGCCGGCATTCTTGCCAGCAACACCCCGGACGTATTGACCGAAACCACCGCCGACCTCGGTTTTGCGTTGTTGATGGCTGCCGCGCGCCGCATCGTCGAGTCCGACCGTTGGTTGCGCGACGGCAAGTGGGGGCAGTGGTCGTTCACCACCATGCTTGGTGCCGATCTGCATGGCAGCACCCTTGGCATCCTGGGCATGGGCCGCATCGGCCAGGCCATCGCCCGCCGTGGCCACCATGGCTTCGGCATGAAGGTGCTGTACCACAACCGTTCGCAGCTGCCCGCCGAGCAGGAGCAGGCAGTCGGTGCCCGTTACGTCGGCTTTGAGGAATTGCTTTCCAGTGTCGATCACCTGGTGCTGGTGCTGCCGTATACCAAGCAGAACCACCACATCATCGACGCTGCCGCGCTGGCGCAGATGAAGCCGACGGCGACGCTGGTGAACATCGCCCGCGGCGGCATCGTCGATGAGCTGGCACTGGCTGATGCGCTGGCCAATGGCCGGCTGGCATCGGCCGCGTTGGATGTGTATGAGAATGAGCCGAACGTGCGCCCGGAGCTGCTGGCCCTGCGCAATATCGTGCTGACCCCGCATATCGGTAGTGCCTCGCTGGCCACGCGCCGGGCGATGGTGCAGGTGGCGGTGGACAATCTGCTGGCCGGCCTGGGCATCGGCCCGGATGCCGGCAAGCCGGCCAACGCCGTCAATGCCGAGCTGCTCGGCAATGGCGCCGCGCGCATTGCCGCGGCCGGCAACAAAATTGGCGACAAAAAACGATAGGGAGCCTCCGTGGCCGTGTGCTGGAGGTTCCCCGAACCTGGCTCGATGTGTGTCTCCCCCCTCTTATTCTTTCGAGTATCCCCATGAGCAATGAAGCCCGTCGTTTCCATGTAGCCGTTGTTGGCGCCACCGGCGCTGTCGGCCAGACCATGCTGTCCATCCTGGCCGAGCGCAATTTCCCGATCAGCAAGCTGACCCTGCTTGCCTCCGAGCGCTCGGCCGGCCAGCAGGTCGACTTTGAAGGCGACAAGATCACCATCCAGGACCTGGCGACGTTCGATCCGGCTGGGGTCGAGATCGCCCTGTTCTCGGCCGGTGGTGGCATTTCCAAGGAATTCGCGCCCAAGTTCGCCGCCGCCGGCGCGGTGGTGATCGATAACTCGTCCACCTTCCGTTACGACGACGACGTGCCGCTGGTGGTGTCCGAGGTCAACCCGGAGGCGGCCAAGAACCGCCCGCGCGGCATCATCGCCAACCCGAACTGCTCAACCATGCAGCTGATGCCGGTGCTGGCACCGATCCACCGTGAGTACGGCATCGAGCGCGTCAACATCGCCACCTACCAGTCGGTGTCCGGCGCGGGCCAGACCGGCATGGAAGAGTTGGGCAAGCAGACCGCGCAGCTGCTGGGCTTCCAGGAGATCGAGCCGAAGAAGTTCCCGGTGCAGATCGCCTTCAACCTGATCCCGCATATCGATGAGTTCCTCGACAACGGCTTCACCAAGGAAGAAATGAAGCTGGTCTGGGAGACCCGCAAGATCCTCGGCGA
>NZ_DAMBEF010000085.1:0-2872 GCF_032061965.1 Stenotrophomonas sp. | reverse complement strand
ACGATGATGTGGTAGAACGGACGCTTCTTGGCGCCGCCGCGGGTCAGTCGAATCTTGACCATGGTGGTGTTTTCCTATGTTGCCCAGTCGCCAGGATGGCGCGGTAAGCCAGCGATTATAGCGGCGGCCCTGCTCCATTCCAACCCCAAGGGCAGCAGCAAGCTGAACAACCCGGCAGGCGGGGCCCACGCCCCGACGTAGCAAGCACTTCAGCCGCAGCCCGGCCGGTGGTCACAAACACCCCACAACGTTCTCATCGATACTGAGACACGTAGACCTTGCGTGCGTGAAATCCTGCCTTCGGGTGGCGGATAGTGCCGTGGCTTCGTGGCTTACGCCACTCCTACGCTTGCGGCGGCTGCCAGGGCGTCAGTACCAATGCCTGACGCAGCACCCGCAACAGGGCATCGGATTGCTCGAATACCTGCCCGCCCATCTTGCCCAATGGCCAGACCCCCGTGGCATTGCAGGCCACCGCGCCGCTGAAGCCAGCCAGTTCCTCCAGCGCCACCGGACGGCGGTGCTGCGCCTGGCCCAGGCCTTTCAGGCTACGGACCAGCAACTGTTCCGTCGTGCCCCTCAGTGCTGCCGCCTCCGGCCACACCACCTGCGCGCCATCCCAGAAGGCCAGGTTCCAGGTGGTGCCCTCGCTGACCAGGCCCTTGGCATCAATCAGCACCGCATCATCGAAGCCCTGCCGCATCGCTTCCCGGCGCAGATGGAACAACGGAAAGGTTCCCACATGCTTGAGATGCGGCAGGTCGCGCTGGTAGACCATCGGCATTACGGACCGTGGTGCGGACAGCACCGTAGCCGGCGGGGTCAGGCCGATCAATACGTCCAGCGGCACCGGCTGCAGCGGCTGGCGGAAATCGAACTGGCGCGAGAACACGGTGATGCGCAACGACGCATCCTCCAACGCGAAGGCCTGCAAGGCCTGAACCAGCCACTGCTGCAACTGCCCTGCATCCAGCGCGGTACCAAACAATTCACGCGAGCCCTGCTGCAACCGCTGCAGGTGCAGCTCCCACCCCTGCACCGCGCCAGCGCGCACCTGCAGCGAGGTGAAGTGGCCGTAATTGACCAGCAAGGTGGGGGTCAGCCCGGTCTCCATCGGCTGGCCATTACAACTGAGATAACTCATAGCAATTCCTTTGCCTGCGTCCACAGCGTACCCAGCACCTCGGCAGCGGGCGCGCGTCGCGCCATCCATGCCGATTGCCCCGCCCAGGCCTGCATCGTGTCCAGTCGATTGTCAGCATTGGCTTGACGGCGCATTGCCGCGGTCAGCCCTCGCTGCACCGGATAAGGCTGCGGCGCCGGCGCCGCAGGTGATGCAGCCGCCTGGACATATGCGGTATCAAGGGCACGGCCCAGCCGACCGCTGAACGCACGCGTCGCGCGGGTGGCTTCCGGTTCGGTCCTGGTCAAAGCCTGGCGCCAGGCATCTGCAATATCCGACTCTTCCGCAGCGAGAAAAGCTGTGCCCACCTGCACTGCGCTGGCCCCCAGCAACAAGGCCGCAGCAACACCTCGCCCATCGCCGATACCGCCTGCAGCAATCACTGGCACATCCAGTTTGTCGGCAAGGCGCGGCAGCAGGGCGAACAAGCCCACCATCTGCCGCTCGGCCTGGTCAGCATCGAACGCGCCACGATGACCGCCCGCCTCCATGCCCTGGGCAACAACAGCATCGGCACCTGCGGCCTGTGCCTGCAGCGCCTCGGCCAACGTCGTTGCGCATGCGAACCAGGTGATACCCGCGTCTTTCAGGCGCTGCACCTGTGCAGGCGAAGGCACGCCCATGATGGTGGAGGCTACTGCCGGGCGTGCGGCAATCAGGGCATCCAACTGGGCGTCGAAATCCGCTGGACCCGCATCCCCTGCGGACACATCCACTGGTGGCCCCCACTGCGAAAGGAAATCACGACTCGTCGCTTCGGCAAGTGCATCGCGCTGCGGCGGCGGATCCGGCACCCACACATTGACCTGGGCCGGGCCACTGGCCTGCCGACGGAAATCATCCATCCACTGACCGATCTGCGCTGGCGTGGACAGCACCGCACCCATCGCCCCCATGCTGCCTGCATTGGCCAGGGCGGCGGACAGCGGCACCGGGCAGGCGCCGGCCATCGGTGCAAGAAGAATGGGTAGTTCCACCCTGAAGCGCTGGCAGAAACGATCAACGCGTTGCTGGATCGCAGGATTCATGAGCGACTGCCTCCGGATGGGGAAACAACGACAACGCTGCGACGCAACTGCAGCAAGTTGAAGCCTTGCACGAAGCCTTGCTTGAGGCTTTGCTAAAGCCCCTCTCCCTTCACGGGAGAGGGGTTGGGGAGAGGGCAAGGAAGCTACCGAATCCCATCAGGAGGCAGCACAGACGCCCCGCGCCTCCCCTTCTCGCCCCCGCTTTGACAGGGATACGCCGTTTGTTCTCGCACCAGGAGCCGGCCAAGGCGCAACTCAGGCAGCACTTCATCCAACGTCAGCCCGGTGACACCACACTCAACGGAACGGCAAACCGCCCTTGCCTCCGCCCATGGCGCCGAGCATGCCCTTCATGTTGCGCATCATGCCCTTCATGCCGCCACCGGCGAGCTTGCCCATCATCTTTTCCATCTGCATGTACTGCTTCATCAGCTTGTTGACGTCGGCCGGCTGGGTGCCCGAACCGCGCGCGATGCGGGCACGGCGCGAGCCGTTGAGCAGGCCCGGATTGCGCCGTTCCTTCTTGGTCATCGAACTGATGATGGCGATCATGCGCGGCACTTCCTTGCTCTGGCTGACCTGCTGCTTCAGGTGCTCGGGCACCTGGCCCAGGCCCGGCAGCTTGTCCATCAGGCCGCCGATGCCGCCCATGTTCTGCATC
>NZ_DAMBEF010000084.1:0-3707 GCF_032061965.1 Stenotrophomonas sp. | reverse complement strand
GGCCAAGTTCAAGGCGCTGGGCTTTGACAAGGTGTGGACCGAGCCGGTGACCTTCCCGAAGTGGGAGCGCCGCAGCGAGCATGCCGCCGTAGTGGGCGCGCACCCGCAGCCGCTGACCATCACCGCCCTGGGCGGCAGCCCCGCCGGCACCGTGGAAGCTGAAGTGGTTCGCTTTGACGGCCTGGATGCGCTGAAAGCCGCCCCGGAAGGCTCACTCGCCGGCAAGATCGCCTACGTCGACTTCACGATGACCCGCAAGCGCAACGGCGAGGACTATGGCATTGGTGGAACCGTGCGCAGCCGCGGCCCCTCCGAAGCCATCCGCAAGGGCGCCATCGGCTACATCATGCGTTCGGCCGGCACCGACTCGCACCGCATGCCGCATACCGGCATCACCCGTTTTGACGAAGGCCTGACGCCGGTGCCCGCCGCTGCCCTGTCCGGGCCGGATGCCGACCAGCTCAATCGTTTGGTGGCGCGTGGCCCAACCCGCATCCGCATCTCGCTCGATTGCGGCTGGGACGGCAGCTATACCTCGCAGAACGTGATCGGCGAGATCACCGGGCGCAGCCTGCCCAAGGAAGTGGTGGTGATCGGCGGCCATCTCGATTCCTGGGATCTGGGCACTGGCGCGATCGATGACGGTGCCGGCGTTGGCATCACCATGGCGGCCGGCCACCTGATCGGCCAGCTCAAGCAGGCACCCAAGCGGACCATCCGCGTCATTGCCTTCGCCAATGAAGAACAGGGCCTGCATGGCGGCAAGGCCTATGCCGCCGCGCGCGTTGCCGCGGGCGAAGTGGTACAGCAACACATCGCCGCCGAAAGCGATTTTGGCGCCGGTCGCATCTACGCTTTCAACACCGGCTCCGGCAACCCGGCAGAGTCTCGCGAGGCAACCCGCCAGATCGGTGAAGCGCTGGCCCCGCTAGGCATCGAATACCGCGCAAACGAAGGCGGCCCGGGCCCTGACGTAGGCCCGCTGGCCGCCAAGGGCGGTGCCTGGGCATGGCTGGCGCAAGACGGAACCGACTATTTCGATCTGCACCACACGCCGGATGACACGCTGGACAAGATCGACCCCAAGGCGTTGGCGCAGAACGTGGCTGCGTACACCGTGTTTGCCTATCTGGCCGCCGAGTCCGAAGGCAGCTTCGGCAGCGAAGCCAAGGACGTGGTGCCGCCGAGGGAGTGATTGTTTCGCAGGTGGAGACAGGAAAGGCGCCGCAAGGCGCCTTTCTTGTTGCATCCATTTTGTTGATGCATCTGTTGTGGATGCATCTGTAGTGCCGAGCCATGCTCGGCAGGGGCTTCACCGATACAGCCTGTGCCGAGCATGGCTCGGCGTTACCTTGCGCCTTTGGCATTGTCGGTAAAGCCTCTGCCGAGCATGGCTCGGCACTACCTTGCGTGGTTGGCATTGTCGGTAAAGCCTCTGCCGAGCATGGCTCGGCACTACCTTGCGCCGTTGGCATTGCCGGTAAAGCCTCTGCCGAGCATGGCTCGGCACTACACCGAACAAGGCTAGGTAGTACGTCTCAGCGCTGCTGGCGGCTGTTCCAACTGGCCAGGAACACCGCCGTGGCCGAGGCAACGTTCAGGCTCTCCACCGCGCCGGTACCCGGGATCGACAGGCGCAGATCACAGCTCTGCGCGAACTCACGGTCCATGCCCTCGCCTTCGGCGCCCATCACGTAAACCATGCGCTCAGGCAGCACCGTGGTGAATACGTTGTCGCCGCCTTCCACCAATGTCGCAGCCAAGCCAAAACCCGCGTCACGTAGCTGCGCAACCGCCTGCGGCAATGCCGGCAAGCGCACCAGCGGGACCGATTCAGCGCCCCCCTCGGCCACGCGCGCCGCCGAGCCGGACAGCGCCAGCGTCGACTGCGCGGGCAGCAGGATCGCGCCTACGCCAAAGTGCGCTGCCGAGCGCAGGATCGCGCCGAAGTTGTGCGGGTTGCCTACGCCGTCCAGCCACAGCGCCAACACCGGGCCGTCCTTCAGCGAGGACAGCCAGGTTGCCAGTGGCAGCGGCTCCTGCTTCAGCACATCAGCCACCACGCCCTCATGGTGCGTGGTCGCCGCCAGCTTGTTGAGGTCGCCGTCGGCAACCACGCGATAGCCAACACGGTTGGCCACGCACCATTTGAGCATCGGCTGCAGCCGCGGGATCATGTCCTCGGCCAGGTACAGCTTGCGCATCGCCTGCGGGCGCTTGGCAAACATCGCCTGCACGGCATTGACACCGTACAGGCGCAGCTCGTCGCCACCGCGCACCGGCACAGCGTCGCCTTCGCGCGCGGCGGACGGCGCCGCCGGGGTTGCGCGCGGCGGTCGCGAGGAAGGACGACGGTTGTTCCAGGGATTGCTCACTACGGTTCCTTTGAATTACTTGTTGCCACGCCAGAAGTCGGCGTTCTTGATACCCAGTGCGTCAGGGTCGAACACCGGGTCCAGGCCCAGCTTCTTCTGCCGCTCATAGTCTTTCAGCGCCAGCATCGCCGGCTTCTGCAGGATCAGGATGGCCACCACATTGAGCCATGCCATCAAGCCTACGCCAATGTCACCCAGCGCCCAGGCCATTTTCGCATTGTGGTAAGCACCAAACACCACCATGCCCATGATGCCCAGGCGCAGCACCAGCATTGCCGCCGGATGGGTGCGGTTGCTGCCTGCCAGATAGGTCAGGTTGGTTTCGGCCATGTAGTAATAGGCCATGATCGTGGTGAAGGCGAAGAAGAACAGCGCCAGGGCCACAAAGCCCGCGCCCCAACCCGGCAGCACCGATTCCACGGCGGCCTGGGTGAACAGCGCGCCTTCGGACGGCTGCACGCCCGGCACGCCGTTGACGATGGCCTCCAGCTTCTCGACGCCCCCTTCGGTCACCGAGCGGAATACGTTGTACATGCCGGTCGACAGCAACAGGAACGCGGTGGAGGTGCACACCAGCATGGTGTCGAAATAGATCGCGAAGGCCTGCACGTAACCCTGCTTGGCCGGATGCGAGACCTCGGCGGCGGCGGCAGCGTGCGGGCCGGTACCCTGACCGGCTTCATTGGCATAGATGCCGCGCTTGACGCCCCATGCAATCGCCTGGCCGATGATGCCACCGAAGGCAGCATGCGCACCGAAGGCGCTGGAGAAGATGTCCGAGAACATCGCCGGCACCTTGCTGGCGTTGAGCATCATCACCACGATCGCCATCAGGATGAAGCCCAGTGCCATGAACGGCACGACCACCTCGGCAAAACTGGCAATGCGCTTGACGCCACCAAAGATGATGATGCCCAGCAGCACCGCCACGGTCAGGCCGATCCACAGCTTCATGCTGGCGGCACCGCCCACCGATGCACAGGCATCGGCACCCGTGCACAACACGTTGACCGCGCTGTCGGCGATGGCGTTGGCCTGCACGCCCGGCAGCAGGAAACCCGCGGCGATGACGGTAGCCACGGCGAACAACGCCGCATACCACTTCAGGCCCATGGCCTTTTCAATGTAGTACGCCGGACCGCCGCGGTAACGGCCTTCGGCATCCTTGGTCTTGTAGATCTGTGCCAGGGTGGATTCCACGTACGAGGTGGAAGCACCGAGGAAGCCCATCACCCACATCCAGAAGATGGCACCGGGGCCGCCATAGGCGATGGCCGTGGCCACGCCGGCGATGTTGCCGATACCCATGCGCCCGGCCATCGACATGGCCAG
>NZ_DAMBEF010000083.1:0-3759 GCF_032061965.1 Stenotrophomonas sp. | reverse complement strand
TCCTGCACGCCGCGCAGGTCGCCTGACGATTCCAGGATATGGCTGGCGAAACTGTGCCGCAGCATATGCGGGTGCACGTTCTTGAACAGCCCCTGGCGTTGCGCCAGTTGCTTGATGCGTATCTGCACGGCGCGCTGGCTGATGGGTCCGCCGCTGCGGCCCGGGAATACCGGTTTCTCGCCGGCGCCGGCACTTTCCTTGCGCCACTCCTGCAATGCGTTCATCGCATGCGAGCCCACCGGCACGGTGCGCTCTCGGTTGCCCTTGCCGTGTACCAGCACAATGCCGCTGGCGGTATCGAGGTCGCGCCAGCGCATGGCGCAAAGTTCGCTCAGGCGCAGGCCCGAGGAATAGAACAGTTCCAACAGCGCGCGGTCGCGCAGACCGAGCGGTGCGTCGGTGGGCAGTTCGACCAGCTGCACGGCTTCGTCAGCGTCCAGCACCTGCGGCAGTTTGCGCGGTGCCTTGGGCGCGCGCAGGCCGGCGGCGGGGCTGTTGTCGATCACGTTGTTCTTCAGCAGCCAGCCGTAGAAGCTGCGGCAGGCCGACAGGCGGCGTTGCAGGCTCTTGGCCGACAGGCCGCGTCGGTACTCGCTGGCGATGAATTCGCGCAGCTGGTCGCCGTGCAGTACTTGCGGATCGTTGATGCCCTGGGCATCACACCATTGCGAGAGCGCTGCCAGGTCACGCTGGTAGGCGTCCAGCGTGTGCGCCGACATGCGGCGCTCGACCTGAAGGTAGGACAGGAATGCCTGGACGGCGCGCATCGCCGCGTTACTCCACTCAGGCGCTGCGGAAGCGCTGCAACCCGACCACCAACGACTCGCCCATCATGCGCAGGAACAGCGTGCCCATGCCGGGATAGAAACGATTGGGGTCGTAGCTGCCGACGGCAATCAGGCCGACGCCCGGCAGCGGCAGCAGCGCGGTGGACGACACCTCATGCACACGATCGCCGTACAGCACGTCGTTCTTTTCCTGCTGCAGACGGCCGCAGATGGGCTCGCCATCCTGCAGGCAGTCGTGGAACGGCGCCAGCTTGGCGTCATCCCGGGCGATGACCTGCAGCCACGGGGCCTCGGCCAGTTCCGGCACAGGCTCGAAGGAAACAATGCGCACCAGATCGCCGGCGAAATCCTCTTCCAGCGAGGCGGCCATCGCACGCAGGGTGTCGGCAGCGCTGTTCTGGCGCATCAGCGCCAGGGTCAGCTGGTGGGTGCGCACGGCCAGGCGTTCGTTGATCTGCGCGTTGGCGCCGAGATCGGCCAAGCGCCGCGACAACTCGCGGTTCTTGTCGCGCAGCACTTCCAGTTGATAGCTGGCCAGCGAGGCGGTGGGACCATCGTCGCGCGGCACCACCATGGTCAGGGCCAGATCGGGGAACTGCTTGAGGAAGCTCGGATGACGCCGCAGCCAGGCCGCGACTTCATGGGCACCGATTTTCTCGACTGTGTCGTTCATCCCATCCACTCTCCGTCGAATACAAATGCTGCGGGGCCCGACATCACGATCTCGGCGTCGTCGGCCGGCCATTGAATCCGCAGGTCGCCACCAGGCAGCGAGATGCGTGCATCGCGCTGCAGGCGGCCACGCTGCATCAATACCACGGCAGCGGCGCAGGCACCGCTGCCGCAGGCCAGGGTCTCACCGACACCGCGCTCATAGACACGCAGGCGGGCGTGGCCCGGGTCCAGCACCTGGGCGAAGCCGACGTTCACCGACTCCGGGAAAGAGGGGCTCTGCTGCAGCAGCGGGCCGATGCGCTCCACCGGCGCGGCATCGATCAGGCCAACTTCCAGCACCGCATGCGGGTTGCCCATGGAGACCGCGCCGAATCGCACGTTCTCGCCCTGCAGCGAGGTCATGTACTCCTCACGGGCACGCGGGTAGCCCAGCAGCGGGATGTGCTCGGGGGCGAACTCGGGCTGGCCCATGGCCACGGCGTAGTCGCCATTGCCCAGGCGCTGCACGGCGTGGCTGCGGGTGGGGCTGTCGATGACGAAGGCATCGCCCTGCACCGCCCCGTCGCGGACCAGCCAGGCGGCCACGCAGCGCGCGCCGTTGCCGCACTGCTGCGAGGTGGAGCCGTCGGAATTCCAGATGCGATAGGACGCCACGGCGCCTTCGCTGCGCGGCGCTTCGATGGTCAGTATCTGGTCGCAGCCCACGCCAAGGTGGCGGTCGGCCAGCAGCGCGGCCCGTGCCGCATCCGGCGGGGCGCTGCCATCACGCAGGTCCAACACCACGAAATCATTGCCGGCGCCATGCATCTTGCTGAATTGCAGGCGCCCTGCTGCCGAATTAACCATTGTTGCTGTCGGTGCTTTCGGTCGGCTGGCTGTCCGTGCCTTCGGTCTTGTCCTGGCCTTCGGTGGTATCAGAGGCCGGCGGGGTGGTCCCCTCGCCTTCGCTCGCCGGCGGCGTGCTGTCGTCGGCGGGAACCACTTCCTGCTCTTCGATCGGCACCGGCTTCTGCGGCATCACCAGCGGGCCTTTGTTGCCGCAGGCGGAAAGGCCCAGCAGCATCAGTGCCGCCGGGATGAGGATCAGGGAACGGGACGTCGTGTTCATGCCACGGAGTATAGCCACTGGACCATGAAAGCCGGATGGCGCAGGTCCCGCTCAGCGCTCGCCCGGCGGCAAGGGGCGCAGCCACAGCCACAGGCAGACGCAGGCCATGATGCTGATCGAGGTCCACTTCACCCAGGCCAAAGGCACGCACCACAGGGTGATCAGCGCGCAGGCCAGCATGGTCAGGCTGGCCATCCACTTGCCCTTGCGGCTTACCGCGCCATGCGCCTGCCAGTCGCGGATGGCTGGGCCGAAGCGCGGGTGCTCCAGCAGCCAGCGATGCAGCCGTTCAGACCCGCGCGAGGCCGCCCAGGCCGAAATCAGCACGAAAACGGTGGTGGGCAGGCCCGGCACGAAGATGCCGACGATACCCACGCCCAGGCTGACGTACGCCAACAGCCACCACGCCCAGCGCAGGCGCGGTGGGCGGGGTTCGGGCGGGGTGGGTGCATCCGGCATCACGGCAACTCAGGGTGTCAGTTGGCCACGCCCAGCTGCGACAGCACGAAGGCGAAGGACTCGGCCTGCTCCTTGTAGCGCTGGAAACGGCCGGACTTGCCGCCGTGGCCGGCTTCCATGTTGGTGCGGAACACGATGGGGGCGGTGCCGGTATTGACGTCACGCAGCTTGGCCACCCACTTGGCCGGCTCCCAGTACTGCACCTGCGAATCCCACAGGCCGGTACCAACGAACAGCGACGGGTAAGCCTGGGCGGTGACGTTGTCGTACGGCGAGTACTTGAGCATGTAATCGTAGTACTGCTTCTGCTCCGGGTTGCCCCACTCGTCGTACTCGTTGGTGGTCAGCGGAATGCTGGCGTCGAGCATGGTGGTGACCACGTCGACGAACGGCACCTGCGCAACCATCACCCGGTAATCGCCCGGGGCCTGGTTGGCCACGGCGCCCATCAGCAGGCCACCAGCGCTGCCGCCCGAGGCCGCGACGCGGTCCTTGGCGGCATAACCCTGTGCCACCAGCGCGCGGGTGACGTCGACGAAGTCGTTGAAGGTGTTCTGCTTGTGCAGCAGCTTGCCATTGTCGTACCAGCTGCGGCCCATTTCCTCGCCACCGCGGATATGCGCGATGGCGTAGACCACGCCGCGGTCCAGCAGGCTGACCACGCTCTGGTTGAAGCCCGGGTCCATCGACATGCCGTAGCTGCCGTAGGCGTACTGGTACAGGGCGGCG
>NZ_DAMBEF010000082.1:0-4084 GCF_032061965.1 Stenotrophomonas sp. | reverse complement strand
TCGAGGAGTAATCCTTGAACTCGCCACCGAAGCGCTCTGCACCGATCTTGGTCAGAGCAGCGGTCAGCGTGGTCTTGCCATGGTCAACGTGGCCGATGGTGCCGACGTTTACGTGCGGCTTGGTACGTTCGAACTTACCCTTGGACATATGTAATTCCTTGATTAGCTAAAACTTGGAGGGAGTGCCTGAGTCTAAGACTCAGGCCTTCTTCATTACGGTTTCGGCGATGTTGTTCGGCGCCGGCTCGTAGTGGTCGAATTCCATGGTGAAGGTTGCGCGACCCTGGGTCTGCGAACGCAGCGCAGTGGCGTAACCGAACATTTCACCCAGCGGAATCATCGCGTTGATGATGCTGGCCGAACCGTCACCGGTGGTGCCCGAACCCTGCAGCACGCCACGACGGCGGCTGACGTCGCCCATCACGTCACCCTGGTAGTCTTCCGGAGTCACGATTTCGACCTTCATGATCGGCTCCAGCAGAACCGGCTTGGCCTTGGCGAAGCCCTGCTTGAAGGCCATCGACGAGGCGAGCTTGAACGCCATTTCCGACGAGTCAACGTCATGGTACGAGCCGAACACCAGCTTGACCTTGACGTCCACCACCGGGAAGCCAGCCAGCGGACCGCTGGTGATGGTTTCGCGCAGGCCCTTTTCCACGGAAGGAATGAATTCCTTCGGGATCACGCCGCCGGTGATGTCGTTGATGAACAGGAAGTCATCCTTGATGGCCGGAGCCAGCTTCGGATCGGCACGGTCTTCAGCGGTGATCGGCGACAGCTCGATCACGACGTGACCGTACTGACCCTTACCACCGGACTGCTTGGCGTGCTTGTAGTCCGACTTGACGTCAGCCTGGGTGATGGTTTCGCGGTAGGCCACCTGCGGCTTGCCGACGTTGGCTTCAACGTTGAACTCGCGCTTGAGGCGGTCGACGATGATGTCCAGGTGCAGCTCGCCCATGCCGGAGATGATGGTCTGGCCGGATTCTTCGTCGGTCTTGACGCGGAACGACGGATCTTCCTGTGCCAGACGGCCCAGTGCCAGACCCATCTTTTCCTGGTCCGACTTGGTCTTCGGCTCGACAGCCATCGAGATCACCGGCTCCGGGAACACCATGCGCTCCAGCACGATCGGTGCATCGATCGAGCACAGCGTGTCACCGGTGGTGGTGTCCTTCAGGCCCACGGCAGCAGCGATGTCACCGGCCAGAACTTCCTTGATTTCCTCGCGGTTGTTCGAGTGCATCTGCAGGATGCGGCCGATACGCTCCTTCTTGTTCTTCACCGAGTTCAGCACGGTGTCACCACCGTTCAGCACGCCGGAGTAGACGCGGAAGAAGGTCAGCGCGCCGACGAACGGGTCGGTGATGATCTTGAACGCCAGCGACGAGAACGGAGCCTTGTCGTCCGACTTGCGGGTCATCTCGATCGAATCGTCGTCAACGTCCGTACCCTTCACGTCCGGCACGTCGACCGGCGACGGCAGCAGCTGGATCACGCCGTCGAGCATGGCCTGCACGCCCTTGTTCTTGAACGCCGAGCCACAGAACATCGGCACGATCTCAACGGCCAGCGTACGGGTACGCAGGGCATTGATGATCTCGGCCTCGTCCAGCTCTTCGCCGCCCAGGTACTTTTCCATCAGCTCTTCGTTGGCTTCAGCCGCGGTTTCGATCATGAAGGTGCGGGCTTCTTCAGCCGCCGCCTGCATGTCAGCCGGGATGTCGCCGTACTCGAACTTCATGCCCTGCGAAGCGTCATCCCAATGGATGGCCTTCATCTTGAGCAGGTCGACCACGCCCTTGAAGCCTTCTTCGGCACCGATCGGCAGCTGCATCGGCACGGCGACAGCGCCGAGCTTTGCCTTCAGCTGGTCACGGACCTTCAGGAAGTTGGCGCCGGTGCGGTCCATCTTGTTGACGAACGCGATGCGCGGCACCTGGTACTTGTTGGCCTGGCGCCACACGGTTTCCGACTGCGGCTGCACGCCACCGACGGCGCACAGCACGAACACGGCACCGTCGAGCACGCGCAGGGAGCGTTCGACTTCGATGGTGAAGTCAACGTGCCCGGGGGTGTCGATGATGTTGAAACGGTGCTCCGGCAGGGACTTGTCCATGCCCTTCCAGAACGCGGTGGTAGCAGCGGACTGGATCGTGATGCCACGTTCCTGCTCCTGCTCCATCCAGTCCATGGTGGCGGCGCCGTCATGCACTTCACCGAGCTTGTGGCTCTTGCCGGTGTAGAACAGGATGCGCTCGGACGTGGTGGTCTTGCCGGCATCGATGTGGGCCATGATGCCGAAGTTACGGTAACGCTCGATGGGAGTGGTACGGGCCACGGGGAGCCTCTCAAATTTCTAGGAATTCGGATGGCCGAACGCCGCCTTACGGCGGCCTTCGGATTGAAGCAGCGCTCAAAGCGCCACAAGTAGCACCAGATGGGTGCTTGGGGCCTTGTTTCCAAGGCCCCCTTTCATCACCAGCGGTAGTGCGCGAACGCCTTGTTCGCTTCCGCCATACGGTGGGTTTCTTCGCGCTTCTTGATAGCGCCGCCACGGTTTTCCGAGGCGTCCAGCAGTTCGGCAGCCAGCTTGCGCGGCATGGTGTTCTCGCCACGCTTACGTGCCGAGTCGATCAGCCAGCGCATGGCCAGGGCCATCTTGCGCGAAGCGCGCACTTCGACCGGCACCTGATAGGTGGCACCACCGACGCGACGCGACTTCACTTCCACGCCCGGAGCAACGTTGTCCAGTGCCTTCTGCACCAGCTCGATTGCATTCGGGTTCTTTTCGCTGATGACGTCCATTGCGCCATAGACGATCTTTTCAGCAACGGACTTCTTACCGCTCAGCATCACCATGTTGATGAAGCGGGCGATGGTTTCGCTCCCGTGCTTGGGATCGGGCAGGACCGAACGCTGCGGAGTATTACCTTTACGTGACATGTCTTACTCCTTAGGCCTTCGGACGCTTGGCGCCGTACTTGGAACGCGCCTGGCGACGCTTGGCAACGCCAGCGGCATCGAGCGAGCCACGGACGGTGTGGTAACGCACACCCGGCAGATCCTTGACGCGACCGCCGCGGATCAGGACCACGGAGTGCTCCTGCAGGTTGTGGCCTTCACCACCGATGTAGGAAATCACCTCTTCCTGGTTGGTCAGGCGAACCTTTGCAACCTTGCGCAGAGCCGAGTTCGGCTTCTTCGGGGTGGTGGTGTAGACACGGGTGCAGACGCCACGGCGCTGCGGGCACTTGTCGAGCGCCGGCGAGGCACTCTTGTAGGTGGTCGCTTGCCGCGGCTTGCGGACCAGCTGGTTGATCGTCGCCATCAGTAGGTTCTTCTGATTGGGGCCGTTGAAAACGGCCAAGGATGCGGAAAATGTAAAGCAGGCCCAAATTTTAGGCCTGCTGAGACAGACGATTGTAGCAACCTGTCAAGAGCGCGGTCAAACGCGCACCCTTCAGGCCAGCCCTGATCCAGAGCTGTTACGGGGGGGCCTCCGTGTACCCCGTTCAGGTCGAACTGCCGGCCCGCAAGCGGGCCGGCCGATCTAACTATTACTCCTCGCCACCCGAAGCCTGTTCAGCTTCCGGTGCCGCGACCTCCACTTCCGCCACCGCGGCCGGAGCGGCCAGGGTTGCGATTTCCGACTCGGTCAGGCCGGAGGCGCCGCGACGGCGCTTGGAATGGTAAGCCAGGCCGGTACCCGCCGGGATCAGGCGGCCGACGATGACGTTTTCCTTCAGACCGCGCAGGTTGTCCGAGGTGCCGCGGACGGCAGCTTCGGTCAGCACGCGGGTGGTTTCCTGGAACGACGCTGCCGAAATGAACGATTCGGTGGCCAGCGACGCCTTGGTGATACCCAGGAGGACCGGGTCGAACTGTGCCGGCAGTTCATTGCGGGCGACAAGTTTCGCATTTTCTTCGATCACGCGCTGGCGCTCGGCCTGCTCGCCGTTCAGGAACTTGCTGCTGCCCTGATCGGTGATTTCAACCTTGCGCAGCATCTGACGCGAGATCACTTCAATGTGCTTGTCGTTGATCTTCACGCCCTGCAGGCGGTACACGTCCTGGATTTCCT
>NZ_DAMBEF010000081.1:0-4200 GCF_032061965.1 Stenotrophomonas sp. | reverse complement strand
CGCGCAAGTACGGCCGCGAGCGCGTCAGCCAGATCATCACCTACGGCACCATGGCAGCCAAGGCGGTGGTGCGCGATACCGGCCGCGTGCTGGGCTTCCCGTACGGCCTGGTCGATGGTGTGTCCAAGCTGATTCCCAACATCCTGGGCATCCACCTGAAGGATGCGCTGGGCAAGGGCAAGGAAGGCGCGGATTCGGAAATGGCCTCGGCCGAGTTGATCCAGCGCTACGAATCCGAGGATGACGTCCGCGACCTGATCGATCTGGCATTGCAGCTGGAAGACCTGACCCGCAACGCCGGCAAGCACGCCGGTGGCGTGGTGATCGGGCCCGAGCCGCTGAGCGAGTTCTGCCCGCTGTACGCCGAACATGACGAGGGCGGCATCGGCAAGAACCCGGTCACCCAGTTCGACAAGAACGACGTCGAAGAAGTGGGCCTGGTGAAGTTCGACTTCCTCGGCCTGCGCACGCTGACCATCATTGATTGGGCGGTGAAGGCGATCAACAAGCGCCACGAGCGCGCCGGCATTCCACCGGTTGATATCGCCCACATCCCACTCGACGATGCGCCCACGTACAAGGACATCTTCGCCAACGGCAATACCGGCGCGGTGTTCCAGTTCGAATCCTCGGGCATGCGCCGCTTGCTGAAGGACGCGCGCCCTGACCGCTTCGAAGACCTGATCGCACTGGTGTCGCTGTACCGCCCCGGCCCGATGGACCTGATTCCCTCCTTCAACGCGCGTAAGCATGGCCAGGAAGAAATCATCTATCCCGATCCGCGTACCGAGGCCATCCTGAAAGACACCTACGGCATCATGGTGTACCAGGAGCAGGTGATGCAGATGGCGCAGATCGTCGGCGGCTACTCGCTGGGTGGCGCAGATCTGTTGCGCCGCGCGATGGGCAAGAAGGTGCCGGCGGAAATGGCCAAGCACCGCGAGATCTTCCGCGAAGGTGCTGCCAAGGGCGGTGTTGACGGCCCCAAGGCGGATGAAATCTTCGACTTGATGGAGAAGTTCGCCGGCTACGGCTTCAACAAGTCACACGCCGCCGCCTACGCGTTGGTCAGCTACCAGACGGCGTGGCTCAAGCGTCACTACCCGGCCGAGTTCATGGCCGCGACACTGTCTTCGGACATGGACAACACCGACAAGGTGGTGGGGTTCCTGGCCGAGGTGAAGAACCTCAACCTCACCGTGCTGCCACCGCGCGTCAACGACTCGGCCTATATGTTCGAGGCGGCCAACGCCGACACCATCCGCTACGGCCTGGGTGCGATCAAGGGCGTCGGCCAGGGCGCATGCGAAGCGGTAGTCGAACAACGCGAGCGTGGCGGCGAATATGCCTCGCTGCTGGATTTCTGCGCACGCGTGGAATCGGGCAAGCTCAACCGCCGCACCCTGGAAGCGATGATCAACTGCGGCGCCTTCGATGGCGTCGGCAAGAACCGCGCAACCTTGATGCTGCAGCTGCCGGAGGTCATCAAGGCCACCGAGCAGATGGCCCGTGAAAAGGCCTCCGGGCAGAACTCGCTGTTCGGTGCGCCGGACCCGGTCAGCGCCGCCAGCCAGCTCGACCTGCCCGAAAGCAAGGAATGGCCACTGGCGCAGCTGCTCAACGGCGAACGCGAGACGCTGGGCTTCTATCTCAGCGGCCACCCGTTCGACCCGTATGCCGACGACGTCAAGGAACTCGTTGGCACCGACCTCGGCGGCCTGGACAAACTGATTGCCCCGGCCTTCCCGTCCAAGGACGGCGAGAAGCGCGCCTGGCGCCAGGAATCTCCGGTGATCCTGGCCGGCATGGTCATTGGTGTCCGCCGCAAGGGAGACAGCCAGGTCTTCGTGACCCTGGAAGACGGCAAGGGCCGAGTGGAATGCAGCGCATTCTCCGATGGCCTGGCCGAGTTTGGCCACCTGATGACCAAGGACCGCATCCTGGTCGTGAAGGGCGGCCTACGCGAGGACGAGTTCAACGGCGGCTATGCCCTGCGCATCCGCCAATGCTGGGACTACGAGCAGCTTTGCGCCGACCACGCCCTGCGCGTGTCCATGCGCGTGGATGGCCGTGGCGGCCCGATCTGGCAGCGCATCGACGCCCTGCTGGCTGCCCACCGCCCGGGACGCACGCCGCTGCGCCTGGACCTCCTGCTCAACGGCAAGCCCAGCGGCAGCGTGGCCGGCATGCTGGACCTGGGCAGCAGCGGTTCGGTACGGGTCACACCCGCCTTGCTGGACGCCCTGCGCGACGATCCGGCCGTGCGCCGGGTCAAGGTCAAGTACAGCCCGCCTTGGGCCAACTGATAGTCCGGACGGACGCGTACGGGTTGATACGGCGCGTTCGGCTACACTTCCCCCCTTTCATTGCTGACGGTTTCCGATGAATCCGAACTACCTCGATTTCGAGCAACCCATCGCCGATCTGGAATCCAAGATCAAGGACCTGCGCAGTGCCAGCGCCGGGCCGGCGGTCAATGTCGATGCTGAGGTCAAGGCGCTGGAAGACAAGCTGCGCCTGCGTACTGCCCAGATCTTCCGCAACCTGTCCTCCTGGCAGGTGCTGCAGGTGGCCCGCCACCCCTCGCGTCCCTACCCCTTGGACTACATCCGCATCTTCTGCGACGAGTTCCAGGAACTGGCAGGCGACCGCGCCTTCGCCGATGACAAGGCCATCGTTGGCGGCCTGGCCCGTATTGGCGGCCGCTCGGTGATGCTGATCGGCCACCAGAAAGGCCGCGACACCAAGGAAAAGGTCCGCCGCAACTTCGGCATGCCCAAGCCCGAGGGTTACCGCAAGGCGCTGCGCCTGATGAAGATGGCCGAGCGCTTCGGCCTGCCGGTGCTGACCCTGATCGACACCGCCGGCGCCTGGCCGGGCATCGATGCCGAAGAGCGCGGCCAGTCCGAAGCCATCGCCCGCAACCTGATGGAAATGGCCGAGCTGAAGGTGCCAGTGATCTGCACCGTGATCGGCGAAGGTGGCTCGGGCGGCGCGCTGGCGCTGGGCGTGGGCGACCGCACCCTGATGCTGGAATACAGCGTCTACTCGACCATCAGCCCGGAAGGCTGCGCCTCCATCCTGTGGAAGGACGCCGGCAAGGCCAAGGATGCCGCCGAACAATTGGGCATGACCGCCCCGCGCCTGAAGAGCCTGGGCCTGATCGACAAGGTGATCCGCGAACCGATCGGTGGCGCCCACCGCAATCCGACGCAGATGGGCAAGCGCCTGAAAGCCGTGCTGCTCAACGAGCTGGACGCGCTGGACCAGCTGTCGGTGGAAGAACTGCTGGCCAAGCGCTATGCACGCCTGCGCAGCTACGGTGCCTACGAAGCGGCCTGAGCCGCTTCCACATCGGGGACACAGGGATGAGTCCGATCATTCTGCTTTCGTTGGTCCTGCAGGTCGCCTGCTGCGTGCACGTCGTGCGCACCGGGCGGCCGCTGTATTGGATCTTCATCATTCTGGTGTTCTCGTACCTGGCGGTGCTGATCTATTTCATCGCCGAGGTATTGCCGGGCCTGCGCAACAGCCCGTCGGCGCGACGCGGCCTGCGCCAGGTCCGCGACCAGATCGATCCGCAACGGCGCAAGCGCGAGGCTGACCAGCGCCTGCGTGTCTCCGACACGGTCGACAACCGTCGCCATCTGGCTGACGAACACCTTTCCCGCGGCGAGTACGCCGAGGCAGCGGCGCAGTTCGAAGGCGCGATGCGCGGCATCCATCGTGAAGACCCGGAACTGATGCTGGGCCTGGCCAAGGCGCAGTTCGGCCTGCAGCAGCCCGCAAAGGCACGGCAGACGCTGGATGCACTGATCGCAGCCAACCCCAATTTCCGCTCGCACGACGGCCACCTGCTGTATGCGCGCACAGTGGAAGACAGCGGCGATATCGACGCTGCGCTGCACGAGTACCAAGCGCTGGCGGAAGGCTACCCCGGCGAAGAGGCGCGCCTGCGCTATGCCCTGCTGCTCAAACGCGCCGGACGCGACGATGATGCTGCCAAGCAGCTGCAGAACATCCTCGACCGTGCCGAAACCTCACCGCGCTATTACCAGCAGGCACAACGCGCCTGGATCGATGCCGCGCGCAAGGAACTACGGCAGCTGGCGCCAGCGGGCTGAGAGTCGAGAAGAAGGCCGGCAATGCCGGCCTTTTCGTTTCCCGGCCAAGAACGCCCTCTCCCCAACCCCCGCTACG
>NZ_DAMBEF010000080.1:0-6147 GCF_032061965.1 Stenotrophomonas sp. | reverse complement strand
ATGACGGCATAGGGGCAAAAGCCGGAGCGATTCCCGCCTGCGCGGGAATGACGGCATTAGAGCAAAGGCCGAGCAGAGGCCACGTCGAAAGCAAAGGCCACGTCAGAGGCCATGCCACAGCTACAGCCAAACCCAAACCCAAAGCCAAAGCCAAAGCCAAAGCCAAGCCACCGCACTCCCTCCCCAAACTTGTTTAAAGTGTCCATCGCCGCGCGCCACCTCGCGCCATGACTATTGGAGCTGCTTGATGAAACCCCTGATCCTCGGCGCCGTCTGCGTCTTCGCACTGGCCGCTTGCAGCAATCCGGAGGCCGAGCGCCAGCAGCAGGAAGCCGCTGCCGCACAGGAGCGGGCCAAGCGTGAGGCTGACGCTGAAGGTATCGGTAAGCTCTACGACGCGGCCGTCACCGCCACCGATTGGGAAAAGGCACGTATCCACGGTGCCGCACTGCTCGACCAATACCCGGATTCGGAAACCGCCAAGCGCATCGAACCCGGCTTTGCCGAGGTCAAGGAAAAAGCCACCGCAGCCACCGAGCTACGCCGCATGCAGGCCTTGTGGAACTACAACCAGGTGCCGGTGAAGGGCGGTACGCAGCGTTCGGCGGCGATCTACAGCAAGGACCGGGTCGAGGTGGATAGCACCGGCGCCAAGCAGGTGAACCTGGTGTTCCGCGATCATCCCGAATGGAAGCGCCATGCCTACCTGGTGCTGCAGTCCAGCGACTTCGCAAAGGCGTGCTATCGCGCCTGTCAGGTCAAGGTGAGCGTGGACGGTGCGCCAGCCCGCAACATGGCCGCGCACCGCCCGGATACCGATGAAGCCATCGCCATGTTCATCGATGACAACCGCGGACTATGGCGGCAGGCGCGCAAGGCCAAGGTCATCGAGATCGAGTTCCCGGTGCAGGCCGGCGGCACCCGCAAGGCGGTGTTCGAGGTCGGTGGGCTGG
Organism: Stenotrophomonas sp.; assembly: GCF_032061965.1. GTDB lineage: Bacteria > Pseudomonadota > Gammaproteobacteria > Xanthomonadales > Xanthomonadaceae > Stenotrophomonas. The sequence goes on along the minus strand of NZ_DAMBEF010000080.1, from coordinate 5,194 downwards.
ATGGCAGCCAGATGCCGAACTGGGATTGAGGCCGGTGCTTGCTGATGTGGCGGGGCGGTGCGACGTCGCCGCCAGCCGCCATTGGGTGTTCGACATGGATGGCACCCTGACCGAGCCGGTGCATGATTTTGATCTGATCCGGCGTGAGCTGCAGATCCCGGCCGATGCGGACATCCTGCAGCATCTGGCCGCGCTGCCAGCGCAACAGGCCGCCGACAGCCATGCGTGGCTGCTGCAACATGAGCGTGCATTGGCCGAAGGTTCGATCGCTGCCCCCGGCGCGGTGGCGTTGGTGCGCGCGCTACATGCCGAGGGATGCCGGCTGGGCATTCTTACCCGCAATGCCCGCGGGCTGGCCGAAGTGACCTTGGCGGCAATTGGATTGGCGGATTGTTTTGCGGCCGAGGAGGTCGTTGGCCGTAGCGAGGCCGAGCCCAAGCCATCGCCGGCCGGGCTGCAGTATTTTGCCGCGCGCTGGGAGGTGGCACCTGCCGCGATGCGCATGGTCGGTGATCATTACTACGATCTGGCCACCGCCAAGGCGGCGGGCGTGCCCGCGATCCTGATCAACATGCCGGAAGATACCTGGCCGGGGATGGCGCAATGGCAGTTGCGTGATTGTGCGCAGTTGTTGCAGCACTGGCAGGCCGCAGCGTCCCTGTAGAGCCGGGCCGTGCTCGGCTGGAGCGTTGCCGAAATAACCGCTTGTAGGAGCGGCGTAAGCCGCGAAGCTGGCAATGCCGGGTTGCACGCGGATTGTGCAATCTGCTGGTGTGCGAGCTTCGCGGCTTACGCCGCTCCTACATTGCCATGCGGCTGATGATTTGCTTGTAAGGCCTCTGCCGAGCATGGCTCGGCACTACATCGGGGATAAAAAACGGCGCCTTGTGGGCGCCGTTTTTCTTAGAGGCTGTAGCCGAACTGCTGCTTGAACTGGTCGTTGAACTCGGCGAAGTCAAAGCGCTGGTTCTGCGTGCCCGGGTGTTCCACCTTGAGCGCGCCCATCAGGTTGCTCATGCGGCCAACGGTCAGCCAGTCATAGCCCTTTTCGATGCCGTAGATCAGACCGGCGCGGAAGGCGTCGCCACAGCCGGTGGGGTCAACAACGCGGCGCTCATGCGCCGGCGGGATGTCGAAGCTCTTCTCCGGGGTGTGGATGATGGCGCCGCGCGGACCCTGGGTGGTGATGTAGGCCTTGGTCCGGGCGACGATGTCGGTCTCGCTCCAGCCGGTGCGCTGCTGCAGCAGGTTGGACTCGTAGTCGTTGACCACCACGTAGTCGGCCTGTTCGATGAACTCGCGCAGTTCCGGGCCGTTGAACAGCGGCAGGGCCTGGCCGGGGTCGAAAATGAAGGGGATGCCGCATTCCAGGAACTCGGCGGCGTTCTGGATCATGCCTTCGCGGCCGTCCGGCGCAACGATGCCGAAGGTGACGCCCGGCACATCCTTCACGTGGTTCTCGTGCGAACGCATCATCGCGCCCGGGTGGAACGCGGTGATCTGGTTGTTGTCGTGGTCGGTGGTGATGAAGCACTGCGGAGTGAACATATCCTCCAGCACGCGCACCTGGCTCAGGTCGATACCCATGCGCTCGAAGTGCTCGCGGTACGGGGCGAAATCCTGGCCCACGGTGCCCATCGGGATGGGGCTGCCACCCAGCAACTTCAGGTTGTAGGCGATGTTGCCGGCGCAGCCGCCCAGCTCGCGGCGCATGCGCGGGACCAGGAACGACACATTCAGGATGTGCACTTTGTCCGGCAGGATGTGGTTCTTGAACTGGTCCGGGAACACCATGATGGTGTCAAAGGCAAGGGAACCACAGATCAAAGCGGACATCGCGAACAGGCCTATACGTAAAAAGGGAAATGCCGCCGCGCGCGCGCAGGCGGACCGGCGCTAGGGCGCGCCAAAGTGCATAAGGTTACCGGCTGCGGCCGCCCACGGCCAGAAGCAAGGATGTACCGCAGCTGCCCGGCGGGTCGCGAAGCCCTTTTTTTACAAGGATTCTCCTTGCTCGGGCCGGGGTGGGTTGATAGGCTACCTCCCCTCATTTTCTGCCCATTTTTTCGCCATCCGGCGTGGGCACGACACCCGTCAGGATCACTCCCCAGATGTTCAAGAAGCTGCGCGGCATGTTCTCCAATGACCTGTCCATTGACCTGGGCACGGCCAACACCCTCATCTATGTGCGTGGCCAGGGCATCGTATTGAACGAGCCGTCGGTCGTGGCTGTGCGTCAGGACCGCGCCATCGGCGGGACCCGTTCGGTGGCCGCCGTCGGCGCCGAGGCCAAGCAGATGCTCGGCCGTACCCCGGGCCACATCACCACCATCCGCCCGATGAAGGACGGCGTCATCGCCGATTTCACCTACACCGAGGCCATGCTCAAGCACTTCATCAAGAAGGTGCACAAGTCGCGCGTGCTGCGCCCCAGCCCGCGCGTGCTGGTCTGCGTGCCGGCCGGCTCCACCCAGGTGGAGCGCCGCGCGATCAAGGAATCGGCCGAGGAGGCCGGTGCACGTGACGTGTTCCTGATCGAAGAGCCGATGGCTGCTGCCATTGGCGCCGGTATGCCGGTCACCGAGGCGCGCGGTTCGATGGTCATCGATATCGGCGGCGGCACCACGGAAGTGGCAGTCATCTCGCTGAACGGCATCGTCTATTCGGCGTCCGTGCGTATCGGTGGCGACCGTTTCGACGAGTCCATCACCAATTACGTGCGCCGCAACCACGGCATGCTGATCGGTGAGGCCACCGCCGAGCGCATCAAGGTCGAGCTGGGCTGCGCCTACCCGCAGGCGGAAGTGATCGAGATGGAAATCTCTGGCCGCAACCTCGCCGAGGGCGTGCCGAAGATGATCAAGATCAGCTCCAACGAGGTGCTCGAAGCCCTGCACGAGCCGCTGTCGGGCATCGTCTCGGCGGTCAAGCTTGCGCTGGAGCAGACCCCGCCGGAACTGTGCGCCGACGTCGCCGAGCGCGGCATCGTGCTGACCGGTGGTGGCGCCCTGCTGCGTGACCTGGATCGCCTGATCTCCGAGGAAACCGGCCTGCACGTGCAGGTGGCCGATGACCCGCTGACCTGCGTGGCCCGCGGTGGCGGTCGTGCGCTGGAGCTGGTGGACATGCACGGCAACGAGTTCTTTGCGCCGGAATAAGTCGGAGGGAATGGAGAATGGGGAATCGGGAATGGGGCAGGGCTTCCTGCATCTTGATCCACTGCCCAGCGCTCGTTTCCCCGACCACTCGGCGTGACGCAAGCCACGCCGTTTCCGTTCTTCATTCCCGATCCATCATTCCCAGTCTTCTGCCGTGCCCCCTTACGCCGGTCCTCCCGTAGCCTCCCGTCAGGGAGACGCCGCCAGCACGCTGCGTCTGCTGGCGTACCTGGCCTTGGCCATCACCTTGATCGTGCTGGATGACCAGGGCGGCTGGATGTCGCGTCTGCGCGCCCAGGCCAATGTGCTGGTGCAACCAATCTGGGCGCTGGCTGGCGTGCCGGGGCGGGTGGGGGCATCGGTCAAGGACAACGCGGTCAGCCACAACCAGCTGGTCAGCGAAAACCGCGAGCTGCGCAACCAGTTGCTGGTCGCCAATGCGCGCTTGACGCGCCTGCAGACTGCCGCGCTGGACAATGCGCAGCTGCGCGAACTGCTCAACGTGGCCGAGCGCAATGGCCTGGACGTGCAGCTGGCGCCGATCCTCGACATCGACCTGGATCCGGTCAAGCAGCGCTTGGTACTGGATTCGGGCAGCCGTGCCGGCGTCCATGTCGGCCAGGCGGTGATCGACGCCGGCGGCCTGATGGGGCAGGTGATCGCGGTCACGCCGGCGCATTCGACCGTGCTGTTGCTGACCGATCCAGACCATGCGGTACCGGTGGCGGTGGCGCGCAACGGCGTGCGACTGATTGTTTACGGGCGCGGTGACCGTTTGGAACTACGCGATATTCCGCTCAGTGCGGGCGTGGAAGTGGGCGATGAGATCGTCACCTCTGGCCTGGGTGGGCGTTTCCCGGCCGGTTTCCCGGTTGGCAAGATCCTGAAACTGCGGCCGGACGACACCCACGCCTTCCTGGTGGGCGAACTGGAGCCAGCAGCCAAGTTGGACCGCGGTCGCAATGTGCTGCTGCTGCGTTCGGTACCGGCGCTGCCGCAACTGCCGGCCGCTCCGGACAGCGATACGCCGTCGACGGAGGCTGCCGAAGCAGGCGGTCCGTCCGCCGTCGTGCCCAATCGTATGGGCGCGGCCCGCATTGCTGCGCCGGCGAGCGACACGGCCACCGCGCCATCGGCGCCCGTGGTGCCGCAGCCTTCGCCTGGCAGCGCCGCGGCCACGCCGCAAGCAGTTGAGACCCCGGCCAATGCCCCGGCGCAGCAGGCGCCGGTCAGCGACGCCACGCCCGCGACAACGCCGGCAACCGGCGAGAACGCCAACCCGACGCAGGTGCGCCCATGAGCCGGCTGCGTGGCAAGGGCTGGGTGATGCCGGTCAGTTTCCTGCTGGCCTTGTTGCTGGCACTGGTTCCGCTGCCGGAAGTGCTGATGCCGATGCGCCCCTACTGGCTGGCGCTGGTGCTGGCCTACTGGGTGATTGAGACCCCGGACAAGGTGGGCCTGGGCTTTGCCTTCAGCATCGGTCTGCTGGCCGATGTGATGTTTGGCGGCATCCTGGGCGAGCAGGCACTGCGGCTGGTGGTGATGGCCTTCATCCTGCAGCGTTTCCGCGCGCGCATCCGCTTCTTCCCGTTGTCGCAGCAGGCATTGGCGATGGGCGGGCTGTTGTTCAATGACCGTGTCATCGATGCCGCCATCCATCTGCTGGTGGGTGAACCCCTCCTGCCGTGGAGCTATTGGCTGGCGCCATTGCTGGGCATGGCCCTGTGGCTGCCGCTGTATGTGCTGCTGGATGCGGTGCGGCTGGGCAAGCGCGGGCGCTGACCCATGGCCCCGCGTCGCCAGACCAAGAACCCCCACGCCGAAGCCGAGCAGTTCCGGCGGCGTGCCGCCATCGGATTCCTCGGTGTCCTGCTGTGCCTGGGTTTCCTGGGCGGCTGGTACTTCAAGCTGCAGGTGCTGGACCACGATATCTACGCCACCCGCTCGGAGGCCAACCGCATCAAGGCGCGGCCGGTGGTACCCGGGCGCGGCCTGATCTACGACCGCAACGGCCGCCTGCTGGCCGAGAACGTGCC
>NZ_DAMBEF010000079.1:0-6868 GCF_032061965.1 Stenotrophomonas sp. | reverse complement strand
TGGGTTTATCGGGAAAGCTTCTGCCGAGCATGGCTCGGCACTACCCGGTGGGTTTGTCGGGAAAGCTTCTGCCGAGCATGGCTCGGCACTACCGGCCGGCGACGCTGTTTGGAGATGCCTTTCGCGTTTACTGACAAAAAAAACCCGCCAGAGGTTCCTGGCGGGTCCTTTCGACTGCAGGCAGCGCGCGGGGGAGAGAACCGCGCCGCCCTGGATCAGCCGAAAACCTTGAAGCGGGCTTCGTCTTCCATGTAGTTCTTCTCGCCGAACGGGGCTTCGTTGGACCCGAACGGCATCTGCGCACGCAGCTGCCAGTTGCCGTGGATGTTCCATTCCTTGCGAACGGCCTCGTCCACCAGCGGGTTGTAGTGCTGCAGGCTGGCGCCGATGCCGGCGTCGGCCAATGCAGTCCATACCGCGAACTGGGCCATGCCGTTGGACTGTTCAGCCCACACCGGGAAGTTGTCGGCGTACAAGGCGAACTGCTCCTGCAGGCTCTTCACCACGTCGGTATCGACGAAATACAGCACGGTGCCGGCACCGGCGGCGAAGCTGTTGAGCTTGCCTTCGGTCGCCGCAAAGGCATCGGCCGGCACGATCTTGCGCAGCGCGTCCTTGGTCAGTTCCCAGAACTTCTGGCTTTCGGCGCCGAACAGGATCAGTGCCCGCGAGGACTGCGCATTGAAGGCCGAGGGGGCTTCACGCATAGCCTGCTTGATCAGTTCGGAGGTTTCGTCCTGGCTGATCGGCACATTCTTGCCGAGGGCATACTGGGAACGGCGCTTCTTGAAGAGGGAAATGACTTGGCTGCTCATGATCGATTCCTTGGAGGGATAAGCAGACCGGCGTCACAGCCGATCCGTGCTTGATGGCTGCCATTGTATTTGTCGGCAAAATTGGAACAATTACCCAAATTTCAATGATTCGTTTCATTTTCGCAACAAATGCACATTTTGCGTTCCCCCGGGCCGATCGGACTGTTCCCGGCCCGGAGCCGCGCGCTGAGAACCAACGGCTATAAGCAACGCGCCCGTTGCAGGCCTTGCTGCATCTGGATTGCCCCGCCCACCGCAATGCTGGGTTCCGTTGCGCATGCGCCGCAATAACGTGGGCTGGCGATACTTCCGGGCTTACTGAACGACGCTGCCCCATGACCCTCAACGACTTCCCCTACCTGCATGGTTTTTCCGCCACCGAACAGGCACGCCTGCGCAAACAGGCGCGGCTGTTCGAGCCGGCGATCTTCCATGACATCGACTTCCGCAATGCCCGCCACATCCTTGAAGTGGGCAGCGGCGTAGGTGCGCAGACCGAGATCCTGCTGCGCCGCTTCCCGGAGCTGCGGGTAACCGGCATCGACCTCAACGAACGCCAGTTGGCCGCCGCCAATGCCCATCTGGCTGAAATGCCGTGGCTGCGCGAACGCGCCGAATTCCAACGCGCCAACGCTAGCGATCTCCCGTTCGAGCCGCGCAGCTTTGACGGCGCCTTCCTGTGCTGGGTGTTGGAACACATCCCCTCGCCCGCCCGGGCGCTGGCCGAAGTACGGCGCGTGTTGAGCCCTGGCTCGCCGGTTTTTGTCACCGAGGTGATGAACGCTTCGTTCCTGCTCGACCCGTATTCGCCCAACCTGTGGCGCTACTGGATGGCCTTCAACGACTTCCAGATCGACAGCGGTGGCGACCCGTTTGTCGGCGCCAAGCTGGGCAACCTGCTGCTGGCCGGCGGCTTCCGCGATGTGCAGACGCAGACCAAGACCGTACACCTGGACAACCGCGAGCCGGCGCGGCGCAAGGTGATGTTCGCGCTGTGGGAAGAGCTGCTGCTGTCAGCCGCTGAACAGTTGCTGGAGGCGGGCAAGGTCGACCAGGCCACCGTGGATGGCATGCGTGCCGAGTTCACCCAGGTGCAGAACGACCCCAACGCGGTGTTCTTCTATTCCTTCGTGCAGGCCCGTGCCACGGTCTACTGAGTGGTGGCAGCGCCGGTTGCCACCGGCGCCTGCCAGATACGCTGCCACATCTGCGCCAAACGTTGCTTGAGCACATCGCGGTTGCCGGCCTGCCGATACGCAGGCTGCACTTGCCGTGGCGGCATCGCCTGCCACTGGCCATCGCGTTCGCTGGCAACGGCGAAGTTGAAGTTGTAGTCCGGCTCCAGGCCCATGCGCAGGTCGCTCAGCACCAGCTCACCATCCACTACCTGTGCGCGCATGAAGCCGTGGTTGAACCACTCCAGCCGTTGCACGGCTGGAACAACGGCGGCTTGCCGCAGCGCCTGCACGTTCGATGGATAGCCTTCAAACTGCATCGGCCCGTGATCGGCCCATAGCGAACGATCACCGACCACATAGCCCTGCGGGGTCATCGCCACCACCCGCCACAGCAAGGTATTGAACGGCATCGGTACCGAGAAGCGCGGCGCGTCGGCTAGCCCCATATGTGCCAACGACTGCGCGGCAACGCGGTCAACCTGCGCCTTGGCAATCAATGACCACCCCAGATAACCGGTGCTCAACACCAATCCCGCCACCAGCGCGCGTTGCGCCAGCGGCCGTGCCCGCGCAAACCAGGCAATACCGCAGGCAATCAGCAGCCACACCGTATACAGCGGGTCGATGATGAAGACGCTGGACCACATGGTCGGCGGGGGCGTCAGTGGCCACCACAGTTGTGTGCCGTAGACGGTGAAGGCATCCAGCAGCGGATGGGTGACCAGCGCCAGCACGATGGCCCACCACCAGCGCACCGGTGCCTGCGCCACCCGACCATGGCCAAAGCGTCGATACAGCCACCAGATCAGCGTGCCCAGCAACGGCAGCACGAACAGCGAATGGCTGAAGCTGCGGTGCACCGTCATCAGGCTCACCGGATTGTCGGTGAAGGCCATGATCAGCAGCCCGTCCAGGTCTGGCAGCGTGGCCAAGGCCGCGCCGGCCAGCAAGGCAGCGCGGCGATGCGCGGCGGGGGTGATGGCGGCGGCGATCGCACCGCCCAGAACGATCTGGCTGAGGGAATCCATGCGCCGATGCTAGCAAGCAGCAGCGCGGGCTGTCGGCTCAGGCCGCCTGGGGCTGGCCTTGGCTAAGCACCGCGCCCGGCAGGCACGCCAGGCTGCGACCGGAATGATCCAGTAGCCGCAGGCTGCCGTCCGGGTCTTCGGCCAGTGCGGTCAGGCTTTCGACCCAGTCGCCATCGTTGGCATAAACCAGGCCGTCGCGCTCGACCAGCGCGGCCCGATGGATATGCCCACAGACAATGCCGTCCAGCCCACGCCTGCGCACATCATCCAACCCCGCCTGCACGAAGCGCTCGATATAGCGCTCGGCCGCACCGCTCTGTCGCTTGAGGAACTCCGACAGCGACCAGTAACGCATGCCGAGGCGACGCCGCGCCGCATTGAGCAGGCGATTGCCGGTAAGGATGCGGTAGTACAGCCAGTCGCCAAAGCGTTCCTGCAGGCCGCCGTAGTGGGTGATGCCGTCGTAATCCCCATGCACCACCAGCAGACGCCGGCCGTCGGCAGTCGTGTGGATGGCGCGCCGGCGCACCTGCATGGCCGGCAGCATCAACCCGCATGTCCGCCGCAACGGCGCATCGTGGTTGCCGGGGATGTAGATGATCTCGGTGCCGGCGCGGCGCAAGGCATGCAGCGCTTCGATCACCTCGTTATGCGCGTGCTGCCAACTGGCACGTTTATGCGCCAACCACCACAGATCAACGATATCCCCCACCAGGTACAGGCGAGCACAGCGCAGCCCGGCCAGGAATTTCGCCAACTCGGCCGCATGGCAATGGCGGGCGCCCAGATGCGTATCGGAAATGAACACCGCGCGCCGATACGGCGGCAATACCGGCACCGCGTTCATGCCATTGCCCCGGCATCGCGCAGATAGCGCTTTCGCTTGTGCGGGCGGATTGCCTGCAGGTCGACTTCGATCAGACCGTCGATTGAATCGCTGAAGTCCGGGTCCACCCCGAAGGCGAGGAAGCGGGCGCCGCCGGGCTCGCACAAGTCCGTGTATTGCCGGTACAAGGTGGGGACGTTGGCCCCCAGGGACGCCAGGTTGGCCTTGAGCACATCAAACGCAGCCTGTGCATCCAACTGGCCGAAACTCGGCGGCGCGGCAAAGTACTGGAACGGGCGGTTTGACTCGGCAAGCGTACGACCGGCGCCGTAGTACTGCTGGTAGTAGGCCACCAACTGCTCGCGCGCATCGCGCGGTAGTGCAGCGCTGATCGACACCGCACCAAACAGGTAGCGGATACCTGGCTGGGTCGCCAGATAGGCGCCGATACCCTGCCACAGATAGTCCAGGCTACGGCTGCCCCAGTAATCGGGCACCACGAAGCTGCGACCAAGCTCCAGGCCTTCGGCGATGCGCGGGATGGCATCGTCCGAGTATCGGAACAGGCCTGCCGTGTACAGGCCCTGCAAGCCGTGACGGGCCAGCGCAGGCGCACCGCGCATGACCCGGTACGCGCCGGCAATGCGCTGTGCCGGAGCATCCCAGACCACGATGTGCTGGTAGTGCGGATCAAAGTCATCCAGGTCACGGCTGCGGCCGGTACCCTCGCCCACCGCGCGAAAGGTCAGTTCACGCAGCCGGCCAAGCTCCAGCAGCAAGGGCGAACCGGCGGCACAGCGGGCAAGGCGGATCTGCTTGCCATCGCCGGTGCAGCCCAGCAGGTCGGCGGTCTCGATGGCGGCGGCGACCTGCGCGGCGGCAACCGCTTCAGCCAAGGGCTCCGGCACCGTCTCGCCCTGCTCGGCAGCGCGCTGTGCCTTGCCCAGCGCATACAGCGCGTCACGTACGGCCTGCAGTTGCTGCGCGGGCGCCTGATCGTCGCCCAACTGCATCAACTGACCCACCTGCAGGCGCAATGGCCGCTTGCGGCGGGCGAACATCTCCCTTGCCAGCAGGGCGGTCCCGGCCGGTTTGAACACCGCCGAGGCGCCGTAGAACAGCGCCGAGTTGCGCGCCTGTACCCGCACCGGCAACACCGGCGTCTGGCAAGCCCGCGCAAACCTGACGAAACCGCGGTTCCAGCGGCCATCGCGGATGCCCTGCAATGACAGCCGCGAGACCTCCCCGGCCGGGAACACGATCACACACTGCTCGGCCTGCAGCGCCTGTTCCACTGCCTGCAGGCTGGCGCGCTGGGCACGGCCACCGAGGATGCGCACCGGCAGCAACAGCTCGCGCAGGGGTTCCAGCTCCAACAGCATGTCATTGGCAATGATCCGCACGTCGCTGCGTACCTTGCCCACCGCGTCCAGCAGCGCCAGCGCATCCAGTGCGCCGGAAGGATGGTTGGCAACGATCAGCAGCCGGCCTGTTGCCGGGATACGGGCCAGCGCCGCCGGTTCCACCGCGTAGGCGGCATCCAGGAAGCCCAGCGCGGCGCCAACAAAGGCGAAGCCTCGCAGCCCGGCACTGCGCTGCAGGAAGGCATCCATCTGCTCAAAACGTGACCAGCGCCCCACTGTGCGCAACAACGGCCGGGCCAGATGCCCGCGCGGACCGTGGAACCAATCGGGATAGCGCTGTTGCAGGCGATGCTCGATCCGTTGCATGGCAAAGTCTCCCTGTCGGCCCATTGGCCGGCAGCCTGCGCCCGCGACAAGGCAGCCCGGTTGCGGATTTGCGGCAATTTGGTGACCCCGCCTTAACCGGATGGAAACAACTGCACCTGCACTATTCCGTCAAGGGGCCGACCGTGTATCATTCGCGCCCATCTTTCCATCCGAATCAAGGGATATATAGCCCGATGTCCAGCTACCTGTTCACCTCCGAATCGGTCTCCGAAGGCCATCCGGACAAGATTGCCGACCAGATCTCCGATGCGGTGCTGGACGCGATCCTGACCCAGGACAAGCGCGCCCGCGTGGCCTGCGAAACCCTGGTCAAGACCGGTGCGGCAATTGTCGCCGGTGAAGTGACCACCTCGGCGTGGGTCGATATCGAAGAACTGACCCGCAACGTCATCAACGAAATCGGCTACGACAACTCCAACGTCGGCTTCGACGGCCACACCTGCGCCATCATCAACATGCTGGGCAAGCAGTCGCCGGATATCGCTGCCGGTGTTGACGGCACCAACAAAAAGGCCAAGAAGCCGGAAGAGCAAGGCGCTGGTGACCAGGGCCTGATGTTCGGCTATGCCTGCAATGAAGCCCCGGAATACATGCCGGCGCCGATCTACTACTCGCACCGTCTGGTCGAGCAGCAGGCCAAGGTCCGCAAGAAGAAGAATTCGCCGCTGCCGTGGCTGCGCCCGGACGCCAAGAGCCAGGTGACCCTGCGTTACGGCCAGGACGGCAAGATCGAAGGTCTGGACGCCGTGGTGCTGTCGACCCAGCACGACCCGGGCGTGAAGCAGAAGGACCTGATCGAGGCCGTGCGCGAGCACATCCTCAAGCCGGTCCTGCCGAAGGCATGGCTGGACAAGCTGCCGAAGAACAAGGTGCACATCAACCCGACCGGTATCTTCGTGATCGGCGGCCCGGTGGGCGATTGCGGCCTGACCGGTCGCAAGATCATCGTCGACACCTACGGCGGCATGGCCCGTCACGGTGGTGGCGCGTTCTCCGGCAAGGACCCGTCCAAGGTTGACCGTTCGGCTGCTTACGCTGCCCGTTACGTCGCCAAGAACGTCGTCGCTGCTGGCCTGGCCGACAAGTGCGAAGTGCAGGTTTCCTACGCCATCGGCGTGGCCGAGCCGACCTCGATCTCGGTCACCACCTTCGGCACCGGCAAGATTCCGGACGCACAGATCGAAAAGCTGATCCGTGCCCACTTCGACCTGCGCCCGTACGGCATCATCAAGATGCTGGACCTGATCCACCCGATGTACCAGCAGACCGC
>NZ_DAMBEF010000078.1:0-6922 GCF_032061965.1 Stenotrophomonas sp. | reverse complement strand
GCGAAAGTGGCGGAATTGGTAGACGCCCTGGATTTAGGTTCCAGTGCCGCAAGGCGTGGGGGTTCGAGTCCCCCCTTTCGCACCAGCATCCGGTCTGTCCTGCCCGCCCGGGCCACCCCCTTACTGTCCTGAATGGCCGGCTACTGCTGGCGGCGACAGCCGTTATCGGCCAAACTAGAGGGCTGCGGCGGAAATCCGCGTCTAAGTTGTTTCAACCACCACATCGTGCCGGGGGCCATCGCCACCGGTGGCAGGAGTCAACATGCAAGCTTCGATCGAATCCACCGGCAACCTGGAACGCCGCCTGAGCTTCTCGCTGCCGGCCGACCGTCTGCAGACCCATATCAATGGTCGCCTGGGCGAAATCGCGCGCACCGCGCGCATCAAGGGTTTCCGCCAGGGCAAGGTGCCGACCAAGGTGATCGAACAGCGTTTCGGGCCGCAGGTGCGCGCCGAGGCGATGGACGGCCTGTTGCGCGAGACCTTCGACGCCGCGCTGCGCGAGCACGAGCTGCGCATCGCCGGCAACCCGCGCATCGACAAGGCCGGTGAGGGCGAATTCGATTTCGTCGCCACCGTCGAGCTGATCCCGGATTTCGGCGACGTCGACGTGACCAAGCTGACTGTCGTGCGCCACACCGCTGAAATCAGCGACGCCGACATCGACCAGATGATCCAGAACCTGCAGGCCCAGCGCCGCACCTGGAAGCCGGTTGCACGCGGCGCCCAGGAAGGCGACCTGGTCGGCCTGGAAACCTGGTCGCAGGCCGGTGATGAGCGTCTGCCGGCCGAAGGTGTCGAGAAGGGCACCATCGTGATCGGCCAGGGCATGATGTTCGACCAGATCGAAAAGGGCCTGATCGGCCTGGCCAAGGGCGAAGAAAAGACCCTGGACGTCGAGTTCCCGGCTGACTGGCGCGTGCCGGCGCTGGCGGGCAAGACCGTGCAGGTCACGGTCAAGGCCACCGAAGTGTCCGAGCAGGAAGTGCCGGCCGTCGACGCTGCCTTCATCAAGAGCTTCGGCGTGAAGAACGGCGACGTGGAGCAGTTCCGCGCCGACATCCGTTCCAACCTGGAGCGCGAGCTCAAGGGTGCGCTGATGAACCGCCTGCGCCGCGAAGTGGGCGAGCAGCTGATCGCTGCCTACTCCTCGGTCGAGCTGCCGCCGCGTCTGGTCGAGGGTGAAGCCCGCTCGATGCTGGCCCAGCAGGTTGACGCCATCCGCCGCCAGGGCGGCAACCCGGGCGAAATCCCGGCCAACGCCCATGAAGGCTTCAAGGACGCCGCTTCCAAGCGCGTGCTGGTCGGCCTGCTGGTCGGCGAAGTGGCTCGCAAGAACGAGCTGCGCCTGGACCCGAAGCGCCTGAACGAAACCATGCGCCTGATCGCTTCCACCTACGAAGAGCCGGAACAGGTCATTGAGATGTACCGCAATGATCCCCAGCTTATGTCGGGCCTGCAGAACCGCGTGATGGAAGAGCAGGTGATCGACTGGATCGCCGAGCGTGCCCAGCACACCGAGCAGGCATTGACGTTCCAGGAAGCCATCCGCCAGTAAGCTGGTGGCGTTTGATCCCCGCGCTCCGGCGCGGGGAGTCCACTCCCAAGACAGGTGCCTCACGAAATGGACAACCGAGCCAAAGCATTGAACATGGTTCCGATGGTGGTCGAACAGACCAGCCGCGGCGAGCGCGCCTACGACATCTATTCGCGCCTGCTCAAGGAGCGCCTGATTTTCCTGGTGGGTCCGATCGACGACCACATGGCGAACCTGGTGGTGGCGCAGCTGCTGTTCCTGGAAGCGGACAATCCGGAAAAGGACATCAGCATCTACATCAACTCGCCGGGTGGCGTGGTGACCGCTGGCATGGCGATCTACGACACCATGCAGTACATCAAGCCGGACGTGAGCACCATCTGCGTTGGCCAGGCTGCGTCGATGGGTGCCCTGTTGCTGGCCTCCGGCGCTGCCGGTAAGCGCTATGCGCTGCCGAACTCGCGCGTGATGATCCATCAGCCGCTGGGCGGCTTCCAGGGCCAGGCCACGGACATTGATATTCACGCACGTGAAATCCTGACCCTGCGTTCGCGCCTGAACGAGGTGCTGGCCAAGCACACCGGCCAGTCGCTGGAGACCATCGCGCGCGATACCGAACGCGACAACTTCAAGAGCGCGGCGGATGCCATGGCCTATGGCCTGGTGGATCAGGTGCTGGAGCGTCGTCCGGACGAGTCGATCCAGCCGGCCTGACGGTACAAACAGCCGAAAACGCGGCGTTTTTTGCAGGGTCGGAACTGGACTGGCGTCCATCCGGCCCTGTGCTATTCTCAAATTTGAACCCCCTGTTCAGAGGGGGAAGCAACTGGGTAATCGAAGCATGAGCGAAGACCGGCAAGGTCGTTCCGGGGACAGCAGCGGCAAGATTCTGTACTGCTCGTTCTGCGGCAAGAGTCAGCACGAAGTTCGTAAGCTGATCGCGGGCCCGAGCGTGTTCATCTGTGATGAATGCGTGGAGCTGTGCAACGACATCATCCGCGAGGAACTTGAGGAAAAGGCACAGTCGGCGCGCAGTTCGCTGCCCAAGCCGCGTGAGATCCTCGAGGTGCTCGACCAGTACGTGATTGGCCAGAACCGCGCCAAGCGCACGCTGGCGGTGGCGGTGTACAACCACTACAAGCGTATCGAGAGCCGTCAGAAGAGCGACGACGTCGAGCTGTCCAAGTCCAACATCCTGCTGGTCGGCCCGACCGGTTCGGGCAAGACGCTGCTGGCCGAAACGCTGGCACGCCTGCTCAACGTGCCGTTCACCATGGCCGATGCAACCACGCTGACCGAAGCCGGTTACGTGGGTGAGGATGTGGAAAACATCATCCAGAAGCTGCTGCAGAAGTGCGACTACGACGTCGAGAAGGCACAGCAGGGCATCGTCTACATCGATGAGATCGACAAGATCTCGCGCAAGAGCGAGAACCCGTCGATTACCCGCGACGTGTCCGGCGAAGGCGTGCAGCAGGCACTGCTGAAGTTGATCGAAGGCACGGTTGCCAGCGTTCCGCCGCAGGGCGGGCGCAAGCATCCGCAGCAGGAATTCCTGCAGGTCGACACCAAGAACATCCTGTTCATCTGCGGCGGTGCGTTCGCCGGGCTGGACAAGGTGATCCAGGCGCGCTCCTCGGACAGCAGCAGCATTGGCTTTGGTGCCAAGGTGAAGAGCGCCGAGCGCAAGCAGGAAGTGGGCAAGGTGCTGGCCGAAGTCGAGCCGGAAGACCTGATCAAGTTCGGCCTGATCCCCGAGTTCGTAGGCCGCCTGCCGGTCGTGGCGACCCTGGAAGAGCTGGACGAGCCGGCCCTGATCAAGATCCTGACCGAGCCCAAGAACGCCATCACCAAGCAGTTCAAGAAGCTGTTCGAGATGGAGAACGTGGAGCTGGAGTTCCGCCCGGACGCCCTCTCGGCCATTGCCAAGAAGGCGCTCAAGCGCAAGACCGGCGCCCGTGGCCTGCGCACCATCGTCGAATCGGTGCTGCTGGACACGATGTACGACCTGCCGTCGCAGGAAAATGTCAGCAAGGTGGTCGTGGACGAGTCGGTGATCGAGAACAAATCCGAGCCGTACATCGTCTACCAGACGCCACCTGAACCGGCGAAGGCCGCCTCCGGCGACTGAACCGGGGGCAGGGCAGGTGAACGGGGCTATGCCCATTCATCAGTCGACCCAGGCAGGCTCTTGCAACACTCCGCCGATGGCCCCATAACGGGGCCATCGGCTTTTTTATTCAGCCTCCACCGAATCCTCCGGAGCCCCCCATGGCCCAGTCCAAACTCGAAGTTCTCGACCTGCCGGTCCTGCCACTGCGTGACGTGGTGGTGTTCCCGCACATGGTCATCCCGCTGTTCGTGGGCCGCGACAAGTCCATGCAGGCGCTGGAGCGCGCGATGGAAGCGGACAAACGCATCCTGCTGCTGGCGCAGAAGTCGGCCGAAACCGACGATCCGGCCGCCGCCGACCTGTATACGGTCGGTACCCTGGCGCAGGTGCTGCAACTGCTGAAGCTGCCCGATGGCACGATCAAGGTGCTGGTGGAGGGCTTGTCGCGCGTGGCCGTGGACAAGGTCTACGAGCAGGACGGCGCGCTGCAGGGCCACGGCACCGAGATTGAATCGGACGAATCGCGCGAACCGCGCGAGATCGAGGCGATCGCCCGTTCGCTGATGTCGCTGTTCGAGCAGTACGTCAAGACCAACCGCAAGCTGCCGCCGGAACTGCTGCAGACCTTGGCCGGCATCGAAGAGCCGGCGCGCTTGGCGGACACCATTGCCGCGCATATCGGCGTGCGCCTTGCGGACAAGCAGAAACTGCTGGAGACCCTGCAGATCGGCGATCGCCTGGAAATGCTGGTCGGCCTGGTCGATGGCGAGATCGACGTGCAGCAGCTGGAAAAGCGCATCCGCGGCCGCGTCAAGTCGCAGATGGAAAAGAGCCAGCGCGAGTACTACCTCAACGAGCAGATGAAGGCCATCCAGAAAGAACTGGGTGACCTGGATGACGCGCCGGGTGAGCTGGACGAGCTGGCCCGCAAGATCGCCGAAGCCGGCATGCCCAAGCCGGTCGAGGTAAAGGCCAAGAACGAACTCAACAAGCTCAAGCAGATGTCGCCGATGTCGGCCGAAGCCGCGGTCGTGCGCAACTATCTGGAATGGCTGCTGGGCGTGCCGTGGAAGAAGCGCACCAAGGTCCGCAAGGACCTGAAGGTCGCCCAGGACACCTTGGACGCTGACCATTACGGCCTGGACAAGGTCAAGGACCGCATCCTTGAATACCTTGCCGTGCAGTCGCGGGTGAAGCAGATGAAGGGCCCGATCCTGTGCCTGGTCGGTCCGCCGGGCGTGGGCAAGACCTCGCTGGGTCAGTCCATCGCCAAGGCCACCAACCGCAAGTTCGTGCGCATGTCGCTGGGCGGCGTGCGTGACGAGGCCGAGATCCGTGGCCATCGTCGTACCTATGTCGGTTCGATGCCGGGCCGTATCGTGCAGAACCTCAACAAGGTCGGCAGCAAGAACCCGCTGTTCGTGCTGGATGAGATCGACAAGATGTCGATGGATTTCCGTGGCGACCCGTCCTCGGCGCTGCTCGAAGTACTGGACCCGGAGCAGAACAACGCCTTCAACGATCACTACCTCGAGGTCGACCTGGACCTGAGCGAAGTGATGTTCGTGGCCACCTCCAATTCGCTGAACATCCCGGGCCCGTTGCTGGACCGCATGGAAGTGATCCGCATCCCGGGTTACACCGAGGACGAGAAGCTCAACATTGCCACCCGTTACCTGGTGCCCAAGCAGCTCAAGGCCAATGGTCTGAAGGTTGAGGAACTGGCCATCGAGGAGGATGCCATTCGCGGCATCGTGCGTTATTACACGCGCGAATCGGGCGTGCGTAACCTCGAGCGCGAGATCGCCAAGATCTGCCGCAAGGTGGTCAAGGAAATCGCCCTGGCCGGCCCGCAGCCGGTGAAGAAGGCGGCTGCCAAGAAGTCGGCCAAAAAGCCGAAGGCACTGGTGGTGGTCGATGCCAAGAACCTGGACAAATACCTGGGTGTGCAGCGTTTCGACTTCGGCCGTGCCGAGGAAGAAAACGAGATCGGCCTGGTCACCGGCTTGGCCTGGACCGAAGTTGGCGGCGACCTGCTGCAGATCGAGTCGACCCTGATCCCGGGCAAGGGCGCGGTTACCCTGACCGGCCAGCTCGGCAACGTCATGAAGGAATCTGCGACGGCTGCGTTGTCGGTGGTACGCGCCCGTGCCGAATCGCTGGGCATCGACGTCGATTTCCTGCAGAAGCACGACGTCCACCTGCACGTGCCTGACGGTGCAACCCCGAAGGATGGCCCCAGCGCCGGTATCGCGATGGTGACCTCGCTGGTGTCGACGCTGACCAAGGTGCCGGTCAAGGCCGAGGTGGCGATGACCGGTGAGATCACCCTGCGTGGTCGCGTCACCGCGATCGGCGGCCTGAAGGAAAAGCTGCTGGCCGCACTGCGTGGCGGCGTGCGCACGGTGATCATCCCCGAGGAAAACCGCAAGGATCTTGCGGATATCCCGGCCAATGTGACGCGAGATCTGCAGATCGTGCCGGTGAAGTGGATCGATGAAGTGCTCGATATCGCACTGGCCACACCGCTGGCGCCGAAGAAAGCGCGTAAGAGTGCGCAGCGCGTCGCAGTTCGTGGCAAGTCGAAGGCAGCTCCGACTGCGCGCGTCAAGCACTGAAATGTGAACGCCAAACCCCTCGAAACCCGCGTCATTACTGGCTTTTCAGCTTGCGCGGGTAGGGGGGCACTGGTATAAAAGTGCGACTCACGCATCAGCTTGTTTGTTGATGGCGTGTTTGCAGGATCTTCCGGCAGCTGGCGTCTTGGGGCGTACGGTTGCCACCCAAATAATTCCGCGGATTTGCCGCAAAGGGAGTTTTACAGAATGAACAAGACCGAATTGATTGATGGCGTTGCCGCTGCTGCTGACCTGTCCAAGGCCGAAGCTGGCCGTGCAGTTGACGCTGTCATCGCCGAGATCACCAAGGCCCTGAAGAAGGGTGATGCCGTGACTCTGGTGGGCTTCGGTACGTTCCAGGTTCGTGCACGCGCTGAGCGCACCGGCCGCAATCCGAAGACCGGCGAAGAGATCAAGATCGCTGCTGCAAAAAATCCTGCATTCAAGGCTGGTAAAGCCCTGAAGGACGCTGTAAACTAAGCGGCTCAGCTAGGGTGCTTAGCTCAGCGGTAGAGCGTCTCCCTTACACGGAGAGGGTCGGGGGTTCGAAACCCTCAGCACCCACCAGGTTAAGCGCCAAAGCAGTACAGATTTGAAAGTGTGGAGCGGTAGTTCAGCTGGTTAGAATGCTGGCCTGTCACGCCGGAGGTCGCG
>NZ_DAMBEF010000077.1:4241-7812 GCF_032061965.1 Stenotrophomonas sp. | reverse complement strand
TCAACGCACTGATGGATCCGGAGATCGACTTCGTCACCCTGCTCGGCACCGCCGGCACCGGCAAGACCCTGCTGGCCTTGGCCGCCGGCCTGGCGCAGACCATGGACACACAGCGCTACCGCGAGATCATCATGACCCGCGCCACCGTCAGCGTGGGCGAGGACATCGGCTTCCTGCCTGGCACCGAGGAAGAAAAGATGACGCCGTGGATGGGCGCGCTCACCGACAACCTGGAAGTTCTGACCCACAACCAGGACGGTGGCGCATGGGGCCGCGCGGCTACCAATGACCTGTTGGCCAGCCGCATCAAGATCCGCTCGTTGAACTTCATGCGCGGGCGCACCTTCCTGTCGCGCTACCTGATCCTGGACGAGGCCCAGAACCTCACCCCGAAGCAGATGAAGACCCTGATCACCCGCGCCGGCCCCGGCACCAAGATCGTCTGCCTGGGCAACGTCGAGCAGATCGACACGCCCTACCTCACCGAAACCACGTCCGGCCTCACCTATGCGGTGGACCGATTCAAGAATTGGCCGCACAGTGCGCACATCACACTGCGTCGGGGCGAACGTTCGCGCCTGGCCGATTACGCTTCGGAGGTTTTGTGAAACAGTTGCGCACCTTGTCCCTGCTGGCCACGGCGACCCTCGCCGTGGCCGCCTGCACGCCGTCGAACACGCGCCCCGGCAGCGTGCCGACGGCAGTCAAGGCAGGACAATCCTGGGTGGTCACTCGCCCCGTGGTCGCCGCGCAGGTGCTGGACACCTGCTCGCGCGACAGCCCCGCCAGGCATGCCGGTGAGGTCACCGGCTATTGGGCGCCCAGCCGCGCCGATATCGACGCACTGGAAGGCCGGCTGGCGCAGTTGCAGCCGCAGATCGCCGAGCCCGGCCAATCCGGGCGGCAGTATGTCGGCTTCGAAAGCAGTGGCAAGCGCTTGATCTACATCAACGGCTTCGCCCTGCCCGACCACAGCAAAATCGACCCGGCGCGCGAAGCAATCCGGGTCTGCGATGGCGGCGCGCAGTTCTGGGGGGCAGTGTACGACCCGCAGGCAGGCACCTTCTCCAGCATCCAACGCAACGGCGCGCTGTAGTACTGGCGCGCTTTCATGGGTATCCGCCTGCCAACCTGGGTGTGGGTCGGTGCGGTCGCGCTTTCCTGCGTGGCCGGCATGGTCAACGTGGTTGGCTTCCTGGGCTTCGAGCACCAGGCAGTCAGCCACCTGACCGGCAGCACCAGCCAGCTTGGCATCGCGCTCGCGCAGGGTGACTGGCGCTCGGTCGGCCACCTGTGGGGACTGCTGATCGCCTTTTCCCTTGGGGCAATGCTCAGCGGCTTGATCATCCAGGGTGAAAGCCTGCAACTGGGCCGCCGTTATGGCCTTGCGCTGGCACTGGAGTCAGCGCTGCTGCTGGCTGCCATTCCCTTGTTCAAGCAACAACAGGTCTGGGGCGCGCTGGCCGCGGCGATGGCCTGCGGCCTGCAGAACGCGCTGGCCACCACCTTCAGCGGCGCTGTCGTGCGCACCACCCACCTCAGCGGCATGTTCACCGACCTGGGCATAGGCCTGGGCCATTTGCTGCGCGGGCTGCCCCTGCAACTGCGCCGACTGACGCTGAGCGGTCTGATCATCAGTGGCTTTCTGGCCGGTGGCATCCTCGGCGCGTGGTTGTTCGTCCGCTGGCAATACGACGCCCTGCTTGCCCCGGCATTGCTCACCGGCATAAGCGGGTTGGGCTACGTGCTGTACCGGCAATGGGTACTGCTGCGGCACCGCTGAAGCAACGCCCGGGCAAACACTGCACAATCGCTGCATGAGCCCTTCCACTCCCGTTTCCGCACTCACCATTGCCGGCTCCGACTCCGGCGGCGGCGCCGGCATCCAGGCCGACCTGAAGACCTTCGCCGCACACCAGGTGCACGGCCTGTCCGCGATCGCCGCGCTCACTGCCCAGCACACCCGCGGCGTCATTGCCGTGCATGTGCCGCCATTGGATTTTTTGCAGGCGCAGATCGACGCATGCTTCGATGACTTCGATATCCACGCGGTGAAGCTGGGCATGCTGGCCAATGCCGAGGTGATCAACCTGGTGGCCGATGCGCTGGAGCGACACCGCCCGCAGCACGTCGTGCTGGACCCGGTGATGGTTGCCACCAGCGGCGCGAAGTTGCTCGAAGACAGCGCCTTGCGTGCGCTGCGTGAGCGCCTGCTGCCACTGGCAACCCTGCTGACCCCCAACACACCGGAAGCCGAACTGCTGCTTGGACGGCGGATCAAGAGCGCGAATGACGCCGAAGATGCCGCCGCCGCACTGCTCGCCATGGGCACCGGCGCAGTACTGCTCAAGGGCGGCCACCTGCAGGAAGGCAACCGGGTCATCGACCGCTATTTCGACGGCGTCAGCAACGAGGAGTTCAGCCACGCAAGGTTGCCCGTCGACGCGCACGGCACCGGCTGCACCCTGGCCTCGGCGATCACCGCCCAACTCTGTCGCGGCCTGTCGATGGCCAATGCCTGCGAAGCCGCCATCGATTATGTCGCGCGCGGTCTTGCCGGCGGTTTCGCCCCCGGCCGCAGCGACGTATTGGTGCTTGATCACTTCGGCGCGGCGCCGGCCGCATGAGCAATACTGCCGGGCCGATGGAACCTGTACGACTGCGCGTGGATTGCGCAGACGGTCACCACTTCGAGTTGCTGGCATGCCTACCCGCGCAACCGCTGGCAAGCCTGCTGTGGCTACCGGCGCTGGGCGTCGCCGCGCGGCATTACCTGCCTTTCGCGCAAGCGCTGGCCGCCGAAGGTATTGCCGTGTTCCTGCACGAATGGCGCGGCAATGGCAGCAGCAGCCTGCGGCCGGACATGGCCCATGACTGGGGCTACCGGGCGCTGCTGCTTCACGACCTGCCCGCAGCCGAAGCCGTCGTGCACGCCACCTTGCCAAGCACCCCGTTTCGCCTGGGCGGCCACAGCCTCGGCGGCCAGCTCGCTTGCTGCCATGCCGGCATGCGCAACGGCGCACTGGATGCCATTTGGCTGGTCGCCAGCGGCAGCCCATGGTGGCGAAGCTTCCCGCCACCGCGCGGTTGGCTGCTGCCACTGGCATACCGGTTCCTGCCGTGGCTGGCACAACGCAACGGCACCCTGCCCGGGCGCCGGGTCGGCTTTGGCGGTACCGAAGCACGCGGCCTTATCCGCGACTGGGCCGCGGTTGGCCTCAGCAATCACTACGCCGCCGCGGGGCTCGATGTCGACCTGGAGGCCGGGATGCGCACCGTCACCGCACCTGCCAGCGCGGTTGTGTTCGACAATGACTGGCTGGCGCCGATCAGCTCGATGCGCGCCCTGCTGGAGAAACTCCCCACATCCAATCACAGCCTGCAGCTGCTGTCGGCACGTCAGCTGGGCGTGCGTGCCGATCACTTCCATTGGATGAAATCACCGCGATCCGTGGTCAGCGCGTTGATTCATCACAATGATTAAGAATTTTTCACAAAACCGTTGACGCAAACCAGGCAAATCCGCATAATCTCGCTCCTGGCAACGACGCGCTCGTAGCTCAGTTGGATA
>NZ_DAMBEF010000077.1:0-4141 GCF_032061965.1 Stenotrophomonas sp. | reverse complement strand
GAGTACCTGGCTACGAACCAGGTGGTCGGGAGTTCGAATCTCTCCGAGCGCACCATGTCAGAACGCAGATTCAATCTGCACCGCTTCAAATTACAACAGCAATGTTGAGCGCTCGTAGCTCAGTTGGATAGAGTACCTGGCTACGAACCAGGTGGTCGGGAGTTCGAATCTCTCCGAGCGCACCAATATCAAAAACAGCAGGCATTGCCTGCTGTTTTTTTATGCGCGTTATGCGGACGGATAATCACGTCGGACAAAACAACGCCTGACACTAGCGCCAAAGCCCCGCAATAACCCGCATCCAATGTAGTGCCGAGCCGCGCTCGGCAGAAACCCTCCCGACAATGCCCAAAGGCACGGCGATCCCGTGAAGCTGGCAGCACTGGCGCCGCCCGCACGCCACACATGAGCACCTGCGAGGTTCGCGGCTTGCCCCGCTCCCACAGAAGCAGCACGCAGACACCTCAGTACAGCACGCAGCCCTGTAGTGCCGAGCCATGCTCGGCAGGAGCCTTCCAAGCAATGCCCAAAGGCACGGCGATCCGCGAAGCTGGCCGCACTGGCGCCGCCCGCACGCCACATGAGCACCTGCGAGGTTCGCGACTTGCACCGCTCCCACAGAAGCAGCACGCAGCCCTGTAGTGCCGAGCCATGCTCGGCAGGAGCCTTCCAAGCACTACCCAAAGGCACCGCGATCCCGCGAAGCTGGCCGCACTGGCGCCGCCCGCACGCCGCCTGAGTACCTACGAGGTTCGCGGCTTGTGCCGCTCCCACAAAAGCACGCTGCCACCTCAGTACAGCCCCGAACCCTGCAATCCCACGCCATGCTCGACAGAGACTTTCCAGGCAACGCCACAACACATCGCCACTGCCCCGCGCGAACACGCCCCTCCCACAAGGCGCAGACAGGCGCGCCAGCACATCGAAACAGAAACTCACCAACAGCAGGCACAGCGACAAAACCATCAGGCACAAAAAAGCCCCTTGAAAGGGGCTTTTTTGAAACTGGCGGAGTGAGAGGGATTCGAACCCTCGATAGAGCTTTTGACCCTATACTCCCTTAGCAGGGGAGCCCCTTCGGCCACTCGGGCATCACTCCGTTTTTCTTGCCCCGCCGCGTGTATTCCGAAGCGGGGCGCGAAGAATAACGTTAAACGAGGTGAAAGGTAAACCCTTATTCGGAAGTTTCTTCACTTCCGGATGCAGCGGGCTCATCACCACGCTGGATACGCTGGAAAATCTCCTCACGATGCACTGCCACATCCTTCGGAGCGGTGATACCGATACGTACCTGGTTGCCCTTGACACCCAGCACGGTCACGCTGACCGAGTCGCCGATCATCAAGGTTTCGCCTACACGGCGAGTCAGGATCAACATTGTGCAAATCTCCATGGAACCGGTGGATTTCCCACCGGCATTGGCGCGCTTGGAGCTATGCGCCCCACGACAAAGGGGAAAGACTCCCCATGGTAACGGCAGGGCGTAAACAGCTTCAAGGTATTAGGCTTGATGCATTCAGGCCAGATGTGGCTTGACCCAGTCGGCCACGCCCTCCAGCGCGGCCACAAGCTGCGGACCATCATCTCCGCCGCCCTGGGCCATGTCCGGACGACCGCCACCCTTGCCGCCAACCTGCCTGGCAACGTGCGACAGCAGCTCGCCGGCCTTGACCTTGCCCTGCGCCGAACCGCTGACACCCGCAACCAGGGCCGCCTTGCCGTCCTGGGTACCCGCCAGCAGAATCACCGCGTCAACCAGCTGCTGCTTCAGACGATCCATCGCATCACGCAATGCCTTGGCGTCAAAGCCCTCCAGCCGCGCTGCAAGCACCTTCACACCACCGATTTCGACAGCAGCCGCACCCAGATCCGCCGTGGCGCCAGACGCCACCTTGGCCTTCAGGGCTTCCAGCTCGCGTTCCAGCTTCTTCTGCCGCTCACCCAGCTGGCGGATCTTGTCGACCACGTCACCTGCGCTGCCGCCCAGCAGCTGCGCCGCTTCATGCAGGCGAGCCTCCTCGGCGTCCACATAGTCCAGTGCGCCCTGCCCGGTCACCGCCTCGATGCGACGTACACCAGAGGACACACCACCTTCGGAGGTGATCTTGAACAACCCGATATCACCGGTGCGCGACACGTGGGTACCGCCGCACAGCTCGGTGGAGTATTCACCCATCTTCAGCACGCGCACGTTCTCGCCGTACTTTTCGCCGAACAGCGCCATGGCACCGAAGTCCAACGCTTCCTGCATGCCCATGTTGTGCACTTCGGCGGCGTTGTTGGCACGCACCTGCTCGTTGACCTTGCGTTCGATGACCGCCAGCTCTTCAGCGGTGATCGGCTGGAAGTGCGAGAAGTCGAAGCGCAGGCGATCGGGCGCAACCAGCGAGCCCTTCTGCTGCACGTGGGTGCCCAGCACCTCGCGCAGCGCGGCGTGCAGCAGGTGGGTCGCGGAGTGATTGAGGATGGTGGCGCCACGACGGGAGGCATCCACCGCGCCGGCCAGCACATCACCCAGCTTCAGGCCGCCCTGCTCCAGCTTGGCGACATGACCGTGGAACTGGCCTGCAAACTTCTGCGTGTCGCTGACAGTGAGCTTCACACCGGAAGCCGACAGCACGCCGGTATCACCGACCTGACCACCGGACTCGGCATAGAACGGGGTCTGCTCGGTGAACACGATGACCTCGTCACCGGCCTGCACGGCATCGACCGGGCGACCCTCCTTGATCAGCGCGACGACCTTCATGCCTTCGGCCTGCAAGGCGTCATAGCCGAGGAAAACCGTCGGCGACAGGGTCGCCACCAACTCGGCGGGCAGGGTCACGCCGCCACCGAACTTGCCGGCGGCACGCGCGGTCTCGCGCTGGTGCTCCATCGAGGCCTCGAAGCCTTCCATATCCACCGTCATGCCGCGCTCGCGGGCGATGTCGGCGGTCAAGTCGACCGGGAAGCCATAGGTGTCGTACAGGCGGAAAGCATCTACGCCAGGAATGACGCCATCGCTGACCTTGGCCGCGACGTCGTCGAAAATCTTCATGCCCGAGTCGAGGGTTTCGGCGAAACGCTCTTCTTCGGCGAGCAATGCCCGAACCACCGTATCGGCCTGTGCCGGCAGCTCCGGGTAAGCCGCGCCCATCTGCTCGATCAGGGTCGGCACCAGCTTGCTGAAGAACGGCTGGCGAACACCCAGCATCCAACCGTGGCGCAGGGCGCGGCGGATGATGCGGCGCAGGACGTAGCCGCGACCTTCGTTGGACGGCAGCACGCCGTCGACGATCAGGAACGAGCAGGCGCGGATGTGATCGGCGATCACACGCAACGACTTGTTCTCCAGGTCGGCCATGCCAGTCAGCTCGCTGGCCTTGCGGATCAGCGCCTGGAACAGGTCGATCTCGTAGTTGGTGTGCACGTGCTGCAGGATCGCCGCCAAGCGCTCCAGGCCCATGCCGGTGTCCACGCACGGCGCCGGCAGCGGCTGCAACGAGCCGTCAGGCTGGCGGTCGAACTGCATGAACACCAGGTTCCAGATTTCGATGAAACGGTCGCCATCTTCATCTGGCGAGCCCGGGGGGCCGCCAGCGATATGGTCGCCGTGGTCAAAGAAGATTTCCGTGCACGGACCGCAGGGGCCGGTGTCAGCCATCTGCCAGAAATTGTCCGACGCGTAAGGCGCACCCTTGTTGTCGCCAATGCGCACGATGCGCTCTTCCGGGATGCCGACCATGTCGCGCCACAGTGCGAAGGCCTCATCGTCGGTGTGATAGACAGTGACCAGCAGGCGCTCGGCCGGCAGCTTCCACACCTGGGTCAGCAGCTCCCAGGCCCACGCAATGGCGTCCTTCTTGAAGTAATCGCCGAACGACCAGTTGCCCAGCATTTCGAAGAAGGTGTGGTGACGGGCGGTATAGCCCACCGAGTCCAGGTCGTTGTGCTTGCCGCCGGCACGCAGGCAGCGCTGGACGTCGGCCGCGCGCACGTAGCTGCGCTTTTCCGCACCCAGGAACACGTCCTTGAACTGGACCATGCCGGAATTGGTGAACAACAGGGTCGGATCATTGCCCGGCACCAGCGGTGCTGACGGCACGATGGTGTGGCCCTTGCCCTTGAAGAACTCAAGGAAATCGCTGCGGATCTGGGA
>NZ_DAMBEF010000076.1:0-8547 GCF_032061965.1 Stenotrophomonas sp. | reverse complement strand
CCGAGCCATGCTCGGCAGGGGCATTCCCGGCAATCTGCCAGCGCCAACGCGATGGTTTGACCCGCCGCGCGAACTCAACACCCCGGGTGCGCTGCGCTTACCCGGGCTACGCAGGGGCGTTTCCGCCGATCCGAGCGCCTACCCGGGCGCTTACAGATCGCCCAGTTGTGCCTGCAAAGCGGCGATCGCTGCCAGTCCAGCGGTCTCGGTGCGCAGGATTCGTGGACCCAGCTGCAGCCCTTGAAAGCCGGCCTCGGCCAACGCTTGGCGATCACGGGGCGACCAGCCGCCTTCCGGGCCAATCGCAATCACCACGCCATTGGCCGGCACAGCGGGCAGCCCCGCTAGCCGGTGTTCGCCTTCCGGGTCCAGGGTCAGGCGCAGGGTGTGCTCGGGCAAGCCTGCCGCCGCCGTGGCCAGCGCCTGCGGTGCGCCGATATGCGGGATGCGAGCGCGTCCCGACTGGCCACAGGCCGAGCCCACGACGCTACGCCAGTGCGCGATGCGCTTTTCCGCGCGCGCCGCGTCAAGCTTCACTTCGGTGCGCTCGGCGTTGACCGGGACGATTGCGCTGACCCCCAGTTCGGTCGCCTTCTGCAGGATAAGGTCCATTTTCTCGCCACGGGCGATGCCCTGCAGCAAGGTGATGGTCAGCGGCGATTCGTTGTGCAGCGGTTGCGCGGCATCGATCCGCACCGTGACTTCGCGCTTGCCGACGCCCACCAGCACGGCGGCGTAATCGTTGCCATCGCCGTTGAACAGCACGCAGCCATCCCCCTCGCGCAGCCGCATTACCCGTACCAGGTGATTGGCGGTGTCTTCCGGCAGGGCCAGGGTTTGGCCAACGGCCAAGGACGCCTCGATCGGACAGCGGGTCAGGCGCATCGCATTTCACCATGACGGGTGGACAACGGGGCAAGGGCTGGGTCTGTTAGCATTTCAGGCTCATGGAAACGTATCTGCCAATGCACATTCTATCGGTCTACTGGCGCCGTGCCGGGCGTTGCGCATGAGCCGCCGGCTCCCGCAGATCCACGGCATCACCGAGGAAGCCATCGGTCCGTTCCGCCAGGAACATCTGGATCTTGAGTTTTCCAACGGCGAACGCCGTCATTTCCAGCGTCTGGTCAGTCGCGGTCATGGCGCGGTCGTGGTGGTGCCCATGCTCGACGACGAAACCGTGCTGCTGGTGCGTGAATACGCCGCCGGGCTGCACCGTTACGAGCTTGGCCTGGTCAAGGGCCGTATCGATGCGGGCGAGACGCCGTTGCAAGCCGCCGACCGCGAGCTGAAGGAAGAGGCCGGTTACGGTGCACGGCAGCTCGATACGCTGCGTGCCCTGACCCTGGCACCTACTTATATGAGTCACCAATCCTGGTTGGTGCTGGCGCGTGATCTTTACCCGGAACGATTGCTCGGCGACGAGCCAGAGGAGCTGGAAGTGGTGCCCTGGAAGCTTGCCGAACTGGACCAGCTGATGTTGCGCGAAGATTTCTCCGAGGGCCGTTCATTAGCGGCACTGTTCATTGCCCGCGAGTGGCTGGGGCAGCAGTCGTGATGGTCGACTCCGCGCTGCGCGAAGCCGTCATCGATATCGCCCATCGTGCCGGTGCGGCGATCATGCAGGTCTATGCCAGCGGCTTCGATATCCAGTGCAAGGCCGATGACAGCCCGGTCACCACCGCCGATCTGGCCGCGCACCGGCTGATCGTGCAGGGCCTGGGCGAGTTGACCCCGGACATCCCGGTGCTGTCCGAAGAGTCGGCGCAGCTACCGTGGGAAACCCGCCGCCAGTGGCAGCGTTACTGGTTGGTCGACCCGCTGGATGGCACGCGGGAGTTCATCAAGCGCAATGGCGAGTTCAGCGTGAATATCGCCCTCATTGATGGCGGGCTGTCCGTATTTGGTGTTGTGCAGGCGCCGGTGACCGGCGTGGTCTGGCACGCCGAGCGCGGCGGCAAGGCCTACCGGCGTGACGGGGGCAGCGAGGACGTCATCATCACCCAGGTGCCACCGGCGTTGCCGTTGCGGGTGGCGGCCAGCCGCTCGCACCGCAGCCCGCGCACCGAGGAACTGTTGGCGCGCATGGGTGAGATCGAGCTCGTTGCGCAGGGTTCTTCATTGAAGTTCTGCCGCATTGCCGAAGGCACGCTGGATGTTTATCCGCGCCTGGGCCCGACCAGCGAATGGGACACCGCAGCCGGCCAGTGTGTGCTTGAGGCTGCCGGTGGCGTGGTGTTGGCTGCCGATACCGGTGAGGCCTTCCAGTACAACCAGCGGCCACGCCTGCTCAACGGTGATTTCGTGGCTTTGGGCGACGCGTCGTTGCCCTGGCAGACGTGGGTGGCGGGGCTGTAAGCCCCTGCCGCACGTGCACAGCATCAATCCCGCGCCGGCCCATGCCGGCGCTGTCGTAAGGAACACTCAACCATGTCCGACCTGAAAGATATCCAGTCCCTGCTGCAGATCATGGCGCGCCTGCGCGACCCGCAGTCAGGCTGCCCCTGGGACCTGCAGCAGGACTTCGCCAGCATCGCGCCGTACACGGTGGAAGAGGCCTACGAAGTGGCCGATGCGATCGACCGCAATGACCTGGGCGAACTGAAGGACGAGCTGGGCGACCTGCTGTTGCAGGTGGTCTTCCATGCGCAGATGGCCAGCGAGCAGGGCGCTTTCGATTTTGGCGACGTGGTGGCCTCGATCAGCAGCAAGATGATGCGTCGGCATCCGCATATTTTTGCCGATACGGCGGTCACCGATGCCGGTGAGGTCAGTGCCAACTGGGAGGCCATCAAGCGTGCCGAGCGCGCTGCCAAGGGCGACCAGGACAGCTCGGCACTGGCCGGCATCGCACGTGGCCTGCCGGAATGGCAGCGCGCCACCAAGCTGCAGTCGCGCGCCGCCCGTACCGGGTTTGACTGGCCCAGCGCGGCACCGGTACTGGACAAGTTGCGCGAGGAAGTGGACGAAGTGCAGGCCGAGTTCGAGGCGGCGGCCGCAGGTGCGGACAACTCGGCGCAACTGCAGGAAGAATTGGGTGACGTCCTGTTCGTCTGCGCCAATCTGGCCCGCCATGCCAAGGTCGATGTGGGTAGCGCATTGCGCCAGGCCAACCTCAAGTTCGAACGGCGCTTCCGTGCAATGGAGGAGCGCGCACGGGCACGCGGTGGCATGCAGCAGCTGTCCCTGAGCGAACAGGAAGCGCTGTGGCAGGCGGTAAAGCAGGATGAAAAGAGCAGCGTCGAATGAAGACCTTTGCGCTGTTCCTGCTTACCGCCGTGGCTGAGATCGTCGGCTGCTACCTGCCGTGGCTGTGGCTGCGCAAGCAGGGCAGCCCCTGGTTGCTGCTGCCTGCAGCCGCCAGCCTGGCGCTGTTTGCCTGGCTGCTGACCCTGCACCCGACGGCGAGCGGGCGGGTCTACGCCGCTTACGGCGGCGTGTACGTCTGTGTGGCGTTGCTGTGGCTATGGCTGGTGGATTCGGTCAAGCCGACCCGCTGGGATCTGCTGGGCGGCGCGCTCTGCCTGATGGGCATGGCCGTGATCATGTTCGCGCCACGCGGCAACTGAAGGTCCTATGCTGGCCGCTCCGGTTCCTGGAGCAGGCCATGTCGCAGTTCAGCAGCTTCCGCCAGTTCTATCCGTTCTATCTGCAGGAACACAGCAACCGCATCAGCCGTCGCCTGCACTTCATCGGCAGCTGGGGCGTGCTCGCCTGTCTGCTGGCAGCGATCTGGCGCGGCCAATGGGGCTGGCTGCTGGTCGCGTTGCTGTGCGGTTACGGCTTTGCCTGGGTTGGGCATTTCTTTTTCGAGAAAAACCGCCCGGCGACCTTCCGTCATCCCTTCTATTCATTTGCCGGCGACTGGGTGATGTTTGTCGACATCCTGCGCGGCCGGGTGCGTCTATAGCCCGGCGCCGGACCTATACTCGAAAACACAGACTCGGCACAGGGAGAGGGTAATGGGGAGTGGCGCAGCAGTATTGGCTCTGGTCGTGGCGGTGGCCGGGATCATCATCCTGTTCAAGACAGTGCGGATGGTGCCGCAGGGTTATGAGTGGACGGTGGAGCGTTTCGGCAAGTACACCAGCACGATGACCCCCGGCCTGCACTTCCTCATCCCCATCGTCTATGGGGTGGGCCGCAAGGTGAACATGATGGAACAGGTCCTGGACGTGCCAAGCCAGGACGTGATCACCAAGGACAACGCGGTGGTACGCGTGGACGGCGTGGTGTTCTTCCAGGTGCTGGACGCGGCCAAGGCCGCGTATGAGGTCGCCAACCTGGAAGTGGCGATGATCGCCCTGGTGCAGACCAATATCCGCACCGTGATCGGCTCGATGGACCTGGACGAATCGCTGAGCCAGCGCGAGACCATCAATGCCAAGCTGTTGAACGTGGTGGACCACGCCACCAATCCGTGGGGCGTGAAGGTCACCCGCATCGAGATCAAGGACATCCAGCCACCGGCCAACCTGGTGCAGTCGATGCAGCAGCAGAAGATGGCCGAGCAGAACAAGCGTGCCGCCGTGCTGGAAGCGGAGGGCATCCGCCAGTCGGAGATCCTCCGTGCCGAGGGCCAGAAACAATCGGCGGTGCTGGAAGCCGAGGGCCGCAAGGAAGCTGCATTCAGGGATGCCGAAGCGCGCGAACGCCTGGCCGAAGCCGAAGCCAAGGCCACCACGATGGTGTCCGACGCGATTGCCAATGGCAGCGTGCAGGCGATCAATTACTTCATCGCGCAGAAGTACGTGGAGGCCTTCAGCGAACTGGCCAACTCACCCAACCAGAAGCTGGTGCTGATGCCGATGGAAACCACGGGCGTGATCAGCTCCATCGCCGGCGTGGCCGAGCTGGCAAAGGAAGCCTTCGCCAAGCAGGCCGACACCCGGCCAGCGGCACGCGGCACTCCGCCGCCGATGGGGCGCTGAGCCGTGCGCTGGGAAGTGGTGACATGGGCGGCGCTGTCCGTGGCCCTGTTCGCGCTCGAAGCGCTGGCGCCGGGTGCCTTCATGCTGTGGATGGGGATCGCCGCGGCAATCGTGTTCCTGTTGGTCTGGGCGTTCGAAGGAATGACCGTGCTGCTGCAGGTGGTGCTGTTCGTGGTGCTCAGCTTTGTCGCCATCCAGGTGTACCGCACCTGGTTCCGTGGCCGCGCCCGTCAAAGCGACCAGCCCTTGCTCAACCGCCGCGCGGAACAGCTGGTGGGGCGCGTCCTGGAGCTGGAGCAGCCCATCATCGACGGCAGCGGCCGCGCCAAGGCCGATGACGCATTGTGGGTGGTCACCGGGCCAGACCTGCCCAGTGGCAGCAGGGTGCGCGTGGTAGCGGTCGACGGCATGACGCTGAAAGTGCAGCCGGTCTGAACAGGCAGCGGCAATGTCTTGTGGCAGTGCCGCAGGTTTTACCTGGAACCATCTGGGATAATGGCGCTCCCCTTTTCGTGGAACGGCCATGACCCTGCAGACCAAGCTCAACGAAACCCACCGCTCACTCGGCGCCAAGATGGTCGATTTCGGCGGTTGGGATATGCCGATCCATTACGGATCGCAGATCGATGAGCACCATCTTGTGCGCCGCGCCGCCGGCATGTTCGACGTCAGCCACATGACCGTGGTGGACCTGAAGGGCGCGCGCACCCGTGAGTTCCTGCGCCATCTGCTGGCCAACTCGATCGACAAGCTCAAGGTCACCGGCAAGGCGCTGTACTCGTGCATGCTCAATGCGCAGGGCGGTGTCATCGATGACCTGATCGTGTATTTCCTGGGCGAGGATTTCTTCCGCATGGTGGTCAACGCCTCCACCCGCGAGAAGGACTTGGCCTGGATCCGCCAGCACGCGGCAGCGTTTGGCGTGGAAGTCATCGAGCGTGAGGACCTTGGCATCGTCGCGGTGCAGGGCCCGCAGGCGCGTGACCTGGTTGCCGGGCTGGTGGCGCAGGACGATCGCGCCGCACTTGCCAAGTTGGGGCGCTTTGCCGCCCTGCAATTGAAATCCACTGACGGCGTGCCGCTGTTTGTTGCGCGCACCGGGTACACGGGTGAGGACGGCTACGAAGTACTGCTGCCGCAGGATGCGGTGGTCGCGTTCTGGAATGCATTGTTGGCCGCAGGCGTGAAGCCGGCAGGTCTGGGCGCGCGCGACACGCTGCGTCTGGAGGCAGGCATGAACCTCTATGGCCAGGATATGGACGAAGCCATCAGTCCGTACGAAGCGGCACTGGCCTGGACCGTTGCCCTGGACGACACCGCTGACGGTACGCCGCGCGATTTCATCGGCCGTCCGGTACTTGAAGCGCAGAAGTCGGCTGGCAACGCGCGGCAGATGATCGGCCTGGTGATGGATGACAAGGGCGTTCTGCGCCACGGCCAGAAGGTGCTCACCGCCAATGGCGAGGGCGAGATACTGTCCGGTACGTTCTCGCCGACGCTGGGCAAGGCGATTGCCTTTGCACGCGTGCCGGCCGGTGAGCCGGGTGACGTGCGCGTGGATATCCGCGGCAAGGAAGTGCCGGTGCGCGTGGTGAAGTTCCCGTTCGTGCGTGACGGCCAGGCACAGGCCGGCATCAACCTTTGATTCATGACCGGGGCGGGCGCCAGCCCGTGCCCGGTTGGTTAAACTAGCGATCCTTCCCGACCACCGTTTTTTTCGGAGTAGTTCCATGAGCGAGATCCCCGGCGACCTCAAGTTCCTCAAGTCCCACGAATGGGCCCGTGTCGAAGGCAATGGCCGCGTCACCGTTGGTATTTCCGATCACGCCCAGGGTTTGCTGGGTGACTTGGTTTACGTCGAGCTGCCGGCAGTGGGCGACAGCGTGCAGGTCGGTACCGGCGTTGCCGTGGTCGAATCGGTCAAGGCCGCGTCCGACGTGTACACCCCGGTGTCCGGCACCGTCGTTGAAGTCAACGAGGCCCTGGCCGACAAGCCGGAAACCATCAACGAAGATGCCTACGGCGAAGGTTGGTTGTTTGTCGTCGAGGTTTCCGAACCGGAACAGTTGAACGACCTGCTTGGTCCGGACGACTACGCCGAGATGCTGGAGAACGAGGACCACTGAGTCCTGCAGTTCCGGAAAAACGGTCGCCAACGGCGGCCGTTTTTTTATGCGCTGGTGTCAGCGTCGCGTGACGATGTGGGCGCTCCATTGGAAGGGAACAGACATGTCCGCGATGGTTCGAGATGCGCATGCGCGGTTTCGAAACAGCCTCATCGCCGGTGTCATGCACGCCGCTGAGCCGGCAAAAAGTTTGCGCAAATCGATGCTGTTGCTGGTCAAAGCTTCACCGTTCGGAAAAAAAATTCAGGGGCGGTTATCGAAGTCGACGGCGCTTGCGGTCAGCGCTCATGGCACCAGGCGCGCCGCTGTGACACGAACGCACTGCGTGCATGCTTGTAAAAAATAGTGCGCTTTTACCGGGGATTTTTTGCATTCGTGTTTTTGTTGGCGATGCTGCAGGTGGTTTCAGCGCGCATGACGCCCGGTCGAGGATGGGTGGCGCGGGTACCGTCGAAGGTGGGGGCGGCGAAAAATTTTTCGTCGGAGTAGTTGACAGTAAAAAAAACCGTGATTAGGTTTCGCCCAGCAGACCTTTCCTGCGGAAGCGAGTGAGCCGGATCAACATTCAGACGCGAAGCACAACTTGGACGTCCGCCAGGATCTTCTCAATGGTGGAGCAGGACTCGCTTCCTTCCGCGAAACACCCCCCCGATTTCAAACCGGCACCCGCAGCGGGACCCGTTGCGGGTGTTTCTGTATCCGTCACGACGCGCTAGGACGCGTCGTCGGTCCTCCGCAACCCACCGCGGATTTGTTTCAACTGGGCATTTCAATTCCATAGATCACTGACGAGGAAACATCCCATGGCCACGAAGAAAGCTGCTAAAAAGCCGGCCGCCAAGAAGGCGGTAAAGAAAGTTGCCAAGAAAGCTGCTGTGAAGAAGGTTGCCAAGAAGGCAACCGCCAAGAAGGCAGTGAAGAAGGTTGCCAAGAAGGCAGCCGCCAAGAAGACCGTGAAGAAGGCAGCTGCCAAGAAGGCAGTGAAGAAGACTGCGAAGAAGGCAGTGAAGAAGGTTGCCAAGAAGGCAGCCGCCAAGAAGACCGTAAAGAAGGCCGCCAAGAAGGTTGCCAAGAAGGCAACTGCCAAGAAGACCGTAAAGAAGGCCGCCAAGAAGGTCGCCAAGAAGGCAACTGCCAAGAAGGCCGTTAAGAAGGTTGCCAAGAAGGCAGCTGCCAAGAAGACCGTAAAGAAGGCCGCCAAGAAGGTTGCTGCCAAGAAGCCGGCAGCCAAGAAGGTTGCTGCCAAGAAGAAGCCGGCCGCTCGCAAGAAGAAGGCCGCTCCGGTTGCACTGCCGGCAACCCCGGCACCGCTGATCTGATCCAGCGTTAAGTAATACCTGAAACTCCTTCCCCGACTGCCCAGCGGGGAGGGAGTTTTTTTATGCGCGTCCGGCAGCCGCGGCGCCAGCCGCGAAGTGCGCGATGTACCCGGACATGTAATGACCCACCGCTTTCTGCTCAGGTCACGCGGTTAATGTAGCGGCATAGGC
>NZ_DAMBEF010000075.1:0-10115 GCF_032061965.1 Stenotrophomonas sp. | reverse complement strand
ATCGCTCCAGCCTTTGCCCCTACGCCGTCATTCCCGCGCAGGCGGGAATCGCTCCAGCCTTTGCCCCTACGCCGTCATTCCCGCGCAGGCGGGAATCGCTCCGGCCTTTGCCCCTATGCCGTCATTCCCGCGCAGACGGGAATGGCTCCAGCCTTTGCCCCTACGCCGTCATTCCCGCGCAGGCGGGAATCGCTCCGGCTTTTCCGTTGTTCTTGCCGTTGCTCTGGCATTCGTCATTGCCCTACGCAATTTCACGCACACCTTTGAACGATGTAAAAGCAAAAACCAAAGGCCAGAGCGATTCCCGCCTGCGCGGGAATGACGGCATTAAAAGTGCAAAAGCGGAAAAACGAGGGCAAAAGCAAAAAAGGCAAAAAAGGCAAAAAGCAATGAAGAAATGAAGGAATGAAGCAATCAAAGTCCCCTTCCAACCCGCAGCACCAACCCGCCGCCGCCCGCCTACTCCCGAACCGGCTGCCCCTCGCGCCACCACTGCGTCGAAGGCGCAGGCTCGCGGATATCCAGACGCTCTCCCATCTTCGGCGCGGTCAACACGACACCCTGCTCTGCCGCCAAGGCGGTGATCCGCTCAAACGGCTCCGTCCATGGGTGCAGCGCCAGGTCAAAGGTGCCGTTATGGATAGGCATCATCACTTTGCCGCGCACATCCAGATGCGCCTGCAAGCTCTGTTCGGGCTGCATATGCACGTCCGGCCAGTCGGCGTCGTAGGCGCCGGTCTCGACCATGGCCAGATCGAACGGCCCATAGCGCTCGCCGATCTTCGCGAAACCATCGAAGTAGCCACTGTCACCGCTGAAGAAGATCCGCGTACTGCCGGTATCGATCACCCACGACGCCCATAGGGTGCGATTGCCATCGGACAGGCTGCGGCCGGAGAAATGCTGGGCCGGTGTTGCCGCGACCTTCAGACCCTGCACGCGGGTTTCCTGCCACCAATCGAGCTGGGTGATCTTCTCCTGTGGGACGCCCCAGGCCAGCAGGCGATCACCTACGCCCAGCGCAGTCACGAAGTGCTGCACTTTGGGCGCCAACGCCAGCACCGCGTCATGGTCCAGATGATCGTAGTGATCATGCGAAATGATCACGCCGGTGATTTCCGGCAGCTCGTCGATCGACAACGGCGGTGCATGGAAGCGCTTCGGACCCATGAACGAGAACGGCGATACGCGCTCGGAGAACACCGGATCGGTCAGCCAGAAATGGCCATCCAGCTTCAGCAGCATGGTCGAATGGCCCAGCCGCCACAGGCTGTCGTTCGGCGCGGCGAGCAGCGCCTGGCGGGTCAGGCGTTGTACCGGGATCGGTGCCAGCGGTGTGGCATCGGCCGGTTTATCGAACAGGAAGCGCCAAAGCACCCCCAGGGTTCGCACCACGCCGTTCGAACGCATGCTCGCCGGATTATGAAAACGGCCCTGCCCATATTGCGGCGACTGGTCGTAGGCGGCAGCAGGATGGGCAGTACAGGTAAGCAGTCCAATGGACATGGCGGTCAACACCGTTAGCAGGATGAGGATGCGGGCGGAACGACGTTTCATCGGGCTCCGCCCTGAAAAGTACACTGGCGAGTCTACTTCCATTTTCCAGAAAGTAAACTGAACGGTGTAAAATGGGCAATGACCGACGAAAAGCGCCCGCCCCGCCTGACCGACCGCAAGCGCGCCGCCATCCTGCGCGCCGCCGTCACCGAGTTCCGCGAGCAGGGCTTTGCCGGCACCAGCATGGACCGCATTGCCGCCACCGCCGAAGTATCCAAGCGCACGGTCTACAACCACTTCGCCAGCAAGGAAGAGCTGTTCACCGCCATCCTCTGGCAGCTGTGGGAGGCCAGCCAGGCGCAGGAGCCGGTTCGCTATGACCCCGCAGCGTCGTTACGCGGACAACTATTGCTGTTCATGGCGCAGAAGCTGCGCCTGCTGGGCGATGCCAGCTTCATCGATCTCTCGCGCGTGGCGATGGCCGAGTTCGTGCGCGCACCCGAGCGCGCACAGGTATTGATGGAAAAGCTCGCCGAGAAGGAAGAAGGCCTGACGGTGTGGATGCGCGCGGCACAGGCCGACGGCAGGCTGCACAGCACCCTCAGCGCCGCCGAGGCGGCCCACCAATTGCAGGCAATGCTCAAGGCGTTCGCCTTCTGGCCGCAGATCGCCATGGGCCAACCGCCCTTGGGCGAGGCAGCACAGCAACAGGTGATGGAGGACTGCGTGGACATGTTCCTGGCGCTGCGCGCATCGGCGGCCTGAGTTCATCGCATCCCAACCAGCACTCCGTCTCCCCTTCTCCTGATCCGGGGTGCGCGGCGCATGGCGGCCACCCTGTAGTGCCGAACCATGCTCGGCACAGGCCTTCCTGGTAGAGCCTCAGCCGAGCATGGCTCGGCTCTACGCAAGAACAATGCGCTAACGGTCCTTGGCGCGTGGCGATTGGCAGCTACCCTGTAGTGCCGAGCCATGCTCGGCACAGGCCTTCCTGGTAGAGCCCCAGCCGAGCATGGCTCGGCTCTACAAAAGAAGCTGCGCGCTAACGGCCCCGGGTGCGCTGCGCTTACCCGGGCTACGGAACCCGTGGCGCCCATGCAACCCATGCGGTTCGCCGTGGGGAAAAACAAACGGCGAGCCTGAGCTCGCCGTTTGCGTTGAAGCATGCTGATGCCAATTACTGCTTCGGCGTCGCTTCCTGCGCCGGCGCGGCTTCGGCCTTGGCGATCATCTCTTCCACCGAGGCAGTGGTGATCGGGTGATAGCCAGGCTTGGCCTTGGCAAACACTTCCTTGGCGAAGGCCAGGCCTTCCGGGGTCTTCAACAGCTCGGCATAAATCGGCAACACCAGCTTGCGGCGACCCACGCGCTGGATGAACTCGCCAGCAGCGGCCTGCGCATCGGTATAGCCGCTGCGGATGGCCAGCGGGTACCAGCGCATGGCAATTTCGCCGTTCGGGGTACCGGTGAAGTGGTAGCCCTTGTCCAGCTGCGCCAGCTTCTCGACCGGCTGCTTTTCACCCAGACCGTCGATGAAACGCACCCATTCCTGGGTGTTCCATGCGCCAGTCACCTGGCTGTTCGGCAACTTGTCACTGCCCAGGAAGGCGATACGCGCGGTATCGACCACGGCAAAGTTACGCGAGCGGGCCTTCTGCGCGAAGGCCGGAATGCCCGGTTCTTCCAGCCATGCCTTCAGTTCGGCATCGGTCACCGCCGAGGGATTCTTCGGCAGCAGGTTCTTCTTCATGTACGCGACGAACTGGTCGGTATTGGCGCTCTGGAAGGCATGGTCGTTGAACCAGCCACGCAGGAACGGATCGAACACTTCGCGGCCGAAACGCTGCTCCAGGAACTGCAGGAACCATGCGCCCTTGACGTAGGCAACGTTGCTCAACGCCTCGTCCGGATCACGCTCGTTCAACGGCGGCAGTGCCAGGGCCTGGTCGGCCGGGCTCATGTCCTTCACTTCGTTGAGCAGATCGGTCTGGTCGATCTCGCGCTCCATCTCCGCCATCTCGGTGCCATACAGCGCCTCGGTGATGCGCGCCTGCACATAGGTGGTGAAACCCTCGTTGAGCCAGATGTCCTTCCAGCTGGCGTTGGTCACCAGGTTGCCGGACCAGCTGTGCGCCAGTTCATGCGCGACCAGCGACACCAGCGACTTGTCGCCGACGATGACAGTCGGGGTGGCAAAGGTCAGGCGCGGATTCTCCATGCCACCGAACGGGAACGATGGCGGCAGCACCAGCATGTCGTAACGGCCCCAGCGGTACTCGCCGTACAGGTTTTCGGCGGCACCGATCATCTTCTCGGTGTCCTCGAATTCCTTGGCGGCCTTGTTGACCATGGCCGGCTCTGCCCAGACGCCGGAGCGCTCGGAGATCGGCTCGAACACCAGGTCACCGGCGGCGATGGCCAGCAGGTAGGACGGGATCGGCTGCGGCATCTTGAAGTCGTACTCGCCATCACGCGCGGCCTGCGGATCGTTGTCGGCGCTCATCAGCACCATCACGTCCGGGCGGCTGACTACGTGCGCGCTGTAGGTGAAACGAACACTCGGCGTATCCTGCAGCGGCACCCAGGAGCGGGCATGGATGGCCTGCGACTGGCTGAACATGAAGGGCAGCTTCTTGCCCTCGGTCATCGACGGCTCCAGCCACTGCAGGCCCGAGGCGGTCGGTGCGGTGTGGTAGCTGATGCGCACGGTAGTCGGCTGTGCCGGGGTTTCGATGCTCAGCTTGCTGCCGAACACCTTGTCAGCCGGGGCCAGTGCGAACTGCAACGCGGTGGCGGTGCCATCGGCGGCCAGCGCCTCGACCTTTTCCACGGTCAGTTCGCGGGTATCGAGCAGCAGCTGCTTGGCAGCCTTGTCCTTCCATTCCAGCGTATAGGTGGCGGTGCCGCCGATCTGCTTGGTGTCGAAGTCCACCTTCAGGTCCAGCGCCAGGTCCTTGATGACGACCTTGTCCGGTTCGGCGTAGGAGCTTTCATCATGGCTGCGGCTGACGGTATTCACGGCGGCGGCGGGCTTCTGGGCGACGGGGTCGACGGTAGGGGCTGCAGGCTCCTTGGCACAACCGGCGACAAGCGCCACGGCCAAGGGCAGCATCAAGAAGGGTGAACGCATTGATCTGGAACCGGTTCAGGGGATAACTGCTGATTTTAAACCCGAAAGCCGCAGGCCGATGCGGCAGTGCGGCAACCGCCGTTTGCGGTAAACCGGCGCCCTGCATGCAGGGCGGTCTTTTTCGTGGGAGATCGCTCTGCGCCCTGGACGCAACGGCCCCGCCCTTTTGGCGTCATCCCCGCGCAGGCGGGGATCGTTCTGCGCTCTGAACGCAACGGCCCTGCCCTTTTGCCGTCATCCCCGCGCAGGCGGGGATCGTTCTGCGCCCTGAACGCAACGGCCCTGCCCTTTTGCCGTCATCCCCGCGCAGGCGAGGATCGCTCTGTGCCTTTCAGGAAGAAGCAGGCCAAGACCGAGGCAAGCAGAGCTGGGCAACAGCAGAACAAGAGCGATCCCCGCCTGCGCGAGGATGACGGCATTAAAAGCAAAGGCAGTGACAGCAAAAGCAACAACGGCAGCAAAAGCAGCAACAGCAGCAACAGCAAAAGCAAAAGCAACAGCAACAGCAGCAGCAGCAACCAGAAAAATCACCTCACAAGAAAAAGGCGGCCAATGGCCGCCTTTTCCAATACTCCAAGCTACCAAGCCTTACAGCTTGTATCCGGAGTGGATCGAAACAATGCCCGCGCTCAGGTTCTTGTAATGGCAGCGGCCGAAACCGGCCTCGGTCATCATCGCCTTCAATTCTTCCTGCGGCGGGTGCTTGCGGATGCTCTCGGCCAGATACTGGTAGCTATCGGCGTCGCCACGCGCAAACAATTTGCCCAACGTCGGCAGCACCTTGAACGAGTGGAAATCGTAGATCGGCTTGAACCACTCGGCAGTAACTTCCGAGAACTCCAGCACGCGCGCCTGCCCGCCCACCTTCAGCACGCGGTACATCTCGCGCAGCGCCGCTTCCTTGTCGGTCACGTTGCGCAGGCCGAAGGAAATGGTGACCAGGTCAAAACTCTGGTCGGGGAACGGCAACGCCTCGGCGTTGAGCTGCACCCATTCAAACCCGGACACCTGGCCACGGTTGGTCAGACGGTCACGCCCCACCGACAACATGCCGGCATTGATGTCGCCCAGCACCACGGTACCCTCGGCGCCCAGACGCTCCTTCAGCAGTACCGCGATGTCACCGGTACCGCCCGCCAGATCCAGCACGCGGTCACCTGGCTTCACCTGTGCGGTGGCCACGAAGTAGCGTTTCCACAGCCGATGAATACCCAGGCTCATCAGGTCGTTCATCAGGTCGTAGTTGTCGGCCACGGAAGTGAACACCTGGCCGACAAGCTTCTGCTTGTCCTTGGCCGGTACGTCGCGGAAGCCGAAGTGGGTGGTGCCGGTCTTGTAGGGGGATTCGCTCATGCCCCGATTATCGCACCGACAGCGCGATTGCGGCGGGAAGCAGCTGAACCGGCCGCTATGATGAACGCCAACGCATTTGGAGGACCCTGCATGATCACCACCCCGGACTACCGTGCCCTGCTTGAAACCGCCATCGCCGAGGCCCGCCAGGGCTTGGCCGAAGGCGGCATTCCGATCGGCGCGGCCCTGTACCACAACGACGGCCGCCTGCTCGGCTGCGGCCACAATCGCCGGATCCAGGAGGACGATCCCTCAATCCACGGCGAAACCGACGCCTTCCGCAAGGCCGGCCGCCAGCGTGGTTACCGCAACACCATCATGGTCACGACCCTGGCCCCGTGCTGGTACTGCAGCGGGCTGGTGCGTCAGTTCAACATCGGCACGGTGGTTGTAGGCGAGTCAGTCAGCTTTGCCGGTGGCATCGACTGGCTTCGCGATAACGGAGTGCAGGTCATCGATCTGAACGATGCCGGCTGTATCGAGATGATGGGCCGGTATATCAGCGAAAATCCCGACATTTGGAATGAAGACATCGGTGAATAACCGTGTCAGCCCATGAGCGGAACCTGACTGGGGGCCTCAGAAAACTAGACCAGCGTCGTGGCATTGCAATGTGAAACGGCTATGCTCAATGAACAGGGGCACTGCCATCGAGGTGAAGCGATGCTTACAACGCCCAACCAGGACAGCAGTCGCCGTTCGCTCCAGCATGCTGGGGAACAATTGCGACAGCAGTACGCACGACATCGTTGCTCGGCACCGTTCTGGGATGCCTACCACCAGGTCCAACGTGAACTGGTAGCGGCTTTCCCTGAACGCCAGGCCGAGCTCTGCAACCGTTTGGCGGTATTCGCCCAACGCCTTGGCGCGGTTGAGAAAGCCCAGTTACTGGAACTGGCTGACAGCGAAGTCTAGAAACAACCGGGCCTCGCCCGGTTTTTTCTTGCCCTGCGTTCTGTATCGCAGCGCCATGCACGGCAATATGTCCTCTTCCTTTGGCTGCAGGCCAAGGCGAAGTGGGTACGCAGTGGCCTTTCGGGGGTTTGCCTCTGCTGGGCAAGCCCCTGCCGAGCATGGCTCGGCACTACACGCTGCCCTTCGGGTCCGCGTCTTACCCCCTCCCTTTTGCGAAGCAAAGGGGAGGGTTGGGGAGGGCTTGGCTTTCGGCTTCTGGCTCTGTCCGGAATGCCCCTGCCGGGCATGGCTCGGCGCTGCCAACTGCCCTTCCCCGCAAACAGGCGACCCAGCAAAGCAAAAGGCGCCTTCCGGCGCCTTTTGCTTGTCGCTACCCTGCCCCGTTACTGCTGCGGCAGGTCGTTGTTCTTGGCCAGCTGCTTGCGGTTGAACACCCGCTGCACCACCACGAAGAACAGCGGGATGAAGAACAGGCCCAGCAAGGTGCCCACCACCATGCCGCCCAGCACGCCGGTACCGATGGCACGCTGCGCACCGGAACCCGCACCGGAGGCGATTGCCAGCGGCAACACGCCCAAACCGAAGGCCAGCGAGGTCATGATGATCGGACGCAGACGGTCGCGGACTGCATGCATCGTCGCTTCGATCACACCCGCACCCTGCTCCAGATGCTCCTTGGCGAACTCCACGATCAGGATCGCGTTCTTTGAGGTCAAGCCCACCGTGGTCAACATCGCCACCTGGAAGTACACGTCGCGCTCCATGCCGCGCATGGTGTTGGCCAGCACCGCACCAAGAATACCCAGCGGCGCAACCATCAGCACCGCGGTCGGCACGCTCCAGCTCTCATACAGGGCGGCAAGACACAGGAACACGATCAGCAGCGACAGCGTGTACAGCAGCGGCGTCTGCGAACCGGCCTCGCGTTCCTGGTAGGACACGGCCGTCCATTCGATGCTGAAGCCTGGCGGCAACTGCTTGGCCAGATTTTCCACTTCCAGCATGGCATCGCCTGATGCAACGCCCGGTGCGGCTTCACCCTGGATTTCCAGCGCGGAAACGCCGTTGTAGCGCTCCAGACGCGGCGAGCCGTAATCCCAGCGCTGGCTGGCGAAGGCCGAGAACGGCACCATCTCGCCGGCACTGTTCTTCACCGTCCACACATTGAAGTCTTCCGGGTTCATGCGGAAGCCGTCATCGGCCTGCACATAGACGCGCTTGACGCGGCCACGGTCGATGAAGTCATCGATGTAGCTCGAACCCCACGCCGTTGCCAGCGTGCTGTTGATCGCATCCAGCGACAGCCCATGCGCACCGGCCTTGGCCACGTCGATGTCCAGGCGCAGCTGCGGGGTATCGTCCAGACCATTGGGACGCACATTGGCCAGCAACTTGCTCTCACCTGCCATACCGAGCAGCTGGTTGCGCGCGTTGACCAGTGCTTCGTGGCCAGCGCCGCTGTTGTCCTTCAGGAAGAAGGTGTAGCCCGAGGCGATACCCAGCTCCGGCATGGCCGGCGGCGGGAAGGCGAAGATGAAGGCGTCCTTGATCTGGCCAAGCGCGGCCATTGCGCGCCCGGTAATCGGGCCCACGCCCTGGTCGGCGCTGCGCTCGCTCCAGTCCTTGAGCTTGACGAAGGCCATGCCCGAGTTCTGGCCCATGCCCGAGAAGCTGAAGCCCTGCACCGAGAACACCGATTCAACGGCGTCTTTCTCGTT
The DNA here is from genome assembly GCF_032061965.1 of Stenotrophomonas sp. GTDB lineage: Bacteria > Pseudomonadota > Gammaproteobacteria > Xanthomonadales > Xanthomonadaceae > Stenotrophomonas. Next base: position 1,502 of record NZ_DAMBEF010000075.1, on the reverse strand, counting down.
CTTCAGGAAGTGATCTTCCAGCTTGTAGATCGACTCCAGGGTACGCTCCTGGGTGGCACCCACCGGCGCATTGACCAGCGCCATCAGGATGCCCTGGTCTTCGTTGGGCAGGAACGAGCTGGGCAGGCGCACGAACAGCAGGCCCATCACCACCACCAGCGCCAGGAACACCGCCATGAAGCGGCCCGGGCGATGCAGGATGCCGCGCACGCCACGCTGGTAACTGCCACTGGTGCGATCAAACCCGTTATTGAACCAGTTGAAGAACCGACCCAGCGGCCCCTTGTGCGCAACGTGGTGCTCGCCCTTCTTCAGCGGCTTGAGCATGGTGGCGCACAGCGCCGGGGTCAGCACGATGGCCACCAGCACCGACAAGGCCATCGCCGACACGATCGTTGCCGAGAACTGCCGGTAGATCACGCCGGTGGAGCCGCTCATGAAGGCCATCGGCACGAACACCGCCGACAGCACCAGGCCGATACCGACCAGCGCGCCGGTGATCTGGCTCATCGACTTGCGGGTGGCTTCCAGCGGCGACAGCCCTTCCTCGGACATGATGCGCTCGACGTTCTCCACCACCACGATGGCGTCATCCACCAATAGACCAATCGCCAGCACCATGGCGAACATGGTCAGCATGTTGATGGAGAAACCCAGCACCGCGAGGACGCCGAACGTACCCAGCAACACCACCGGCACGGCGATGGTCGGGATCAGGGTGGCGCGGAAGTTCTGCAGGAACAGGTACATCACCACGAACACCAGCACGATGGCTTCAAGCAGCGTCTTGACCACGCCCTTGATCGACACGCGCACGAACGGGGTGGTGTCGTACGGAATCACCGCCTTCAGGCCTGCCGGGAAGTTGGCACGCAGTTCGTCCAGCGTCTTGCTGACGCCCTCGGCGGTATCCAGCGCATTGGCACCGGTGGCCAGGGTGATGGCCAGGCCCGAGGCCGGCTTGCCGTTGTAACGGGTGACGAAGTCATAGGTTTCCGCGCCCAGCTCGACGCGGGCCACGTCGCCCAGCTTCAAGGTTGAACCGTCGGCTTCGGTGCGCACCACGATGTTGCGGAACTGCTCCGGCGTCTGCAGGCGGTCCTGCGCATTGATGGTGGCGTTGAGCTGCTGGCCCTTCACCGCCGGGGCGCCGCCCAGCTGGCCGACGGCAACCTGCGCGTTCTGCGCCTGCACCGCGGCGGTCACTTCGCTGACCGAGACCTTATACGTCTGCAGCTTGGTCGGATCCAGCCAGATGCGCATGGCGTACTTGCCACCGAACACCTGGATCGAGCCCACGCCCGGCACGCGGCTGAGCGGGTCGACGATGTTGGAACCCACGTAGTCGGAGATGTCGTTCTCATCCATGCTGCCGTCTTCGGAGACGAAGCCCAGCACGTTGAGGAAGCCCGAGCTGGACTTGGCGACATTGATGCCCTGGCGCTGCACTTCCTGCGGCAGCAGCGGCATGGCCAGCTGCAGCTTGTTCTGCACCTGCACCT
>NZ_DAMBEF010000074.1:0-10164 GCF_032061965.1 Stenotrophomonas sp. | reverse complement strand
GCGTGGTCTTGCCGGCGTCAGGGTGGGAAATGATGGCGAAGGTGCGGCGGCGCGCGGCTTCGGAGGCGACTTCGGACATGGCAGGGGCGCCCGCCCGGGCGCATCAGAAACGAATGAACCGGCGATTATACCTGCCGCCAGCCCAGCAAGGATGACCGGCAGGCGTAGTGCCGAGCCATGCTCTGCAGGGGCCCTGAGGCGGTGCATCAGCAGTTTTTGGGAGCGGCGTCAGCCGCGAAGCCCGCGGGGTGCGCATAGCCCCTGTAGTGCCGAGCCATGCTCGGCAGAGGCCTTCAGGCGATACATCAGGGGTTTGTGGGAGCCGCGTAAGGCGCGAAGCCAAAGGGGGCCGATGGGGCTTTTCCGGTAAGGCCGCTGCCGAGCATGGCTCGGCACTACCGTTCAGGGATTTCAGGGGGCTTGGCGCGGGAACTTCAACTCGCCGCGCTCGCTGGCCATGCGGAACGGGATCGAGCGCAGTGCCAGCCCGGTATTGGTCTGTACGACGAAATGCAGGTGCGGACCACTGCTGTGGCCGGTATTGCCGGACAGCGCGATGGTTTGCCCGGCCTCCACGTTCTGGCCGGGGCGGACCTGGGCGCTGGCCGCCTGCAGGTGGGCGTACAAGGCCATGCTGCCGTCGCTATGCAGAATACGTACCAGGCTGCCTTGGTCACGGCTGTCCACCACCTGCATGATCCGGCCAGCGCGGGCCGCCAGCACCGGTGTGCCTTCACGCAATGGAAAATCCACCGCATACAGGTTCTGCGCGTCGGTATGGCTGTAGTGGCCGGCAAAGGCCTGGCTGACCTGGATGGATGCGCTTTGCACGGGCACCAGGTAGAGATGGTCCTGCGGGCGCGCCGCCGGGTCGCCGGGGAAGGCGTCCAGTACCAGTCGCAGGGGCTGGCCGTCGTCGGCCAACCACAGCAGGTTGCGCTGCTCGCCGGCGTTCAGCACGGTGGCCGGCGGTGCGCGGCTGTCGCCTTGCAGGCGGACCTGCAGTGGTCCGGCCAGCAGATTGCTGACGACGGCGCTGCGGCCACCCGCGCGTGCCTGCAACTGCAGGCTGGCGAAGGCATCGGAGCTTGCCGATGTCTGGGTCTGCGTCGTCGTCCCGGTCATCCCCCAGGCATCGCGCCAGCGGCCGCTGGGTGCGGCTTGGGCTGGATCGGCCCAACAAAGGGTCAGCAATAGAAGGGCGGGAAGGAGGCGTAGCACGGTACGGGCGAGCTTAGGACGGCAAGGGTGATTGTGCCTGTTTGGTTGCGCCGGAAACCTATTCATCTCTTTATGCGAATAAAGCGATTGACATGCCGGGAGAGGGCTGGCAATGTAGCGTCACCATCGAGACCGGCAGAGGGACAGGCCCTTTGAAGCCGGGGCAACCAGCGGACGCGCAAGCGGCTGCGTTTGGTGCCAAATCCTGCGGTGACCTCAGTGTCCGCCGAAAGATGGTTCGATCCGTACCTTGCGTACGGCGAACACGAGCTCCGCGAAAGCTCGATGGCCGCTCCTTACCGGATACCGCCATGAGTTTCGCCACCGCTACCGTCGCCCAGCTTTATCCCGTCGCATCGACCGACTCCGCCGACAGCAGCGCGCCTGCCGTGCGCGGCGAGATCGAGGTGCAGCTGCGCATGCGTCACGCAGGTCAGCGAGCGCTGCGCCTGCGTTACGAGCTGGTGGGTGCGGCCGGCGCGCCGGTGATCCTGGTGGCGGGCGGCATCTCCGCCCACCGTCATGTCGCGGCTACCGCAGGTTTTGCTGAAAAGGGCTGGGCCGAAGGCCTGGTCGGTGCCGGCCTGGCGCTGGACCCGCAGCACCGTCGCCTGCTGGGTTTCGACTTCATCGGTGCGGATGGGCAACTGGATGCGCCGATCGACACATCCGATCAGGCCGACGCCGTTGCTGCATTGCTTGATGCGCTGCATATCGATCAGTTGCAGGGCTTTGTTGGCTATTCCTATGGCGCGCTGGTTGGCCTGCAGCTGGCCATCCGCCACCCGCGCCGCTTGCAGAAGCTGATCGCGGTCAGTGGTGCCCACCGCCCGCATCCCTATGCGTCGGCCTGGCGTGCCCTGCAGCGTCGCGCCGTTGCGTTGGGGCAGCTGCAATGTGCTGAAACCCATGGCCTGGCGCTGGCGCGTCAATTTGCAATGCTCAGCTACCGGACCCCTGAAGAATTCGGCGAGCGCTTCGATGCCGCGCCGGAGGTGATCAACGGTCGCGTCCGCGTCGCCGCCGAAGACTACCTGGATGCCGCCGGCGCGCAGTATGTGGCTCGCACCCAGGTCAATGCCTATCTGCGCCTGTCCGAATCCATCGATCTGCACCGGGTCGACCCCGCCGCGGTCAACGTGCCCACCCTGGTGGTGGCCGTGGAAGGTGACCGGTTGGTGCCGCTGTCCGACCTCGTATCGCTGGTGGAAGGCCTGGGCCCGCGCGGCAGCCTGCGCGTGCTGCGCTCGCCGTACGGCCATGACGCCTTCCTCAAGGAAACCGATCGCATCAACGCAATCCTCACTACTGCCCTACGCCTGCCCGGAGAAACCGCATGAGCCTGTCCCACACGTCCGAGACCTCCTGTAGCCGTGCCACTGCGGCCGTGCGTGCAGGCATCGATCGCGATACCGCTTACGGCGCCGTCACCCCGCCGATCGTGCTGTCGTCCAATTTCAGCTTCGATGGCTTCGGCAACAAGCGCCAGTACGACTACACCCGTAGTGGCAATCCGACCCGCGACCTGCTGGGCGAAGCCCTGGCTGAGTTGGAGGGTGGGGCAGGTGGCGTGATCACCGCGACCGGCATGGGCGCGATCAATCTGGTGTTGAATGCGTTGCTGCAGCCGGGGGAGCGCCTGGTTGTTCCGCACGATGCCTACGGCGGCAGCTGGCGCCTGTTCAACGCGCTGGCAAGCAAGGGCCACTTCGAGCTGATCACCGCCGACCTGACCGACCCGCGCTCGTTGGCCGATGCGCTTGCGCAGGGCCCGAAGCTGGTGCTGATCGAGACCCCGTCCAACCCGCTGCTGCGCGTTACCGACCTGCGCTTCGTCATCGATGCCGCGCACAAGGCCGGTGCCAAGGTGGTGGTGGACAACACCTTCCTTTCGCCCGCGTTGCAGACGCCGATCGCCTTTGGTGCCGACGTCGTGCTGCATTCGACCACCAAGTACGTCAACGGCCACAGCGACGTGGTGGGCGGCGCGGTGATCGCACGCGATGCCGAGACCCATCAGCAACTGGTGTGGTGGGCCAATGCCCTGGGCCTGACCGGGTCACCGTTCGATGCCTTCCTGACCCTGCGTGGCCTGCGCACCCTGGACGCGCGCCTGCGCGTGCACCAGGAAAACACCCAGGCCATCGTCGAATTGCTGGCTGGCAGTGATGCCGTGGCCAATGTCTATTATCCCGGTCTGGCATCGCATCCCGGTCATGCGGTGGCAGCGCGCCAGCAAAAGGGGTTCGGCGCCATGCTGTCGTTCGAGCTGGCCCAGTGCCAGGGCGAAGACCCGTACGCGGCAGTGCGCGCCTTCCTCGATGGGCTGCGCTATTTCACCTTGGCTGAATCGCTGGGTGGCGTGGAAAGCCTGGTCGCGCACCCGGCTACCATGACCCATGCAGCGATGAGCGCGGAAGCGCGCGCCAATGCAGGCATCAGCGAATGTCTGCTGCGCCTTTCGGTGGGCATCGAGTCCAGCGAGGATCTTGTGGCTGATCTGCAGGCCGGCCTGGCCCGCGCGGCGCAGGTGATTGCAACGGTTGGTGCGGACGCTGCCCAGTGCAAAAAATCGGTGGATGCATGAGCGCGCAACTGCGTCCGCAATCGTTGCCGCAGGCGCGGTTGGTATTGCTGGGGACCGGCACGGTCGGTTCTGCCTTCGTTGCCCGCTACCAGGCGCTGCAGCAGCGACAACTGAACCTGCCCGCGTTGCATGTGGTGGCCAATTCGCGCATCGCGTTGGCCTGCGAGGACGCACCGGATGCGGCGTTGAGCCGTGCGCGTGACGCGCAGCGCGGTGCGGCTGAGCCAGTGCATCGGCTGGAAGTCGGTCGCTTGTCGGCGGGCGACATCGTGGTCGACGCCACCGCCAGCGAGGATGTGGCAGCCGATCATGCGCATTGGCTTGCCCAGGGTATCCACGTGGTGACGGCCAACAAGCTGGGCAATGGCACGGCGTATGCCCGTGCCCGGCAGATTGCCGATGCGGCATTGGGCGGCAATACCCGGTATGGCGATGCCGCGACCGTTGGCGCGGGCTTGCCGCTGCTGCGCAGTATCCGCGCGCTGGTGGCCGGTGGTGATCACGTGCACGCAATCGAAGGTGTGCTGTCGGGGTCGCTGGCCTGGTTGTTTGATCGTTATGACGGCAGCCAGCCCTTCTCTGCCTGCGTGCGCGAAGCTGCGGCGGCCGGTTACACCGAGCCGGATCCGCGCATTGATCTGTCGGGCGAAGACGTACGTCGCAAGCTGCTGATCCTGGCGCGTGCTGCAGGCGTCGCGCTGGAGGCAGATCAGGTCAAGGTTGACTCACTGGTGCCGGCTGGGCTGGCCGCGTTGTCCGCTGCTGAAGTCGACGCCGCACTGCCGCAGTTGGATGCGTTGTTGGAGGCCCGTCTGCAACAGGCACAGGCCCAGGGCTTGAAGTTGTGCTTCGTCGGTCGCCTGGATGCACAGGGCGCCAGCGTTGGCCTGCGGGCATTGCCGGTCGGCCATCCGCTTGCCGGTGGCAGTGGTACCGACAACCGGGTTGCGATCCATAGTGATCGCTATGTCACCCAGCCGCTGTTGATCCAGGGCCCGGGCGCAGGGGCGGAAGTTACCGCGGCCGCGTTGCTGGACGACGTCCTGGCTATCGTCAACCGCTGAGCGGAACTCGGCTCCGCACGCTACCTGCGTGCGGAGTGCCGCAATACCAACTGATCACGTGCCACCAACAGGCGAGGGGAGGTATCCGGGGTCGGCTCCGCCTCGGGATCTGCCGCCTGGTAGATCGCCCAGCCATCGCGGCCGGCATGCTTGGCTGCGTACATTGCCAGGTCGGCCAACGCCAGGTTCTGCTCCCAGTCCCAAAGGTTGGGCGCCTTGTGAAACAGCGGTGTTTCGGCAAGGCCAATGGACACCGTCACATTGCGCGGATTGCCCGCTACCTGGAACGGGACGTCGCGGATGCTGGCCAACAGTCGGTCTGCAATAACGGCGTAGCGCCCACGTGGCAGGTCATGCAACACCGCCAGGAACTCCTCGCCGCCCCAACGGGCGATGTAGTCGCCGCTGCGCATCTGCCGGCCCAGGCGGGTTGCCACCTCTACCAGCACTTCGTCGCCGGCGTCATGGCCGAAGCTGTCGTTGATCGCCTTGAAGTGATCGATATCGATAAGCGCGAACACGGTGACGCCGTCGATGTGCTGGGAGTGGCGACGGGTCTGCAGTACCGCCAGGTCGGTGGGGATCTGCTCGGAGACGTGGCGCCGGTTGTACAGGCCGGTGAGCGTGTCGGTGCGGCTGAGTGAGTCCAGCTCGCGGTTGACGCTGCTCAGCTCGCGCGTGCGCTGGGCGATGAGGGTTTCCAGCGCGGCACGGCGCCGCTTGCGCCACAACGACAGGATCCAGGCTACCAATGCACCAGCCAGCAGCAGGCCAAGTACCAGCATCGCCTTGAACATCCATGTCTCGTGCAAGTAAGGCTGTATTTCAAAGGACAGGCGGGCGCTGGACTCGGGCGGTCGTCCATCCCAGCTGCCGCTGACTTCAAACGTGTAGAAGCCAGGGGGCAGGTTCGTGTAATGCGCGCTGGGTTCTTCGTGGGGACCAGGTTGGTGCCATTGCGCGTCGTAGCCGAGCAGGCGATAGCGGGCCCGGGCCAGGTGCATTGGGTTGAAGCCCAGCACGTTGAAGTCGAATTGCAGGTCACGTCCGGTGGCGGGCAGCTTCCAGTTGTCGCCCTCGGCGTTTCGCCACTGCTCGCCCACGCGTACCCGTTCAATCAACGCTGACGGTGCGGCATGAACCTCGGTGTCGATGTCGGCATCCACTTCGTACAGACCATCTGACGCAGGCGCCCACAGCTTGCGGTCATGGATGAAGACCCGGCCAAGCCCGCCGCCATTGCAGCATTGCGCGCGCTGCCCTGCATGCACACGGTTGTTCTGGCTGATCAGTACCTGGGCACGGACCTGGCGTGAAGCATCGCCTGCAGCGGCCAGCAGTGATTGCTCATCAACCCTGTATACGCCCAGGAAGCCAGTGATCAGCACCTGACCCTGGCCATCGTCGGTGATGGCATAGGGGGTGTGGTGTGCGGGCAGTCCCTGCGTGGCGCCGACATGGAAGGAGCGGCCGTCCTTCAGCACCCTGAGCCCTTCTTCTGATGCGGAACCAAACAGCACTTCGCCGCCCGGCAGTTCATGCAACGCGAGGATCTTGGGGTCGCTCAGGGGGATCGGCAGGGCCACGAGCTGGTCCCCCTGGATTTCGAACAGGCCTTCCTCACCGCCAGCGAGTAGTTGCCCGTCGTGCCGTTCCAGCAGTACCCGCATGAGCAGGTCTGTCTTGCCTGCCGGCGGGCGCAGGTGGGTCAGGGTCTGCTGCGGGTCCAGGCGGTAGATGCCGGTGTTTGCGGCAAACCAGAGATTGCCGGCACGGTCGCGGAGGATGCCGTTGACGCGCGTATTGCGCAGCATGTCCAGCGCGGGCACCGGCACCCGCTGACGCCCATGATAAAAAGCCACCCCGTCCAGGGTGCCTGCCCACAGGTCATCGTTTTCGGCCATCAAGGTGTAAACGGTGCTGAGGTGGGCATCGTCCAGGTAACGCTCCAGCCCGCCATTGCGGACCACGCTGATGCCATGGTTGCCGCCGGCGAGGATCTGGCCGGCGGCGGTGCGCGTCGTGGTCCACACCAGTTTTGTTATGTCCTCACCCTGCAGCGGGTAATGGCGAGCTACGCCAGGCCACATCCGCATGACGCCGCTGTTGGCACTGGTCAGCCAGAGATTGCCGTCGCGGTCGCGCAGGGTGCGTGCGGCATGGACGAACTCTGGTGCAAGCAGGATTTCCTCGGCAATCCGCCCCTGCTGTAAACGCAGCAATCGTGATGATTCCAGCAGCCATTGACTGTTGTGTTCACCTTTGGCGAGTCGGCGATAGCGAGGCCCGCCCAGGCGGGGATCGCTCAGTGCTTGCCAGTGCGCGCCGTCGAAGCGGTATACACCTGCATCGCTGGAGGCCCAGAGCTGCTGGTCGACCACGTTGAGCGATATCAGGCGCTGCTCCGCCGCCGCAGGCAACGGATGCGAGGTCAGGGTGTCGCCGGACAGCTGGTACACCGAGCTTGCGGACCCTGCCCAAAGTCCGGTCTCGGTTGCGGCAATCGCGGTCACCGGGCCAACCGCTGCCAGCAGGCGCAGCCCTTTGCCTTCTTCATGGCGGTAGAGACCCTTTCGGCTGCCGACCAGCAAGCGACCATCAAGGTCCAGCGCCAGGTCCGTGACATCAGACAGGGCGGGCTGGCCGGCCTGCGCTTGGACGTCCTGGAAGCTGCCGTTCCGGTGGACGGCAAGGCCACGCGAGGTGCCGATCCACAAGCGCCCGCGGCCATCCGCCAGCAAGGAGGTGATATGCGCGCTGTGCAGCGCCGGAGTGTCGGCCGGATAAAAGTTTTCGAAATGACTGCCGTCAAAACGGCCCAGTCCGCCCAGGGTTCCAAACCACAGGTAACCATCGCTGTCCTGGGCAATGGCATCGGCGCCGAGCTGCGGTAGTCCGTCGGCCACGGTCCAATGGTCGCGTGCGTACTGGGACAGGGGCTTGGCGCCCATCGCGCCGGACTGCGCCCACGCCGCCGCGCTCGAAGACAGCAGCAGGAACAGCAGCAGGAAATGCCGTATGCAGTGCACTGGATTCCGGGCCGACAAGCTATCTCCCCTAAAGCGCGCCGTGGTGAGCGGCAGTATTGCCGATGCGCGGCGAGGTGTCATTCGCCAGAAACGACTTGGGGATGGGCTTATCATGCCCCCTGTCATTCCACGCAGCGACGCCTGCGGCCGGTGCTTGTCCAACAGGTGGTTTGTGTCCAAGGGTGTTCTGGTTTCGTTGGTGGCCTCGCTGCTGTTTGGGCTCATGTACTACGCAAGCCCGCAGCTGGCGCCGTTGCAGGGTGCTGCCATCTTCGGTTGGCGGGTAGTGTTCGCCGTCCCATTGGTTGCGCTGATGCTGCATCTGGGGGGCGAGAAGACGCTGATCATCGATACCCTGCGGCGACTGCGGACGGAGCCGCGGCTGTGGTGGGCCTTGCCCCTGTGCGCCGGAATGGTGGGGGTGCAGTTGTGGTTGTTCCTGTGGGCGCCGTTGCATGGCCGGGCCCTGCAGGTATCGATGGGATATTTCCTGTTGCCCCTGATGATGGTGCTGCTGGGCAGGGTGGTCTACGGCGAACGCCTGTCGCGCTTGCAAACGTGGGCGGTGACCAGCGCTGCGATCGGTGTGGGCTGGGCCTTGCTGCACAGCAATGGCCTGTCCTGGGAAATGCTGCTGGTGGCGCTGGGCTACCCGGCCTACTTCCTGCTGCGCAGGCATCTGCGCATAGGCCACCTTGGCGGCTTCTGGATAGAGTTGCTGCTGTTGCTGCCGGTGGCGGTATGGGCAGCGATAGGGGACGGCCAGCTGCTGGCGCAACAGGTGGCGCAGCGCCCCTTGCTGCTCCTGCTGATCCCGCTGTTGGGCATCATCAGCGCGGCGGCGCTGATGTGTTACATGCAGGCATCGAAGATGCTTCCCTTCAGCCTGTTTGGCTTGCTGACCTATGTGGAGCCCGTGCTGTTGATGTTGGCCGCACTGCTGCTGGGCGAAAGCGTGGGCCATGGGCAGTGGCCGACCTATCTGGCGATCTGGATCGCGGTGGCACTGTTGGCGCTGGAAGGGGCCCTGCGGCTTCGCGCACGGCCGCCCCTCTCTCCTTGAGGGAGGCGCCGGTGAGGGCCTGGACTAGCGGGCTCTCAGTGCCAGGAACTGCTCCACGTCGGCCCGGCTCATGGCGGCGCCGCTGTGATCGACTGCGCTGAAGTCGACACCGTTGGCCCAGAGCTGAGGGGCGGTGAGCAGTGCGATATTCTCCGACGCGGTGCCGGTCTGCAGATCGAGCAGACGCTGATTGAAGCCGGCGTCGCGCAACCATGCGCTGTAGCTGGAGTCATGCGCGGTGGCGAACTGGATCTGGTAACGGCACTCCTCGCGCTGCGGTGAGGGCATGGCCTCGCATTGCGCATTCCAGGCGTGTAGGCCTATCACCGCGTCCGGCTCCAGCTGCCGTTGTGCTGCCGCCGCCCAAAGCGCAACGCACATGCTGGCGCAGTGCGAGTGCACGCGGACGATGAGGTTGCGTCGGCGGATCATCCGCGCCGCCTCGAGGCCGGGGTTGGCATACCCACCACCGCTGGTGATGTCGATGCGCTGCAGCCCAGGATTTGCGTCGAGCTGGGCTTGAAGGTCGGTGGCGAAGCGAGCACCGACACCGCCTTCAATGCGCAGTGCGCGGCCCTGTTCGATGACCTGCATGCGGGCGTCATCCACTGTTGACAGGGTCGTGGACTTCTCGCCGCGCAGGATGGTTGGGTCGGACCGCGCCTGCGGGGCCCGTGCTGGCGCGGACGCAGGGGTGCTGGCCTCGACCTCCGGTTCAGCGGGGGTGGACGTGCGTGAACGCTGCTTGCCGATGAAGTAGGCCAGTACCAGCAGGGCGATGGTGCCCATCACCAGCTTGCCCAGGGTAAGGCCGCCAGAGCGGGGCGCAGGCTTCGCCGTTATCCGTGGACGTGCCGGCTGGGTGCCGATGGGCGGCAATCGCGGCGGTGACTCGGGTCCTTGTCCTGCTTCCATTCCATTCCCCTGCTGCGAAATCGCAGGCGGGATTCTGGAGGGGCGCGGGTGGCCGTGCAACTGGCTGCGGGTCGGAGGCTGGTGACGTTGCCGCCGCTGGCCGGGGGGATGTCAGGGCTCTGTCGGTACTACCGGCAGAGCCCTGTTGAAGGCGAGGGCGCTCAGCAGGCGTGCGAGCGCCTTTTTGTCGCAGGCATCAGCACTCGATGACGTTGACGGCAAGGCCGCCACGGCTGGTTTCCTTGTACTTGTCCTGCATGTCGCGGCCGGTATCGCGCATGGTCT
>NZ_DAMBEF010000073.1:0-11067 GCF_032061965.1 Stenotrophomonas sp. | reverse complement strand
ACAGTTTCGCCAGCCATATCCTGGAATCGTCAGGCGACCTGCGCGGCGTGCAGGAATTGCTGGGGCATGCGGATATTGCGACCACGCAGATCTATACGCATCTGGATTTCCAGCATCTGGCCAAGGTTTATGATGCTGCGCATCCTCGGGCGAAGCGGAAGGTCTGATTACCTGTTCATCGGGCCGAGCGCTGTCAACGAAGGTCTGTGCAATCCGCGAGTGATATCGGAACTGACGCGTTTGAATCAACGCAGCCCGCTGGAATCTGCAAGATCCCAGATCAAGTTTTGCCCGCAGTACGGAATTTTCCGTTCTGCTGATACAACTGCCCGCCTGCAGTAACAACTGCCGCCAGCTCATCGACAAGTTGGGCGCTGCGAACAGCGTGAGCATCTGTGCGGTGTTCTTCACCAAGCCGCGATAGCAAGCCTTTGTGCAGCAGAACTGGGGCTGCACTACCCGGAATGGTCGTTCGACCTTGGCGCGCTGGCTTGCAAATACTCACATCGGGGCATTGCGTTCAACAACTAGATCCCGAATTTATCCTTTGCTCATGGACTGCATTTGACATTGCGTGGGTGCAGCGCTCGACCAGATTCCTGATGGTCGCGATCACGAGATATTGTGTCGCAGTCGGTCCGAAAGGCAATGTGTTCGACTTTTTGATGTGGCGTCATCTGTACCCACTATTTCAATAAGAAGTCGGCCGGTTTCTACTCATTCCTGTATGTGCGCCGAAACTCGAATTCGGACCTATGCTCGCCCCGCTCGTCATCTGGGGCGGGCGGCACTGACATTGAGGTTTTGACGATGAAAACGCATAAGAACAGCTCCGGTCGAGCAGCTGGATGGCTTCAGGCGTTCGGGCTTTTATGCAGTACTGCCCTGGTCTCATTCTCTGCTAGTGCCGGTGGTCTTGTTATTTGCAACCACTGCCCGTCCCGAGTCAACGCCGCCATAACAGCGGGCAGCGGACTTGTTGTAGTTGCCGACATTAGTGGAGTCAATCTGAGTGCGTACGAGGTTGAGTACGATATTGAGTTGCGACGCTGGCGGACTTTGTCAACACCGGTGCTGCCTAGTGTCAATCAGGCCTTTCTAAGAAATGTTGATCTCGTGACGGCCGCTGCCGCGGCTTCGGCTGGCAAGGCCAAAAATTCCGTGGAGGCGAAGGCTGCAGATACTGCTGCGGCAGGTTCTGGCGGCGTTATTGTCCATCTTCATCCTGACAACCCTGGCGGCGCAAACGAGATGCCGTTTCCATCGGCATTCAAGGGGTCGGATGCCTATGAGATTGTTCAGAACGCGACGGCCCGCCAAACGTTCGGTCGGAGGTTGGCTGAAGCGTTCAAGGGTGCGGATGAGAGCAGCCCGAACTGGAATTCGATAGCGAGCCAACTTTCCATGGCTGTTCTGACATTTGGAGAACTATATGGGGCAGGCACGATCACCATTGTTGTGCAGTGGCGAAATGGAACGATTACGCAGTACCGGCTGACTACAGAGAATATCGATGAAGCGAAGTACGAAAATGGAGAAAGCAGGGACGCGCAAGGGAATAAAATTCCTGACTCAGCCATCTCCAACCCTGCAACTGCCGGATCGTACGTAGGGAGCTACTACTTCGGTGAGTTGCCTGGTGGCGCGGATAACTTGCGGCGCTGGATGGATTCTGCCCGGATGTATGGAGTCCCAGTTACCGGGGCAGGCGGGAACCGTGCGTCGTGCAGTTGGGATGGAGTCACGATCAAGTGTATGGCCTACTAGCAGCTCAAGGGGACTCAAGAGAAAGCCCTGTCGTTGCGGGGCTTCTCTCGCGTTCTGCCTTGCCTGTCTTGGTCTCTCTGCTCTGGTCAAAGGTTGGATTGGGTGCGCACTGACTTTCACAAATTGCAGCCAGCGTCATCACATATCACGACGATGATGTTCGCGGCTTGCCTGGCCATGGCGGTCAAGGGGGATAGAAGTGCGGTGCAGGCGATCCCAACCGCCAGGAGGGATGAGCGAATCTTGTTCGACATGACACGTTCCTTTTGCTGGCGAAGGCGACATAAGGGAATGTCCGCCGATGTTGTGCAGGCAGGTAATTCTTGTTTGAGAATCCAGATGGAGCTATCGGGAGGTGCGAGAGTGGGAGTCGGGGGAGTTAGGTGTCTCTCCGCTCTGCGGCGATAGGTTGTCGGTCGACTCCCGCTGGCATTGGCGGTCAAGTGATTGCCGGTTCGATAGCGCGAGTGCAGGGGAACTACCGGGGCGTTGTGGCCGGATCGTTGCCGGCTCGATCAGCCCCGGATATTCGGGTGCCCGCGAATGATGACGAGCTCCGGAATTAGCGATACTGTGCGGCTTTCCAAGCCCGGATACGTGCATGACCATCAAGCGCATGGACAATGTCGGCATCGTGGTGGAAGACCTTGATGCTGCCGTTGCTTTGTTTTGCGAACTTGGCCTGGAGCTCGAGGGCCGCATGCCCATCGATGGCGAGTGGGCGGGGCGGGTAACCGGCCTTCACGGCCAACGCGTCGAGATCGCAATGATGCGCACGCCTGATGGGCATGGCCGGCTTGAACTCTCGCGTTTCGAGGTGCCCAGAATTGCATCGGATCATCGTGCCGCGCCGGTGAATTCGCTGGGCTATCTACGCGTGATGTTCACCGTCGACGATCTGGATGACACGCTCCGGCGGCTCAGTCTGTTGGGAGCGACGGTGGTGGATGAGGTGGTCGATTACCAGGGCATCTACCGGCTTTGCTACGTCCGCGGCGTCGAGGGCATTCTTGTTGGCCTTGCGCAGGAACTTGATTCCAGGATTTCAGCATGAAGGATAGTGCTCACATGGGCAGTGCCCAGATGCGTGAACGCATTGACACTTACATCCGTGCCTACAACGCCTTCGTTGTTGCAGGCATGGTGGCGCAGTTGACGCCCGATGTGGTGTTCGAAAACTACGTCAATGGTGTGTCGAACGCCTCATGCGAGGGGATTGCGGCATTTCAGTGCATGGCCGAGCGCGCGGCGTTGTTGTTTTCCGAACGCGAGCAGCGCATCACCGGCGTGAGGGTCCAGCTGGATTCGGTGCTGGTTGATATCGCGTACCGGGGCAGGTTGGCCGAGGATATTCCGGGAGGCCCGGCTGCGGGCGCGGAGCTGAATCTGCAGGGGCAGTCCGAGTTCTGGTTTGACGGCGGGTTGATCCGCCGTATCGTTGACCGTTGCTGAGACGCGTATGAATCAGCCCCCCGAACTCCTGCGTCGCCTGCTGCGCGCAAAGGACTGCATGGATCGCGCCAGCCATGAGCAGTGGCCGGTGGAGCGGCTGGCGCGGGTTAGCGCGGTCTCGCCCGCGCATTTCGCACGTTCGTTCAAGATGGCGTTTGGTGTTCCACCGCACCGTTACCTGCTCAGTCGGCGTATCGAACGTGCCGTGGCGTTGCTGCGCGAGAGCGACCTGCCGATCACCGATATCGCCTTGCAGACCGGATGGATCAGCCTGGGGACATTCGGCCGCATCTTCCGCGACATCACGGGCGCCAGCCCTGGTGCTGTGCGCCGCAGCGAGCGCGCTGTGCGGCCGGCCGCGGGCGTTCCGGAATGCTTGTCCCGCGCTGCACGACGTCCGGGCTTGAACACCGCAGTTTTGGAGAAGCGGCGTCGTGCCATGGTTGCTAGGGTTGGCACCACTTGACCGAGGGTATGCCGATGAGCAACGTGAATGTGGTGGGGCTGTATGTGCGCGACCAGGGCGAGGCGCTGGATTTCTACGTCAACACGCTGGGCTTCCGGGTACATACGGACGTGGGCAACGGGGACTATCGGTGGTTGACGGTACAGGCTGGCGGTGATGCAGGCTTCCAATTGGGCCTGTTCAAGCCGGGGCCACCTGTACATGACGAGGCCACCGCACAGACCCTGCAGCAGATGGTGGCCAAGGGCGCCATGCCGCCCTTGGTACTGGCCGTGGATGATTGCCGGGCGGCGTACGAGCAGTTGGCCGCGCGTGGGGTGGAGTTCACCCAGGAGCCGGTCGAGCGCTACGGCGCGGTGGATGCGGGGTTCCGTGATCCCTCTGGCAACGGCTGGAAGATGATCCAGGCGGCGACGGCCGACGCGCGCAAGCCGCAATGAGCAGCCGCCGGGTGCGGCCCATGCACCGCCGGGCGTAGATTTTCACGCGAGCGGTTGTTCCGATGTTGTCATCCGCGACGTCGGAACCGGCGCGCCGGCTGTGCGGCACACGTATCCCTGTTGCCACCACTATTAGCGCAACTGTTCATTGCGATGTGCAGGGTTGTGGCGCCTTGTGTCCGCAGGCGCGTATCGCGAAGGGGGAACAAGGTGTCGGGTCGGCCATGGCGACAGGTTGCAGGACGGGTGCCATGTCTGATCATGGCGGGCGGGCAGGCGCACCCGTCGGCATGCTTGGGCACCCTCATCTCCAGGCATTGCCATGGCTGCTTTCCGCTTGCACGGTTTGAACCTGACCGAATTTTCTGAGTTTTTCACGTGGGACGATGCCGCACTCGCAGCGAGGCAGATGCAACGGGTGGTGGCGACGTCCGCGTCTGGCTTCCCTTGCCGGGTGAGCCTGGTTGATGCCGGGGTGGGGGAGGACTTGTTGCTGCTTTCCTATCAGCACCAGTCGGCGGACTCTCCCTACCGCGCCGCTGGTCCGATCTTTGTAAGGCGCGGAGCGGTGGCCGCTGTATTGGCCGTGGACGAGGTACCGCGGCAGATTCTTCGACGTCTGATGTCGCTACGTGCCTACGATGCAGGCCACCGCATCATTGCAGCCGAGGTCTGCGAGGGCGAGGACGTCGCCGCATGGCTGGCGTCCCGCTTCGAGGACGCGAGCGTGGCCTATATTCACCTGCACTTCGCGCGCTACGGTTGCTATGCGTGCAGAGCGGACAGAGCCTGCGCTGGCTGATGCATGGACTATTGCAGGCCAAAGGCCTGTGCCTGCCATGCTTTTGCTGCCTGCAACGTGCGTATATGTGTCGCAAACGCTGAAAGGAACACCTTGATCTGGGCGGCGTGATCGGGACGCTTGAGCTGTTCGGCTATGGCATCCGGCGATTGGCCCATCAGGGGGACGCGCAGGAATGCCGTTTCCAGGAAGCCGCTGCTGACGGTGGATAGCACCAGGCGCAGTGAGGCCAGCATGTCGTCACCACGATGGGAGGCATGCGCAAGCGCGATGGGCTTGGCGATGATCTCGTGCCGGGACACCATCCAATCGATGGCGTTCTTCAGGCCGCCGGGTATGGCGCGCACATACTCGGGACTGGAAAAGATGATGCCGTCCGCGGCGGCTATCCGTGCCATGAAGTGTTCGATCTCAGCCGGCGTCCGGCTGCCTTCCAGATCGGGGCAGAATACCGGCAGGCGATCCAGGCGATGAAACACGCCAAGTGAGATATCTTCCGGGGTGGCGTCACGCATCGCATGGAGAAATGCGGTGTTGGTGGATGCTTGGCGTGCGCTGCCGGAGATCGCCAGGATGTTAAGTACTGCGTTTGACATCGATGTGCTATCCACAATGCGTTGGAGGGAGGGCGCTTTCACCCGAGCATGCGCGCAGCGGATGCAATAACGGAACGCGCGTGTATCGCTGTCGCCCTGCGCAACCTTTGCGCTCGGTTTGATTTCCGTCAAGGTAGATGTTGCAGCGGAAGCGCATGGTTGGGCCATCAGCCAGGAGGCCGCGCGATGGCGAAGCCATTTCCATTGAACCCCAAGCATCCCGAGCGCATCTGCTGGGGCTGCGACCGCTACTGCGCGACGGATGCGCTGGCTTGCGGCAATGGGTCCGGCCGAACCCAACACCCGGTGGAGTACCAGGGCGAGGATTGGTATCTGGCCTGGGGTATCGAGCCTGAGCCGGGTAGACCAGGGCAGGCAAAAAAGCAGCGTTGACCAAGCCGGAGGGTTGTCAGCGGCGAAGCTGGCGCTGCAGTGAACCCGATTACAGGATCGGTTTCGTGGCTGGCGCCGCCCTTGCGAGCAGGGTGGTTTTATGAACGCTGGCTGTCGCCGGCCAGGGAGGGGGGAGGCTTGATCGCGGCGGTTGTCGGCCCCATTACCGGTGAACAGTATTCCGGAGGCCGTATGGACCCCAGTCAGAACCCGAATGTTTTTCATGCCACCACCATTTGCTGCGTGCGTCGCGGCGAGCACGTGGCGATCGCTGGCGATGGTCAGGTCACCCTGGGTCATACGGTGATGAAGGGCAATGCGCGCAAGGTGCGCCGGCTGGGCCGTGATGGCCAGGTGCTGGCAGGCTTCGCCGGTGCGGCCGCCGATGCCTTCACCCTGTTCGAGCTGTTCGAGGCCAAGCTTGAAAAGCACGGCCAGCTGACCCGCGCGGCGGTGGAGCTGGCCAAGGATTGGCGTACCGATCGCCGCTACGGCAAGCTCGAGGCGCTGTTGGCAGTGGCCGACAAGGAAACCTCGCTGATCATCAGCGGCACCGGCGACGTGATCGAGCCGGAAGACGGCATCATCGCGATTGGTTCGGGCGGCTCGTATGCGCTGAGTGCTGCGCGTGCACTGCTCAAGCACACCGACCTGGATGCGCGTGGCGTGGCCACCGAGGCGATCAACATCGCCGGCGGCATCTGCATCTACACCAACACCAACGTGGTGGTGGAAGAGCTCTGAGCTCTTCGGCCATCGACTGCGAGTACCCCATGAACCACAAGATCGAAGTTTCGTCCGCCACCATGACCCCGCGCGAGATCGTGCAGGAGCTGGACCGCCACATCGTCGGCCAGCACGACGCCAAGCGCGCGGTCGCCATCGCCCTGCGCAACCGCTGGCGTCGCATGCAGCTGCCGACCGAGCTGCGCAACGAGGTGATGCCCAAGAACATCCTGATGATCGGCCCTACCGGCGTCGGCAAGACCGAGATCGCGCGTCGCCTGGCGACGCTGGCCAATGCACCGTTCGTCAAGGTCGAGGCTACCCGCTTTACCGAGGTGGGCTACGTCGGCAAGGATGTGGAGCAGATCATCCGTGACCTGGCCGATACCGCGGTGAAGCTGTACCGCGAGCAGGCCAAGGTGCGCGTCCGCACCCGTGCCGAGGAGAAGGCCGAAGACCGCATCCTGGATGCGCTGCTGCCGCGTCGCAGTGTCGGCATCGGGTTTGATGCCGAGGCTGCACGCAACGAGCCTTCGGCAGCCGATAACGAAACCCGCATAAAGTTCCGCCGCATGCTGCGCGCCGGCGAACTGGACGAGCGCGAGATCGAGCTGGAAATGTCTGCCAACGTCAGCATGGACATCATGACCCCGCCGGGCATGGAAGAAATGGGCCAGCAGCTCAAGTCCATGTTTGCCAACCTGGGCAGTGCCAAATCGAACAAGCGCACCCTGAGCATCAAGGCCGCGCGCCCGCTGCTGATCGAGGAAGAGGCCGGCAAGCTGGTCAACGAAGACGACATCCGCAGCGCCGCGATTGAAGCGTGCGAGCAGCATGGCATCGTCTTCATCGACGAGATCGACAAGGTGGCCAAGCGCAGTGATGCAGGTTCTTCCGGTGGCGACGTTTCGCGTGAAGGCGTGCAGCGCGACCTGCTGCCGCTGGTGGAAGGCTCCAATGTATCCACCAAGTACGGCACGGTGAAGACCGATCACATTCTGTTTATCGCCTCCGGTGCGTTCCATCTGGCCAAGCCGAGTGACCTGATTCCGGAATTGCAGGGTCGCTTCCCGATCCGTGTGGAGTTGGGTGCGCTGAGCAAGAACGATTTCGTCCGCATCCTGACCGAACCGAAGGCAGCGCTGACCAAGCAGTACGAGGCATTGCTGGCGACGGAAGGCGTCAAGATCGAGTTCGCCGGTGAAGCGGTCGACCGGTTGGCCGAGATTGCCTTCCAGGTCAACGAGCGGCAGGAGAACATCGGCGCGCGTCGTCTGCACACGGTGCTGGAGCGCTTGCTGGATACGTTGAGCTACGAGGCACCGGACCGGGACGGCGACAGCATCGCCATTGATGCAGCGTATGTGAACAAGCACCTGGGCGAGTTGGTGCAGGACCCGGATTTGAGCCGTTACATTTTGTAATAGGTGGCTCGGGTTGTAGATGCGAAAGCGGCGGCACTTTGGTGCTGCCGTTTTTTTTGGCAAGCACCGTTGCCCGGGCAAGCGCAGCGCCCCCGTAGCTGTTCGCATGAAGCCAATTTTGTAGAGCCGAGCCATGCTCGGCTTGGGCTGTACCGGGAACGCCTGTGCCGAGCATGGCTCGGCTCTACGGGGCGGTGGCTGAGTTGGATTCGGTTACGCGGCGGGTTGGCACCGTAGCCCGGGTAAGCGCAGCGCACCCGGGGCTGTTCGCACGAAGCCAATTTTGTAAAACCGAGCCATGCTCGGCTTGGGCTGTACCGGGAACGCCTCTGCCGAGCATGGCTCGGCACTACAGGGTGGTGACTGAGTTGGATTCGGTTACGCGGCGGGTTGGCACCGTAGCCCGGGTAAGCACAGTGCACCCGGGGCTGTTCGCACGAAGCCAATTTTGTAGAGCCGAGCCATGCTCGGCTTGGGGCTGTACCGGGAACGCCTCTGCCGAGCATGGCTCGGCACTACGGGGCGGTGGGCCGTGCGGTGGGTCAGAGCTCGTCGGCTTCCGGCGGCGGTAGCGGCAGTGGATCTGCGCCAGGGATGAAGACACCGGGCTTTACGTAGTGTGACAACAGCGCATCCATCATTTCGCGACTGTCGCGTTCCAGCCCGAATTGGCAGGGTTCCAGCATCGCGCTGTACAGCACGCCGGTCATGCCGGCATGCAGGATGCGCGCGACCACGCTGCTGTCCACGCCATCGCGCAACTGGCCCAGTTCGCGCGCGCGCTCCAGGGCGCGGCGGAAGATCGCCATCTCCTCTTCGATGCTGTCGTGCTGCAACCGCTGCATCGCCTGGCTTTCTGTCGACAGATCGTTGCGCAGCATGATTTCCATCATGTCGCGCAGATGCGGTTCGTTGGCCAGTTCACTCACCGATACCAGCATGGCCGAACGTAGATCCAGGATTGGCGTGTTGCGTTGGGGCGAATAGGTACGGCGCAGGCGCTTGATGAAAGGCACGCGCTCACGGTTGATCATCGCCTCCAGCACTTCGGTCTTGTTCTTGAAGTGCCAGTACACCGCGCCTCGCGAATAGCCGGCACGCTCACCGATCGCTGCCAGCGACGTGCCGGAAACGCCGTTTTCATGGAAGCAGGCCAACGCGGCATCCAGGATGCCTTCGCGGGTGGCAAGCGCCTCTTCTTTGGTTCTTCTGGCCATTGCGTGATGCAAATGCGGGATTAAACCGACCTGAATTATAGCTGTTTACAAACATCCGTGTATGTATGTATATTTCCACGGCTTGCTCGGCAGGATGGCGGTTGCATGTCACGGGGATTAACGCCCCGCGGCTGTACCCTTAACGGATGCCCGCGGGTGGCTGTTCTGCAGCTGCCCGGATTCCCTGTCCCCGAGCGCCCACTTCCTTACTGAGCCTCTTCCATGCCTGCCATCAGCCGCTACCGTCTCGTCGCGCTTTCTCTTGCACTATCCGTCGCGCTCGTTGCCTGCAAGGGTGGCGGGGAGCAGCAGCAACAGGGCGGCCCCGGGCAGGTCACCGTGGTCACGCTGAAGACCGAGGCCGTCACCCTGACCCGCGAGCTGGCCGGCCGAGCCACCGGCTACCAGGTCGCCGAGGTGCGCCCCCAGGTCAGCGGCATTGTCGCCAAGCGCCTGTTTACCGAAGGCAGCGTGGTCAAGGCCGGTGAGCCGCTCTATCAATTGGATGACGCTTCCTACCGCGCCCAGGCCAATAGCGCCCGCGCGCAGCTGGCGCGCGCCGAAGCTACCGCCAACGCTGCGCGCCTGGCCGCGCGTCGCAGCAGTGAGCTGGTCAAGTCCAAGGTGATCAGCGTGCAGGACGATGAGAACGCCCAGGCGGCGTGGAAGCAGGCCGACGCCGACGTGCTGGCCGCGCGTGCCTCGCTGGATGCGGCCAACGTGACGCTGGGTTATGCCCGCATCACCGCGCCCATCAGCGGCCAGATCGGCAAGTCGTCGGTCACCCAGGGCGCGCTGGTCAGCGCCGGGCAGGCCGAACCGCTGGCCACCATCAACCAGTTGGACCCGATCTACATCGACGTCACCCAGTCCTCGGCCGAGCTGCTGCAGCTGCGCCGCGAACTGGCCGCCGGCCGCCTGGAGGGCGCATCGGAATTGCCGGTCGATATCGTGCTGGAAGACGGCAGCACTTATGCGCACAAGGGCACGCTGGAATTCTCGGAAGTCTCGGTTGATCCCTCTACCGGCAGCTACAGCCTGCGCGTGCGGGTGGAAAACCCCGACCAGGTGCTGATGCCAGGCATGTTCGTGCGTGCGGTGCTGGGCAGCGGCGTGCGCCCGAATGCGTTGCTGGTGCCGATGCAGGGCATCGCCCGTGACGCCAAGGGCAGCACCTCGGCCATGGTGGTTGATGCCGAAGGCAAGGTTGCCGCCCGTCCGGTTACCGTCAGCCGCACCATTGGCGACAAGTGGCTGGTCGAGGATGGCCTGAAGGCCGGCGACAAGGTCATCGTCGAAGGCCTGCAGAAGATTGGCCCGGGGATGCCGGTGCAGGCCACCGAGAAGGGTGCCGAAGCCGCCAAGCCTGCCGCCGCGCCTGCCGCGGCGCCGGCCGCCAAGCAGTAAGCGGAGAATTTCATGGCTCGCTTCTTTATCGACAGGCCCATTTTTGCGTGGGTCATCGCCATCATCATCATGCTTGCCGGCGCAATGGCCGTGTTCAAGCTGCCGATCTCGATGTACCCGGAGGTCGCGCCGCCGGCCGTGTCCATTTCCGCCAACTACCCGGGCGCTTCGGCCAAGGTGGTGGAAGACTCGGTGACGCAGATCATCGAGCAGAACATGAAGGGCCTGGACGGCCTGATGTACTTCTCATCCAACAGCTCGTCCAACGGCCAGGCCAGCATCACGCTGACCTTCGAGAGCGGTACCGACTCGGACATCGCCCAGGTGCAGGTGCAGAACAAGCTGCAGCTGGCCATGCCGCTGCTGCCGCAGGAAGT
>NZ_DAMBEF010000072.1:4949-11647 GCF_032061965.1 Stenotrophomonas sp. | reverse complement strand
GTCATTGAGGATTGGACTCCAAACCGTTGTGCTACTCAATCTTGGGGGGACGTCGACGTCGCCACGCGGCGCGGCTTAATTCCAGAATTAGGGCTCACAAGCAATGTCAGAGCGCTACCTACAACAATGGAACAGCTACCGGCGCCGTCATTGGGCCGCAAGTCTCGGGCTTCTGTTTGGCCTTCCAGTAGCATTCTCTATGGGCTATCTCATGTTTGCTATCGCGGGCCTGGATCTAGGCGTCGCCTTGACCATTGCGGGGTGGGCTTGGGGCTGTACTTGGCTTTGGCTGTGCTTCCGTGTCACTCGCTTTCCATGCCCTCGCTGCTCCAAGCCATTTCTTGCTGGCCAAGAACCTGCCTTGGCTGCGACACGCTATTGTTCCAACTGTGGGCTCCAACTCTATGCCAGTGAGCCCTAACAGTTCATCCCAGCCGCTTCGCGGCGCGGCTTAATTCAGGTGTTAGATTGCCCATGACAGATCCTCAGAAGCCAGATCCACTTCTCGAATGGAATCGCCTGAGCCGCGAGAACGCGGAGAATGCAATCGTCTCGTCAATGTTCGAGGCATCTTCCACAGCAATTGAGCCAATTGAAGCTTTCGTTACCTGGTTACTAGTAGGCGCCGCCGCAGTCGCATCCTTCCTCCTTGGTAACTCCGACAAACTCGTTGCTATTCTTGGCCAGCGCGGCTTTCTGTGGTGCGGCCTTCTACTTGCAGCCTCTTGCCTCTTCGGCCTAATTGCAAAGACCTACCTTTTGAAGGCAGAAATTGGCCACCGAATCGGGCGTGCTGTGGCTGAAGTACTCCCTCTGCAGCTGAAGAGTCACGAGGAAACAGAGGAAAGGATTCAAGCCGCCGCCAGCCAGCGGGGGATCGAACTTGAAACCGGAATTCGAATGGAGCGAGTGCTAAGTGAGTTTCTTGCTCCAATGCCGCACTTCGTGAAGTGGCTTGTTGCGCGCTCGCTCAAGAAGCATGGCAACAGCCCTCAGATGGCTCATTTGCTACGCATAGAATCCATGAACAGGCTTGGACTCTTCAGCTTTCTGCAATCGCTGGCCTTCTTGGTATTCATTGTGGTTGGGTTTGTCGCAGCGGTAACCTAACGATTCCGTAAGTAGCTTCCCGTCAACTCCGGGCACATGATGTGCTTGCCTTCCGCGTGAGGCATAAACACATCCTCTGTTGCTGTATCGATACCACCGTTCACCAATTCGCCCGGCATTCCAAGCATTGCCAGACTGGACGACCGTCCCACGGGGATTTCCTTCGGGGCGAAATCGGTCTTGTTGGATCGGTGTTGCTGATGCGGACTTGGTAAAAACCGCGGGATGTATTCCACACTGCGCGCCGCAGCTTGAAACAGACAAGGGCGCCATCGGCGCCCTTGTCTGCTTCAAGCTTGTTCAAGCTTGTGCGTACGCTCAATGCGTGCCCGCGGCCGCCTTGCCCTTGGCACCCAGCTCACCGGCCAGGTTGCGCCGGTAGGTATCGAAGTCGATCCCCTGCTCGGCCGCTTCTGCATGTGCGGCGTCCTTGAGCGCATCCGAATACATCAGGCGCACGGGCGTATCGTTGTTCTCGTGCCATTCGGCGGCCTGCATCATCAAGGCCAGCACACGCGCGGCACTGGTGGTCTCGCCGGCGATCTTGCCGTCCATGCCCAACACCCATTCACCATCGCGACGAACGACACCGGCCAGCAACGTGCGCTGCTGGTCACGCAGCTCGGCATGTGGCTCGACTTTGGCCGTGGGAGCCGGGTTGGCTTCGGCACGGTTACGCTCGCGCTCGGCCAGCTTCTTCTTCGCCTCGCGGCGGCCCTTGGATTGGATCGACATCAGTTGTTCACTCTTTGAACGGCCGCCGGTGATGGCGGCGCGGCTATTGTCCCCGATACGGGGTGAAAACGTGTCAGGGCGCCGTTTCCGCCCGTTGGGCCCGCTGGCTGGCGCGCTCCCACTTCCACATCGCCCAACTGGCAACCGCAAACGCGGCGGCGCCGATGGCCAGGGTCAGGCCACTGCGGCTGAGCAGTGGCGACAGCACGCCGGCGATGATGGCATTGGTCACCAGGGTGCTGAAGGCCTGCATCGATGACGCCGTACCGCGCTGGCGCGGGTACATATCAAGGATGGCCAGGGTCAGGATCGGGAAGATAAGCGCTACACCGAACGAGGTCAGGGTCAGCGGCAGCACCGCCCAAGGCACTGTCATCTGCGTTGCAAAAGCGTTGTACGCAACGTTGTAGACAGCCGCCACCGCCATGAAGCCATAGCCGATGCGCACCGCACGCGCGCCGTCCATGCGCCCGGCCGCGCGCCCCGAGGCGTAGGCGCCGATCGCCATGCCGCCAATGGTGGGGATGAACAACCAGGCGAACTGGCGCTCGTTCATGTGCAGCAGATCAAGAATGAACGCCGGGGCCGAGGCGATGTACAGGAACAGCCCGCCGAAGCCCAGCGAGCCGGCCAGGGCCAGGCGCAGGAAGCGCGGGTTCACGCCGATGCTGACGTAGTCCTGCAGCAGACGCTTGGGGTGCAGGCTCAGGCGTGCATGCGGCGGGTGGGTTTCCGGCAGCCAGATGCAGGTGATCAACAAAAGCAGGGCCGAGAACCCGACCAGAAACCAGAAAATGCCCTGCCAATGCGTCCAACCCAGCAGCCAGCCACCGATGATCGGGGCGATGGCCGGGGCAATGGAAAAGATCATCGACACCTGGCTCATCAGCCGCTGCGCATCGTCGCCGTCGTACAGGTCGCGAATGACCGCGCGCCCGATGATGTAGCCCACGCCAGCCGACAGACCCTGCAGGAAGCGGAACAGCAGCAGCGTGCCCATGTCCTTGGACAGCGCGCAGCCGATGGACGCGGCGATGAACACCACCAGTCCACCGATGATCACCCGCTTGCGCCCCAGCGCATCGGACAGCGCGCCATGCACCAGGCTCATCAGCGCATAGGCCAGCAGGTAGACGCTGATCACCTGCTGCATCGCCAGCTTGTCCGCGCCCAGGTCTGCACCCATCTGCGGAAACGCCGGGAACACCGCATCAATGGCGAACGGGCCGAACATCGACAGACCGGCCACCAGCAGGGCGATCCGGCGCAGCGAAACCTGCTTGCTTGCTTCCATGGTTCTCATTAACCGGCAACGGCACCAGCGCGGGGGCCGATGCGGGGGGAGAGGATGAACAGGGCCGGGCGCAGCAGCGCCACGCAGCCATGATGCGGCAATTTGTCCGGACAATCATCCGCTTCAGGTAGCAATCCGGGCAGGCCCGGCCTGCCGCGGCCAGCGCGCATGGTCCAAACCGGGACGTAGATGGTAATCCAAGCCCGTCCACGGGTCTGCCCCGGGCTATAATCGCCCCGCTGCACGCAACAAGGTGGGAGAAGCGGTTCACCCCGCTGCCGAAGGCGCAAACGCCCGTAATCGCTCAGGCCCGATACCACCCGCATCAAAACTCTGGAGAGACCGGTTCAATCCGGCGCCGAAGGTGCACGAAGCGCACGATCCTCGTCGCGTCGCTTCCAAACTCTCAGGCAAAAGGACAGAGGGGCGCGAGGTAAGCCTTCGGCTTGCCGGCTGTGGTGCCGCGCCTGCGCGGCCCTGCGGACGGCGCCGGGGCGGACCTGGCTCACCGCCCCTGCCCTGCATGCCTTCTCCGGACGTCAGCCATGACCCAGAACACCCCTTCGCTGCGCGAACTCGAACACCACTCCGCGTTCGTCGACCGCCACATCGGCCCCAACGACGCTGAAATCGCGCAGATGCTGCGCGCGGTCGGCCACGATTCGCTGGACGCACTTACCGACGCCATCGTGCCGGGCTCGATCAAGTCGCCGGCGCCGCTGGCGCTGTCCGAGTCGCTGACCGAAGTTGAGGCGCTGGCCAAGATCCGCGCCATCGCCGACAAGAACAAGGTACTGCGCAGCTTCATCGGCCAGGGCTATTACGGCACCCACACGCCGAACGTGATCCTGCGTAACATCCTCGAGAACCCGGCGTGGTACACGGCCTATACGCCGTACCAGGCAGAGATCTCGCAGGGCCGCATGGAAGCGCTGATCAACTTCCAGACCATGGTCGCCGACCTGACCGGCATGGAGATCGCCAACGCCTCGCTGCTGGACGAAGCCACCGCCGCCGCCGAAGCGATGACCCTGGCCAAGCGTTCGGCCAAGTCCAAGTCCAAGGTGTTCTTCGTCCAGGACAGCGTGCACCCGCAGACGCTGGAACTGCTGCGCACCCGCGCCGAGCCGATGGGCATCGAATTGCAGATCGGCAAGCCGGCCGAGGCACTGACCGCCGACAGCTTCGGCGTGCTGCTGCAGTACCCGGACAGCCTGGGCCAGATCGGCGACTACAAGGCGCTGGTCGAGGCCGTGCACGCCCGTCAGGGCCTGGTCGCCGTGGCTACTGACCTGCTGGCGCTGACCCTGATCGCCGCCCCCGGCGAATGGGGTGCGGACATCGTGGTTGGCAACAGCCAGCGCTTTGGCGTGCCGTTCGGTTTCGGCGGCCCGCACGCTGCCTTCATGGCCTGCCGTGATGCTTACAAGCGCTCGATGCCGGGCCGCCTGATCGGCGTCTCGGTCGATGCCGAAGGCCGGGCTGCTTACCGCCTGACCCTGCAGACCCGCGAGCAGCACATCCGCCGCGAGAAGGCCACCTCCAACATCTGTACCGCGCAGGTTCTGTTGGCAGTGATGGCCTCGATGTACGCCGTTTACCACGGCCCGCAGGGCCTGCAGCGCATCGCCCGCCGCACCCACCGCCTGGCCGCCATCCTGGCCGCCGCACTGCGTGGCAAGGGCGTTGCGGTCGGCAACGATTTCTTCGACACCCTGCACATCACCGGCGTTGATTCGGCTGCATTGAAGGCCAAGGCAGAAGCTGCCGGCATCAACCTGCGCATCATCGATGCCGGTTCAGTCGGCATCAGCCTGGACGAAACCGCCACCCGCGCCGACGTGGTCGCGCTGGGCCAGTTGTTCGGCGCCAGCGTCGATGTTGACGCACTGGATGCCAGCACCGCCGACGCGCTGCCGCAGGGCCTGCTGCGCACCAGCGAATTCCTGTCGCACCCGGTGTTCAACACGCACCACAGCGAGCACGAGATGCTGCGCTACCTGCGTTCGCTGGCCGACAAGGACCTGGCGATGGATCGCACCATGATCCCGCTGGGCAGCTGCACCATGAAGCTCAACGCCACCGCCGAGATGATCCCGGTGACCTGGCCGGAATTCGCCAACATCCATCCGCTGGCACCGGCTGATCAGGCACAGGGCTACAAGGAGCTGATCGACGGCCTGGAAGCGATGCTGGTCGAATGCACCGGCTATGACGCGGTAAGCCTGCAGCCGAACTCCGGCGCGCAGGGCGAATACGCTGGCCTGCTGGCGATCCGCGCCTATCACCGCTCGCGCAACGAAGGCCACCGCGATGTCTGCCTGATCCCGGATTCGGCGCACGGCACCAACCCGGCTTCGGCACAGATGTGCGGCATGACGGTTGTGGTGACCAAAACCGACGGCAACGGCAACGTCGATGTCGAGGACATCCGCCGCAACGCCGAGAAGTACAGCGACCGCCTGGCCGCGATCATGATGACCTACCCGTCCACGCATGGCGTGTTCGAGGAAGAAGTGGTCGAGATCTGCGAGATCATCCACAAGCACGGCGGCCAGGTGTACACCGACGGCGCCAACATGAACGCCCTTGTCGGCGTGGCCAAGCCCGGCAAGTGGGGCTCGGACGTGTCGCACCTGAACCTGCACAAGACCTTCTGCATCCCGCACGGCGGCGGCGGCCCGGGCGTTGGCCCGTGTGCGGTCAAGTCGCATCTTGCCCCGTTCCTGCCGGGCAAGCTCGGTGACAACGGCCCGGTCGGCATGGTCAGCGCCGCCAGCTTCGGCAGCGCCTCGATCCTGCCGATCAGCTGGATGTACATCGCGATGATGGGCACGGCCGGCCTGCGCAAGGCCACCCAGGTTGCCCTGCTCAACGCCAACTACATCGCCAAGCGCCTGGCCCCGCATTACGCCACGCTTTATACCGGCCGTAATGGTCTGGTGGCGCATGAGTGCATCCTCGACGTGCGTCCGCTGGAGAAGACCTCCGGCATCGGCGCCGAGGACGTGGCCAAGCGTCTGATCGACTTCGGCTTCCACGCCCCGACCCTGAGCTTCCCGGTTGCCGGCACGCTGATGGTGGAACCGACCGAGAGCGAGTCGCAGCACGAGCTGGACCGTTTCATCGACGCGATGATCCAGATCCGCGAGGAAATCCAGGCCATCGAAGACGGCAAGCTGGACCGTGAGGACAATCCGCTCAAGCACGCCCCGCACACCGCCGGTGCGGTGTCGGCCAGCGAGTGGACGCATGCGTACCCGCGTGAACTGGCCGCCTTCCCGCTGCCGTCGCTGAAGCTGCAGAAGTACTGGCCGCCGGTGGCACGCGTGGACAACGTGTACGGCGACAAGAACATCATGTGCGCCTGCATTCCGGTGGATGCGTACAAGGAAGATGTCGAGGCGTGATCGGGGCTTGATTGCCTGATGGCGTGAATGAAAACAGCCGGCGAAAGCCGGCTGTTTTTTTATGTTGATTGGAGAGCTGGAGCGCCGGGGCTTTCTGCAGTGATGCGAACAACAGAGGTGCAAGGCTTTGGCTTTGGCTTTGGCTTTGG
>NZ_DAMBEF010000072.1:218-4849 GCF_032061965.1 Stenotrophomonas sp. | reverse complement strand
CTTCTGCTTTGGCTTCTGCTTTGGCTTCTGCTTTGGCTTCTGCTTTGGCTTCTGCTTTGGCTTCTGCCTTGGCTTCTGCCTTGGCTTCTGCCTTGGCTTTGGCCTTGGCTTCCGCTCTCCCTTCTCCCGTTTACGGGAGAAGGTGCCCGAAGGGCGGATGAGGGTGATTTTGACTTTGCCTGGCTAGAAGCGCCCCCTCTCCCCAACCCCTCTCCCGCAAGGGGAGAGGGGCTTTGAGCGGATGAGGGGGTTTTTGACTTTGCTTAGCTAGAAGCTCCCCCCTCTCCCCAACCCCTCTCCCGCAAGGGGAGAGGGGCTTTGAGCGGATGAAGGGGAATTTGACTTTGCTTAGCTAGAAGCCCCCTCTCCCCAACCCCTCTCCCGCAAGGGGAGAGGGGCTTTGAGCGGCCAGCCGCAGTCCTCAATACCCCTTCTGCCTCAACCATGCATCCACCTGCGGCTTGCGCTCTTCGCGCAGTCGCAGCTTGGTCTGGATCCCGGCAATCACCGTCTCCGCATCACGCCGCGAGGTCGGCGCGATATGTGCATCGGCAAATGCCTTGATCTTGTCGACCATCTGCAGGCTGTCAGCACTGCGGCCCAGCCCCGGGTAGTAGCGCGCACGCGAGGTACTGTCGACCAGACCGTCCACCTGCTCGCGATGGGCAACGGCGAAATCAAACGCCATATCGGCATGCTCATGCGCCACGTCGCCGATCATGCCGGCGCTGTTGGTGGCGCCCGGCTCATCGGTCAACGCCATGTCCAGTGCTCGCTGCGCCAGGGCCTTGTCCTTGGGTGCCGCCAGCAAGCCGTAATAGCGATCACGCACCATCGCCGAGGTTTCCTTCTTTGCCAGTGCGTGCAGCTGGTCCCAGGTCGCCACGTCAGCATTGCGTGCCACCACACCCAGTACGGTGGAACGCAGATCCGGCGACAGCGAGTCCGGCTTGAGCAGGAAGGCATCAAAACGACGCTGCGCCTCTGCAATGACCTGCGCATCGTCCAGCGCCGCCAAGGTGCTGATCAAATTGCTGCGCAATTCCTTGGTCTGTGCAGAATCGCTTTCCTTCCCGTCCCAACCCAGCGACTGCAACACCGGCACCAGACGCGAGCGTGCATAGCCGCGGAACGCTGCCTGCCGGCCCTCATCACCGTCGAACATGCTGTCGATGCCATTCAGGGTGCCCGATACCAGGTCCCACAGATCCGTAGGTGCATCGGTAGCAACCTTGGCTGTCAGATCCAGCAGGTCCGCATCCGGCTGCAGGCCGGCCGCAGCCAGGGCACTGGTATCCATCATCACGCCGAGCTGGTCCACCACCGGCAATTTGTCGAAGCCTGCGCTGAGCGCGGTGAACTGTGCCGGCGCATACAAGGTGCGGTAGTAGCCCTTCTGGCCAGCGTTGACCAGCAAGGGCCCCTCACAGCCCAGCAGCTGTACGGTGGTGTCACCGTCCACCAATGTGTGCACCACCTCGCCAGTGCCTGCGCGCAGGCTTACCGGTACACGCCAATGCAGTGGCTGCTTGTCCTTGCGATCAATCGTGTACTCACCTTGGCTCAGCGTTACCTGGGTGTTGCCCGCAACGCAGCTGCTGCTGGCGCGGATCAGGGGCACGCCCGGCTGCAGGGTGAAATCATGCGCGACATCCATGAATCGTTTGCCGGGTGCCGCCTTGTCGATCTCCACCCACAGGTCATCGGTAACCGCATTGCCATAGGCATGGGCGGCAACGTAGCGACGCACCCCATCGCGCCAGGCATCGGCGCCCACATAGTCCTCGAACATCGAGATCACCGCAGCGCCCTTGCCGTAGGTGATGCCATCAAATGCCTGGCTGGCCTGCTCCACCGTCGCCACGTGCTGCACGATGGGATGCGTGGTCGCATAAGCATCGCGCCCCATCGCTGCGCGGCTGGTCTGCGCGGCATCGACGTTGTTGATGTCCCATTCCGGATGCAGCTTGCGGGTGGTGCGCCCTTCCATCCAGGATGCGAAGCCTTCGTTGAGCCACAAATCATCCCACCAGGCCATCGTTACCAGATTGCCGAACCACTGGTGCGCGATCTCATGTGCGGCGATCGAGAACACCCCTTTCTTGTCCGAGATGCTGGACACCGCAGGGTCGAGCAGCAAGGCGTATTCAAAGGTGAAGATCGCGCCCCAGTTCTCCATTGCACTGAAGAACTGGCTGCCTCCCGGTGCTGCCACGTTGTCGAGCTTGGGCAGCGGGTACTTCACGCCGAAATAGTCGTTGTACTCGCGCAACACCTCGGCGCTGCCCTCCAGTGCGAAACGGGCCTGATCCACCTTGCCGGTCTGCGCGATGACACCAATTTCCGTACCGCCTTCATTGACGGTGGCACGTTCGAATTCGCCACTGGAGAAAAACAGCAGGTAGGTCGACATCTTCGGCGTGGTCTGGAACACCACCTCCTTCAGGCCCTTGCCCACCGGCTTGCTGCTGGCCACCGGCATGTTGCTGACCGCCATTTCGGCTTCCGGCACGGTGACGCTCAGATCGAACGTCGCCTTGAAGCCAGGTTCGTCCCAGGACGGAATGAAACGGCGCGCGTCGGAGTTCTCGAACTGGGTGAACAACGCGCGCTTCTTGCTGCCGTCGGCCACCGGGTAATCCAGCGCGAACAGGCCATTGGCCTGGGTATTGATGGTGCCGGTGTAATCAACGCTCAGCGTATAGCGCCCTGGCGCCAACGGCGCGGTAACGGTGAAGCTGGCGGTCTGGTTGGGCTCATCGACCGCAACCGTGGCCGGTACCACTTTGCCCCCTCCGGCCGGCTGCAATTCGCTCTTCCCGAACTGCATGCCCGCTGCCTGCAGCACGATGCTGGTCGTCGGCTGCAGCACTTCCAGGTCAATACTGACCTTGCCATCAAAGCGCATCTGCGCCGCGTGCGGGGTGATCTGCACCCGGTAGTGGTCAGGCCGCGCGGTACGGGGTAACTGGGTCGTGGTGGACTGCGCCGAAGTCGCCGCTGCCGGCTCAGCAGAGAACGCAGGGCTGGCCGCGCAAGCAAGCGCTAGACTGATAGCAACAACAAGGGAACGGCGCATCGGGACTCCAGAAGGCGGACAGTGGGCACCAGGCCCGGTGATCCCGCATCATCTGCCCCTCCCTCAGCGCCCAACACCCCCGGAAGTCATGACAGGCTAGGCTGTCCTTGGCGCTTCGTGCTGGGCCCGCTCGGCAATCATTGCCCGGTATTGTCGTGGCGCCATGCCCACCTCGGCCTTGAACTTGCGGGTGAACGCGCTCTGGTCACTAAAGCCGCAGGCCTGGCCGATACTGGCAACACTGTCTTCGCCATGCAGCAGATGCAAGGCGATCTGGATGCGCAGCCGGGTCAGCACCTGCTGCGGCGTCATCTGGAATACCTTGCGGAACGAACGCTCCAGCTTGGACAGCGAGAAGCCGGTGATATCGAGCAGGGTCTGCATGCGCACGTTTTCGGCGTAATGCGTGTTGAGGTAATCCAGCGCCAACCGCAGTGGCTCGTACTGCGACTCAAGCCCGCCGCGCTGCCCCAGATCGCGCGAAATGCCGATCAGTCCGATGACCTTGCCGTTCTCGATGATGGGCCGCTTGCAGGTCAGGCACCAACCGGGCTGCTGGTTGGGAAACAACTGCAGCTCCATCACGTTCTCTATCACCTCACCGGCCAACACCCGCGCATCCTGCGCCACGTAGGCCTCGCTCATGCCGACTGGGTACAACTCGTCGGCGCGCTTGCCGATCACCTCGTTGCGCGACTTCATGCCCAGCCGCTGCATCATCGTCATGTTGACGTGGGTGTAGCGGCCATCGTCATCCTTGGCGAAGAACAACACGCTGGGAATGGCGTCGAACAGGGCTTCAATTTCGGCAGGGTCGATACGCATCGGGTCAATCAGGCTGGCAGCGGGGGCGTGCCCTGCCATTCTAGCCAGCCCAGCCCCCTGACCGCGTCGGCCATAAGTACCTGCTACCCCCGTATCCGCCAGATGGCGACAAGCCAGGAAGCTTCAGTTGCGGGCATGATCGGCCGTAACTGCAAGCGGACCCCTGCCCCATGAGCCAGAACATCCAAACCCCCGACTACGCCGTTGGCCAACTCTGGGCCTGCAAGGGACGCCACGATGGCGAGCACCCCACCCTGCTGATCAACCGCATCGATCAGCATCCGCTGGGCGGTGGCAACATCTATCACGTCACGCTGCAGGGGTTGAAGATCCGCAACCCGCGCCTGCCCGAGGGCATCATGACCCAGCTGGCCCACGCCCCGGTGACCGGCCAAACGCTGGAACGCAGCCAGTTGCAACTGATCGGGCAGCGCGTCCCGGACCCGGTTTATCTGCAGGGCTACGGCCAGTGGCGCGAGGCGTTTGACGCTGGTAACGCTGGCTCGTTCGGCGTGAGCATTGCGACCATTCTGGAAATCGTCGAGCGCCGGCTCAACGGTATCCCGCTCGATCAGCCCTGACGGCAGAGCTTTCCCGGCGCTGCCAAGACCCTTGTAGCGCCGAGCCATGCTCGGCAGGGGCATTCCCGGTGACCCTCGTTGCCGACCATGGGTCGGCACTACAGGGAAGCCGGTCTGCTGCCGATCATCGCGAAGCCGGACGGTAG
>NZ_DAMBEF010000072.1:0-118 GCF_032061965.1 Stenotrophomonas sp. | reverse complement strand
CGCCGAGCCGTGCTCGGCAGAGGTATTCCCGATACCCCCCGCCGCCGACCATGGGTCGGCACAACAGGGAAGCCGGTCTGCTGCCGATCATCGCGAAGCCGGACGGTAGCGCCGAGCC
>NZ_DAMBEF010000071.1:0-12001 GCF_032061965.1 Stenotrophomonas sp. | reverse complement strand
GCTTATGCCGCTACATTAACCGCGTGACCTGAGCAGAAAGCGGTGGGTCATTACATTGCTGCCAAATACGCGGCATATCCGCCGACAGCGAATGAAATCAGGGAGAGCCCGATCACCACGATCATCGCTATTCCATTTGCTGTCTGCGTCTGTCCGACGAAAAGCGCAATGCAGACCGCGACCAGGCCCGCGGAGAAGGCCAGTAGAAGAAGCTTGATGGCGGCAGCTGCATCTTTGGCAGCGGATTCGATCTTGTGGTTCTTGTTGAAGCTGACGTTCCCGAAATCCATTGCGGTCCCCTTGGTTGCACAGCTTCAGCCCCCGAGCCTGCACATCCGGCAGGTCAACAGGTTCTGGGTCAATGAAGTTTCCCCCGGCAGGTGTCCAGTGATTCCGAAAGTTTTCGGTTGCCGGGGCCCGCCAATGCGAAAGCTAACATTAAAATCAGACGGCGAGGACTGCCACAACGCAACTGGATCGATCGTATGGATCAAAAAGGTATTGGGGGATATCAAGCACAGGTACGGCGCCATCACGGGGACCAGGGAAAACCACGGTTTACGCTCGGGGAGCGATCCTTGCCCTCCCTTTTGAGGGGCGTCGTCTCCCATCTACGGGGGAGAGGGCGGTCAGCTCATGGGATTATCGAGTCGACACAGGGAACTGACACGCTGTGGCGCGGGACGTCATCCCCATGTCGTAGCCTGAGGATGCGCAGAGCAGCGAGAGCTGTTGTTCACCCCGCACCCTTGTCGGTTGCTTGTTGCTAACGGGGCGCATCGATTGAACAGGCTCGACGCCGCCAACAAAACGGGCGCCTTGCGGCGCCCGTTCTTTGCAAAGCTTGCCCTCACCCCAACCCCTCTCCCGCGGGCGGGAGAGGGGCTCAATCGGTAGTGCCGAGCCATGCTCGGCAGGAGGCTTTACGAGCGAACAGCTGCCCTCACCCCAACCCCTCTCCCGTGAACGAGAGAGGGGCTTAGGCAAATGCAGGTCAAAGCGATCAATAGCGGTAGTGGTCCGGCTTGAACGGGCCGTCGACCGGCACGCCGATGTAGTCGGCCTGTTCCTGGCTCAGGGTGGTCAGCTTGACGCCGATCTTTTCCAGGTGCAGGCGGGCGACTTCTTCGTCCAGCTTCTTCGGCAGCAAGTACACCTTGTTCTCGTAGCTGTCCTTGTTCGCCCACAGGTCGATCTGTGCCAGGGTCTGGTTGGCGAAGGAGTTGGACATCACGAAGCTCGGGTGGCCGGTGGCGCAGCCCAGGTTGACCAGGCGGCCTTCGGCCAGCAGGAAGATCGCATTACCGTTCGGGAAGATGTACTTGTCCACCTGCGGCTTGATGTTGACGTGCTGCACGCCCGGGAAGGCAAACAGTGCATCGACCTGGATCTCATTGTCGAAGTGGCCGATGTTGCAGACGATGGCCTGGTCCTTCATCGCGCTCAGGTGCTCGATGCGGATGATGTCCTTGTTGCCGGTGGTGGTGACATACAGGTCAGCACGGCCCAGGGTGGATTCGATGGTGTTGACCTCGAAGCCTTCCATCGCCGCCTGCAGGGCGCAGATCGGGTCGATTTCGGTGACCACCACACGTGCGCCATAGGCACGCAGCGACGCCGCGCAGCCCTTGCCTACGTCGCCGTAGCCGCAGACCACGGCAACCTTGCCGGCCAGCATCACGTCCATCGCGCGCTTCAGGCCATCGGCCAGCGACTCGCGGCAGCCGTACAGGTTGTCGAACTTGCTCTTGGTGACCGAGTCGTTGACGTTGATGGCCGGGATCAGCAGGGTGCCGGCCTGGGCCAGCTGGTACAGGCGGTGCACGCCGGTGGTGGTCTCTTCGGAGACGCCCTTCCAATCCTTGACCACGCGGCCCCAGTAACCCGGGCGCTCGGTGGCAACGCGCTTGAGCAGGTTCTTGATGACCTGTTCTTCGTGCGAGGACGCCGGCTCGTTGACCCAGTTGCTGCCGTTCTCCAGCTCGTAGCCCTTGTGGATCAGCAGGGTGACGTCGCCGCCGTCATCGACCACCAGCTCCGGACCGGTCAGGGTGCCGTCGGCCAGGGTGAAGGT
This sequence comes from Stenotrophomonas sp., assembly GCF_032061965.1. Taxonomy (GTDB): domain Bacteria; phylum Pseudomonadota; class Gammaproteobacteria; order Xanthomonadales; family Xanthomonadaceae; genus Stenotrophomonas. Next base: position 9,927 of record NZ_DAMBEF010000071.1, on the reverse strand, counting down.
CAGCGCGTCCAAGGTGCAGTCCCAGTATTCTTCCAGCGACTCGCCCTTCCAGGCGAAGACCGGCGTGCCGGTGGCGGCAATCGCGGCGGCAGCGTGGTCCTGGGTCGAGAAGATGTTGCACGAGGCCCAGCGCACGTCGGCGCCGATGTCCTTCAGGGTCTCGATCAGCACCGCGGTCTGGATGGTCATGTGCAGCGAACCGGTCACGCGCACGCCCTTCAGCGGCAGCTCGGCCTGGTACTTGCGGCGGATCGACATCAGGCCCGGCATTTCGTGCTCGGCGATGTCCAGTTCCTTGCGGCCCCAATCGGCCAGCGAGATGTCACGAATCTTGTAATCACCTTCCTGAGAGAAGGTAGAGGCAACAGCGTTCATTCAAAGCTCCGGTGTGGTGCGAGCAGGCTCGCGTTCGCCGGGCGCCGTTGTTGCAGAAAGACCGTCCGAGCCTGGCCGTTTGGGCCCATGCAAGACATGGGTGCGTGTGGACAGGTCCACCAACGGTCGCAGCGCCCCTCGGAACGTGGCGGCCATTATATCCCGCCAGGGCATTGGCTCCACCGGCCCAACCATCGGCAGGGGCCAGCGCTGATGGGGATTGTTAAGTTGCAGGATTGTCCAAGCGCTTGAGGATTGTCATGAACCTGTCCCGCCCCCGTCGTCGCCGTGTTTCGGCCACCCTGGTCCTGTGCGCCGGCCTGTTGCTGGCGGTGCCGCCGGTGATGGCGCTGAGCCCGGTGCCGGCGCAGCAGGGCGCCCGGCAGGGTGACGGTTACCGCCTGCCGTCAGCGGCGCTGCAGGCCGTGGTGGACGCCCCGCGTGCGCCCAGTCTGTACCTGTCGCCCAAGCGCGACCTGACCGCATTGCTACAGACCCCGGCGCTGCCCTCCATCGCCCAGGTGGCGGCGCCGGAGCTGAAGCTGGCCGGCCTGCGCATCAACCCCAGGACTGTCTCTGACAGCCGCTTCTCGTTCGGCAGCAAGCTATGGCTGGCGTCTACCGTTGACGGCAAGGAACGCCAGATCACCGGCTTGCCGCAGCCCTTGTCGGTGGCTTCGCTGGCCTGGTCGCCGGACCAGAAATACCTCGCCTTCAACCAGTTGGACCCGGCCACGGGCAGCAACGAGCTGTGGCTGGTGGATGTGCAGACCGGCAATGCACGGCGCATCGCCGAGCGGCTGAACAGCATCGTCGGCAATGGCTATGCCTGGCTGCCGGGCGGCGATGCCTTGCTGGTCATGCAGCGGCCGGCCGGGCAGGGGCAGCCGCCGCAGGGTGATGGCACGCCGACCGGGCCTGCTGTGCAGCAGACCGAGGCAGGGCCGGGCGTGCGTTCGGTGCGTACCTACCAGGATCTGCTGAAGAACGAAGACGATGCGCGCCTGTTCGAGTACTACATGCAGGCACAGCCGATGCGAGTGTCGATCACCGGCGACAGCAAGCCGGTTGGCGCTGAAGGCATCTACCTTGGCCTGTCGGCCTCGCCGGATGGCAACTATCTGCTGAGCCAGCGCGTGCAGCGGCCGTTCTCCTACGCAGTGCCGGTCAGTCGCTTCCCGCGCACCATTGAAGTGCTGGATGCGCAGGGCAAGGTCGCGCATACCGTGGCGCACCTGCCGCTGGTGGATGGCCTGCCGACCGGCAACGATGCAGTGCCCACCGGCGTGCGCTCGATCAGCTGGCGCACCGATGCGCCTGCCACGCTGGTATGGGCCGAAGCACAGGATGGCGGCGACCCGTCGCGCGAGGCCAAGGTGCGTGATGCGGTACTGATGCAGGCCGCGCCCTTTGAAAAGCCGCCGGTGACGCTGGCGCAGCTCGGCTCGCGTTTTGCCGGTGCAACCTGGGCCAATGGCGAGCTGGCGTTGCTGGATGAGTACTGGTGGAAGAGCCGCCAGGTGAAGCAGTGGAAGATTGCGCCGGACCATCTGGACCAGGCCGCAGCACTGCTGGTCCAACGTTCGGAAGACGATCGTTACAGCGATCCGGGCGAGCCGGTGCTGCAGATGGACGAACGTGGCCGCGCGCGTCTGCAGCTCACTGCCGATGGCAGCGGCTTCTACCGCATTGGTGATGGCGCATCGGCCGAAGGTGATCGTCCGTTCCTGGATCGCGTCGATCTGGCCAGCGGCAAGAGTGAGCGCCTGTTCCACTCGCAGGCACCGTATTACGAAATGCCGTTGAGCATCATCGAAGGCGAGGCTGGCCGCATCCTGATTTACCGCGAATCCAACGATGTGCCGGCCAATCTGTTCTCCCGCGGGTTGGCAACCGACGCGCAGTCGGTCGAATTGACCCACTTTGCCCATCCGCTGCCACAGCTGAAGGGCGTGAAGAAAGAACAGATCCGCTACAAGCGCAACGATGGCGTCGAGCTCACCGCTGACCTGTTGCTGCCGCCGGGTTACGACGCGAAGAAGGATGGCCCGCGGCCGGTGCTGATGTGGGCTTACCCAGCCGAGTTCAAATCCGCCGCCGATGCCAGTCAGGTCAGCGGCTCGCAGTATCGCTTCAATGCCATCAGTTATTGGGGGCCGCAGGCTTTCCTGGCCAAGGGCTATGTGGTGTTGAACAACCCGACCATGCCGATCGTCGGCGAGGGTGACACCGAGCCGAACGACACCTATGTGCAGCAGTTGGTTGCCAGTGCGCAGGCGGCGGTGGATGAAGTGGTGAAGCGCGGTGTCGGCGATCGCGAACGCATTGCCGTGGGTGGCCATTCCTATGGTGCGTTCATGACCGCCAACCTGCTGGCGCATACGCGTCTGTTCAAGGCGGGCATCGCGCGGTCGGGCGCTTACAACCGCACGTTGACGCCGTTTGGCTTCCAGGCAGAGGAGCGCAATTATTGGCAGGCGCAGGACGTGTACCAGAAGATGTCGCCGTTCAATTACGCCGACAAGATCAAGGATCCGATCCTGTTCATCCATGGCGTGGACGACAACAACTCCGGAACCTTCCCGATCCAGAGCGAGCGCATGTTCGCGGCGGTGAAGGGCTTGGGCGGCACGGCGCGGTTGGTGATGCTGCCGAACGAATCGCATGGTTATCGCGCACGCGAATCGATCATGACCATGCTGGCTGAAAGTGAAGACTGGCTCGACCGTTGGTTGGGTGCAGAGGCCGGCAAGAAGCGCTGACGCGTTGCCCGCCCTTGCACCTTCGGCGCAAGGGCGGGAATGCAGTGCCGAGCCATGCTCCGCATTTGGCCTCACCCGTAGTGCCGAGCCATGCTCGGCAGAGGCGTTACCAGGAAACCCAATGTAGTGCCGAGCCATGCTCGGCAGAGGCGTTACCGGTAATGCCCCATGCCGAGCATGGCTCGGCACTACAGGTCTACGGATGACCTGTCCGGCACGCCTTTCTGTCCGAAAGGACAGCTGCCAGACAACATTCAAATGCAACTGTTTCAGGTTTGGTGCACCGCAAAATTGTGCCGATTTTTGCGGTAGGCTTGACGGGTTTCCGCTCTTCAGGCTCTCCGTCTTAGATGAACGAGTACCGCAGCAGCGTTGTCTTCGCCACCCCCGATCTGCCCTTGCGCGATGATGTGCGACGCCTTGGCGCACTGGTCGGCGATCTGATTTCCGAACAGGTATCACCCGGCTTCCTCGACGAGGTGGAGGAGGTGCGTACCGCCGCCATCGCCCGCCGCGAAAGCCAGGCGCCGTTGGCGCCGCTCAGCGCACAGTTGGCCGGCCGCTCGCCGCGCGATGCCGAGGCGCTGGTGCGTGCTTTCAGTACCTATTTCCAGGTGGTCAACATCGCCGAGCGCGTGCACCGCATCCGCCGTCGTCGCGACTACCAGCGTGCGGGCACCAAGCGGCCCCAGCCTGACGGCCTGCATGACGCACTGCTCGCGCTCAAGGCGCAGGGTGTGACGCCCGAAGAGTTGTCACAGTGGCTGCCGCAGATCGATATCGAACCGGTGTTCACCGCGCATCCTACCGAGGCCGTACGTCGCGCTCTGTTGGAAAAAGAACAGTTGATGGTGGCGGCCCTGGTCGACAACCTCGACGGCCAGCGCACCCCGGGTGAACAGGCGGCCGATGCGGCACGTTTCCGCATGGCGCTGACAGCGTCCTGGCAGACAGCAGATTCCTCGCCGGTACGTCCTACCGTGGATGACGAGCGCGAGCACGTCGGCTTCTATCTCACCCGCGTGTTGTACCGGGTGATCCCGGTGTTCTACGAGTCGCTGGAACAGGCACTGCGCGACACCTGGGGGCGCACCCTGCCATTGCCGCGCCTGCTGCGCTTCGGCACCTGGGTGGGCGGTGACATGGACGGCAATCCCAATGTCGATGCCGGCACCATCACTGCTACCTTGAATGCGCAGCGCAGTGCCGTGCTGGGGCTTTACCTGAAGGACATGCAGGCCTTGGCCAGCCTGCTCAGCCAATCGACCGATCTGGTCGGCGTCAGCGATGCGGTGTTGGCGCGCGTGCAGGAATACCAGCAGTTGCTGCCGCAGGTGAAGTCGCGCCCGCGTCATGCCGACATGCCGTACCGCCTGCTCAATGACCGCATGCGCGCGCGCCTGCAGGCCACGCTGGAAGATGCGGCGGGCGCCTATGCATCACCGGAAGAGTTCATCCACGACATCCAGCTGATCCTGGACAGCCTTGAGGCCAACAAGGGCAAGCATGCCGGTTGGTTCTCGGTGCGCCGCCTGTTGTGGCGCGTGCGCACCTTCGGCTTCCACCTGGCGCGTCTGGACGTGCGGCAGGAGTCCAGCGTGCACTCACGCGCGCTGGCTGAAGTGCTGGGCGGGCAGGAGGCATTCGACGCGCTAGACGATGCCGCGCGCGCGCAGTTGTTGTCGCCGTACGCGGCAGGCACCGCAGTGCTGGCGCAAGGCGAGGCCGAGGCCGGCCAGCGCCTGGACAAGGTATTCGCCGCGCTGGCCGATGCGCGCCGCCGCCACGGTGCCGATGCGCTGGGCAGCTACATCATTTCGATGGCGCACGATCGTGGCGATGTATTGGCGGTGCTGGCCCTGGCACGACGTGGCGGCCTGCTGGATGCCGACAACGCGGTGCCGCTGGATATCGCACCGCTGTTCGAAACCGTCGACGATCTGCAGCGCGGCACCGCAACCCTGCACGATCTGTTGGCTGACCCGGTCTATCGCGCACATCTGGCCGCACGCGACAACGTGCAGATGGTGATGCTGGGCTATTCGGACAGCGGCAAGGACGGCGGCATCGCCGCCTCGCGTTGGGGCCTGCAACATGCGCAGGTCGAACTGCTGGACGCTGCTGCCGAATACGGCGTCAAGCTGACCTTCTTCCACGGCCGCGGTGGCTCGATCAGCCGCGGCGGCACCAAGACCACCCATGCGGTCAACGCGTCACCGCGGGGCAGCATAGGTGGCCGCTTGCGCGTCACCGAGCAGGGCGAGGTGATCCACCGCAAGTACGGCATCCGCGCATTGGCGCTGCGTTCGCTGGAGCAATCGGCCGGTGCGGTGTTGCGCGCCAGTTTGCGTCCTCGTGCCACTGAGCCACGCGAGGAACAGTGGAAGCCGGTGATGGCACTGGTGGCTGAAAAGAGTTCGGCGGCGTATCGCGCGTTTGTTGGCGATGCGCAGTTCATGAACTACTTCCGCCAGGCCACGCCGATCGATGTGATCGAGCGTATGACGTTGGGTTCCCGCCCCTCGCGGCGATTGGGCCAGGATGCGGCGCTGACCAATCTGCGCGCCATCCCCTGGGTATTTGCCTGGAGCCAGGCGCGCGCGGTGATCCCCGGCTGGTTCGGCGTGGGTAGCGGCCTGCAGGCTGCGGCCGATGCCGGGCATGAGCAGACATTGCGCGAGATGGCGCACGACTGGCCGTTCTTCGAAACCTTCCTCGACGATATGTCGATGGTGCTCAGCAAGGGTGATATCCACATTGCCGAGCAGTTCTCCAAGCTGGCCGGCCCGCTGCACGAGCAGTTCTTCCCGTTGATCCGCGAAGAGCTGGCGTTGACCGCACATTGGGTGAAGCGCTTGAGCGGCCAGCAGGAATTGCTGGAACAGGACCCACGGCTGGCCCTGTCGATCCGCCTGCGCAACCCCTACATCGACCCGATCAGCATCCTGCAGGTGGATCTGTTGCAGCGTTGGCGAGCAAGTGATCGCCAGGACGAAGGCCTGCTACGCGCGTTGGTAGCCTGTGTAAACGGCGTATCGCAAGGCGTGCAGAACACCGGCTGAGCCCGCTTTTTAGTGCCGAGCCATGCTCGGCAGAGGCCTCACCAGCAATCCAAAACTGTAGTGCCGAGCCATGCTCGGCAGAGGCATCACCAGCAATCCCAGACTGTAGTGCCGAGCCATGCTCGGCAAGGGGCCTTCACCAGTAAAGCCTCTGCCGAGCATGGCTCGGCACTACAGATGTCCGGATGCCTTGCCAGCCTGGCGGTTTACGCCGGTCCTACCAAGTTTACAGCGCAGCCACTGGCATATCCGCCTCACCCGACGGATTGCTCTTGAGCAGCTCCAGATGCCGCTGTTCCATCTCCTGGCGCAGTTGGCGACGGATCTGTGCAGCAGCAAAGCGGCGCTTCTCGTCGCTGGTTGCCGGCTCCAGCGGCGGCACCGGTGTGGGCCGACCATCGTCATCCACTGCCACCATCGTGAAGAAGCAGCTGTTGGCGTGGCGCACCGCGCCCTTGCGGATGTCCTCGGCCACGACCTTGATGCCGATCTCCATCGAGGAGTTGCCGGTGTAGTTCACCGAGGCCAGGAAGGTAACCAGTTCGCCGACCGCGATTGGCTGGCGGAAGGTGACCTGGTCCACCGACAAGGTCACCACGTAGTTGCCGGCGTAGCGGCTGGCACAGGCATAGGCCACCTGATCGAGCAGGCGCAGGATCGCGCCACCGTGGACCTTGCCGGAGAAATTGGCCATCTCCGGCGACATCAACACCGTCATCGACAGTTGGTGGGCTTTATGTTCGTTCATGGGAGCTACTGCGACTGCGGGATGAGCAGGCTACTCCAGCCGGCGTGCAGGCGGTAGGCACACCCGCGCTCCCCTGTGGAGCCGAGCCATGCTCGGCTGGGGCCTTACCGGTAGAGCCTCTGCCGAGCATGGCTCGGCACTACAGGGATCCGGCATTTGCAGGGCTGAACCGTCCTGGGCTTACTGGAAGTTGTAACGCACCACGTGGAAGAACACCGGCGCGGAGAACACCACCGAATCCAATCGGTCGAGGATGCCGCCGTGGCCTTCGATCATCTCGCCCCAGTCCTTGGCGCCCAGGCTGCGCTTGACCGCTGACAGCGCCAGCCCGCCGAGGAACCCGCAGATCACGATCAGCAGCGACAGGTACGCAGACTGCAGTGGCGAGAACGGGGTAATCCAGTACAACGCAGCGCCTACGCCAGTCGCTGCCAGGCCACCACCGACAAGGCCTTCAACGGTCTTGGAAGGGCTGACCAGTGGGGCCAGCAGGTGTTTGCCAAACAACTTGCCGAACACGTACTGCAGCACGTCGCTGAGCTGTACCACCAGCAGCAGGTAGAACAACAGCATCAGGTTCTGGCCTTCGTAGCCGGGGATGCGCAGCAGCATCAGTGCCGGCGCATGGCTGAGGCAGAACACGGTGAGCATCACGCCCCACTGGATCTTGGTGTTGCGCTCCAGGAAGTTCTCGGTGTCACCGGACAATGCCGATATTGCCGGCAAGGCCAGGAAGCCGTACACCGGGATGCACATGACGAACAGGCCGTACCAGTCGATGCCGATCAGCCAGTACTGCAACGGGATGGCGATGTAGAAACACAGGCACAGTGCAAGGTGATCGCCGCGCCGTGTTGGCGTCAGTGAAATGAATTCACGCAGGGCGAAGAACGACAGCAGTCCGAAGAACACCAGCGTGGCGATCTTGCCCAGCAGGAAGCAGAACAGCAGCACCCCGGCCATCACCCACCACGCGCGGATGCGCGCGTTGAGGTTGTCGACTACCGAACCGGGTTTGATCCGGCCGAGGATGAAGCCGATCAGGCTGGCCAGCACCAGCACACCGATCACGCCGCCGATCATCCACCAGAAGCTGGGTGGGGCGCGGTCGATGGCCTGCTGCAGGAAGCTGCCCAGCGGCAGTTGTTGGAAGACGTTGTTCATGCCAGCTCCACCACGGCGTTGCGGGCGCGTTCCAGGAACTGCGCCTTGTCCTCATCGGGAATGCGATTGAGCGGGGCGCCAAAGCGCGCCGTGCACACCAATGGCACGGGAACCAGGCTGCCCTTGGGCAGCGCGCGGCGCGCGTTGTCCAGGTACACCGGCACCAGCTCGACATGTGGGTAATGCTGGGCCAGATGGAACAGGCCGGCCTTGAAGGGTTGCGGCAGGGGTTCGTGGTTGCGGGTGCCTTCCGGGAACAGGATCAGCGAGTCACCCGCATCAAGTGCGTCATGCAACGGCTGCAGCGGATCGCCAACGCACTTGCTGCGGTCGCGTTCGATCAGCACGGCATTGAAGCCCTTGTCGGCGATGACCTTGCGCACGCCCTTGCTCCAGTAGTCGCGAGCAGCCACCGGTCGCGTACGTTCCCGCAGTGGCGGTGGCAGGGCGGACCACAGTGCCACCGTATCCAGGTGGCTGGCGTGGTTGGCAAAGTAGATGCGCTGGGTGTCGTTGGGACGGCTGCCGACCCAACGTGGGTAAGCGCCAATGAATACCTTGACGGCGGCGACCAGCAGACTCGAGAGCATCAGGACCTAGCCTTGAGTTGCGCGGCGATGGCGCGGGTGCGGGTAATGCAGGTCAGCAGTGAGCCGGCGGCGATGATGATGGCGGCGGCAGGCAGCACGTAATGCGTATGCGAAGTGAGCTGCTCGACGATCGCCAGTACGCAGGCGGCGGTCATTACAGCCATGCGGTGCTGTTTGGCCATTGGCCCGCGGAAGTCCTGGGTCAGGCCGAGGCTGGCACCGGACAGGCGTACATAAGCGGTGAGGGCGGCGAGCAGGGCGCCCAGCCAACCCAGCCAAGGCATGCCCGCTGCATAGCCCAGGGCAACGATCAGCAGCGAGTCGGCAATGCGATCGGGATACTCGTTGTAGAGCGCGCCGGTGGGCGTCTGCTTGCCGCCTTCCATTGCGACCATGCCGTCAAGCAGGTTGCAGATCAGGCGTAGCTGGATACCGACGGCGCATGCAATCAGGCCTGGTATGCCGGGGCAATAGAGCAGGGCGGCAGCACCGCCAGCAGCGAAGAAGATGCTGAGTACCGAAATCTGGTTCGGTGTGATCGAGGAGCGTGCCAACGCGGCGCTGAGGGCACGGGCCCAGCCGGTGGAACGGGCGGCAATTGGTCTACGGTCTTCCTTTCCCATGGGCCGATGGTAGTGCATTGGCGGTGATAGGGGACAGATTGGATGGCGTTGTGGCGGTAGAGGAGGGGAGGCTGGTGTTGAAGATGTACGGGTTGGGCTTTCCAGCTTTTGCTTTCGTTGCGGCTTTGGCTCTGGCTCTGGCTCTGGCTTTGGCTTTGGCTTTGGACGTACCTTCTCCCGCTTGCGGGAGAAGGTGCCCAGAGGGCGGATGAGGGGGCTTGGGGCTTCTTGCTTTGGCTTTGGCTGAAGCGAAAACCAAAACCAAAACCAAAACCAAGGCGCCCTCATCCCAACCCTTCTCCCGCAGGCGGGAGAAGGGCTAGAGCCAAAAACCAAAACCAAAGCAACAAGCACAACAAAGAAGGCCGCCCTCGCGGGCGGCCTTCTTTGTTCAAACTTTGGTGCAGCCTTACTTCAGCTTTGCAGCCTTGCGCAGGGCTTCTGCACGATCGGTCTGCTCCCACGAGAACGCGGTTGCATTCTGGGTCTTGCCATCGCCGTCGACGTACGAGAATTCCTTCGGCTTGCGGCCGAAGTGGCCGTAGGCCGCGGTCTGCTGGTACATCGGGTGGATCAGGTCCAGCATCTTGATGATGCCGTACG
>NZ_DAMBEF010000070.1:0-12163 GCF_032061965.1 Stenotrophomonas sp. | reverse complement strand
GCCATGGTGCCGTAGGTGATGATCTGGCTGACGCGCTCGCGGCCGTACTTGCGCGCGACGTAGTCGATCACTTCGTCGCGGCGGTCCATGCAGAAGTCGATGTCGAAGTCGGGCATCGACACGCGTTCGGGGTTGAGGAAGCGCTCGAACAGCAGGTTGTAAGGCAGCGGATCCAGATCTGTGATCTTCAGCGCCCAGGCCACCAGTGAACCGGCACCGGAACCACGGCCGGGGCCGATCGGGATGCCCTGGTTCTTGCCCCACTGGATGAAGTCGGCCACGATCAGGAAGTAGCCGGGGAAGCCCATCTTGATGATGGTGTTGAGCTCGAACTCCAGGCGTTCGTTGTAATCCTCGCGGCTCATGCCGGCGGCCAGCGGGTGTACCTGCAGGCGTTCTTCCAGGCCTTCGCGCGACTGCTTCTGGATCCAGCTGTCCAGGGTCTCGTCGTCGGGCACCGGGTAATTGGGCAGGAAGTAGGTGCCCAGCCGCATCTCGACGTTGCAGCGTTCGGCCAGCGCCAAGGTGTTGTCGATGGCGTCGGGGATGTCGGCGAACAGCTCCGCCATCTGCTCCGGTGTCTTCAGGTACTGCTCGCGGCTGTATTCGCGCGGGCGCTTGGGGTCGTCCAGCACGCGGCCGGTGGAGATGCACACGCGCGCCTCATGCGCGTCGAAGTCATCCGGCGACAGGAAGCGCACGTCATTGCTGGCGATCACCGGCAGGCCGCGCTGGCCGGCGGCCATCAGCGCGAACTGGTTGAAGCTTTCTTCGCCCTCACGGCCGGTGCGGGTCAGTTCCAGGTGCAGGCCGTCGCCGAACACGCGCTGCCAGTCGGCGAGCTGCTGCTCGGCCAGGTCATGGCGGCCTTCGTTGGCCAGGCGGCCGGCCAGGCTGTGGCGGCCGGCCAGCGCAAACAGGTTCTGGCAGCCGTCCTTCAGCCACTGCGGGTGCACGGCGACGCCGCCTTCGTTGCGGTGGCCTTCCATCCAGGCGCGGGTCAGCAGCCGCGACAGGCTCAGGTAGCCCTCACGGTCGCGGCACAGCAGGGTCATGCGCCAGGGATCCTGGCCGTCCTCGGTGATCAGCAGGTCGGCACCGGCGATCGGCTTGATGCCCACGCCCTCGGCGGCCTTGTAGAACTTCACCAGCGCGAACATGTTGTTCAGGTCGGTGACCGCCAAGGCCGGCGCTTTCATCTCGACCGAGCGGCTGAGCAGGTTGGGCTGCTTGGCCTTTTTCGGGTCCGCCTGATCGGGCTTGGCCGGCACGCGGATGGTGGAATCCACCATCGAAAATTCGGTATGGACGTGGAGATGGACGAAACGGGAAGAAGTAGACATGCCGGGCCAGAAGTGTGCCGAAGCAGGGTAGCGACGGGGGAACGGAGGAGCAAGCGCGAGGGGCGAGGGCGGGGGGATCAAAAGGGGGAGAGCGGCGGCTGGCGCCGTTTGCCGCTCCCCTCATGGAAGAGGGTGACGCAGGCGAGAGCGGGGGCGACGACGCCACGCCCGTTGATCGGCTGGCGGTGTCTCAGCGCTTGCGCCTGTTCAGGCGCACATCAGCCGGAGCCGTCGAGCACGCCCAGTGCGTCGCGAACGGGCGCAAACGAGCGCCTGTGCTCAAGACACGGACCATGCGCCTTCAGCGCCGCCAGGTGAAACGGGGTGCCGTACCCTTTGTGCTGGTCGAAACCGTATTCAGGGTGGCGCTGGTGCAGGTCCAGCATATAGCGGTCGCGGCTGACCTTGGCCAGGATGGAGGCGGCCATGATGCTGCGGTCGATGGCATCGCCGCCCACCAGCGCCTCGGCGGGGCAGGGCAGGCCCTTGGGAATCTTGTTGCCGTCGATGCGCGCGAACTGCGCCACATGCGCCACGCCTTCAACAGACAGGCGCATGCCCTGCATGGTGGCCTGGAAGATGTTGAGGCTGTCGATATCGGCCACGCCGACCATGATGATCTTGTAGGCCAAGGCGCGCTCGATGATGCTGTCGTACAACTGCTCGCGGCGCAGCGCGGTCAGTGCCTTGGAATCATCCAGGCCATTGATGCGCGGTCGGGCCGGGTCGAACACCACCGCCGCTACCGCGACAGGCCCCGCCAAGGGCCCGCGGCCGGCTTCGTCCACGCCGGCGACCAGGCGTGGGCCTTGGCGCGCGCTCAGTGCAGCATCGTCAAACAGCGACAGCGAGGCATCCGCTGCCGCTGCCGGGGTACGTCGGGCGTTCACGGCTGGCCTTGACGGGTGGGCGGCTGCAGCAGGCTGGCGACGGCAACGGCAGCACGCGCCGAGGCATCCTGGCGCAACTGTTGGTGCAATCTCTGGTAATCGGCCTGCAGCGCCTGCACCTGCTGCGGATGCTCGAACCAATTACGCACCGCTGCAGCCAGGTTGTCCGGGGTGCAGTCGTGCTGCATCAATTCTGGCGCCAGATCCTTGCCGGCCAGCACATTGGGCAGCGCGTAGCGGTCCACCTTGAGCAGGCCCAAGGCACTGACAATGCGGTAAGTCAGCTCGGCCACGCGGTACCCCACCACCATCGGGCGTTTGACCAGCATGGTTTCCAGGGTGGCGGTGCCGGAGGCCAGCATCACCACATCGGCGGCGGTCATCGCCTCGCGGGCCTTGCCATCGAGCAGGTGCACGCGCGCGCTGGGCAAGGCCGCGGCGCGGATCTGCTCGACGATCATCGCCTTGCACTTGGCGTTGGCGGCGGGCACGACCAGGTGCAGGTCGCGCTGTTCTTCGCACAGCTGCCAGGCCGCGGCGAAGAACGGCGGGCCGAGACGGCTGACTTCGCCCAGGCGGCTGCCGGGCAGCACCGCCAGCAGCGGTACGTTGTCGGGGATGCCCAAGGCCTGGCGGGCCTGGGCGCGATCACTGTGCAGCGGGATTTCATCGGCCATTGGATGGCCGACAAAGCGCGCGTCAATGCCGTGCCTTGCGTAGATCGGGGGCTCCATCGGGAACAGGCACAGCACCAGGTCGGCACTGGCGCCGATCTTCTCCGCGCGCTTCTCGCGCCACGCCCAGACCGAAGGGCTGACGTAATGGACAGTGCGGATACCGCGCTGTTTGAGCCATTTTTCAACGCCCAGGTTGAAGTCCGGTGCATCGATGCCGAGGAAGACATCCGGCTGCCAGTCGAGCACGCGCTCGCGGAATGCCTTGCGCAGCTTCAGCAGGCGCGGCAGGTGGCGCAGGATTTCGGCCAGGCCCATCAACGCCAGTTCGCTGGCATCGAACCAGGTTTCGCAGCCGGCATTGCGCATTGCATCGCCGCCGATGCCGGCAAATTCGGCGTCGGGATAGCGCACGCGCAAGGCGTTGATCAGGCCGGCGCCGAGCAGGTCGCCGGACGCTTCGCCGGCAACCAGCGCGATGCGCAGCCGGCGCGTATCAGCCGATCCAGAATCCCGAATCCCGGCCAGCATCATCATCGCTGCAGCGGTCGGTCGCCGTGCTCGATGAAGTCCAGCATCTGCTTGACGTCATCGCTGCTCTGCGCCTGCTCGGCCAAGGCCTGCTTTGCTTCGGCCAGTGGCACGCCGGCGACGTAGATGGTGCGGTAGGCGCGCTTGATCGCGCTGATGCGCTCAGCGTCGAAGCCGCGACGCTTCAAGCCTTCGCTATTGATGCCGCGCGGGCGACCATGGCCATCAATGCCGACCATGGTGAACGGCGGGATATCGCCGGTGACCAGCGCACCCATGCCGAGGAAGGCGTGGTCGCCGATGCGGCAGAATTGGTGGGCGCCGGCAAAGCCGCTGATGATCACCCAGTTGCCGACCGAGACATGCCCAGCCAGCGTGGTGTTGTTGGAGAACACGCAGTGGTCGGCGACATGGCAGTCGTGGGCCACGTGCACGTAGGCCAGCAGCCAGTTGTCATTGCCCAGCGTGGTGACGCCGCCGCCACCCCCGGTGCCACGGTTGACGGTCACGAATTCGCGGAACACGTTGCGGTCACCAATGACCAGCTCGGTGCGCTCGCCGGCATATTTCTTGTCCTGCGGCTCGCCACCGATCGCGCAATGGCCGATGAAACGGTTGTCGCGGCCGATGCGGGTGGGGCCATGGATGCTGCAATGCGGGCCAACTTCGGTGCCGTCACCGATGTGGACGTCGGCACCAATCAAACTGAAAGCGCCCACGCGCACGCCTTCGCCCAGCGTGGCGGCGGGGTCGATGACGGCGGTCGGATGGATCAGCGGGGCGCTGTTGCTCATGCAGGTACTCCGTGCAGATTATTCGCGGGTGCCGGCGCACAGCACTTCGGCGTGCGCGACCACTTCACCGTCGACCTTGGCTTCACCGTAGTACACGGCCATGTTGCGGATGACCCGCTTGACCTGGACATGCAGTTCCAGCACGTCACCCGGTACGACCTGCTTCATGAAGCGCACATTGTCGACCTTGACCAGGTAGAACAGCTTGGACTGCGCGTCGCGGCCGAGGGTGAGTTGGGTCAGCACGCCGCCAGCCTGGGCCAGCGCCTCGATGATCAGCACGCCCGGCATGATCGGCTGGCCCGGGAAGTGGCCCTGGAAGAACGGCTCGTTGATGGTGACGTTCTTGTGCGCAACGATGCGCTTGGCTTCCACATCAAGCTCGACGACCTTGTCGACCAGCAGGAACGGATAGCGGTGCGGGATCAACGTCTGGATGGTGGTGACGTCGACGGGCATCTGCATTGGGGCGTTCATTCCTTCTCCTTGCTCACAGCCAGGATGCGACGTGCCAGTGCATCGAGCTGCTTGAAGCGCGCGGCGTTTTTGCGCCACGTGCGGTTGTCGGTCAATGGGGTGCCGGACGAATACTCGCCCGGTTCGGTGATTGAGTTGCGGACCACGGATTTGCCGGTGATGACGACGTGGTCGCAGATTTCCAGGTGGCCGACCACGCCGACGGCGCCGCCGAGCAGGCAGTAGCGGCCGATCTTGGCGCTGCCGGCAATGCCGGTGGAGCCGGCGATGGCGCTGTGTGCGCCGATCTGCACGTTGTGGGCGATCTGCACCAGGTTGTCCACGCGCACGTCTTCGTCCAGCGTGGTGTCTTCAAGCGCCCCGCGGTCGATACAGGTATTGGCGCCGATTTCGCAGTCGTCACCAATACGCACGCCGCCCAGCTGCGGCACTTTGATCCAATGGCCGTTGTCCATCGCCAGGCCGAAGCCTTCGGCGCCAAGCACGGCGCCGGGATGGATGCGCACGCGCTTGCCCAGCTTGACCCGGGTGACCAGGGTGACGCGTGCAAGCAATTCGCTGCCGGCTTCGACCACGCAGTCGTCGCCAATGACACTGCCGGCGCCGATGATGCAGCCTTCGCCGATCACCGTGCGCGCGCCGATGCAGACATGGGGCCCGATATGTGCGCTGGCGGCCACCTTGGCGCTGGCGTCGACCACCGCGCTGGGATGGATGCCGGGCTCGCGAAGCGGCACGGTTTCAAACAATGCGCCGATCTTGGCGAAGGTGGTGTACGGGTCCTTGGCCACCAGCGCCGCACCCGGCGCCGCCTCGGCGTCGTCGGCGCGCAGCAGCACGATCGAGGCCTTGCTGTCTGCCAACTGCGCGCGGTAGCGCGGATTGGCGAGGAAGGTCAGCTGCCCGGCGCCGGCGTGCGCAAGTGTCGCCACGCCGTGGATGGACACAGCCGGGTCCCCGTGTACCTGCAGGCCAAAACGGTCGGCAAGTTCCTGAGCGGTATAGGTAGGAGTATTCACGCAGTAAGTTTACCGTGTGCGCCGTTGGCGGTCATGCGACCGGACGTTATCACCCTTGCGAGACAAGGGCAGCGGGGAATGTGACGTATCAAACAGCATGGCGGGTAATGGCCATCCGTGCTTCATGACGTTGGCAGAGCTGGCAGCTCGCGCAGGGGGCGAGCGTGTTGCAGATCCCAAGTGGCCCGGCTGGAGCAGAGCCCCCTTCTGTCAAGGGGGCGCGCCGAAGGCGGGGGATAGGCAGGCCAAGCCCAGGGGCCCGGATTGTGGCGAAGCTGCAATCCGGGCTGGTCGGGGCCCATGGCCCCGGCCAGTGGTCAGTTCGTCTTAGAACTGACCACCAAAGGTGAACTGCAGGCGCTCGATTTCATCGCCATCTTCCTTCTTCAACGGGAAGGCATAGCTGATCGAGATCGGGCCGACCGGGGCGCGCCACAGCAGGGCGACACCGGCCGAAGCGCGCAGCTCGTTGGCCTTGAAGTTGCTGGTGCCGTTGTAGACGTTGCCGAAGTCGAAGAACGCCGAAACGCGGGCCGACGGGCTGTCGAACAACTTCGGGAAGTAGGCTTCGATCGAGCCGACCGTCTTCACCGAGCCGCCCAGCGGTTGGCCATTGTAATAGCCGCCGATGATTTCCGAGCGCGGGCCCAGGGTGTTGTCTTCGAAGCCGCGCACCGAGTTGGTACCGCCGGCGTAGAAGTTCTCGAAGAACGGCAGGCCGGTGGCGGTGATCCGACGGTGGTTGGCGGTCGGGTTGGTCGCGCAATCCACCACCTCGGTGCCGCCGATGGTGCCCGGCACGGCTGGGGTATCGCCGTCGGCCGGGGTGCCCGGGGTCGGCGGGATGTCGTTCCAGCAGATATCGCGGACCTTGTCGCTGCCGTACGAATCACCGTAGCCCAGTTCCAGGCGGGTATTGATGACCAGCGAGGGCATGATCGGCCAGTACTTGGAGAACTGGTAGCTGAGCTTGTAGTACTCGACCGTCGAACCCGGCAGCGTGGCTTCCAGGCCCAGGCGCTGGTAGGTACCGCGCGTCGGCATGAAATAGTCGTTGCGGGTATCGCGCGCCCAGCCCAGCTCGGTGCGCCAGGAGTGGAAGGTCCGGGTCCCCACCGCATCGATGTAATCGATGATCGACTTCGGCGTATAGCCGCTGTAGGTGGTGATCTGGTTGCTGTCGATGCCGAACATCAGCGAGAACGCATCGTTCTCGGTGATCGGCACGCCGAATACCACCTGCGCCGCACCATTGGTGCTGTTGTACTGCGCGGTATTGAAGTCGGAGTAATCGAGTTCGCGCCAGGACAGGTTGTAGCCCAGCGACACGCCGTCATCGGTGAAGTAGGGGTTGGTGTAGGAGAAGCCATAGCGCTGCAGGTAGCTGCTGCGCGAGGCTTCAACCGACACGCGGTTGCCGCCGCCCAGGAAGTTGTTCTGCGACAGCTGCACCGAGGTGGTCATGCCGTAGGACTGGGAGTAGCCCAGGCCGAACACGAAGCTGCCGGAGGTGGTTTCCTTGACGTTGTAGACCACGTCCACCTGGTCATTGCTGCCGGTGACCGGGCTGGTTTCAACGTCAACCGACTCGAAGTAGCCCAGTCGCTGCAGGCGGATCTTGGAGCGGTCAATGGCGGCCTGCGAGTACCAGCTGTTCTCGAACTGGCGCATTTCACGACGCAACACTTCATCGGCGGTGCGTGAGTTGCCCTTGAACACGATACGGCGGACGGCCACGCGCGGGCCCGGCACCACCTGCATGTTGACGGAGACGGTGCGATCGGCGCGGTTGCTGGTCGGGATCGGATTGACCTTGGCAAAGGCGTAGCCGACGTTGGACAGGCTGTTGGTGATGGCGTCGGCGCTGAATTCCAGCAGGGCGCGCGAGAACGTATCGCCCGACTTCTGGATGACCATCTTCTCGACATCTTCCTGCGGCAGGATGGTGTCGCCGGTCACCTTGATCTCGGAAATCTTGTACTGCTCGCCTTCGGTCACGCCGGCGGTGACGAACATGTCACGCTTGTCCGGGCTGATCGAGACCTGGGTGGAGTCGATGCTGAAATCGACGTAGCCACGGTCCAGGTACCAGGAGTTGAGCTTTTCCAGGTCGCCGGACAGCTTTTCCTTGGAGTACTGGTCATCGCGGCGGTACCACGACGCCCAGTTGTGTTCCTTGGATTCCCACGTGTCCAGGATGTCCTCGGCTTCGAACTTCTCGGTGCCGATCAGGTTGACGTGGCGGATCTTGGCAGCCTTGCCTTCCTTGACGGCAATGGCCACGTCCACGCGGTTGCGGTCCAGCGGGCTCACCGTCGGGGTGATTTCCACGTTGTACTTGCCGCGATCGTTGTACTGGCGGCGCAATTCCTGGGTCACCCGGTCCAGGCTCAGGCGGTCAAAGGTGCCGCCCTCGCTCAGGCCGATGTCGCTCAGGCCCTTCAACAGCTGCTCGCTCTTGATGTCCTTGTTGCCGGTGACGGTCAACTTGTTGATCGCCGGGCGTTCCTTGACGGTGACGACCAGGATGTCGCCCTGGCGGTCAAGCTGCACGTCTTCGAAGAAGCCGGTCTTGTACAGGGCGCGGATGGTGTCGCCGATCTTGGCGTCGTCGACGGTGTCGCCGCGTTCCACCGGCAGGTAGGTGAACACGGTGCCGGAGGAAATGCGCTGCAGGCCGTCCACGCGGATGTCGCTGGCGGTAAAGGGCTCGGCTGCCTGTGCGAGCACGGGCAGGGCCAGACCGGCGGCAAGTGCGAGGGTCAGCAGGCGGCGATTGGGAAGTCGCGTCATATCACGTCCGGTTGGAGTCGATTTCGATAATGCGTGGGTGCCGGCGTATGACGACGACAGCGGGAAAAAGTTCATCGCGGGACCAGGCTCAGGATGTCGTTGTAAAACGCCAGTCCCATCAGCCCGGCCAACAGCGCCAGACCGATATATTGGCCGGCTGCCATGGCACGCTCGCTCAGCGGGCTGCCCTTGACCAACTCAATAAGGTAATACAGCAGGTGCCCGCCGTCCAAGATGGGGATGGGCAGCAGGTTGATGATGCACAGGCTCAGCGACAGCAGGGCCAGGAAATACAGGAACCAATCCAGCCCGCGCTGGGCCGATACATTGGCCACCCGGGCGATGGTGATCGGGCCGGAGACGTTCTTGAGCGAGGCAGCGCCGGTCAGCATGCGTCGCATCATGCCCAATGAATCTGTCGCCAGTTTGCCGGTTTCGCGCACGGCTGCCGGCAAGGCGGCGAGCGGGCCGTACTGCTGGCGGGCGTCATAGGCCGGCATCTGGCCGGTCGCGAATTCCAGGCCGATGCGCCAGATCGGCTTGCCGTCCGGGGCCTTGCCCATCTGCGGGGTGATCTCCAGCGCCAGCCGCTCGCCGGCACGCTCGACCTCGATCATGCCGGGGCCGCCGCGCTGGCCCAACTGCTGGATCAGCGGCAGTACCTGGCCGGCATCGTCCACGCGCTGGCCATCCACGGCCAGGATCACGTCGTCAGGCTGGATCACGTTGGCCGCAGCTGAATCGGCCGCGACCTGGGTCACCCGTGCCGGCTGCAGTGAGAACTGCCAGGCCAACCCTGCCAGCACCGGTACTTGGCGCTCGTCAAAGCCGACCGGCAGTTGGGACAGGGGCAGCATCCGGGTGCGTTCGTTGTCGAGCACGTCGCGCACGCGCACGTGGGCGTCGCTGCGGTCCATGGCCGCCGTGGTCAGCGCCATGCTGGCCTCGGCCCAGGTGCCAACCGGACGGTCTTCGATGGCCAGTAACTGGTCGCCGGCGACAAAGCCCGCCTGCGCGGCCATGCCGGTGACGCGACCGAGGGTGGCCGAATAGTCCTGGCGTCCGATCACGAACATGGCCCAGAGCAGGGCGATGCACAGGATCAGGTTGGCGATGGGGCCAGCGGCGACGATGGCGATGCGCTGCCACACGGTCTTGTTGTTGAAGGCCACTGCGCGCTCGCCGGCGGGGACCTCGACCTCGCGCTCGTCCAGCATCTTCACGTAGCCGCCCAGCGGGATCGCGGCGATCGCGAACTCGGTGCCATTGCGGTTGCGGCGGCTCCACAGTGGCTTGCCGAAGCCCACCGAGAAGCGCAGCACCTTTACCCCGCAACGGCGGGCGACCCAGTAATGGCCGAATTCATGGAAGGTCACCAGCACGCCGAGGCTGACGATCATCCACCACACGGACCCCAGGAACTCAGCCATGGGTGCAGCTCGATTGGAAGGTGGGTTCAGGCATGCGGCAGGCGGGCGATGGCGGCTTCGGTGATCTGGCGGGCGTGGGCATCGGCTGCCAGCAGGGCGTCCAGTGTATCGGCCACCGTGTAAGGCAGGGTGGAGAGGGTATGCTCCACCAATGCAGGGATCGACAGAAAGCCTACGCGCCCCTGAAGAAACGCTGAAACGGCGACTTCATTGGCCGCGTTCAGGATGGCCGGGGCGCTGCCACCGGCCTCCATGGCCTGCCAGGCGAGCCGGAGGCAGGGGAAGGCATCCAGGTCCGGGGCCTCGAAATCCAGCCGTCCCTGGGTCAACAGATCCAGCCCGGCCACACCCGATTCGATGCGTTGCGGCCAGCCCAGGCCTACCGCCAAGGTGGTGCGCATGTCCGGCAGACCCATCTGGGCGAGGGTCGAGCCGTCGATGAACTCGACCAGCGAGTGCACCAGGCTTTGCGGGTGCACCAGCACGTCGATGCGCGAGCCGGGGACATTGAACAGATGATGGGCCTCGATGACTTCCAGGCCTTTGTTCATCAACGTCGCCGAATCGACCGAGATCTTCGGCCCCATTGACCACTTCGGGTGGGCAACGGCCTGGGCGACGGTGACCGATTCCAGCGCGGCGCGGCTGCGCCCACGGAACGGGCCGCCGGAGGCGGTCAGGATGATGCGGCGCACACCGGCCTCCAGGCGCGCATCGCGTGAGCGCAGGCACTGGAAGATGGCGTTGTGTTCACTGTCGATCGGAATGATCTCTGCGCCGGCCGCAGCCGCTTCGCGGGTCAGCAGCTCACCGGCCAGGACCAGCGATTCCTTGTTGGCCAGCAGCAGGCGCTTGCCGGCGCGGGCGGCGGCCAGGGTCGAGGACAGGCCAGCTGCGCCGACGATGGCGGCGATCACGGTGTCGCAGTTGTCGCTGGCAGCCAGCGCATCCATCGCCTGTGGCCCGGCATGGGCCTGCGTGGTCAGGCCGGCTTCTGCCAAGCCCTCGCGAAGCTTGGTGAACAGAGACGGGTCAGCGATGGCTGCATGGTCGGGGCGGTGGGTCCGGCACAGCGCGATCAGCGCGTCGACATTGCTGCCTGCCGCCAGCACGCTGGCGCGCAGCTGCTGCGGGTGACGGGCGATGACGTCCAGCGCCGAGGTGCCGATGGAGCCAGTGGCGCCCAGAAGGGCGATCTGACGGGGCGTGCAGGTGCTGGACATGTCAGAAACCGAAGATTTCCTTGCCCAGTGCGAACACCGGCAATGCGGCCAATACGCCGTCGATACGGTCCAGTACGCCGCCGTGGCCGGGAATGATGTGGCCCGAATCCTTGGCGCCGGCATGGCGCTTGAGCAGGCTTTCGAACAGGTCGCCGAGTACCGAAGCCAGTACGGCGACGGTGGCCACCAGCATCAGGCCGCCGAGTTGATTGACCTGCACCCCGGCCCACCAGCCGAACAGGCCGGCCACCAGCAGGCCGGCGACGAGCCCGCCGAGCAGGCCTTCGATGGTCTTGTTGGGGCTGATGCGCGGTGCCAGCTTGTGTTTGCCAAATGCACGGCCGGCGAAATAGGCGCCGGAATCCGCTGCCCAGACGATGGCCAGGGCGGTGAGCAGCCACAGGTGACCGTTGGGCTTGCCGTCGTGGATCAGTACCAGCGCAGCCCAGGCCGGAATGATGGCCAAGGTGCTGGCGGCCAGCTTGGCCATGCGCGAACCCGGCTCCTCATGGGCGCCGAAGTTGAAAAACCGCAGCCAGACCAGCGCCAGTACCCAAAATCCGACACCGACCAGGGTGGCCAACTGGAACAACACGTTGGAGCCGGCCGAGGCCCAGACCAGCAGCACCATCAGCACCAGGTTCAGGACCAGCAGCACGGTGCGCGGCAACCCGTCCACGCCGGTAAGCTTCAGCCACTCCCACAGCCCGATAAGGAACACCAGGGCGGCGGCGGCGGCAAGCCACTGGGTGGGCAGGAACAGGATCGCGCAGATGGCCACGGGGGCCATGATGAGCGCAGCAATCACGCGGGTTTTGGTCATGGAAGTGCGCTCTGCGCCGTGTTGGCCGCAATCTGGGCACTGGTCAGGCCGAAGCGGCGCTCGCGCCCGGCATAGTCGTCCAGTGCCTGTTGAAGGATGGCCGCGTCAAAATCGGGCCACAGCACGTCGGTGAACCACAGTTCGGTATACGCCAGCTGCCACAGCA
>NZ_DAMBEF010000069.1:0-13124 GCF_032061965.1 Stenotrophomonas sp. | reverse complement strand
TCCCTGCGAACAGCGCCCTCACCCCAACCCCTCTCCCGTGAACGGGAGAGGGGCTAGTAAAGCTGTCGCTTCGCGTCGTGCCGAGCCATGCTCGGCAGATGCTTGCCCGGTGAAGCCCCTGCCGAGCATGGCTCGGCACTACAAAAAAACAAAAAAAAACGCCGGCTGTTGGCCGGCGTTTTTCGTGCGCGGTGCTGCAGGCCTCAGTGCTTGAGGTTGCGGCGCAGGCGCTCCAGGGCTTGCAGCTGGGCAGTGACTTCGGCCAGCTTCTGCTGTGCCTCGGCCAGCTCCATGGCTTCGCCACGGTGGGCCAACACGCGCTCTGCTTCTTCCTTGGCCTTGCGCACCGATGCTTCATCGATGTCGCTGGCGCGGATGGCGGTGTCTGCCAGCACGGTCACGACCTGCGGCTGTACTTCCAGGATGCCGCCGGAGATGGCGAAATCCAGGTGTTCCCCTGCAGCGGTGGTGACCACGACCTTACCCGGCTTCAGACGGGTGATCAGCGGTGCGTGCTTGGGCGCGATGCCCAGCTCGCCCAGCTCACCGGTGGCCACGACCAGGGTCGCTTCGCCGCTGAAGATCTGCTGCTCGGCACTGACGATGTCGCAACGGATGGTGCTCATGGAACCTCGCTAATTAGTAGTCGGGATTGGAGATGCAGGATTGGGGGTTGGAGAACCGGCACTTCTTTCGCCATGCAGTACTGCCAGACGAGGCCGACGCTCCAACAAATCCCGAATCCCTTCTCCCGAATCCCGCGAGAAGGCTTAAGCCTTCTCGGCCATCTTCTTGGCCTTTTCGACCGCTTCTTCGATGCCGCCGACCATGTAGAACGCCTGCTCCGGCAGGTGGTCGTACTCGCCATCGACGATGGCCTTGAAGCCACGGATGGTGTCCTTCAGCGGCACGTACTTGCCCGGCGAACCGGTGAACACTTCGGCCACGTGGAACGGCTGGCTGAAGAAGCGCTCGATCTTACGGGCGCGCGACACGGCTTCCTTGTCTTCCTGGGACAGTTCGTCCATACCCAGGATGGCAATGATGTCCTTCAGTTCCTTGTACTTCTGCAAGGTCTGCTGGACGCGCTGTGCGGTGTCGTAATGCTCGGTGCCGATGACCTGCGGGTCCATCTGGCGCGAGGTCGAATCCAGCGGATCCACGGCCGGGTAGATACCCAGCGAGGCGATCGAACGCGACAGGGTCACGGTCGAATCCAAGTGAGCGAACGTGGTGGCCGGCGACGGATCGGTCAAGTCATCGGCGGGCACGTAGACGGCCTGGATCGAGGTGATCGAGCCGGACTTGGTCGAGGTGATGCGCTCCTGCAGGACGCCCATTTCCTCAGCCAGGGTCGGCTGGTAACCCACGGCCGACGGCATACGGCCCAGCAGTGCCGACACTTCGGTACCGGCCAGGGTGTAGCGGTAGATGTTGTCGACGAACAGCAGCACGTCCTTGCCCTTGCCGCTGGCGTCCTTCTCATCACGGAAGTACTCCGCCATGGTCAGGCCGGTCAGTGCAACGCGCAGACGGTTGCCCGGCGGCTCGTTCATCTGGCCGTACACCATCGCCACCTTGTCCAGGACGTTGGAGTCCTTCATCTCGTGGTAGAAGTCGTTGCCCTCACGGGTACGCTCACCCACGCCGGCGAACACGGACAGACCGCTGTGCGCCTTGGCGATGTTGTTGATCAGTTCCATCATGTTGACGGTCTTGCCGACGCCGGCGCCGCCGAACAGGCCGACCTTGCCGCCCTTGGCGAACGGGCACATCAGGTCGATCACCTTGATGCCGGTTTCCAGCAGTTCGGTCGAGGAAGACTGGTCTTCGTACGACGGGGCCGAACGGTGGATTTCCCAGCTGTCCGAAGCCTGCACCGGGCCGGCTTCGTCGATCGGGCGACCCAGCACGTCCATGATGCGGCCCAGGGTGCCAGCGCCGACCGGCACCGAGATGGCGCGGTTGGTGTTGGTGGCAACCAGGCCACGCTTCAGGCCGTCGGTCGAGCCCAGCGCAATCGCGCGGACGATACCGTCACCCAGCTGCTGCTGGACTTCCAGCGTGATTTCGGTGTTGTCGACCTTCAGCGCGTCGTACACCTTCGGCACGTCGCTGCGCGGGAATTCGACGTCGACGACCGCGCCGATGATCTGAACGATCTTGCCCTGACTCATTGCTGCATCCTCTAAATGTGTGCTGTTGACTGCGCGCGTTAGACCGCTGCCGCGCCGCTGACGATTTCGGAGATTTCCTGGGTGATCGCTGCCTGGCGGGCCTTGTTGTAGACCAGCTGCAGGGTTCCGATCATCTTGTTCGCGTTGTCGCTTGCCGCCTTCATCGCCACCATGCGAGCTGCGTGCTCGGAGGCAACATTCTCCAGCACCGCCTGATACACCAACGATTCGATGTAGCGGGTGATCACGTGCTCAAGCACGGTTGCTGCGTCGGGCTCGTACAGGTAATCCCAGTCGTGCGAGGCCACCTGCTTTTCAGCAGCCGGCAACGGCAGCAGCTGATCGAAGCTGGCCTTCTGCGTCATCGTGTTGATGAAGCGGTTGTAGACCAGGTACACGCGGTCAACCTTGCCTTCGGTGAAGGCATCGAGCATGACCTTGATCACGCCGATCAGCGTTTCCAGCTTGGGCTGGTCGCCGATGTTGGCCACCGAGGCGGCCATGTTGACGTTGACGCGACGGAAGAACGCACCGGCCTTCTGGCCAATGGTCACCACGTCGATCTCGGCGCCCTTGTCCTGCCACTCGCGCATTTCCGCGACAGCCTTGCGGAACAGGTTGTTGTTCAGGCCGCCGGCCAGACCGCGATCGGAAGAGATCACGATGTAGCCCACGCGCTTGACCTGCTCGCGCTCAACCAGGAACGGGTGCTGGTAGTCGGTGCTGGCCTGGGCCAGGTGACCGATCACCTGCTTCATCGCCTGCGCGTACGGACGCGAGGTCTTCATCCGATCCTGCGCCTTGCGGATCTTGGAGGCCGAGACCATTTCGAGCGCGCGCGTCACCTTGCGGGTGTTCTGCACGCTCTTGATCTTGGTTTTGATTTCGCGTCCGCTTGCCATCTCTTATTCCCGTAGAGCGGGGCTGAGCCCCGCTTTATCAGTGTGAAGCGGAGCAAGGCTCCGCTCTACATACGCTCTTACCAGGTGCCGGTGCTCTTGAAATCGGCGATGCCCTTCTTGAAGGCAGCTTCGATCTCGTCGTTCCAGGCGCCGGTGCTGTTGATCTTGGAGGTCAACTCACCTGCGGTATTGGCGAAGTGCGCGTGCAGGCCGGCTTCGAAGGCCAGCAGCTTGTTGACCGGCACGTCGTCGAGGAAGCCCTCGTTGACGGCGTAGATCGACAGCGCCTGGTCGGCGATCGACATCGGTGCGTACTGCTTCTGCTTCATCAGCTCGGTGACGCGCTGACCGCGCTCCAGCTGCTTGCGGGTCGCTTCGTCCAGGTCCGAGGCGAACTGCGCGAACGCAGCCAGCTCACGGTACTGGGCCAGCGAGATACGAATACCGCCGGACAGCTTCTTGATGATCTTGGTCTGGGCCGAACCACCGACGCGCGACACCGAGATACCGGCGTTGACGGCCGGACGGATACCGGCGTTGAACAGGTCGGTTTCCAGGAAGATCTGGCCGTCGGTGATCGAGATCACGTTGGTCGGAACGAACGCGGACACGTCGCCGGCCTGGGTTTCGATGATCGGCAGTGCGGTCAGCGAGCCGGTCTTGCCGGTCACTTCGCCGTTGGTGAACTTCTCAACGTACTCTTCCGACACGCGAGCTGCGCGCTCGAGCAGGCGGGAGTGCAGGTAGAACACGTCACCCGGGTAGGCTTCACGGCCCGGCGGGCGCTTCAGCAGCAGCGAGATCTGGCGGTAGGCAACAGCCTGCTTGGACAGATCGTCGTACACGATCAGGGCGTCCTGGCCGCGGTCCATGAAGTACTCACCCATGGTGCAGCCGGCGTAGGCGCTGATGTACTGCATCGCAGCCGATTCGGAAGCGGTAGCAGCCACGACCACGGTGTGGGCCAGGGCGCCGTTCTCTTCCAGCTTGCGCACGATGTTGGCAACGGTCGAAGCCTTCTGGCCGATCGCGACGTACACGCACTTGATGCCGGTGCCCTTCTGGTTGATCACCGCATCGATCGCCATTGCCGTCTTACCGGTCTGGCGGTCACCGATGATCAGCTCGCGCTGGCCACGGCCGATCGGGATCATCGAGTCAACCGACTTGTAACCGGTCTGCACCGGCTGGTCGACCGACTTACGCCAGATCACGCCCGGTGCAACGCGCTCGACCGGCGCGGTCAGCGAGGTGCCCAGCGGGCCCTTGCCGTCGATCGGCTCACCCAGCGCGTTGACAACGCGGCCGAGCATTTCCGGACCCACCGGCACTTCCAGGATGCGGCCGGTGGTCTTGGCCACGTCGCCTTCGCGCAGGTTCTGGTAGTCGCCCAGGACCACGGCGCCGACCGAGTCGCGCTCCAGGTTCAGTGCCAGGGCGTAGGTGTTGTTCGGCAGTTCGATCATTTCGCCCTGCATCACGTCGGCCAGACCGAAGATGCGCACGATACCGTCGGACACGCCAGTCACGGTGCCTTCGTTGCGCGATTCCGCGGACAGGGCGACCTTCTCGATGCGGGTCTTGATCAGTTCGCTGATTTCAGAGGGGTTGAGCGTGGTAGCCATCGTCAAGTCCTAGTGCCGGCTTGTGGCCGGACGGTAATGTGAATTCAGTGTGCGAGCGCGGTCTGCAGGCGCGACAGCTTGCCCTTGAGCGAGCCATCGATAACCACGTCGCCGGCATCGATCACGGCGCCGCCGATCAGCGAAGCGTCCACCGCGGTCGATACCTCGACGTCGCGGCCGAAACGCTTGCGCAGCGCAGCCTTGATCTTTTCCAGTTCCTCGCCCGACAGTTCGGCGGCCGAGGTCACCGTGGCCTTGACCACGTGTTCGGCTTCGGCGCGCAGCTGCTCGTACAGGCCGGAGATTTCCGGCAACTGCTGCAGGCGGCGGCCTTCAGCCAACAGGGCCAGGAAGCGACCGTAGGTCTCGCTGGTCGCTTCCGGGGTCAGCAGGGCAACGGCGTCGCCGCGGCTCAGCTCCGGATTCGACAGCAAGGCCGACACGCGCGGATCGGCAGCAACGCGGGCGGAGAACGCAAGCGCGTCCGACCACGGCGCGAACTTGCCTTCCTCACGCGCAATCGCAAAAGCGGCGCGGGCGTACGGGCGGGCAAGCGTGAGGGCCTGGCTCATCGATCAGATCTCCGCAGCCAGCTCGTCGAGCAGCGCCTTGTGGGCGTTGGCATCGATTTCGCGCTTGAGCAGCTTTTCTGCGCCGGTCACGGCCAGGGCGGACACCTGCTTGCGCAGATCTTCGCGGGCACGGTTGGCGGCAGCGTCGATTTCAGCCTGGGCCAGTTCTTTCTGGCGGTTGGCTTCGGCGATGGCTTCGTTCTTGGCAGCTTCAACGATCTGGTTCGCACGGGCGTGAGCCTGGTCGATGATCTCGTTGGCCTTGCCACGAGCTTCCTTCAGCGCCTCGTTGACCTTTACTTCCGCCTGGGCCAGATCTTTCTGGCTGCGGTCGGCAGCGGCCAAGCCTTCAGCGATCTTCTGCTGGCGCTCTTCGATGGCCTTCAACAGCGGCGGCCAGATCTTGGTCGCGATGATCCAGATCAGCGCGGCAAAGGCCAGGGCCTGTGCAAAGAGGGTGAGATTGATATTCATGAATTAGCTCGATCGCTGGTGTCGGGGGTGGTTACGCCGCCGTGGCGGCGCAACCGAACCTTCATCCGAAGTCGGGTGCCAGCAGGCACCCGACCGTCTCACTGCAGCTGGATCAGCCTGCCAGCTTGGCGGCTTCGGCCAGCAGGGCAGCAGCCAGCGGGTTTGCGAAGGCCAGCAGCAGGCCAACGGCGACCGAGATGATGAACGCGGCGTCGATCAGGCCGGCGGTGATGAACATGCGGACCTGCAGGACCGGGATCAGTTCCGGCTGGCGAGCGGCCGACTCCAGGAACTTACCAGCCATGATGGCCAGACCGAGGCCGGCGCCCAGCGCGGCCAGGCCGATCATGATGCCGACGGCAAGGGCGGTGGAGCTCTGAACTTGGGCGAGGTTGGTCAGGACGGCGAAGTACATGGTTATCTCCAGGAACTTAAGTAGCTAAGGGTGATGAAACGGATGAAGGTTGAAACTGGGTGAAGCTTGTAACTTTAGTGACTGTCTTCCGACAGGCTCAAGTACACGATGGTCAACATCATGAAGATGA
Organism: Stenotrophomonas sp.; assembly: GCF_032061965.1. Taxonomy (GTDB): domain Bacteria; phylum Pseudomonadota; class Gammaproteobacteria; order Xanthomonadales; family Xanthomonadaceae; genus Stenotrophomonas. The sequence continues at coordinate 6,829 of NZ_DAMBEF010000069.1, read as the reverse complement.
AGGCCTGCAGCGGGATCACCAGCAGGTGGAACAGCATCCAGCCAAAGCCGAACACGCCACCGGCAACGGCACCGAATACGCCGGCACCGCCCAGCACCCAGATCAGCAGGAAAACGATTTCGCCGCCGAACATGTTGCCGAACAGTCGCATCGCCAGGGAGATCGGCTTGCTCAGCCATTCGACGATGTTGAGGATCAGGTTGAACGGCATCATCCACTTGCCGAACGGGGCCGTCAGGAATTCCTTGATGAAGCCGCCGATGCCCTTGGACTTCAGCGCGAAGAAGATCATCAGGATGAACACGCTGATCGACATGCCCAGGGTGGCATTGACGTCGGCGGTCGGCACCGGCTTCCAGTAGTGGATGCCCGCCAGCTCAAGCGGCTTGGCGATGAAATCGGCCGGGATCATCTTGATGAGGTTCATCAACAGGATCCAGAAGAAGATGGTGATCGCGATGGGCGTGATCAGCTTGCTCTTGCCGTGGTAGGTGTCCTTGGCCTGGCGGTCAACGAACTCCAGGCAGATTTCAACGAACGCCTGCCACTTGCCCGGCACACCGGCGGTGGCCTTGCGGGTTGCCATCCAGAAGGCGAACACCATCAGCAGGCCCATCAGGACCGCGGTGACGATGGTATCGACGTGGATCATCCAGAAGCTGCCACCGCTGTCACCGACCGGAGCGGTCAGATTCTGCAGGTGATGCTGGATGTACGTGGTAGGAGTTAGAGCCTCGCCCGCCATGTGTCCGGAACCTTTATGAGTGAATCAACGCCTGGCCAGAGCCAGAACCTGGAACATCAGCGCCACTGGAATTGCTGCCAGCAGGGCCAGAGGAGGAAGTCGCCACCAGAAAAAAGCCATTCCCAGCACGACAACAATCAATACAAGCTTCAGCACGAACCCCACGAACAGACGGGTCATAGCTGAACCAGCGGCCTGAACGCCGCCACCGAGACCCACCCATGCAGCCAGCGCCGACCCTGCCACCACTGCCACACCCGACACCAGCGCGCCGAGTGCGTACCTTGGCCCCATGAACAGGAAGGCCAGAGCCAGGACCACCACTGCGGCCAGCGGGTAGACCGCGGCGCGCAACATCAGTCGCCGACCCGCGTCAACGGAGTTCAGCACGTCAAAAGTGTCCTGCTTAGGTAAAGGGAAGAGCCGAACCGCGCAAAGGCGTCTCGTCGAGCCGCGAAAGTATAGCAGTGGGACATTTTGCGAGACAACCGCCAGTTGTCCCCCTTTTGACTATGCAAGTGGCCGCAAAATCACGTTTTTTCGTGACCAGCCCGGCATTCCGGGCCTCTGCGGCCAGCCGGAATATTGCACCGCAACACCGGGAACTTCCGCAACCGGGGCTGGTCCTATACCCCGTCCGCCGCGGATACCTCGTCGACGCCGGCAGCGGACAGGGTGAGGTGGTGCCGTCCGTCCCCTGCGGCACCACCTCACCGCAACTTCCACCTGCTCTCACCTGCACCTGCACCTGCACCTGCACCTGCACCTGCACATCATGTGCACGTCACGGTCACGATCAGCGCACGCGCGATCACCGATAGTTGGTTGCTCCTGCAACAAGAGAGCAACAATCATCATGCCAAGCCCCCACTTCAGCCGTGCCCTTACGCCCTGCCTGCTCGCAATCGGACTGATCAGCGCCGCAACCGCCAGCGCTGCGGAAGAAGATCCGCGCTTCACCCTGCGTCTGGGCGCGATGAACATCGACACCGACAACACCATCCGTGGCAGCACCACCATCGCTGGCCAGGACCTGGATGTATCGGAGGATTTCGAGCTCGGCGGCAAGGAATGGGAGCCGCGCGTGGATGGCATGTTCCGCATCAGCGATCGCCAGCGGCTGATCTTCGATTACTTCAAGTACGACAAGGACCGCCGCGAAACACTGGGCCAGGACGTGACCTATGACGGCACCACCGTGCCGGCCGGCAGCTTTGTAAAGGGCGAACTGAAGTACCAGGTGGCGACGTTGGTGTACGACTACTCCGTCATTGATGGTGACCGCTTCGACCTGGGCCTGCAGTTGGGCGCCGAGTACGCCAAGGTCAGTGCCGATGCCTATGCCGATCTGGGCGATCTCTACCAGGGCCGTTTCATCAACGAAAAGGCCGATGGCATCGCCCCGGTGGTGGGGGCGCGCCTGAGCTTCACCCCATCCGAGAACTGGCTGATCAACCTGCAGGGTCAGTACGTCAACACGCGCTGGGGCAACTTCGACGACTACGACGGCGACCTTGTGCGTGCGAATGCCATCGTCCAATACAACTTCAACAAGAACTTCGGCATCTTCGCCGGCTACGACTGGTTCAAGCTGGACGTTGACCAGAAGGGCAGCGACGGCGTGGTTGGCCTGAAGCAGGAATTCAAGGGCCCGCTCGCAGGCGTAAGCCTGTCGTTCTGACCGGATCCTGCGGCTCGGCAGATTCACCACACCTGTAGTGCCGAGCCATGCTCGGCAGGGGCTTTCCCGGCAATGCCCGAAGCGCAACATCGCTGCGTGCCCCCCTCACGCCAACTCCTCTCCCGCAAGCGGGAGAGGAGCGTGTAGTGCCCAGCCATGCTCGGCAGATGCTTTCCCAGCAATGCCCGAAGCGCAACATCGCTGCGCACCAAAAGCCCCCCCTCACCCCAACCCCTCTCCCGCAAGCGGGAGAGGGGCGCGTAGTGCCGAGCCATGCTCGGCAGAAGCTTTCCCGGTAACGCCCCAAGCACAGCATCGCCGCATTCCAAAGCAAACTGCAAACCGCAGTCCTACCGCTCACCACCCTCACTCGAAGGCGGCGACATCAGCTGCGTTGCCACGCAGATATAGTCTGCCAATGGCATCTCCCCCACAGCCGCGCGGCGTTGATCGACCTGATCCGGCGCCTCCATCGGTCGGGGTTGCCACTCTCCCCCTACGGCCAGCAATTGACTGCCATAACGTTGCGGCCTATTCGAATTAACCAGCACCCGATCAGTCAGCAGGGCGTACTCGCGCGATGACACCTCGCCCCGCCCAACCAACGGCATAATCCGCTCAAGCACACCACGCTGGAAATCGACGTCACGGTCGGCGTGCTGCACCAACAACCACGCCGCAGACAAGCCATCCGCACCTACCTGGCTGACAGCAGGGAGACCATCATGTTCGGCCGCGATCTTTCGGATCTGCGGCAGATTCGCCGCATCGACAGCAAGCATCTTTTCGATCATTTGCGGCGACCACTCACCACTACGCGCGTCTTGGTCAATGCGCGCCATCTCCAGCAGTTGCTCGCGCAGCGCGGGCTCGCTGGGCACCACTTCCGCCGGGGCCAGTTCATCCGCCTTGTGCCGCTTGGCCGCATCGATGAATGCAGCCGCGCGCGGGCATTTCAACAGCGCGGCTGCAAGCGCGGGATCCTCTTCCGTGGCACAGGCACTGCCTACCCATCCCATCAACCCGATCACAAGCATCGTTCGCAACATCCATGCACTCCATGCAAGCGCCACAAACAACAACGCCCCGATCAAGGGGCGTTGTATCGATTACTTCTTCTTCGGCATATACAGATCGGTGATGGTGCCGTCGTAGATCTCCGAGGCCATCGCCACCGACTCACTCAGGGTCGGGTGCGCGTGGATGGTGTGGCCGATGTCTTCGGCCTCCGCGCCCATCTCGATGGCAAGACCAATCTCGGCCAGCAGTTCACCGGCATGCACGCCGACGATGGCGCCACCGATCACGCGGTGGGTCTCTTCGTCGAAGATCAGCTTGGTGAAGCCTTCGGTACGACCAATACCGATCGCACGGCCACTGGCCGCCCACGGGAACTTGGCCACGCCCACCTTCAAGCCCTTGGCCTTGGCCTCGGTCTCGGTGACGCCAACCCAGGCGATCTCCGGGTTGGTATAGGCCACCGACGGAATCACCCGCGCCACCCACTCCTTCTTCTCGCCGAAAGCGACTTCAGCCGCCAACTTGCCCTCATGCGTGGCCTTGTGCGCCAGCATCGGGTTACCGACGATGTCGCCGATGGCGAAGATGTGCGGCACATTGGTACGCATCTGCCGATCCACCGGAATGAAGCTGCGGTCGGTCACTTCGACGCCGGCCTTGTCGGCATCGATCTTCTTGCCATTGGCCGAGCGGCCGACAGCCACCAGCACGCGGTCAAACGTGCCGCTTTCCATCGCCGGCTTCTCGCCTTCGGTGGCTGCTTCGAAGGTTACGGTGATGCCCTTCTTGTCAGCGGACACGCCCGACGCCTTGGTCTTCAGATGGACGTCGATACCCTGCTTCTTCAGACGGTCGGCCAGCGGCTTGACCAGGTCCTTGTCGGCGCCCGGCATCAGCTGGTCCATGAACTCGACCACGGTCACCTTGGAACCCAGGGCGCTGTACACGGTGGCCATTTCCAGGCCGATGATGCCGCCACCAACAACCAGCAGCGAAGCAGGCACTTCGGCCAGTTCCAGTGCATCGGTCGAGTCCATCACGCGCTTGTCTTCCCACGGGAAGTTGGGCAGCTTCACTGCCTGCGAACCGGCGGCGATGATGCACTGTTCGAAGCGCAGCAGCTGGGTCTTGCCGTCGTCACCAACGATTTCCAGTTCGTTGGCCGAGATGAACTTGGCCAGGCCGTGCACGGTGCGGATCTTGCGCTGCTTGGCCATGCCGGCCAGGCCCTTGGTCAGCTGGCCGACGACCTTTTCCTTGTACTCGCGCAGCTTGTCCAGGCTGATCTTCGGCGCGCCGTACTCGATGCCCAGTTCATTGGCATGCGCGGCATGATCGATGATTTCCGCCGCGTGCAGCAGCGCCTTGGACGGAATACAGCCGACGTTGAGGCAGACGCCGCCAAGGCTGGCATAACGCTCGATCAGCACCGTATCCATGCCCAGGTCGGCGGCACGGAAGGCCGCGGTATAGCCGCCCGGGCCTGCGCCCAGCACCACGATACGGCATTCGATGTCGGCGGTACGGCCGCTGGATGGCAGTGCCTTGGCTGCAACTGCCGGGTCCGGCGCGCGGTGCGACGGGGTCACCGGCGGCTTGCTGCCCGGCGCGGCCTTGGCCGCTGCCGGCGCGGCAGCAGCAGCGCCTTCCAGCACCACCACCACGTCACCGACCGAGAGCTTGTCGTCGAGCTTGACCTTGATTTCCTTGACCACGCCATCGGCAGAAGACGGCACTTCCAGCGTGGCCTTGTCCGATTCCAGCGTGACCAGGCCCTGGTCCTTCTTCACCGTGTCGCCCACGGCCACCAGGATCTCGATCACCGGCACGTTCTGGTAGTCGCCGATATCCGGCACCTTGACCTCGATCGGGCCCGTGGCGGCCGGTGCGGCGGCAACCGGCGCGCCGACCGCGGCCGGGGCTGCAGCAGCGGCAGGCTGTGCAGCCGGCGCAGGTGCGGCGGCCGGTGCGGGCGCCGCAGCCGGGGCAGCGCCCTCGCCCTCGGCTTCCAGGATCACCACCACGTCGCCCTCGGACAGCTTGTCGTCGAGCTTTACCTTGATTTCCTTGACCACACCCGCGGCCGAGGACGGCACTTCCAGCGTGGCCTTGTCCGACTCCAGCGTGACCAGACCCTGGTCCTTCTTCACCGTGTCGCCCACGGCCACCAGAATCTCGATCACCGGCACGTCGTTGTAGTCGCCAATGTCCGGAACCTTGATTTCAATCGTCGCCATTGTTTTCTCCTGTGGGCTCAGCCGGCGTCGCCGACGAACCGGTCATGCATCTTGTCGAGCGCGCGTTCGATATCGGCGTAGCGCTTCTCGTATTTTTTGTCTTTGCTGTGTGCCAGCTCGGTCAACAGCGTCGCCTGTTCCAACAAGGCCTCAAGCTGCCCGCAACCGGGACGCACGCCGCTGTAACGCTCGCCGTTGACGGTGAACGACAGCACTTCACCCTCGGTGACCGGCGCACGCTCCGCGACTTCCGGCGAAGCCAGCGCCTTGCCCCAGACCTCGACCAGTCGTTGTGCCAGTGCATCGGGTAATGGCGCCTGGGCGAACTCCGGCTCCTGGTCCAGCACCAAGCTGACACCACCACGGCCAGCACCGCTGTTCCAGTTGTAGATGCGCTTGTCAGCCAGACCAGCCAACACCATCCACTGACCATTGCCGCCATCACGGCGCAACGACACCTGCGATTCCACCCCACGTGCCGGCAGCACCAGCAGCGACAGACCATCTTCAGCCTGGCCACCGAGCAAGCTGGTCGCCGCCTGGCCGTAGTTGCCCACCGCCGGCGGCCAACCTGGGCCAACCACCGGCAGGCACTGGCTGGCGGCCAGCGACGGGGCCGCCAACGCGGCCAGTAGCACCGCCAACAGCGTGCGTTGTGGCGCCGCTGGCATCACAGCAGCACGCGCCGCATGTCAGCCAGCACCTGCGACAGGTAGGTGGTGAAACGGGCTGCCAGCGCGCCGTCGATGACGCGGTGGTCGTAGCTCAGCGACAGCGGCAGCATCAGCTTCGGCGCGAACTCCTTGCCATTCCAGACCGGCTGGATCGAAGACTTGGACACACCGAGGATGGCGACCTCCGGCGCATTGACGATCGGGGTGAACGCGGTGCCACCAATGCCGCCCAGCGAGCTGATCGAGAAGCAACCGCCGCTCATGTCGGCCGGACCCAGCTTGCCGTCGCGCGCCTTCTTGGCCAGCTCGCCGGTTTCCTGGGCAATCTGCACCACGCCCTTCTTGTCGACGTCGCGGATCACCGGTACGACCAGGCCATTCGGCGTATCGGCGGCGAAACCGATGTTGAAGTACTTCTTCAGGGTGAGGTTCTCGCCGCTGGCATCGAGCGAGGCGTTGAACTCGGGGAACT
>NZ_DAMBEF010000068.1:0-13385 GCF_032061965.1 Stenotrophomonas sp. | reverse complement strand
CCGGGCGCGGCCTGATCTACGACCGCAACGGCCGCCTGCTGGCCGAGAACGTGCCGGCATTCCGCCTGGATGTGACCGCCGACAAGGTCCAGGACATGGACGCGACGCTGGCTGGCCTGCAGAAGATCTTCTCGCTCAGCGAAGAAGATATCGAGCGTTTCAAACAGTCGCGCAAGGCCCGCCGCAGCTTCATGCCGGTGACCTTGAAACTGCGGGTCAGCGACGACGAAATGGCACGTTTTGCCGTGGACCGCTGGCGCTATCCGGGTGTCGAGCTTGAGCCTTACCTGACCCGTCGCTATCCCTATGGCGATCTGTTCGGCCACATCATCGGCTATGTCGGCCGGGTCGATGACAAGGACCTGGAAGAGCTGGGCGAGGGCAATGCCGCGCTTACCCATATCGGCAAGTCAGGCCTGGAGCGCTACTACGAGACCCAACTGCGCGGAAGGATCGGCTATGAGCAGGTCGAGACCAATGTGCAGGGCCGCGCCATCCGTACCGTGGGCCGCGTACCGGCGCAGTCGGGTACCGACCTGCGACTGTCCATCGACGCCGACCTGCAGCGGGCCATGGTGGCGGCCTTTGGCGAGCAGGAAGGCTCGGCGGTGGCGATTGATCCGCGCACCGGCGAGATCCTGGCCATGGTCAGCCTGCCGTCCTACGACCCCAATCTGTTCGTCAACGGCATCTCGCATGCCGACTTCAAGGCCCTCAACGAAAATCCCTCGCGACCGCAGTTCAACCGCCTGGTGTTGGGCGGCGTGGCGCCGGGTTCGACGGTGAAGCCCTTCCTTGGCCTGGCCGGTCTGGATAGCGGCCTGCGCCGGCCCGAGGACAAGATCCTTTCGCGCGGCATGTTCTACCTGCCCGGTGTCAGCCGTGGCTGGGGCGATGCCAACCGTGGCGGCCATGGCTGGACCGACCTGCGCAAATCCATCTCGCAATCGGTGAACACCTATTACTACCAGCTCGGCGTCGACATGGGCGTGGAGCGCTACGACGAGTACATGGGCGGGCGCTATGGCTTTGGCCAGCCGACCGGTATCGACCTGGCTGGCGAGATCGGCGGCATCCTGCCGTCGCCGGCGGCCAAGGCCAAGCTGCGCAAGGAGCGCTGGTACCCGGGCGACATGGTCAATGCCAGCATTGGCCAGGGCCTATGGAAAGTCACGCCGCTGCAGTTGGTGCGTGGGGTGGGTGGTCTGGCAACCGGGCAATTGCGTACCCCGCACCTGGTGATGGAACAGCGCGCGGGTTTTGACCATGACTGGGCGCCCACGCCGCAGCCGGCCAGTCGCCCGATCAGCCCGAATCCCGCCAATCTGCAGGCGGTGCGCGAGGGCATGATGGGCACCATGCAGCCCGGCGGCAGCGGTTGGCGCGTGGCATCCGGCGCGGCCTATCGCATGGCCGGCAAGACCGGTACCGCGCAGGTGATCAGCCGCAAGGGCACGGCGGCGTTGAATCCCAAGAGCCTGCCGATGCACCTGCGCCACCGCGCGCTGTTCGTCGGTTTCGCGCCGGCCGAAGATCCGGTCATCGCCATTGCCATTGCGGTGGAAGGCGGCGGTTACGGTGGCTCGGCGGCCGCGCCGATCGCGCGCAAGGTGTTTGATGCCTGGATGCTCGGGGTGATGCCCGAAGGCCTGCAACCGCTGGATGCCGAGCGCGGCACCGTGGTGGTGGGCGTGGCCACCTTCGATACCGAAGACGCCAGCTGGCGTGCCCGCGGTGAGCAGGTCGCGCCGCAATTTGCCGAGCTGCCGGTGATGGTCGGCACGCCGGCGCCGCAGCCCGGGGCGCCGCCGCAGCCCGCGCCCGAAGCGCAGCCCGGTGCTGCTCCGGCAACGGTCCGTCCGGCCGCACCGGCAGCAACGCCAACGGAGGCACGTCGATGAGGGACTTCCTGCGCTGGGCCTTGGAGATGGGCCAGCGGCTGACCCGCGGCCTGGACTGGCCGTTGCTGTGCGCGCTGCTGGTGCTGATGGGCATTGGCCTGTCGGTGCTGGACAGTGCCGGTGGCAGTGGCCTGGTGATGGCGCAGGGCGCGCGTTTTGCCGTTGGCCTGGTGGCGATGTGGGCGATCGCGCGGGTGTCGATCCTGCGCATCCGCGCCTGGACGCCGATGATCTATGCGATCTCGATGCTGCCGTTGTTGGCGGTATTCGTGCTGGGCACCGGCAAGTACGGCCGGCAATGGTTGAACCTGGGCTTGTTCTACCTGCAGCCGGCCGAGCTGTTGAAGGTGAGCCTGCCAATGATGGTGGCCTGGTATCTCAACCGCATGCCCTTGCCGCCGCGCATCCCGGTGGTGCTGGTGGCGGCAGTGATCATCGGTGTACCGACCGGCCTGGTGATGCTGCAGCCGGACTTCGGTACCGGCGTGCTGATTGCCGCCAGCGGTGCCTTCGTGCTGCTGCTGGCTGGCCTGCCGTGGTGGTGGGTGGGCGTGGGCGTGGGCGGTGTTGCCGCCGCCGCGCCAGTGGCCTGGTTCTGGCTGCTGCGGCCTTATCAGAAGGACCGCATCATGATGTTCCTGGACCCGGAGAGCGATGCGCTGGGCGCGGGCTGGAACATCATCCAGTCGAAAATCGCCATCGGTTCCGGTGGCTTCACCGGCAAGGGTTGGGGGCTGGGTTCGCAGTCCCATTTGAACTTCATCCCCGAACAGACCACCGACTTCGCCTTCTCGGTACTCAGCGAGGAATACGGCTGGGTCGGCGTGGCCGTGGTGCTGGCGTTGTACCTGTTCGTGATCGGCCGCTGCCTGTGGATTGCGGTGGACTCGCGCGACACCTACTCGCGGCTGCTGGCCGGCGCCACCGGGTTGGCATTCTTCGTCTACATCCTGGTCAACGGCGGCATGATTTCCGGCCTGCTGCCGGTGGTGGGTGTGCCGATGCCGCTGATCAGCTACGGCGGCACCTCGGCGGTGTCCCTGCTGGCCGGCTTTGGCCTGGTGATGGCAGTGCGCGCGCACCGGCCGGTGCATGGCGGATAAGCGCCGGTCAATAGTCCGAGTCTTGATCCAGATCAAACACAGAGTTTCACAAGTCGTTCACACTGTGCCCGTCACTGGCAGCCACCGCGCCGTGACAGCCGGCCTCTCACGGGGGGACCGGCAGGTTGGCATTCGGTGGACTGGCGTGGGGAGATGCCAGTCCAATCCCCGGGGCTGATCCGGGTGCCGGTCATCTTCGCGGGATGGGAGGATGGCCGGCGCTCCACTTCGCCTTCAGTGGTGCTGCAGCCACTGGACGCCACCGGCGCTGGCCGTATTCATTTGCAGAATCGAAGAGGGTGCCGGGATCAGCTCACCGCCGAAGTGTATTTTTCGCTTCAATCTTCTTGTGATTCATGGTGTTATTGCGGGAAATTCATCTTTGACCTGCTAATCTCGCCCGATGATTAGACGCGCCCTGGTTTGTTGTCTCACCCTCGGCATGGTTGCCTGCGCAACCCAGCCGAAGTCCCCCGTATCGCCTGTCGCACCGGCCGAAACCCCGGTCAAGCCTGGCACTGCACCCACCACCGGCCCCGCGGAAGCGGTGCCTGAGGCCAAGGTGGACCTGCCGCCGGTGGACCTGACCCCGGTGCCGTTCGAGACCGCGCGCGCCAATTTTGTCCGCGACACCGCTGCCCGTTACGGCATTGCCCCGGCACAGATCGAAGCGACGCTGGCGCAGGCACAGATCCGTGATCCGATCATCGCTGCCATGTCGCGCCCGGCTGAGCGGGTGAAGCCGTGGAACGAGTACCGGCCAATGTTCATCACCCAGGCACGCATCGACGGTGGTCGCGCCTTCCTGGCCGAGCATCGCGATGAGTTGACGCGCGTGCAGGAACGCACCGGCGTGCCCGCCGAAGTGATCGTGTCGATCATCGGCGTGGAAACCAGCTACGGCCGTAATGCCGGCAACCACCGCGTGCTGGATGCGCTGTACACCCTGGCCTTCAAGTATCCGCGTAGTGGCGACCCGGCCAAGCTGGAGCGCGAAGTCCGACGCGAGCTGTTCTTCCGCGACGAACTGGCCAAGCTGTTCGAACTGGGCAAGTTGGAGAAGCTGGACATCACCACGCTCAAGGGCAGCTATGCCGGCGCGATGGGCATGGGCCAGTTCATGCCTTCGAGCTATCTGGATTACGCCGTTGACGGCAATGGCGATGGCCGCCGCGACCTGTTCAACAGCTATGACGATGTGTTTTCGTCGATTGCCAATTACTTCGTGAAGAAGGGCGGTTGGGTGCGTGGCGGTACCGTCGCGGTGCCGGCAAGGTTGCAGGCCGGCTTCGAGGAGTTCAATCCCACCGACTGGACCCCGAGCCTGACGGTGACCGAACTGGCAGCACGTGGTTATCAACCGGTGACCCCGGTGCAGGCGCTCAACGCCAAGGCCACCCCGGTGACCCTGGAAGGCAGTGACGGCAAACAGTATTGGCTGGGCTTCCAGAATTACTACGCGATCACCCGCTACAACATCTCCAAAATGTACGCGATGGCCGTGTTCCAGCTGTCCCAGGCCATCGCCGGCAAGGAGCTTCCCCCGGCATGAATATCAAGTGGCTGGTCCCTGCGATTATGGTGCTCGGGCTGGCCGCCTGTAGCAGTGCACCGAAGAAATCCGCACCCGCCGCGAGCGGTGGCGGCAGCCAGGCGGGCAGGGTGGTGCCGGCGCCCACGACGGGCACGGCACGCGGCGATTGCCCGGAAGGCGGCTCGCCCTACGCCCGGGCGCAGGAAGATCTGTCCACGCGCGGCCACTACACGGCCGGCGGCTTGTACAAGCCTGGGGTCAATGACAGCACCCCCACGTACATCCCCAACGTGCGTTGCATCCCCGAGCCGTTGGTGACCAATGAGCCACGTTCGGCGGTCGGTAACAGGTCACCCTATGTGGTGCTGGGCAAGCAATACCGGGTGATGGACCGGGTTGATGATTATGTGGAGCAGGGCACGGCGTCGTATTACGGCCAGAAATTCCACGGCCGCCTCACCTCCAACCGCGAGGTGTACGACATGTACGCCTTCACTGCCGCGCACAAGACGCTGCCGTTGCCGAGCTTTGCGCGCGTGACCAATCTGGACAACGGCGAGTCGATCATCGTCCGCGTCAACGACCGTGGCCCGTTCCATGACGGCCGGGTGATCGACCTCAGCTACGCGGCCGCAGTGCGCCTGGGCATCACCCAGCGTGGCACCGGCCGGGTGGAAGTGCGCGGGCTCAGCCCGGGCAGTGAAAACATGCTGGCCTCGGGCGGCAGCCGCGGCCGTGGCGAACGCGCCAACGCGCGTGCGCGGGCAGCCACGGTGGCCGCTGTGTCAGCGCCGACCGCTGCTGTTCGCTCCAGCGCGCCCGTGGCGCCAAGCCGCATGGATCAACTGGTGGAGAAACTGCCGCCTGCCGCGACGCCGCCGCTTGCAGCGCAACCTGCGCGTCCGGTAGCTGCCTCGGCCGACCATTTCGAGACCTGGATGAAGGACAACGGGGTGCGTGTGGCTACGGGGCGTCCGGCGACGACCGCGGGCGCTGCCGCCAACCCCGCGCCGGTGGCGGTGCAGGCCCTTGCGGCGACCACAACGGCGGCCGCGTCCCGTCCGGCTGTGCCTGCTCCGGTGGCCGCCCCCCGGCTGTCGCCGATGGCGGCGGCAGGCCCGGCAACGACGCTTGCAGCTGTCAGCAACCCGGATGCACAAGCTGCACCCACCCCGCGTACGTTGGGTGGCATCCTGCTGCAGGTGGCCAGTTTCTCCAGCCGTGACAATGCAGCCAAAGCACTTGGCCAGTTGGCATCGGCCGGTATTGCCGGCGCCAGCCTGAGCGACATCGTCAGTGGTGGCCGCACCCTGTGGCGCCTGCGTGTACCGGCCAACGACCATGCGACTGCGGCGGAACTTGCCGGTCGCATTGCAGGTCTGGGTTTTGGCATGCCCCAGGTCGTACGCGACTGAACAACACCAGCGCCGCTGGCATGTCGCCAGCGGCCTACAATGCCCGCCTGTCTTCCCTTTCCTCGTCCATCAGGAACCGTTTTCCGATGAAATTCCGTTTTGCCGCCGCCGCCCTGGCCACGACGCTTGCCGTCGGCCTGGCATCCGCCCAGACGCCGACCCCGACGCCGGTTCCCGCTCCCGCAGCCGCTGCTGCCCCGGCCCAGGTCGCGACCCCGCCGGCTCCGGTGCCGACCACGGCCACCGCTTGGGTGTTGATGGATTACGCCACTGGCCAGGTGCTGGCGGGCGAGAACATCCATCTGCCGGTGCCGCCGGCCAGCATCACCAAGGTAATGACCTCCTACGTGCTTGCCGCGGAAATGAAGACCGGCAAGATCAAGCCTGACGACCAGGTGATGATGAGCGAACGCGCCTGGCGCGAAGGCGGCGCAGGCACCGACGGCAGCTATAGCGGCTTCCCGGTCAACCAGACCGCACGTCTGGAAGACATGGAAAAGGGCATGGCGATCCAGTCGGGCAACGACGCCGCCATCGCCCTGGCCGAACATGCGGCCGGCAGCCAGGAAGCCTTTGCTGCGCTGATGAACAGCTATGCCGCCAAGATCGGCATGAAGGACTCGCATTTCGTCAATGCGCATGGCCTGAATGCCGAGGGCCATCAGTCCAGCGCCTATGATCTGGCGCTGCTGGGCCGCGCTTTCGTGCGCGACTACCCGGAAACCTACGCCTACAACAAGATCAAGGAATTTACCGTAGGCAAGATCACCCAGCCCAACCGCAATCTGCTGTTGTGGCGGGACCAGAGCGTGGACGGCATCAAGACTGGCCACACCTCGGCTGCCGGTTACTGCCTGCTGAGCTCGGCCCAGCGCGGCGACCAGCGTTTGATCGCGGTGCTGATGGGCGGTGCGTCGGAGAAGCAGCGTGCTGACGACAGCCTGGCGCTGTTGAACTGGGGCTTCCGTTTCTTCGAGACCCACCGTCTGTACGAACCGGGCAAGACCGTGACCACGCAGCACGTGTGGAAGGGCAAGGCCGATGAGGTGCAGTTGGGCGTGGCGCAGCCAATGCTGGTGAGCGTGCCGCGCGGCCGTTACAACGATCTGAAGCCGTCGATGGACGTGCCCAAGCAGTTGGTTGCGCCGATCACTGCCGGTCAGGCGATCGGTACGGTCAAGGTGTCGCTGGATGGCAAGGTGGTTGCCGAGGCGCCGCTGGTTGCGGTGCAGGCGGTGGAAGAAGGTGGTTTCTTCAAGCGCCTATGGGACGCCTTCATGATGTGGTGGAAGTCCGAATAAGGGCTTTCAAAGGCTGAAAAGCCGAGCGGCGTTACGGTGTCCTGTCGACCGGGGATAAGGTCGATGGGATACGGTGACGCCGTTTTTGTTTGCCTGCGCGAAGCGCAGTTCTGCTCCGTCACCATGCAACCTGAGCTCGGCCCCCTCCCTTTGCCGTAGGCAAGGGGAGGGTTGGGTAGGGGCTCGGGCTTTCGACTTGATGGGTGTCGTCGCTGCGGAAAAGAGGCCGGACAAGTCGAAAGCTGAAGGGCAAAAGCCGGAGCGTAAAAGCCGGAGCGCCCTCACCCCAACCCGTCTCCCGTAAACGGGAGAGGGGCTAATGGACTAGCCATCGACGTGATGTGAGCCCCTCTCCCGTTTACGGGAGAGGGGTTGGGGTGAGGGCGCTTTTTGCTTCAGCTCCCAACATGCTGCGCCATGCAGGAACAGTCCAATGCGATCACAGCGTGCGGCTGATCGTGAAGCTGCCGAACACCGGAGTCTCCTTTTGTCCGTCAAATTCCCGGCTGCGGTGATAACGGGCCAGGGCGAACTTCCATTTGCCGCGCATCACCGCCACGCCATAGCCGATGTCGCCGACGAACGAACGTTTGTCCACGCTGTGACTGTTGCGGAAGGTATTGCCATCCAGGGTGATGTCACGCACTACCCAGCGCGCGTCGCTGGTCACGAATACATGGCTGGACCAGCCTTCCGCACGTCCGCGGCGGGTGGGCGCAGTGTTCTCACCCGCCGGTCGCATGGGCGAACTGCCGAAGTCGTCAGGCAGCTTCCAGCCAAAACGCACTTCGCCGCCGACGTTGGCATACGTCGCCAGGTTGCCGATCGCGCCGCCCCAGTGACTGATCGCGTCCCAGCCCCAGCCGTCATCGTTGCCGACGGCGGGCCAACGCTGCATGCGCTCATGCAGCAGCTTGAATACCGGCTCGTCATGCAACTGGTTGTCCCAGCCCATGAATTTGTCATCACCCAGCGCATCGTGGACGGCGTCCTGTACCTGCTTGCCCTGTGCCGAAGGGCCCACCATGCCCACGGCAAGCTGGGTGGTACGCAGCTGGTTGCCGTTACGCGCGTTGTAGCCAAAGTTGACCATCAACGCTGCCGCATACGGGCGGTCGTCCCTGATCAGGTCGCTACGGGTGTTGTCGGTGGGCGTATACAAGCCCTGGCCAAGGCTGAAGATCATGTTCTGCTGTTCGAACTCACCGGGATGCAGTTTTTCCAGATGACGGTTCACCCAGCGCGCAAGCCGGGGCAGGCAAGGGTCATCGGTGAAGTCCTGCAGGTTGGGCGAGACCAAGGTGAACATCGCGCCATTGGTGTAACCCTGGTCCTGTTTGTGCCCGCCAAACATGTCGTTGTCGACGCGGAAATTGATGGCAGGGGGGTGATCCTTCAACGCGCTCTGCGCGCACTGCTCGGCAGCAAATGCCTGTGTCGCCGCAGCACCGGAGGCCACCAGCAAGCACACCCCCAACCCGATCTTCATGTGTTGATCCCGTGCCATCCAATATAGGCAGCAAGCTTAGATGCCAGCAACGCGGTGGCCTATCGCTACAAAGCGGACAGTTTGTTGTCGTCGTGGCGGTGGTTTTTCACATCAAATGATTGGCAATGCATAAACGTAAGAGCGCGACGCGGATAGTTTGTAAGGTTGCGTCAGCACTTCAGATACAGATAACCTCCGTATTCACTTATATGATTTTGACGTGAATTCTTATTCGCGCTGGATCCGATCACCGTCAAATCAGGAACCAGCTCGCTACCGGCACGGAAGCGTTACAGGGGGAAAACATGAGTAATTCGAATCAGCGGCCCACGGTGTGGGCGGCGGCGTTGGCTGTCGCTGTAACTACGTTCAGTGCGCCCAGCCATGCGTTCATCAGCAATCTGACCAACCTGCTTGGCGGCAAGTGCCAAGGCAACACGGGTTCGCTACGCATTGTCGAGCCGGACGACGGCATGGGGGCATGGGCGACTTATGGCCTGCCGGCACCCACGCGCATGCTGCGTGTGATGGTCAACGATTCGAAGTGCTTTACCGTGCTGGATCGCGGCGTGGGCTTTGCCGCTGCGCAGGCCGAACGCGAGTTGGCCAGTGATGGTCATCTGCGCGCCGATCAGAACCTGGGCGCCGGCCAGATGCGTGGCGCTGACTATGTCCTGATCCCCGATATCGTGTCGCAGAACGCCAATGCGGGCGGCATGAATGTTGGCGGCAGTGCATCCACGCCGCAGAAGCGTGGCCTGATGGGCGGGCTGCTCAACGTCGCCACGCTGGGTGTTTCGGGCAAGCTGTCCACCCAGAAGCAGACGGCGGAAGTGGTGCTGACGCTGGTCGATGTTCGTACCTCCGAGCAGGTTGTCAGTGTCAGTGGCGAGGCAAAGATCACCGACAAGGCGTGGGCAGCTGCGGTGGCTGCGTCCAACGTCCAGGGCCAGGCCAGACTAAATGCCGGTAGCTGGGAAAATACCGAGATCGGGCAGGTGATCAAGGAGGCCTACGAAGAGGCGTTCTCGCGCATGGTCAGCCAGATCAACCGACGCGGCGGTGGGCTGCAGACCGAGCCTGCTCCGCAGGCGGTGCTGGCAAGTGCGGCGCCGGTGCCGGTCGCATCGCCGGCCCCGGTCACGCCTGCCGTTGTCGCCGCGGTGACAACGCTGGCCCCGGAAGTGCCGGCGGCGGTAGCCCCGGACGTGGTTCCGGCAGACACCGAGATCGCGGCGCCGATTCCCGCGCCGGTTGCGGGTGCACCAGGCGCTGGCGTGGCAAAAGCCGGTGGGGTGGAGCAACTGGCGCGTGGCGGCACCTTGGTGCTTCGTCGCGTAGCCCGATTGTTGGCAGGTGCCAACAGCCAATCCCAGGCCGTGGCCGAGTTGAAGACCGGCATGTTGCTGTTCCCCACCGGGTCCACGGAGGGCAGCATGCTCGAAGTGGAGGACGAAATGGGCAACAAGGGCTGGGTTCCGGCTGCCGCGGTGGAATCGGCGTAAACGGGCATATTCAGGTTGCCGGGCAAGGGCCCGGCGGCCTGATTTTGGATTTGTAGGGAATACCCTTGGTTGATATAGGGGTTTCCCTCACAAAACCATGGTGCTTCCCCTAGGTGCGGTGCGGTAGCATTCGCAGGGACCGGCCCGCGCTCGCCTGCTCGGTAGTTGAAGGACAGGATCTTGCCGCAAGGTCTCTAAGCCAAAGGAACGCACCTCGGAAGGTGCAGGTAATGGGGATAAACGTAGATGCGTAATATCTTTTCACCGCTCACCGCAGCGGCTCTCACCGTGGCTGTGGCTGCAACCGTCGCCAGTGCGCCGGCACACGCCGCTTTCAAGAATCGCGGTACCCAGGCACAGGAACAGCGCAAGGAAGCAGCAGCGCAGATCCCGGTCTGCCAACGTCCGATCGGCACCTTGTCAGTGATCGAGCCCGAAGACGCCACCCACTGGTGGACCGGGCAGCAGCTGCCGGCACCCTCACGCCTGATCAAGGCCTTCGTCAACCGTTCGCGCTGCTTCACGCTGGTCGATCGTGGCGCCGGCATGGCCGCAGGCCAGTTCGAGCGTGAACTGGCAGCCAGTGGCGACCTGCGTGGTCGTTCCAACGTAGGCAAGGGCCAGATCAGAGCCGCTGACTACGTGATGATTCCTGATCTGATCTCGCAGAACAGCAATGCTGGTGGCAATGCCATTGGTGGCCTGCTCGGGGGCCTGATCGGTGGCCGTGCCGGTGCGGTGGTGGGTGGCCTGAACTTCACCAGCAAGACCGCTGATGTGGTGTTGACGGTGACCGATGTGCGCTCGTCCGAGCAGGTGGCGATCTCCGAAGGTTCGGCCCGCAAGAGCGACATGGGCTTCGGTGCCAGCGGTGGCCTGTTCGGCGGTAGCGGCCTGGGCGCAGCCGGTGTTGGCGGCTATGCCAATACCGAAATCGGCCAGGTGATCACCATGGCCTATCTGCAGGCCTATACCGACATCATCGCCCAGTTGGGTGGCCTGCCGGAGAATGCGTCGGCCGCCAACTCGCAGCAGGCGGTCACGGTGACCCGTGCCGGCCGTTTGCTGGCCAACGCCCGCGGTACCGGTGCGCCGGTGCGTTCCCTGGATCCGGGCATGATGCTGTACCCCACCGGCACCAAGGAAGGCGTGATGTGGGAAGTGGAGGATGAGCTGGGCAACCGTGGCTGGGTGTCATCCACCCTGCTGGAACTGTCCAAGTAAGCCGGATTCATCCCTTGGAAGGGCCGCGCAAGCGGCCCTTCTGGTTTCCGCAGGGCCAGAGCCACGCACCTGTAGTGCCGAGCCATGCTCGGCATGAGATTTGCCCGGTAAGGCCTCTGCCGAGCATGGCTCGGCACTACAGGGACTGGCATTGCCGGGGAGGGGGGCTGAGGCCTACGTTCATAGAAGGCTGTGGATCGGCCATGGCCTTGGGTTTGGGCGCTTTCGCCCCGATAATGACGGGCATGGAAATCAAGTCCGACAACCCTGAACACGGCTTCCAATTCCCCGGTACCTTCGAGCTGAGCGCCATGGGCTCGGCCAATATCGGCCTGGAACGCGAGCTGCCGGAGCTGCTGCAGAGCGCCGGCGTGGAAGTGCTCAACGAGCGCATCGCCTGGAAGCATTCCTCCAACGGCAAGTACGTCTCGGTGCGCATCGCCTTCAAGGCCGACAGCCGCGAGCAGTACGACGCGGCCCACGCGGCGCTGCGTGACCATCCGGAAGTGAAGTGGACGCTGTAAACACCTGTCCGGCTCCGGCGGTACGCACCAAGCTGCGCCCGGCCGTGTTGCGTGACCTGGGCCGGCAAGGCTATGAGCCGGTCTGGCACGCGATGCAGCGCTTCACGGATGCACGCGACGATGCCAGCACCGATGAACTGTGGGTGGTGGAGCATGACCCGGTGTTCACCCTTGGCCAGGCTGGCAAGGATGAGCATGTGCTGGCACCGGGCGATATCCCGGTACTGCATGTGGACCGTGGCGGCCAGGTGACCTATCACGGGCCCGGCCAGATCGTGGTGTACCCGCTGTTGGACCTGCGCCGGCTCGGCATTGGCGTGCGCGACTACGTGTGCCGCATCGAGCAGGCCATCATCGATACGCTGGACGAGTGGAACATCGGCGCCGAACGCCTGGAGGGCGCGCCCGGTGTCTACGTGGGCGGTGCCAAGATCGCTGCGCTGGGTATCCGCGTGCGACGTGGTTGCAGCTTCCACGGCCTGGCCTTCAACGTGTCGCTGGACCTTGAACCCTTCCACCGCATCAACCCCTGCGGTTACGCGGGGCTGCAGGTGACCTCGGTGTTA
Organism: Stenotrophomonas sp.; assembly: GCF_032061965.1. Classification (GTDB taxonomy): domain Bacteria; phylum Pseudomonadota; class Gammaproteobacteria; order Xanthomonadales; family Xanthomonadaceae; genus Stenotrophomonas. The sequence continues at coordinate 823 of NZ_DAMBEF010000068.1, read as the reverse complement.
GACTTGGGCGGTCCTTCGGGTACCGAAGCGGTCAAGTCGGTGCTGCTGTCCCATCTGGCCCAGCAGTTCGGCCTGGCCTTGCAGCCGACGCCCGAACTGCCCGATCTGACTACGCGGCTCTGAGGCCGTTGATAACGCCATGACTGAATCCACCACGCGCTCCATTCCCCTGCAGGTACTGCAGGGCGATACCCCGTCCGCGCCGTTGCAGGCCGGCGTCAAGCAGATCGGCGGCGACAAGATCAACCGTTCGCCGGTGCAGTTTGCCGATGTGCCGGTGCTGCGCAAGCCCTCCTGGATCCGCGTGCGCATTCCTTCGGGCAATGCCGTGGCCAACCTGAAGGCCAAGCTGCGCGAGAACCGCCTGGTGACAGTGTGCGAGGAAGCCAGCTGCCCGAACATCCACGAATGCTTCGGCCACGGCACCGCCACCTTCATGATCCTGGGCGAGGTTTGCACCCGTCGCTGCTCGTTCTGCGACGTGGCCCACGGCCGGCCCAAGCCGCCGGACGCCAATGAGCCGGCCAGCCTCGGCCAGACCGTGGCCGACATGGGCCTGAAGTACGTGGTGGTGACCAGCGTCGACCGCGATGACCTGCGCGACGGCGGTGCCCAGCACTTCGTCGACTGCATCACCGCCATCCGCGAAAAGTCGCCCAAGACCCGCATCGAAGTGCTGACCCCGGACTTCCGTGGCAAGGGCCGCATGGAGCGCGCGCTGGAAATCCTGGCGCAGAACCCGCCGGACGTGTTCAACCACAACATCGAAACCGTGCCGGACCTGTACCGCAACGTGCGCCCGGGCGCGGACTACCAGTGGTCG
>NZ_DAMBEF010000067.1:0-13570 GCF_032061965.1 Stenotrophomonas sp. | reverse complement strand
AGCCAAAGCCAAAGCCAAAGCGATTCCCGCCTGCGCGGAATGACGGCTGAGAAGCGGGGCGAGTCCAAATCCGGCCCTTTCGGCACGGAGAGCTACAATGGCCGGCTCCCCCGTACGAAGTTCCGGCCTTGAAGAAGTCCGATTTCCACTATGACCTGCCTGAGGAATTGATTGCCCAGGCTCCCTTGGCCGAGCGATCGGCCAGCCGGCTGATGCTGGTTCCGCCGTCCCCGGCGGCTTTCGATGACCGCCATGTGAGCGATTTGCCGGAGTTGCTGCAGCCGGGCGATCTGCTGGTCTTCAACGATACCCGGGTGATCCCGGCGCGCCTGTTCGGGCAGAAGGCCAGTGGCGGCCGCGTCGAAATCCTGATTGAACGCTTGCTCGGTGAACAGCAGGCGCGGGCGCAGATCGGCGCCAGCAAGTCGCCCAAGCCAGGTAGCCGCATCCAGTTGGATGCGGGTGGCGAGGCCGAGGTGCTCGGTCGCGACGGCGAGTTTTATGTGTTGCGTTTCGAAATTCCCGAGCCGCTGGAGTCCTGGCTGGTCCACGAAGGTCGCCTGCCGCTGCCGCCGTATATCCATCGCGAGCCGGGCGCCGATGATCGCGAGCGTTACCAGACCGTGTTCGCCAAGCAGGTGGGCGCCGTCGCTGCGCCCACGGCTGGCCTGCATTTCGATGAGCCGCTGCTGGCCCGGCTGCGCGATCGTGGTGTGCAGTTCGGTCATATCACCCTGCATGTCGGTGCCGGCACCTTCCAGCCGGTGCGCGTAGATGACCTGTCCCAGCACGTGATGCACCGGGAATGGCTCAACGTCGGTGCCGAGCTGGTCGAGCAGGTGCGCCGCACCCGGGCCGCCGGCGGCCGCGTGATCGGCGTGGGCACCACGGTGGTGCGTGCGCTGGAAAGCGCGATGCGCGAAGGTGCGTTGCACCCTTATGCGGGTGAGACGCAGATCTTCATCACCCCGGGCTACCGCATCCGCAGTGTCGATGCCATGGTGACCAACTTCCACCTGCCAGAAAGCACCTTGCTGATGATGATCAGTGCATTTGCCGGCAAGGAGCGCGTGTTCGAGGCCTATGCCCATGCCATTGCGCAGAAGTACCGCTTCTTCAGCTATGGCGATGCGATGTTGCTGTTTCCGTTCGTGGGCGGGGATTCGAGCGGGGAGGTTGGGGATTTGTAGTGCAGCGTGCCCAGCCGGCCGTCCCGCAGGCGAGGTTCGTCCTTGCGCGGGAACGGCGGTGGTGGGCCTTCACCAGTAGACTGTCGGCGCCAGTACAACGCCGAATCCTCAACCCCGGTTCTCAGATCCCAGCCCCGAATCCATGTCAAGACTGCAATTCAAGCTCCAGACCACCGATGGCCGTGCCCGCCGTGGCCAGTTGTCCTTTCCGCGCGGCACCGTGCAGACCCCGGCGTTCATGCCGGTCGGCACCTATGGTTCGGTGAAGGGCGTGCTGCCTGAACAGGTGCGCGCGCTCGGTGCCGAGATCATCCTCGGCAATACGTTTCACCTGTACCTGCGTCCAGGTCTGGATGTCATCGCCGACCATGGCGGTCTGCACGGGTTCTGCCAGTGGAATGGCCCGATCCTGACCGATTCTGGTGGTTTCCAGGTGTTTTCCTTGGCTCATCGGCGCAAGATCGCCGAAGAAGGCGTCACGTTTGCCTCGCCGACCGATGGCGCACGGGTTTTCCTCAGCCCCGAAGAGAGCATGAAGATCCAGAAAGTGCTCGATTCGGACGTCGTGATGATCTTCGATGAGTGCACCCCGTATCCGGCGACCGAGCCGGTGGCGCGCAAATCCATGGAATTGAGCCTGCGTTGGGCCCAGCGCAGCCGTAACGCCCATGACGCCATGGGTAACGACGCGGCGCTGTTCGGTATCGTGCAGGGCGGGGTACACACGGACCTGCGCAGCCGCTCGGCCGAGGGTCTGCAGCAGATTGGCTTCGACGGTTATGCCATCGGTGGCCTGGCGGTAGGCGAGCCCGAGCACGAGCGCAACGCCATGCTCGATCACATGCACCCGATCCTGCCGACGGATCGTCCGCGTTACCTGATGGGCGTGGGCCGGCCGGAGGACCTGGTTGAGGGCGTGGCCCGTGGCGTGGACATGTTCGACTGCGTCATGCCGACGCGAAATGCCCGCAATGGCCACTATTTCACGTCGTTTGGCACGGTTCGCATCCGTAACGCCAAGTACGAGCGTGACATGAACCCGATCGAGCCCGGCTGTGGCTGCCATGCCTGTACCGGCGGCTATACCCGGTCCTACCTGCGTCACCTGGACCGCTGCAACGAGATGCTGGCGCCGATGCTGGGCACCCTGCACAACCTGTTCTACTACGAAAAACTGATGGCCGACATGCGCGATGCCATCGAGGCGGGAACCTTCCTGGCCTTCCGCGAGTCTTTCTACGCAGCCCGGGGCCTGAGCGTCCCGGCGTTGTCGGGGGAGTAAACGCGTTACATCGCCCGGGACGAGGTCCCGGGCGCATGGCATACTTCACGGCTGACCCCGTTTCGCGGTGACTGCAACTGGCCATCCGGCCCGTGCGGGCGCCGCCCAACACCAAGGACAAAGTTAATGAATCTGATGGCTATCATTCTTCCCGTCGCGCAGGCCGCCGCGCCGGCCCCCGGCATGGGCACCTTCCTGCTGCCGATCGCGCTGATCGCAGTGATGTACTTCCTGATGATCCGCCCGCAGATGAAGCGCCAGAAGGAACACAAGGCGATGCTGGAGAAGATCACCAAGGGTGACGAAGTGCTCACCTCCGGCGGTATCGCTGGCGTGGTCACCGACATCGGCGACAACTTCATCACCGTGGAAGTGGCCGACAACGTCCGCATCCGCGTGCAGAAGGGCTCGGTTGGCAACGTGCTGCCCAAGGGCACGCTGAAGAACGCCGCCTGAGACTGACCCCCTCCGTCATTTCGCGGCGTCCGCCCGGGCGCCGCGCGGGATCCCGCAATGCTTGAATTTCCTCGCTGGAAGTACTTCCTGATTCTGATCGTTCTGGCGGTCAGCGCGTTGTACGCGCTGCCCAACATCTACCAGAAGGATCCCTCGGTCCAGATCACCGCCAACCGTGGTGGCCAGGTCGACGACGCACTGAAGCAGCGCCTCAGCGCCGACCTGACCGCTGCCGGCGTCACCCCCAAGGCAGTGGAGAAGGAAGGCGACAGCCTGATCGTCCGCCTGCCGTCGCTGGAAGCACAGTCGCGCGCCAATGAAGTGCTGCGCGAGAAGGCGGGCGAGAACTATACCGTCGCGCTGAACCTGGCTTCGACCGTCCCTGATTGGCTGGCCAATCTCGGCGGCAAGCCGATGGTGCTGGGTCTGGACCTGGTGGGCGGCGTGCACTTTGCCTTGCAGGTCGACCAGAAGGCGGCCGTGGACAAGCGCTTTGAAGCGTTTACCGAGGACGTGCGCACCACGTTGCGTGACAACCGCATTGCCTACCGTTCGGTGGAGCGTCGTGGTGAAAGCGACATCATCGCGACCTTGACCAATGCCGCCGATGCCGACAAGGCGCGTGCTGCCCTGGCCAAGGCGCAGCCGACCTTCACCTATTCGGTGACCGGCGAGCGCATCAGTGCCAGCGTGCCGCAGACCGAGATGAGCCAGATCGCCTCCGGCGCGATCGAGCAGAACCTGACCACGCTGCGCAACCGCGTGAACGAGCTGGGCGTGGCCGAGCCGATCATCCAGCGCCAGGGCGAAGACCGCATCGTGGTTGAGCTGCCCGGCGTGCAGGACACGGCCGAAGCCAAGCGCATGATCGGCGCCACTGCGACGCTGGAATACCGCGCCGTGGTCGATGGCAACGCGCAGGATGCTGTCGACAGCGGTCGCATTCCGCCGGAAGCCAAGCTGTACCGCGATCGTGCAGGCCGCCCGGTGTTGCTGAACAAGCGCACCATCGTCACCGGTGACCAGATGGTCGCAGCCTCGGTAGCCAACGACCAGAACGGCCTGCCGGCTGTCAGCGTGACGCTGAACAGTGTTGGCGGCCAGCGCATGTTTGATTTCACCAGTGCCAACGTCAACAAGCCGATGGCGGTGGTCTATACCGAGCGCATTCCGCAGGTGACCGTGGTCAATGGCGAGGAGCAGCGCAGCTTCCGGGTCAAGGAAGAAGTGATCTCGGTCGCCAATATCAACGGTGTCTTCGGCAAGAATTTCCAGACCACCGGTCTGGAAAAGACCGAGGCGGAGAACCTGGCCAAGCTGCTGCGTGCCGGCTCGCTGGCCGCGCCGATGGACTTCGTCGAGGAATACGTGATCGGCCCGAGCCTGGGCGCGGAGAACGTGGAGCGTGGCGTCAAGGCGGTGGTGTTCTCCTTCGTCTTCACCCTGGTGTTCTTCACCATCTACTACCGCATGTTCGGTGCGATCACGTCGGTGGCGCTGCTGTTCAACCTGCTGATCGTGGTGGCCGTGATGTCGATGTTCGGCGCCACCATGACCCTGCCTGGCTTCGCTGGCCTGGCCCTGTCGGTGGGTCTGTCGGTGGACGCCAACGTGCTGATCAACGAGCGCATACGTGAAGAGCTGCGGCTCGGCATGCCACCCAAGAAGGCAATCGCAGAAGGCTACGAGCGTGCTTCGGGCACCATCCTGGACGCCAACCTCACCGGCCTGATCGTCGGTGTGGCGCTGTATGCGTTCGGTACCGGTCCGCTGAAGGGCTTCGCGCTGACGATGATCATCGGTATTTTTGCCTCGATGTTCACTGCGATCACCGTGTCGCGTGCACTGGCAACGTTGATCTACGCCAAGCGCAAGAAGCTGACCTCCGTGGCCATCTGACGCAAAACCCTTAGCAGGAACCCGCGCACGGGTTGCGCGGGTTTTCCAAGGAATTCCTTGCATGAAACTGTTTCCACTTCACATCGTCCCGAACGACACCAACATTGACTTCATGCGTCACCGCAAGCCGGTGCTCGCGATCATGGTGGTGCTGCTGCTGGCGTCGATCGCCATCATCGGTTTCAAGGGCTTCAACTACGCGCTGGAGTTCACCGGCGGTACCGTCGTCCGTACCCATTTCGAGAAAAGCATCGACGCCGATACCGTGCGCGAACGGCTTGCCAAGGCCGGCTTCGAGAACGCCCAGGTGCAGAGCGTGGGCGGTGGCAATGACCTGATGGTGCGCCTGCCGCCAGACGGCCAGCACAACAACGCTGCCGACGCGGCGCAGAAGGTGGCGGAAAAGGTCCGTGCCGCAGTCACCGCGGCTGACAATGTCGCGACGGTGCAGCCGGGTGAGTTCGTCGGCCCGCAGGTCGGCAAGGAGCTGGCGATGAACGGTGTCTACGCGACCCTGTTCATGGTGATTGGCTTCCTTATCTACATTGCGGCGCGCTTCGAGTGGAAGTTCGCGATCGTGGCCAGCATCACGGCGTTCTTCGACCTGATCCTGACCATCGCCTACATGTCGCTGGTCGGCCGTGAATTCGACCTCACCGTGTTGGCCGGTATGTTGTCGGTGATGGGTTTTGCCATCAACGACATCATCGTGGTGTTCGACCGCGTGCGTGAAAATTTCCGCAGCCTGCGCGTGGAGCCGCTTGAAGTGCTGAACCGTTCGATCAACCAGACGCTGTCGCGTACGGTGATCACTGCGGTGCTGTTCTTCCTGTCGGCACTGGCCCTGTACATGTACGGTGGCGAATCGATGGAAGGCCTGGCCGAGACCCACATGGTGGGTGCCGTGATCGTGGTTATCTCCTCGATCATCGTGGCCGTGCCGCTGCTCAGCATCGGTCCGTTCAAGGTCAGCAAGCAGGATCTGCTGCCCAAGGCCAAGGACGAAGAGGCGCTGGCCCGTCGTCCCTGACCGCCAGTTGCCAGGATCCACGGAAAAGCCGCGCTTTGCGCGGCTTTTCTTTTGCTCCGGTGCTGCGCTTCCATGCGGTGGCGTCGGTTGTTTTCACCGCTTGCGCGCACTACGATCCCCACGGTTAAGTGCGGCAATCCGTGGCTGCGCTGTCTACTGCTCACCAACCGAGGTTTTCATGGTCATCAAACCGCGTGTGCGCGGCTTCATCTGCGTCACCACCCATCCGACAGGTTGCGATGCGGCGGTCAAGGAACAGATCGATTACATCAAGGCGCAGCCCAAGCTGGCCGACGGCCCGAAGAAGGTGCTGGTGCTGGGCGCCTCCACCGGCTACGGCCTGGCCGCACGCATCAAGGCGGCGTTTGGCAGTGATGCGGCAACGCTGGGTGTGTTCTTCGAGCGCCCCGGCAGCGAAACCAAGCCAGGCACCGCCGGCTGGTACAACTCGGCGGCATTCGAGAAGTACGCGCACCAGGCCGGGCTGTATGCCCGTAGTGTCAATGGTGATGCGTTCTCCGACGAGGTGAAGCAGAAGGTCATCGAGATCATCAAGGCCGATCTTGGTCAGGTGGACCAGGTGGTCTATAGCCTGGCCGCACCGCGTCGCAAGCACCCCAAGACCGGTGAAGTGATCAGCTCCACGCTCAAGCCGATCGGTGCGCCGATCACCCTGCGTGGTCTGGATACCGATAAGGAAGTGCTGACCGAAACCACCCTGCAGCCGGCAACCGCCGAAGAGATTGCCGGCACCGTGCAGGTGATGGGCGGCGAAGATTGGCAGATGTGGATCGACGCGCTGTTGGAAGCCGGCGTGCTGGCACCCGGTGCGACCACGACCGCCTTCACCTATGTGGGTGAGGAAATCACCCAGGCGATCTACTGGAACGGCTCCATTGGTGCGGCCAAGAAGGACCTGGACGCCAAGGTCAAGGACATTCGCGGCAAACTGCAGGGCCTCGGCGGCGATGCACGCGTGTCAGTGCTCAAGGCCGTGGTGACCCAGGCCAGCTCGGCGATCCCGACCATGCCGCTGTACCTGTCACTGTTGTTCAAGGTGATGAAAGAGCAGGGCACGCATGAAGGCTGCATCGAGCAGCTCGATACCCTGTACGACATCCTCTACAACGGTCCGCAGGGTGGTGACAATGCCGCCGCGCATATCCGCAAGGAGCTGGTGGACGGCAAGGGCCGCACGGTTGAACTGGTCGACAGCGAAGGCCGCCTGCGTGCCGATTACAAGGAAATGGCACCGGAAGTGCAGAGCAAGGTGTTGGAGCTGTGGCCGCAGGTGACCAACGAGAACCTGTACGAGATCAGCGACCTGGCCGGCTACAAGGCCGACTTCCTGCGCTTGTTCGGCTTCGGCATCGACGGCGTGGATTACGAAGCCGACGTGAATCCTGACGTGGCCATCCCGGGCATCGTCGAGGTCTGATCCCGGCGTGCTGCAGATAGAGAAGAGCCGCGCCCTGCGCGGCTTTTTCTTTTTCTTCGTCCATCAGGCGAGAGGGGGCGGCAGGCCTGATGAGCTGCAACGAACAAGCGGGGATCGCCACAATGGAACGCCATCAGCCATGGTGTAGCTCGGGTAAGCGCAGCGCACCCGGGGCTTTTTGCATTTGCATGTAATCGGTAGTGCCTTGTGTCGGCGTGTTTCCCGGGTGCGCTGCGCTTACCCGGGCTACGGTGGCTTCGGCACTGACGGTGCAGGTCGGGACGTGCGAAGTGGCTATCCGATATCGTCGAGGTGTAATCCCGGCGGGCTGCAAACAAAGAAAAGCCGCGCCCAGCGCGGCTTTTCCCTGATTAGCCTCCCGAGGGCGGGAAGCGGTGTAGCGTGCGTCAGTTGAACTCGAATTCCATCCGCGCCGTCGGTGGCCCGACGAAGTCGCCTTCCACGTAGTCCACCCCGGCACTGAACAACAGGCTCATCGTGCCGGCATCGGCCACGAATTCGGCGATGGTGCGAATATCGGCCGACTGCGCCTTGGCGGTGATTTCCTGGGTTTTCTCCAGTTGTTCCTTGGCCTGCGCCGGGTCGGCGGTAAACGCGCTGTCCAGCTTCAGGAAGGCCGGCTGGAAGTGCGCCAACAGCTGGAACGAGTCCAGGCCCGAGCCGAATTGCTCCAGGCCCACCTTGCAGCCCATCGCGGCCACGTTGGCCAGGAACTGCTGGGCGTTGCGCAGATGGGTGAATACCTTGGCCTCTGGCACCTGCAGCCACAGCTGTTCGCCATCCACGCCTTCAGTCTGCAGGCCATCGCGGATCACCTGCAGCAGCTGTGCGTCGTTGAAGGACTCCGGGCTCACCCGCACCATCAGGTGCACACGTTGCCCAGCACGCGTGCGCTCGCCCAACGCGCGTATCGCGCCGCCGACCACCCAGCGGTTGACCGATGCCATCAAGGCATGGTCCTCGGCGATGGAGAGGAAGCTGGCTGGGCCAACCAGCTCGCCATTGTTTTCCAGCAGCAGCGAGGTGTCATACAGCTGCATCGGCTCACCCATCAGGTTCAGCACCGGGCGGAACCGCAGCTCGAAGCCATCGCCGGCAACCGCCTGCTGGATGCGTTGCACCCAACGCTGGATGCGTTCTTCCTCGACACGGTCGGCCGCGCCCGGATCGAACACCTTGACCGTATTTCCGCCCAGTTCGACTGCAGCGCGCGCGCAATCATTGGCGCGGTTCAGCACCTGGCCGACACTGGCGATCTTTTCACCCACCTGCACGCCGCCAATGCTGACCGTGACGGTCGCCGAGCGGTCGCCAACGGCAAATACGTGGCCGGCGAAGGCCTCGCGTACACGCTCGGCGATGGTCGCGGTATGGGCGTACTCGCCCGGGCTGAGCAGCGCGAAACTGTGTTCGCCAAAGCGCGCCAGCTGCGCGTCCTCGCCGATGGCCTTGGCCAGCTGCTGGCCCATGGCACCGATCAGCGCATCGGCCGAATCCAGTCCGATATCGGGCAGCAGGCGTGCGTAGTGGTCCGGCTCGATCAGCAGGAAACCGTACTGGCCATCGCTGCGACTGACCTGGGCCACCGCGTTTTCCAGATGCACCATGAAGGTCGGGCGGTTGAGCAGGCCGGTGACCTGATCGCGCTGGCGCAGTGCTTCCACCTCGCGGGCCAGTTCGGGGTCGAACTCCTCGCGACGGCGGAACACCACCTGGGAGCAGGTTTCGCCCTCGTAGGTGGCGGCGGTGAATTCCATGGTGGCGGGGAAGGTGTCGCCGTCCTGGTTGCGCGCATGGACTTCGTACTGCGGCGGCGGCGCTTCACCCTTGCTCAGCGACTTCAGCAGGTTCTTGAAGTCCTCCACGTGCTGCGGCGCAACCATGTCCAGCAGGGACACGCCTTCCACGTCGTCGAACCCGTCGAAGCCGAACATCTCCAGGTAGGCCTCGTTCGCGCGGATATGCATGCCTTCATGGATGTAGGCGATGGGGTCGCGTGAAGACGAGATCAGCGCGTCGCAGCGGCGCTCGGTCTCGCGCATCTGCGCCTCGATCCGGCGCAGGCCACGGCGTGCCTGCAGATCGGTCCATTCGTTGCGCACTACCGAGAGCAGGTGGTCCGGTTGCTGGCGCAGTGCGATGGCGCGGATGCCATTGGCGGCCGAGTCCAGCAGCAGCTGTGCATCGACGTTGTCGGCCAGCAGGATCATCGGGACGTCCTTGCCGCTGGCCGCGACCTGTTGGGTCAGCAGCGACTGCGGGATGACGTAGGAGTTGGCAGCCAGAACCAGGTCAATCGGTTGCCCTGCCAAGGCCTGGGCCAGTTCGTCCGGGCTTTGCGGGCGCAGCGGGCGTACCGCGATGCCGCTGTTACGCAAGGTGCTGACGATGGCTTCGGCGTTCTCTGCGCTGTCGTCCACGATCAGCAGGCGCAGTGTGATGTCTTTGGCGTTCTGCATTCAAAGCTCCCGGGGCAGGGGGTTTAATACACGAAGCACGGCGTTGGCGTCTATGCGTCAATCGCTGGCCCGTGACGGAAACCCGTCACGGGGGTGTTTCTGGGGATTAGGCGGCCAGGCCGGCGGCATGGCCCGAGGCCCAGGCCCACTGGAAGTTGTAGCCGCCCAGCCAACCGGTCACGTCCAATACCTCGCCAATGAAGTGCAGGCCGGGCACCAGCTGCGATTCCATCGTCGAGGATGACACCTTGCGGGTGTCCACACCGCCGAGGGTCACCTCGGCCGTGCGGTAGCCTTCGGTGCCGCTGGCGACGAGTGGGAAGTCGGACAGCAGGCTGGCAGCGGTCTTGAGTTCGGGTTCGTCGAACTGGCGCATCGGCTTGTCCTTCAGCCATTGCTCGCACAGGCGCAGGGCCAGGCGCCGTGGCATCACCTCGGCCAGTACCGTGCGCAGCTCCGAGGCGCCACGTTCGCGTTTCATCCGGCGCAGCCAGTCCAATGCATCGTGCTCGGGCAACAGGTCCAGGCGCAGGTCATCGCCGGGCTGCCAGTACGAGGAGATCTGCAGGATCGCCGGGCCGCTGACGCCGCGGTGGGTGATCAGCATCGAATTGCGGAAGCTGCGGCCATTGCAGCGCGCCTCCACCGGCAGTGCCACGCCGCTCAGCTCGGCGAAGCGTTCCTGGTGCTTGCCGCTGAGGGTCAAGGGCACCAGCCCGGCGCGGGTGGGCAGTAGTTCATGGCCAAAGCGCTTGGCCAGTTCGTAGCCGAAGCCGCTGGCGCCCATGCTGGGGATGGACAGGCCACCGGTGGCGACCACCAGCGAGGCGCTGTGGAACTCGCCCTGCGCGGTCTGCACACGGAAACCATCGGCGCCACGCTCGATGGCGGTCACCCCGCAGTCGGTGCGCAGCTGGACGCCGGCGGCACTGCACTCGTCCAGCAGCATCCTGACGATCTGCTTGGACGAGATGTCGCAGAACAGCTGGCCAAGCTCCTTCTCGTGGTACGCGATACCGTGCCGCTCCACCATGTCGATGAAATCGCCCGGGGTATAGCGGGCCAGCGCCGATTTGCAGAAATGCGGATTGGACGAGATGAAATTGGCGTGGGTGGTACCGGTATTGGTGAAGTTGCAGCGGCCGCCACCGGACATCAGGATCTTCTTGCCCGGCTTGTTGGCGTGGTCGATCACCTGCACGATGCGGCCGCGCTGGGCGGCAGTGATCGCGCACATCAGCCCGGCAGCGCCTGCTCCGACCACCAGCACGTCGCAGCGGATTGTCTTGCCTGTCACCGCTTACTCCGCCGCGCGCTTGCGCCAGGCCGGGATCACGTCCAGCTGGATCTGGTCGTTGAGGATCTGCACTTCGCCGTCCTGGATCAGCACGCTCCAGCGCATCGCCCGTTGCACCTGCTCGCCCCAGCGCTCGACGAACTCCGCCGGCAGATCCACCACCGACAGGTTGTTGAAGCGAACCAGGTGCTTGCTCTGCTTCTGCCACCAGATATCGGAGGCATTGCCGCCGTAGTTGATGATCTGCACGCGGCGGCTGCGGTTGCATGCCTTGCGGATGCGCGACTCGTCCGGGTGGCCCAGGTCGATCCATTGCAGGATGTCACCGGTGTAGTCCAGCTGCAGCAGGTCCGGGTCGTCCTCGCTGCTCAGGCCCTTGCCGAACTCCAGCCGGTCCTCGGCATTGAGGGCGAACGCGAGCAGGCGCACCATCAGGCGCTCGTCGGTTTCGGACGGATGCTGGGCCAGAGTCAGGTTATGGGTGGCGTAGTAGCCGCGGTCCATATCGCTGATCTGCAGCTCGGCCTTGCGGATGGTGGCGGTGAGGGCCATGGGGATACCGGGGACAAAGACCGCCCATGATAATGCCTGGCCATGCACAGGACCCGTCTGACCGTGACCCGCCCGGATCTGCCCAGCCGTCTGCAACTTGCCCCTGGCCCGTGGGAGAGCCTGCTGGACGGCCTTTGCGCCCGTTTCCCGGCGGTGTCACGGGCGCAATGGCTGGACCGTTTCGCGCGAGGCCGGGTACTGGATGCGCGCGGAACTGCGCTGAAAGCGTCGCAGCCGTGGCGGGTGGGGCAGGAGATCCACTATTTCCGCGAGGTGCTGGACGAGCCAGAAATACCGTTCAGCGAAACGGTGCTGTACCAGGACGAGCACCTGCTGGTAGCGGATAAGCCGCACTTCCTGCCGGTGACGCCGGCCGGACGCCACCTGCGTGAAACCCTGCTGGCGCGCCTGCAGTCGCGAACCGGCAACCAGGGTTTGGTGCCGCTGCACCGGATCGACCGTGGCACCGCCGGGTTGGTGCTGTTTTCCTGCAATCCCGGAAGCCGCGCTGCGTATCAGCGCTTGTTCGCCGAGCGCCGCATCGACAAGGGCTATGAAGCCCTGGCGCCCGCGTTGGAGGAACTGTGTTTTCCCCTGCAGCGCAGCAGTCGCCTGGACCGGGGCGAGCCGTTCTTTCGCATGGCCGAGGTCGATGGCGCAGCCAACGCGCTGAGCCGGATTTCAGTGCTGGAGAAGAGGGAGGCCGTGTGGCGCTACCACCTGCAGCCGGTCAGTGGCCGCAAGCATCAGCTGCGGGTGCATATGGCGGCGCTGGGCGCAGCGATCATCGGCGACGACTACTACCCGCAGCTTCAGGCACGGGCGGCCGAGGACTACAGCCGCCCACTGCAGTTGCTGGCGCGACGCTTGTCCTTCGTGGACCCACTCAGCGGCCAGTTGCGGCAGTTCGAGAGCACGCGACAGCTGCAGCTCTGATCAGCGCCGCTGCGCCAACCAGCGGTCCAACTGGGCGGCGAAGGCCTGACGGTCGCGCGCGTGCAAGGTGGCAGGCCCGCCGGTCTGGATGCCGGCACCGCGCAGTTCTTCCATGAAATTGCGCACCGACAGGCGCTCGGCGATGGTGTTGGCGGTATACAGCTCGCCGCGCGGGTTCAGCGCAATGGCCTGCTTTTCCAGCACGCGTGCAGCCAGCGGGATGTCCTGCGTAACCACCAGGTCGCCGGCCGCCACGCGCTCGGCGATGGCGTCGTCGGCGACGTCCGGGCCACCGGCAACCTGCATCGCGCGGATGTGACGGGAGGGCGGGGTGCGCAGCCACTGGTTGGCGACCAGGATGGTCTCCACCTGTGCGCGCTCGGCGGCACGGAACAGGATTTCCTTGATCACCACGGGGCAGGCATCGGCATCTACCCAGATGCGGGTGGCAGGGGGCTGGAGGGGTGATTGCATCTGCGCAGTCTATAGCTTGCGACTATCAAGTGGCGCGGGGCGGGTGCTGTGAAATTGGGCCAAGCAATTGAATTTAATTGATTTATTTCTGACGCTGAATTTAATTGAGTTTCTGAATACGGTATTTATCGCTTTTTAACCCAAAGCCGCGTATCTTTCGTCCCACTGTGCTTGCAAGGGTCACCGTGAATCGTGGCCTGATGCAGTTGATCTTCTTGATCGGCTCATCGATCCGCTTTACCAACGCCTGCAACTCAGTCTCGGCCCCGATCTCCGGTGGCTGCGATTATTTCAACTTATGTTTCAGGAGTTAGTACATGTCTGATCGTCAGACCGGCACTGTCAAGTGGTTCAACGATGCCAAGGGCTTCGGCTTCATCACCCCGGAAAGCGGCCCGGACCTGTTCGTGCATTTCCGCGCCATCCAGGGCAACGGCTTCAAGTCGCTGCAGGAAGGCCAGAAGGTGACCTTCGTCGCCGTGCAGGGCCAGAAGGGTATGCAGGCTGACCAGGTGCAGGCGGTCTAATCGACCCCC
>NZ_DAMBEF010000066.1:0-12500 GCF_032061965.1 Stenotrophomonas sp. | reverse complement strand
CAACGACTTCAATGGTGTGGTTGAAGAAGTCAATTACGAGAAGAGCCGTCTGCGCGTCTCGGTGTTGATCTTCGGTCGTGCCACCCCGGTCGAGCTGGAATTTGGTCAGGTCGAAAAGGCCGTGTGACCCTGTACGGCTGCCTGTTCAGGCAGTCGTCAAAAAAACTGCTAGAATTGCCGGCTCCCTGTGATGGGGCTGAATCAAAGGCTGCCGCGAGGTGGCCTTTGGTGCGATTCAAGGATTTCAAAACGCGATGCCGGGACGCGTGATTCCCGGTCCGATGGGGAGCCTGTTGTCGCAAGGCGCTAGCACCCGGAGAGTACTCAAATGGCAAAGAAAGTTGTCGGTTACATCAAGCTGCAGGTGAAGGCTGGTCAGGCCAACCCCTCGCCGCCGGTCGGTCCTGCGCTGGGTCAGCGCGGCCTGAACATCATGGAATTCTGCAAGGCGTTCAACGCTGCCACGCAGAAGCTGGAACCGGGTCTGCCGGTGCCGGTGATCATCACGGCCTATTCGGACCGTACGTTCACCTTCATCACCAAGAGCACCCCGGCAACCACGCTGCTGAAGAAGGCCGCTGGCATTTCTTCGGGCTCGAAGAAGCCGAACACCGACAAGGTGGGCAAGGTGACGCGCGCGCAGCTGGAAGAAATCTGCAAGGCGAAGGAGCCCGATCTGACGGCTGCCAGCCTTGACGCCGCCGTGCGTACGATCGCGGGCTCTGCCCGTTCCATGGGCCTGGTGGTAGAGGGTTAATCTGATGGCACAGACCAAGCGTGAGAAGGCCATCAAGGCCGCTATCGTCCCGGGTAAGGCGTATGCCTTCGAGGACGCAATCAACATCCTGAAGACCGCCACCAAGGCCAAGTTCGTCGAGTCGATCGACGTTGCCGTGCGCCTGGGCGTGGATGCCAAGAAGTCCGACCAGCAGGTTCGCGGTTCCACCGTGCTGCCGGCGGGTACCGGCAAGTCGGTCCGCGTGGCCGTGTTTGCTCCGGCCGGTGCCAAGGCTGACGAAGCCCTGGCCGCTGGCGCCGAAGCCGTTGGCATGGACGACCTGGCCGAGAAGATGCAGGCCGGCGATCTGAACTATGACGTGGTCATCGCTACCCCGGACGCAATGCGCGTCGTCGGTAAGCTGGGCACCGTGCTGGGCCCGCGCGGCCTGATGCCGAACCCGAAGGTCGGCACCGTCTCGGCCAACCCGGGCGAAGCCGTCAAGAATGCCAAGTCGGGTCAGGTGCGTTACCGCACTGACAAGGCCGGCATCATCCACTGCACCATCGGCAAGGCCAGCTTCGAAAACGGCGCGCTGCAGTCGAACCTGCAGGCACTGCTGCTGGACCTGATCAAGGCCAAGCCGGCCACCTCGAAGGGCCTGTACCTGCAGAAGGTGTCGGTCAGCTCGACGATGGGCCCGGGCGTCACCGTCGACCAGTCGTCGCTGACCCTGAAGTGACGTACCGGCCCGTGCGCGCATAGCGCGCACGGCTTTGCCGGCACGTCATCCCCGCGAAGGCGGGGATCGCTCTGAAGCTCTTGGGCTTTGGCGCAACAAGAAACACCAGCGTCATCGGCAACGGTGATGCTGACTTTTGAAGGCGTCGCACAGGTTCGCCTGTGTGGAGCCGTCAAAGACCGCAGGCGCGGTCAGCGCATACCGGCGACGGGCACGGAAGCTCGATTTGGCAAGGAGTCGCCGCCGGCACAGCGAGATCGCTTAATCGATCCGTTCTCGGGTCACCCTGCGTAGATGGTGCCGCCCTTCTGGATTTTTCTGGTTCACGTACGTCTGGGTTTGCCCAGGTTTGCACTCCAGCTCTAGAACGGCCACCACCGGAGCATCACCTGATGCTCCCGGCGTCCAGGAGGGATGCCGCCCAGGACCGCACACGGCTAGGAGCCGTAAGCGGAATATGTTTGAAGCAGGGTGTTGAGGTTCGGTCAGGGAGGCCTGCAGCAGTGGCATTGCCGCCGTTGCCAATCCCGGATCCGAATCACCAATCCCCGCTTTAACGGAGGAGTGCAATGGCTCTCAATCTGTCCCAGAAGCAAGAAGTAGTCGCCGAGCTGGCAGACATCGCCGCCAAGGCCCACTCCTTGATCGCAGCCGAATACGCTGGCACCACGGTCGCTCAGATGACCGCGATGCGTAAGCAGGCCCGCGAAACCGGTGTTTTCTTGAAGGTTGTCAAGAACACGCTGGCCTCGCGCGCCGTTGAAGGCACCGATTTCGCAGTTGCAAAAGACCAGATGGTTGGTCCGCTGCTGTATGCGTTCTCGCTTGAGGAGCCCGGCGCAGCCGGTCGCCTGATCAAGGAAGCAGCCAAGGGTAACGACAAGCTGAAGGCGAAGGTCGTGGCAATCGGCGGGGAAGTCTTCCCGGCCAGCCACGTCGACGTGCTGGCATCGTTGCCGACCCGTGATCAGGCCCTGGCCATGTTGGCCCGCGTCCTGACCGAGCCGGTCACCATGTTCGCCCGCGCCGTCAAGGCTATTGGTGAAAAGCAGGAAGGTGGCGCAGCTGAAGCTGCCGCACCGGCCGCTGAAGCTGAAGCCGTCTAAGTTCGACGTCCTCGTGGTTCCGCAAGGAACCTCAATCCAGAATATTTTCAAAAGGTAATCAAAATGTCCCTTACCAACGATCAGATCGTCGACGCAATCGCCGAAAAGTCCCTGATGGAAGTGATGGAGCTGGTCAAGGCCATCGAAGAGAAGTTCGGCGTGTCGGCTGCTGCCCCGGTTGCAGTTGCTGCTGCTGGCCCGGTTGCTGCTGTTGAAGAGCAGACCGAATTCAACGTCATCCTGAAGGATGCCGGCGCGAAGAAGGTCGAAGTGATTAAGGCCGTCCGCGCCATCACCGGCCTGGGCCTGAAGGAAGCGAAGGATCTGGCTGAAGCCGGTGGCGTCGTGAAGGAAGGCGCTTCGAAGGAAGACGCCGACAAGTTCAAGAAGGAACTGGAAGCCGCCGGCGCGACCGTCGAGCTGAAGTAATCAGTTCTTGCATCGTCACCGAATCGCGACGATGCAGCCAAGGCTGGGGGCGTAAGCCCCCGGCCTTTGGTCGTTTCAAGCCGTTGCCACGCCGGGCATGCCCGGGGGGCGCGGGGTAGGGCCGGGCGCAGCCCGGTGGTAAGGCCGGGTGATGCTCGGCAAGCTTCAGAAAGACCAACGTGGCAAGTGTCAGGCGCTGCGCTCCAGACGATGGAGTGACCCGCAGCCGATACAAGCGAGTTGGCAGTTGGAAGTAGCGGGAGAAGGCGTGCTGGTGCCGGCAATACCAGCGACTTCCAACTGACAATTTCAAGTTTCCTTACGGGTTGTGGACGCACGGCCCGCACAACAAGGTGGAAGACCTCATGACGTCCTATTCGTACACCGAAAAAAAGCGCATCCGCAAAGATTTCGGCAAGCAGCGCTCGATCCTCGAGGTGCCGTTCCTGCTCGCGATCCAGGTTGATTCGTACCGCGAATTCCTGCAGGAAAACATCGACCCGGCCAAGCGCTCCGACCACGGCCTGCACGCTGCGCTGAAGTCGGTGTTCCCGATTTCCAGCTACAGCGGCAACGCTGCCCTGGAATACGTCGGTTACAAGCTGGGCGACCCGGTGTTTGACGAGCGCGAATGCCGCCAGCGTGGCATGAGCTACGGCGCGCCGCTGCGCGTCACCGTGCGTCTGGTCATCTACGACCGCGAATCGTCTACCAAGGCGATCAAGTACGTGAAGGAGCAGGAGGTCTATCTGGGCGAAATCCCGTTGATGACCGACAACGGCACCTTCATCGTCAACGGTACCGAGCGCGTCATCGTGTCGCAGCTGCACCGTTCGCCGGGCGTGTTCTTCGACCATGACCGTGGCAAGACCCACAGCTCGGGCAAGCTGCTGTACAGCGCCCGCATCATTCCTTACCGCGGTTCCTGGCTGGACTTCGAGTTCGATCCGAAGGACGCGCTGTTCACCCGTATCGACCGTCGCCGCAAGCTGCCGGTGTCGATCCTGCTGCGCGCGCTCGGCTACAACAACGAAGAAATGTTGGCCGAGTTCTTCGAGATCAACACCTTCCACATCAACCCCGACGAAGGCGTCCAGCTGGAGCTGGTGCCGGAGCGTCTGCGTGGTGAAACCCTGGGCTTCGACCTGGCCGACGGTGACAAGGTCATCGTGGAAGCCGGCAAGCGCATCACCGCGCGCCACATCAAGCAGCTGCAGGCATCGGGCATCGCTGCCCTGGCCGTGCCGGACGACTACCTGGTCGGCCGCATCCTGTCGCATGACGTGGTCGATGCCAACACCGGTGAACTGCTGGCCCAGGCCAACGACGAAATCACCGACGAGCAGCTGCAGAACTTCCGCAAGGCGGGTGTTGATGCAGTCGGCACGCTGTGGGTGAACGATCTGGACCGTGGTGCCTACCTGTCCAACACCCTGCGCATCGATCCGACCAAGACGCAGCTTGAAGCGCTGGTCGAAATCTACCGCATGATGCGTCCGGGCGAGCCGCCGACCAAGGACGCTGCTCAGAACCTGTTCCACAACCTGTTCTTCACCTTCGAGCGCTACGACCTGTCCACGGTTGGCCGCATGAAGTTCAACCGTCGTGTCGGCCGCAAGGAAGTCACCGGCGAAGCCGTGTTGTACGACCAGAAGTACTTCGGTGAGCGCAACGACGAAGAGTCCAAGCGTCTGGTTGCCGCCCATGGCGAATCGTCCGACATCCTGGACGTGATCAAGGTCCTGACCGAGATCCGCAACGGTCGCGGCGTGGTCGATGACATCGATCACCTGGGCAATCGTCGCGTGCGTTCGGTCGGTGAAATGGCCGAAAACGTGTTCCGCGTGGGCCTGGTCCGCGTCGAGCGTGCGGTCAAGGAACGCCTGTCGATGGCCGAGTCGGAAGGCTTGACCCCGCAGGAGCTGATCAACGCCAAGCCGGTGGCTGCGGCGATCAAGGAATTCTTCGGCTCCTCGCAGCTGTCGCAGTTCATGGATCAGAACAACCCGCTGTCGGAAGTGACGCACAAGCGCCGCGTCTCGGCCCTGGGCCCGGGCGGCCTGACCCGCGAACGCGCCGGCTTCGAAGTGCGCGACGTGCACCCGACCCATTACGGCCGCGTCTGCACCATCGAAACGCCGGAAGGCCCGAACATCGGCCTGATCAACTCGCTGGCCGTGTTCGCACGCACCAACAAGTACGGCTTCCTGGAAACCCCGTACCGCAAGGTGCATGACGGCAAGGTCTCCGACGAGATCGAGTTCCTGTCGGCCATCGAAGAAAACGAGTACGTCATCGCCCAGGCAAATGCCCTGACCGATGCCAAGAACATGCTCACCGAGCAGTTCGTACCGTGCCGCTTCCAGGGTGAGTCGCTGCTCAAGCCGCCGGCAGAAGTCCACTTCATGGACGTCTCGCCGATGCAGACCGTGTCGGTTGCTGCGGCACTGGTTCCGTTCCTGGAGCACGATGACGCAAACCGTGCACTGATGGGCGCCAACATGCAGCGCCAGGCCGTGCCGACTCTGCGTGCGCAGAAGCCGCTGGTGGGTACCGGTATCGAACGCGCCGTGGCCCGTGACTCGGGTGTGACCGTGAACGCCCTGCGTGGCGGCGAGATCGTGCAGA
Organism: Stenotrophomonas sp.; assembly: GCF_032061965.1. Lineage (GTDB taxonomy): Bacteria > Pseudomonadota > Gammaproteobacteria > Xanthomonadales > Xanthomonadaceae > Stenotrophomonas. Next base: position 6,877 of record NZ_DAMBEF010000066.1, on the reverse strand, counting down.
TCGACGCCGGTCGCATCGTGGTCAAGGCCAACGAGAACGAGATCACCGATCCGGCCGATGCCGGCGTCGATATCTACAACCTGATCAAGTACACCCGTTCGAACCAGAACACCTGCATCAACCAGCGTCCGCTGGTGAACGTGGGTGACGTGATCGCGCGCGGCGACGTGCTGGCCGATGGCCCGTCCACCGATATCGGTGAACTGGCGCTGGGTCAGAACATGCTGATCGCCTTCATGCCGTGGAACGGCTACAACTTCGAAGACTCCATCCTGCTGTCCGAGCGTGTGGTCGAAGAAGATCGTTACACCACGATCCACATCGAAGAACTGACCTGCGTTGCACGTGACACCAAGCTGGGGCCGGAGGAAATTTCCGCCGACATCCCGAACGTGTCCGAGCAGGCCCTGAACCGCCTGGACGAATCCGGCGTGGTGTACATCGGTGCGGAAGTGCGCGCCGGCGACATCATGGTTGGCAAGGTCACGCCGAAGGGCGAGAGCCAGCTGACCCCGGAAGAGAAGCTGCTGCGCGCGATCTTCGGCGAGAAGGCTTCGGACGTTAAGGACAGCTCGCTGCGCGTTCCGCCGGGCATGGACGGCACCGTCATCGACGTGCAGGTCTTCACCCGCGACGGTATCGAGAAGGACAAGCGCGCACGCCAGATCGAAGAAAACGAGATCAAGCGCGTCAAGAAGGACTTCGACGACCAGTTCCGCATCCTGGAAGCCGCCATCTACGCACGTCTGCGTTCGCAGATCGTGGGCAAGGTTGCCAACGGCGGCGCCGGCCTGAAGAAGGGCGACGTGATCACCGATGCGTTCCTGGACGGCCTGAAGAAGTCCGACTGGTTCACCCTGCGCATGAAGGACGAGGACGCCTCCGAAGCCATCGAGCGTGCCCAGATGCAGATCCAGGCACACGAGAAGGAATTCGAGCGTCGCTTCGCCGACAAGCGCGGCAAGATCACCCAGGGCGACGATCTGGCACCGGGCGTGCTGAAGATGGTCAAGGTGTTCCTGGCCGTGAAGCGTCGCATCCAGCCGGGTGACAAGATGGCAGGCCGCCACGGTAACAAGGGTGTGGTCTCCAACGTGGTGCCGGTCGAAGACATGCCGTACATGGCTGACGGCAACACCGTGGACATCTGCTTGAACCCGCTGGGCGTGCCGTCGCGTATGAACATCGGCCAGATTCTGGAAGTGCACTTGGGCTGGGCCGCAAAGGGCCTGGGCAAGCGCATCCAGGGCATGCTGGAACAGCAGCGTGCGGTCAGTGAGCTGCGTGAATTCCTGGGCAAGATCTACAACCACGATTCGGCCGTGTCCGAGCAGCGCGTGGACCTGTCCCAGTTCAGCGATGAAGAGCTGATCAACCTGGCCAAGAACCTGACCGACGGCGTGCCGATGGCAACCCCGGTGTTCGACGGCGCGGCCGAAGAAGAGATTCGCGAAATGCTGAATCTCGCCTACCCGGACGATGCCCCGGAAACCGAACGTCTGGGCTTCAACACCAGCAAGACGCAGATGCAGCTGTATGACGGCCGCACCGGCGAAGCCTTCGACCGCAAGACCACCGTCGGCTACATGCATTACCTGAAGTTGAACCACTTGGTCGACGACAAGATGCACGCCCGTTCGACCGGCCCGTACTCGCTCGTTACCCAGCAGCCGCTGGGCGGCAAGGCGCAGTTCGGTGGTCAGCGCTTCGGTGAAATGGAAGTCTGGGCACTGGAAGCCTACGGCGCGGCCTACACCCTGCAGGAAATGCTGACGGTGAAGTCCGATGACGTACAGGGCCGTAACCAGATGTACAAGAACATCGTCGACGGTGAGCACGAGATGGTTGCGGGCATGCCGGAGTCCTTCAACGTTTTGGTGAAGGAAATCCGCTCGCTGGCCATCAACATGGAACTGGAAGACAACTGAGATTGGGAATAGCGATTCGGGATTCGGGACTGGCAAAGCGCCGGTCCCGGGTCCTGCATCCCCGCTCTGACAACTCCCCAATCTCGAATTCCGAATCCCGGAGAAGAACATGAAAGACTTGCTCAACCTCTTCAACCAGCAGCGCCAGACGCTGGACTTCGACGCGATCAAGATCGCGCTGGCCTCGCCGGACCTGATCCGTTCGTGGTCCTTCGGCGAAGTGAAGAAGCCGGAAACCATCAACTACCGTACGTTCAAGCCGGAACGTGACGGCCTGTTCTGCGCCGCCATCTTCGGACCGGTCAAGGACTACGAGTGCCTGTGCGGCAAGTACAAGCGCATGAAGCACCGCGGCGTCGTCTGCGAAAAGTGCGGCACCGAAGTCACCCTGGCCAAGGTGCGCCGTGAGCGCATGGGCCACATCGACCTGGCATCGCCGGTCGCGCACATCTGGTTCCTCAAGTCGCTGCCGTCGCGCATCGGCCTGATGCTGGACATGACCCTGCGTGACATCGAGCGCGTGCTGTACTTCGAAGCCTACGTGGTGACCGAGCCGGGCCTGACCGCCCTGGAGCGTCGCCAGCTGCTGACCGAAGAACAGTACCTGCAGGCACGTCAGGAACATGGCGATGACTTCGACGCCGCCATGGGCGCCGAGGCCGTCTACGAACTGCTGCGCACCATCGACCTGCAGGCTGAAATGGTGAAGCTGCGCGAGGAAATCGCCTCGACCGGTTCGGAAACCAAGCTCAAGCGTCTGACCAAGCGCATCAAGCTGGTCGAAGCCTTCCTCGAGTCGGGCAACCGCCCGGAGTGGATGGTGATGACCGTGCTGCCGGTGCTGCCGCCGGACCTGCGTCCGCTGGTTCCGCTGGACGGTGGCCGCTTCGCGACCTCGGATCTGAACGATCTGTACCGTCGCGTCATCAACCGTAACAACCGTCTGCGCCGCCTGCTGGAGCTCAACGCTCCGGACATCATCGTGCGCAACGAAAAGCGCATGCTGCAGGAATCGGTTGACGCCCTGCTGGACAACGGCCGTCGCGGCCGTGCCATCACCGGCACCAACAAGCGCCCGCTCAAGTCGCTGGCCGACATGATCAAGGGCAAGCAGGGTCGCTTCCGTCAGAACCTGCTGGGCAAGCGCGTCGATTACTCGGGCCGTTCGGTGATCACCGTGGGTCCGTACTTGAAGCTGCACCAGTGCGGCCTGCCGAAGAAGATGGCGCTTGAGCTGTTCAAGCCGTTCGTGTTCGCCAAGCTGCAGCGTCGTGGCCTGGCCACCACCATCAAGGCCGCCAAGAAGCTGGTTGAGCGCGAAGAAGGCGAAGTCTGGGACGTCCTGGAAGAAGTCATCCGCGAACATCCGGTGCTGCTGAACCGTGCACCGACCCTGCACCGTCTGGGCATCCAGGCGTTCGAACCGCTGTTGATCGAAGGCAAGGCCATCCAGCTGCATCCGCTGGTCTGTACCGCATTCAACGCCGACTTCGACGGTGACCAGATGGCCGTCCACGTGCCGCTCTCGCTGGAAGCCCAGCTGGAAGCGCGTGCGCTGATGATGTCCACCAACAACATCCTGTCGCCGGCCAACGGCGAGCCGATCATCGTGCCGTCGCAGGACGTGGTGTTGGGCCTGTACTACATGTCGCGTTCGCTGGTGAACAAGAAGGGCGAGGGCATGGTCTTCGCCAACACCGACGAAGTGAAGCGTGCCTACGACAACCGCCTGGTTGAGCTGCACGCCCGCGTCAAGGTGCGCATCGTGCAGGTCGAGCGCGACGAAGAAGGCAACAAGGTCAAGAAGACCTCGATCGTGGACACGACCGTGGGTCGTGCGCTGCTGAGCGAGATCATGCCCGAAGGCCTGCCGTTCGAGCTGTGCAACACCGAGATGACCAAGAAGAACATCTCGCGCCTGATCAACCAGAGCTACCGTCTGCTGGGTCTGAAGGACACCGTGGTGTTCGCCGACAAGCTGATGTACACCGGTTATGCCTACGCAACCCGCGCTGGCGTGTCGATCGGTATCGACGACATGCTGATCCCGGACGAGAAGAAGGGCATCCTGGGCGAAGCCGAGCAGGAAGTGCTGGAAATCCAGGAGCAGTACCAGTCCGGTCTGGTCACCGCTGGCGAGCGCTACAACAAGGTGGTCGACATCTGGTCGCGCACCAATGAGCGCATCGCCAAGGCGATGATGGAAACCATCGGTACCGAAAAGGTCGAGGATTCGGAAGGCAAGATCGTCGACCAGAAGTCGATGAACTCGCTGTACATCATGGCCGACTCCGGTGCGCGTGGTAGCCAGGCGCAGATCCGTCAGCTGGCCGGTATGCGTGGCCTGATGGCACGTCCGGACGGCTCGATCATCGAGACGCCCATCAAGGCGAACTTCCGCGAAGGCTTGAACGTGCAGGAGTACTTCAACTCCACCCACGGTGCCCGTAAGGGTCTGGCCGATACCGCGTTGAAGACGGCGAACTCGGGTTACCTGACCCGTCGTCTGGTTGACGTGGCGCAGGACGTGGTGATCACCGAAGTCGATTGCGGCACCGTCGAAGGTCTGACCATGACCCCGATCGTGGAAGGCGGCGACGTGGTTGAGCCGTTGAAGGACCGCGTGCTGGGCCGCGTTGTGGCCGAGGACGTGTTCCTGCCGGGCAACGACGAAGATCCGATCGTCACCCGCAACACGCTGCTCGACGAGCAGTGGGTGAACAAGCTGGAAGAAGCTGGCGTGCAGACCATCAAGGTCCGCTCGACGATCACCTGTGAGTCCTCGTTCGGCGTCTGCGGTCGCTGCTACGGCCGCGATCTGGCCCGTGGCCACATCGTCAACATCGGTGAAGCCGTCGGCGTCATCGCCGCACAGTCGATCGGTGAGCCGGGTACCCAGCTGACCATGCGTACGTTCCACATCGGTGGTGCGGCATCGCGTGCGGCTGCGGTGGACAACATCACCGTCAAGACCACCGGTTCGGTGAAGTTCTCCAACCTGAAGCACGTCGAGCAGGTCAGCGGTTCGCTGGTTGCCGTGTCGCGTTCGGGCGAAATCTCCGTGCTCGATCCGCATGGCCGTGAGCGTGAGCGCTACAAGCTGCCGTACGGTGCCACCATCAACGTCAAGGACGGTGCCGAGATCAAGGCTGGCCAGACCGTGGCCAACTGGGATCCGCATAACCACCCGATCGTGTCGGAAGTGGCTGGTTTCGTGCGTTTCATCGACTTCGTCGACGGCATCACCGTCATCGAGAAGACCGATGAACTGACCGGCCTGGCCTCGCGTGAAATCACCGATCCGAAGCGTCGTGGCTCGCAGGCCAAGGATCTGCGTCCGCTGGTCCGCATCGTCGATGGCAAGGGCAATGACCTGACCATCCCGGGCACCGACCTGCCGGCACAGTACCTGCTGCCGCCGCGCTCGATCGTCAACCTGCAGGATGGTTCGCCGGTAGGCGTGGGCGACGTGGTTGCCAAGATCCCGCAGGAAGCATCGAAGACCCGTGACATCACCGGTGGTCTGCCGCGCGTTGCCGACTTGTTCGAAGCACGCAAGCCGAAGGATCCGGCGATCCTGGCCGAGCGTTCGGGCATCATCAGCTTCGGCAAGGACACCAAGGGCAAGCAGCGCCTGATCATCAAGGACACCGATGGTTCGGAGCACGAAGAGCTGATTCCGAAGTACCGCCAGATCATCGTGTTCGAAGGTGAGCACGTGACCCGCGGTGAAACCGTGGTGGACGGCGAGCCGAGCCCGCAGGACATCCTGCGCCTGAAGGGCGTGGAAGAGCTGGCCCGCTACCTGGTCAAGGAAATCCAGGACGTGTACCGCCTGCAGGGCGTGAAGATCAACGACAAGCACATCGAAGTGATCACCCGTCAGATGCTGCGCAAGGTCGAGATCACCGACCAGGGCAGCAGCAAGTTCCTGAATGGCGAGCAGGCCGAGCGCCAGCGCGTCATCGAGGAAAATGCACGCCTGACCAGCCGCAACGAGCTGATTGCCCGTTTCGACCCGGTCCTGCTGGGTATCACCAAGGCGTCGCTGGCGACCGAGTCGTTCATCTCGGCTGCCTCCTTCCAGGAAACCACCCGCGTGCTGACCGAGGCGGCCGTCCGCGGCACCAAGGACAACCTGCGCGGCCTGAAGGAAAACGTCATCGTCGGCCGTCTGATCCCGGCCGGTACCGGTCTGTCCTACCACGCCAACCGTCGCCGCAACGCGTCGGGCCTGACCGACTCGGAGCTGCAGACCCTGTCCGGCACCGCGCCGGTGGTGGCTGAAGTGGCTGCGGTGGCGGTCGAGTCGACCGAAGCTGAACAGGCTCCGGGCAGCGACGAGTGAGATCACGGTCCGGCCCTGGCCGGACCGGGAGCAGGGCAGGGCCCGACCCCAGGTCGGGTCGCCCGCAAACCCCGACCCCGGTCGGGGCTGAATCATCCGCCCCGGCCCCGGCCGGGACGGCACACCGGAGTCGATGGCCGCTGGCCTGACGGCTTCGGATGAGGTAGGATGCCGGCCCGGTCTGTCAAAGGACCGGGTTGACAACCTGAACGGGGGGCAAGGAGAAGGCTCCCCTGTAACGGCCCGGGATCAGGGCTGGCTTGGCGCGTGCGCATTTGACTGCGTTTTCGCCAGGTTGCTACAATCGTCTGTCTCAGCAGGCCGGTTTCTCGCCTGCTCGCACATTTCCGCATTCAATGGCCAGTTTTTTCATTGGCCTCTCTCAGAAGAACATACTGATGGCGACGATCAATCAGCTTGTCCGCAAGCCGCGGCAGGCAACCACTTATAAGAGTGCCTCCCCGGCTCTCGATAAGTGCCCCCAGCGCCGTGGCGTCTGCACGCGCGTGTACACCACCACTCCGAAGAAGCCGAACTCGGCGCTTCGCAAGGTTGCCAAGGTTCGCCTGACCAACCAGGAAGAAGTGATTAGCTACATCGG
>NZ_DAMBEF010000065.1:0-13707 GCF_032061965.1 Stenotrophomonas sp. | reverse complement strand
TCGCCCACCGACACTTCGGTCTTGCCCGCAGGCAGCACCACCGACTTGCTGTAGGTCACCGCAGGTGCAGCCACCGGCGTGGTGGTCGTGCAGGCGGTACCGCAGCTCGGGCTGTCCGTACCGCTGCCCAGCACGGCGTTGGTTACCGTGCCGCTGGCCGCGTTGGTCACCGTGGCGGTGTAGCTCACCGCATAGGTGCCCGGCACCGTATTGGCCGGCAGCGTGAAGCTCAGCGGGTTGCTGCTGGTCGCAGCGTTATAGATGCCCGGGGCGGTCACGGCGGTGAAGGCCAGGCCCGTCCCCAGGGTGTCGCTCAGCACCACCGTGTCGGTGGTCTGCGCATCGCTCACCACCGTGGTCAGCGTGTAGGTCAGCACATCGCCCACCGACACTTCGGTCTTGCCCGCAGGCAGCACCACCGACTTGCTGTAGGCCACCGCAGGGACGACAACCGGCGTGGTGGTCGCGCAGGACCCAGCACAGATAGGTGGCGTTGCTCCGCCACCGCCAACAACGTTGTTCTGCACCGAGGTAGTAGCCGCAGCAGTCACCGCGGCGGTGTACTCCACTGCATACGTCCTGCCACTGCCATCCGCATTGGGCTGCTTCCCTGCCGGCAGGGTGAATACTTCCTTTCCGCCTGCAGTTGAATGCACATAGTCTCCGGCCACGGTCACCGCAGTGAAGCGCAATCCCGTCCCCAAGGTGTCGGTCAGTACAAGGTCAGCGGTGGTTTGTGCGTCGCTGATGGTTGCGACGAGGCGATAGGTGATCTCATCGCCCACCTTGACCTCGGTGCCCGCAGCTGGTGCGACGACGCTCTTTGCATAGGTCACAGCTGCTGCACCCAGCGGCGTCGTGGTGGTACAGGAGCCCACGCAGGTCGGCGGGCTACCGCCACCGCCACTTCCGGTCACACTGTTGTCCACCGCGGTGGTAGCCGCCGCCGTCACGACGGCGGTGTATTCCATTGCATAGGTCTTGGCGCTGCCGTCCGTATTCGGCTCTTGGCCCGCCGGCAAGGTAAATACTTCCAACCCACCTGCACTGGCATGCGTGTAACCGCCGGCAAGGGTCACGGACTGGAACTGCAGCCCGTTGCCCAATGCATCGCTGAGCACGACATCGGCTGTGGTCCGCGCGCCACTGACCGTAGTAGTCAGGCGATAAGTGATCTGATCACCCACTTTTACCTGCGCACCCGATGCCGGGCTGACCACGCTCTTGCTGTAGCGTACAGCGGCAACTACAACGGGAGTGGACGTGCCACAGCTTCCAGAGCAGGTTGGTGTGTCGCCGCCACTGCCTACTACCGCGTTCGTAACGGTGCCCGTTGCCGCGCCGGTAACCGTCGCGGTGTAGCTGACCTTGTAGGTGCCCGGGGCTGTATTGACTGGCAGGGTGAACGCCAGCGGATTACCCGTAGTCACGGCTGCATACACGCCCGGTACGGTCACCTCGGTGAATGCCAGACCGTTGCCCAGGGTGTCGCTCAAGAACACCGCATCGGTCGTCTTTGAGTTGGTCACCACGGTGGTCAGCGTATAGGTCAGCACATCACCGACGGAGACGTCGGTCTTGCCCGCAGGCAGTACCACCGACTTGCTGTAGGTCACCGCTGGCGCGGCAACCGGCGTAGAGGTGCCACAGCTGGCTGCGCAGCTCGGGGTATCGCCACCCGTGCCCAATACGGCATTGGTGACCGTGCCGCTCGCAGCAGCAGTCACTGTCGCGGTGTAGCTGACCGTGTAGGTGCCCGGGGCTGTATTGACCGGCAGCGCGAACACCAGCGGACTACCCGTAGTCACGGCTGCATACGCGCCCGGTACGGTCACCGCGGTGAATGCCAGGCCATTGCCCAGGGTGTCGCTCAGTACCACCGCATCGGTGGTCTTTGAGTTGGCTACCACGGTGGTCAACGTATAGGTCAGCACGTCACCGACGGAGACGCTGGTTTTACCCGCCGGCAGGACCACCGATTTGCTGTAGGTCACCGCAGGCGCGGCCACCGGCGTGGTGGTCGTGCAGGTACTGCCGCAGCTCGGGTTGTCCGTGCCGCTGCCCAGCACCGCATTGGTCACCGTACCGCTGCTGGCCGCGTTGGTCACCGTGGCGGTGTAGCTCACCGCATAGGTGCCCGGCACCGTATTGGCCGGCAGGGTGAAGCTCAGCGGGTTGCCGCTGGTCGCGGCGTTATAGATGCCCGGTGCGGTCACGGCCGTAAATGCCAGACCCGTTCCCAGGGTATCCGTCAGCACCACCGTATCGGTGGTCTGCGCGTCGCCGACCACCGTGGTCAGCGTGTAGGTCAACACATCGCCCACCGACACTTCGGTCTTGCCCGCAGGCAACACCACCGATTTGCTGTAGGTCACTGCAGGTGCGGCAACTGGTGTCGAAGTACCGCAGTTGACGGTGCAGCTCGGGGTATCACCACCACTGCCCAGTACGGCATTGGTGACCGTGCCGCTGGCAGCAGCCGTCACTTTTACGGTGTAGCTGATCTGGTAAGTGCCCGGCACGGTGTTTGCCGGCAGGGTGAACGTCAGTGGACTACTGGTGGTCGCTGCAGCGTACGAACCCGCTGCCGTCACTGCCATGAACGACAAACCATTGCCCAGGGTGTCACTCAAGACCACCGTATCGGTCGTCCTTGAGTTGGCCACAACGGTGGTCAGCGTATACGTCAGAACGTCGCCCACGGAAACTTCCGTCTTGCCCGCAGGCAGGGCCACCGCTTTGCTGTAAGTCACCGCAGGCGCGGCCACCGGCGTGGACGTACCACAGCTGCCCGCGCAGCTCGGGGTGTCGCCGCCACTGCCCGATACGGCATTGGTTACCGTGCCGCTCGCCGTAGCCGTCACTGTCGCGGTATAGCTGACCTTGTACGTTCCGGGGGATGTATTGACGGGAAGGCTGAACTCCAGGGGATTGCCCGTGGTCACGGATGCATATGCACCCGGCACGGTCACCTCGGTGAACGCCAGGCCGTTGCCCAGTGTGTCGCTCAGTACCACCGCATCGGTCGTCTTTGAGTTGCCGATGACGGTGGTCAGCGTATACGTCAGTACATCACCGACTGCGACGCTGGTTTTACCCGCGGGCAACGCCACAGATTTGCTGTAGCTGACTGTGGGCGCGGCCACAGGCGTGGTAATGGCACACGCGCCCGCGCAGGTCGGGTTGTCACCGCTGGCGGTCACGGCATTCTTTACTGCGGTTTCCGCGTACTCGTTCACCGTCGCGGTATAGGTGACGTCGTAGCTGCCGGGTTCTGTTTCAGCGGGCAACGTGAAAATCTGGGTCGCACTGCTGTTGGCGGGGTCGTGTTCGTAGATGCCGGCATTGGTTACCGCCGCGAATGTCAGGCCAGTGCCGAGCGTGTCCGTCAGCTCGGTTGGCTGCGTGGTCATTGCGTTGGCAACGTTGGTCGTCAGGCGATAGGTGACGGTGTCACCCACGGCAATCGGCGTACCAGAGGCAGGCGCGACCTGGATCTTGCTGTAGGTGACTGTCGGCTCGGCGCGCAAAGTGCTTGTATTGCAAGCTCCCACGCAGGTAGGCGGCTGCCCGCCGCCGCCTGTGGCAGTAACGACATTGCTCAGTACCGTAGGTGCATCTGGCTCGACCCGGACCTTGTAACTGATCGCATGCGTGCCGATCGATGTACCCGCCGGCAACGTGAACACCAACGGGGATGCGCCCGCAGGCGGCTGGAAGCCGCCTGAATTGCTCACGATTCCGATGTACGCCAGGCCATCGCCAAGGACGTCCGTCAGCGTTACGGGGGTTTCCGTTGCCTTGACGGTAACGTCGACAGTCAACACATAGGTGATTTCCTCACCCACTGCGACCGTGCGGCCGGCAGCAGGGCTGGTTACCGCCTTGCGATACGTCACCACCGGCTTGTCCATCGGTACCGTGACGCTGCAATTGCTGCCGTCGGCACCACACCCAGGAGTGCTCGTGCCGCTCTCGGAAACCTGATTCTTGACCGAGCCCGAGGCCGTGTTGGTCACAACCGTTGCGTACTTGATGGTGTGGGAACCCACCGCCAAACCCACCGGTAGCCCGCAGCTGAGCTGCCCCGCGCTGGGAACATTGGTCTGGCAGGTAATGCCTGCCGCGCTCGCAACGGCGTTGCCGTTGAACGCCAAGCCCGGACCGAGCACGTCCGTCAGCGTCACCGCCTGGCCCAGAGCCACGTTGCCGACCGTGATCGATACCGTATAGGTGATGACGTCGCCGACGACCACCGCGCTCTTGTTACCCGCAACCTCGGCAGTCTTCAGATACGCCACCGAAGGCTGCACCACGGTGACAAGGGAACTGGCGCAATAGCCCGGTGCCGAACAGCCCGCTCCTGGTTCCGGCGGGTTGGCGGGATAGGCCGGGTCATGGCCACCGCCAACACTGGCGTAGTTGGTCCGGCCAGCACCACTCGCTGGGGTTGGCTGGCCCACAACTACCGGGATCGTGAGGCGGATGCTCTCGCCGGCCTGCAGGATGGTGCTGGTGGTACAACTTATCCGGCGCGTGGCCTGCGTGGTACTGCAGGTCCACGCATCCACATTGATGCCACTAATACCCCAGCCCCACTGCGGCTCGATGTCGCTGGGCATGGTGTCGTACACGGTGATGACGTCGGCGGCATTGGACACCAGCGGATCAAGACCGGTGGCGCTCTTGCCTACGTTGCTGACGTTCAAGGTATAGCTGGCGTTCTGCCCCCAGGCCCACTTGCCCCCGGTGCTGTCATTGCTCTTGGTGATGCTGAGCTTGGGCGCGATGATTTCGATCTGGTGATCTTCCACTTCACCCGACGTCGCCACGCCCGTCGGCAAGGCAAGCTCAGATGCATCCGTGGCGTAGCGCAGGCGCACGTAGCTCACACCGGGCTCGAGTGTGGTGGGAATGGTCCAGGTGAGACCAGCCTTGCCGGAGGAACAGGTCGCTTCAGCGCGTTCACCGCCATCGAAGCTTCCGTTGCGGTCGAAATCGATCCATCCGGCGACCGTTCCGGTGCCGTTGCAGCTGATCTGTTCGGTCAGCGGTTCACCTGCCTGCAGCACGGACACCGTCTTCCGCAACCAGGCATTCTCTTCCACCGAGCCACTTGTGGGTGAGTTGTCATCGCCTCGCGCGTCGGTGGTGGGACGCGACTGGCTCTCTGCGTCGGGGCCCTGCGATCCCAGGTAGTTGGATGCCGAAGGCAACAGTTTGCCGGGAGTGAACGCAGCCTGGTTCATGTTGTAGCCGCTGGCCACGGCCGGCATGTTGTCGGCCTGGATGCGAAGATCCTCAACCAGGTGCATGGCTGCGCCATAGCTGGCTGGGGCATCGCCAAAGTCCGCGTAAGGCACCAGCAGGCCAATTGCGATCGCCTGCTTGCCGCCGCCCTTCAAGCCGAAGTCGATGCTGACTTCGCGCTTGCTGCCGCTATAGGCCGTCTTGTCGAACGTCAGGAAGGTGACCGCCCCTGAGCCGGCATCGGCGCCGGTATGAAACTTGATGGTGGAATTGCCGTTGGACGCAACCGTGCGATCTGCGCTGTAGTTGCCCTTCTTGACGACTTCCATCACGGTCCAGGTGCCCTTGGCCGTGGCCTGCAGCGATTCAGCTGCCGCCAGCGACTCGGCATCAGCCATCACCACACCCTTCAGGTCGAACGGCACGCCATTCAACGTGCTGTTGCATTTCAAGGTGAAGGTCGCGCCCAGCTTGTCTGTATAGGTGTAAATGCCGCTGATCAGGCTGTTGCTGCCACCGGTACCGCCGATGTTGTACAGGTCATCGAGCATGTCACCGCTGTAGTTGCCAGGCCGGTAGCTGCGCAGGCCAGAGGTGGTGTTGCCAGTATTCGTGGTGACGATGTTGGACACCGCGCAGCTGACATCCATGGTCACGTTCGCGGCCACCGCCAGACTCGCGGTGCTGGTGGAACCGTTGGAGATCACCGCATCGTGGACGCCGTTGGTACCGCCGCCCCACGTCATCCACATCACCGTGTCGCGGTACGGGCTGGAGCCGCCTGTGGCATATGCCGCTGCGGTGGCGGTCGAGGGCAGCAAGGCAGCGCTCATCAGCAACACGCCCAACGCCCCGCAACGCCGCAACAGGGAAGTTGCCGTATTGCGTTGGCCCGCTTCTACTGGACGGCGATCCCTGTTCCTGCAGATGGCAAACGACGGGATGGACTGATCGGAGTGGTTGTTCACCGGGCGAACCTCATGCAAACGCTGCGCGCGCGGGCCACCCGCGAACAGGCAGCCCGATTGGTTTCTGATTGGAAAAGGGCGTCGCCCCAAAAACGACGCGCCTGTTCAGCACCCTCGGGTGCATTGGAGCGGCAGGATTCTTACGCTGGGTTCGTGCGTATTCAGTGCCCGTGACTGACGCGGTCTCACACTTGCTCACGATGCATCGAAGAACCCCCGTCCTTCACGCCGGCATCACGTTGATATCACAACAAATTCACAATCTTATCCACAGTGCGTCCAAAACAAGCCGAATTTATATTCGTGAATGTTTGATGAATTTTTCGTGGATATCAGAGCGTCAAACGGTAACCGGACCCACGAATTGCGCGGATCGGGAGGGTGCATTGGGTCACGCTTTTGACCCTGTTACGCAGGCGGTGCACCAAAACTTCGATCCGGTGGGGATCGAAATTCCAAGGCTGATCCGTGAGGACGGCAATCAGGTTTTCCCGCGCAACCGTCTGAGTGGGCATCGAAAAAAGTAACCCCAGGAAAGCCCGCTCCGCCTCGGTCAGGGCCAGCACCTGGCTGTTGGGCGCGCGCAGGTCCCAACCGTCTGATTCCAAGCCCCAGCCTCCACCGAGCAGTTCACCTGCCAGACTGGCCTCTGGGGTCTGCGCCGATTCACTGGGCAGACGGCGACGCAGGCTATACAGCTTGGCGGCCAACAGATCGGGATCCGCCCGTTGCGGCAGGCACGCATCGGCGCCGGCCCATAGACCGTCGTTGACGGCCAGGGGCATGTCGTCATCAACCAGCAGGACTACCCCGAGATCTTCGCGGCGCCGCAGGTGCTGCACGGTTACGGCCAGCCCTTCTTCCGCATAGGCGGCATCAATCAGCACGATATCGCAGGGAATGATCGCCAGTTCCCGGTACAGGGATTGCAGGTTGTCCAGCGCGTGTACCTGGGCGCCGTAGCGCTCCAGTGGCAGCACCACCTCCAGGTTTCCAACAATCCAGACCCTTAACGATTGCAACGCGAGCGCCTTGCTGGCGCTGGCGGCCTCCATGCTCGAATGCGATTGCGATGCCACACAAACTCCCGGTCCTCGGGACAACTGGTCGTCCTCGTCTGCCGGGGATTTTAGCCCAGCGTAATCCCACTTTCAGAAAAACAGGGGTACAGGTCTTTTCTGACTGAGAGGGGGCGCACGTTCGCGCGCCCCCTGCTCGGGCTCATTCAGCCGGAACGCCCATTTCCTGCAGCAGTGCAGGCGCCGGGTACACCTTGGCCAGCAACCAGCGCAGGTAGCGCATGTCCACATGCACGGCCCGCTTGTAGCGGGGGTCGAACCACCAGCTGGCGCTCACCGACTCCCAGTTGGAGTCGAAGTTCAGACCAATCAGCTCGCCCTTCGCGTTGAGTACCGGGGAGCCGGAATTACCGCCAGTGGTATCCAGGTTGGTCAGGAAGTTGACCGTCTGGGTGTTCAAGGCCGGATCGGCAGTGCTGCCGAAATCCCCCTTGGCAATGGCCGCGAGCAGCGGCTTGGGCGCATCGAACGGCACCGCATCGGTATTCTTCTCGACGATGCCAGCCACCGTGGTTACCGGTGAATAGCTGACCGCATCGCGCGGGTGCAGTGCCTCGACCTTGCCGTAACTGATGCGCAGGGTGCTGTTGGCATCCGGATAGACCGCCCGGCCCTGCTTGCCACGCCAGGCGAACAGTGCCTGCATGTAGGACGGCCGCAGGCGCAGCTGTTCACCCTCGCGCTCCTTGCTCTTGGCTTCGCTGGCCAGCTGCGCCAGTACCAGGGTGGCCGCAGCCTGCATCAATGGATCAGCGGCAACGCTCTGGCCCTGGCGGGCTGCGGCAAAACGGGACAGGCGCGCCTGCTCCTCGCCCAGCCCGGTGCCGGCATAGAGCGCATCCAGGCGTTGGCTCAACTGCTGTGGCGTGCGACCAAAGACCTCGTCGTAGCCGCGGTCGCGCTGGCCGTCCGGCAATTGCTGATAGCGCTGGATCAGCGCCGTGACCAGCGCCTTTTCGGTAGCCGGGTCGTAGCGTCGCTGCACCTGCTTGAGCACGCCTTCGATCAAGGCATGGTCGCGCTGCTGGTAGCCGCTCTCACGCTCGGCATCGGGCTTGGCCGACTCGATGCGCAGGCGCTCGATCAACATCGCCGAACGCAGCAACTGCGTCTGGCTGGTCAAGGTGCTCAGCAGGAACTCGCTGGCACCGGCCTGCTCACCTGCTGCAAGCGAGGCAAACAAGGCATCGATATCGGCCTTGTACTTGCCATCAGCGTTGGCCAGCATGGCCTGCTCGTCCTGCGCCCGCTGGGTCTTGGCATCACTGCGCAGCAGGCCTTCCAGTTCACCGGCGGCGCGCTTGCGGTTGTTCTTCAGCGACTGCAGCTGCGAGGCGTAGCGCGTGCGTGCATCTGCACTGGTCTTGCCCTGCGCCTCGATCACATCGATCAGCTGCTGGAATACATCCACCCGACGCGGCAACACCGTATCGATCTGGTTGGCGAATTCATTGGCGGTACGCAGGCGATAGGTGATGCCCGGGTAGCCGGCCAGCATCGCGTAGTCACCTTCCTTGGGGCCATCCAGCGACATCTTCAGGTGTGCCGGCGGGTGGTAGGGCACATTGTCCTTGCTGTACGGCGCGGGCTTGCCATCCTTGCCGACGTAGGCGCGCAGCAGGGTGAAATCGCCGGTGTGGCGCGGCCACATGAAATTGTCGATCTCGTCGCCGTAATTGCCAATCGCGCGCGGCGGCGCATACACAAGCCGGATATCGGTGAGCTCAAGCTGGCGGATGCGATAGAAATCGCTGCCGTAATACATGTTGGCTACCGAGCAACGCACGCCGCCCTCGGCCTCACAGTCGGCGACGATGCGCTTGCGTGCGCTCTCCACCGCGTCGTAGTAGGCGCGGCCGGTCTTGCCTTGCGCATCCTTGAGCACATCATCGGTGACCTTGTCGAAACCCACCGTCACCAGCACCCGGTAATCCGGATTGGCTGCGCGCTCGTCGTCGCGGCCCTGGGCGATGAAACCGTCATCGATGTAGTTGTGTTCCTTGCTGGCGTTGTACTGGATCACGCCATAGGCCACATGGTGATTGGTCAGCAGCAGGCCCTCGTCGGAGACAAAGGAGCCGGTGCCACCGCCCACCCGCACCACCGCGCTCAGCGGCGGCGCGGTGACATCGGCCAGCTCCTTGGGGTCGCCCTTGAAGCCCGCCTGCTTGAGCGTGTTGGCCAACTCCGGCAGCTGCGTAGGCATCCACATGCCCTCGTTGGCGTGGGCGGCGGCAGCCAGGCTCATGCCCAGCGCCAATGCGGCGGTAAGCGGTTTGCGCTTCATCGGAACTCCAGCGTACAGAACAGGCGCCGACAGTAGCCGCCCCGTCCAGAGGCGGCAACCGCCAGGGGTCATGGCGGCGGCCAACAGGCGGGCGCGGATAGGCCCGCAGCCCGCATTGCCTTACTTTTCCTTGCGCCAGTTCACCGAGCCACGGTTTTCCACGGTGGACGATTCCACTTCGATGTCGAAACCACGGCGCAGCAGGTACTTCAGGGTCAGCACCGAGCCGCTGCCGACCAACGACACGCCATAGCCGATGTAGAGCTTGGGCGTGATGTACTTGCCCACGCCGATCACCGAACCACCCAGCGCGCGCGACTGGCTGACACCTGCATCGTCCAGGCCCAGCTTTGCACCGACCTGCGCAGCCAACAGGCCACTGCCGGCCGACAACGCCGCCGAAGCCGCGTTCACCTGCTGGGCCTGGTCACTGCTGGCCATGCTCAGGCTACGCCCCAGCACCAGGTAGGCCAGCGATTCGGATTGCGACATCGCCGGGTCCGACCACACGTCGACCTTCGGCGCCTGTGCGCGTCCGGTGACATGGATGCCGGCGGTGACATCACCGATCGCACGCTCGGCCTTGATGTTGATGCGCGGATCGGACACCACGCCGTAGTTCCACAACAACTGGCCGTCGGTGATGGTCAGGTCCTGGCCATAGGCCTTGTAGCGACCGCTCACTTCCAGGCCGCCGTTGGCGGTCATCTCGCGGCCAGGGCGGGCGCGCACCTGCATCTTGCCGGTCAGTGCACCCTTCAGGCCGAAACCGCTCATCTTGACCTTGTCGCCGAGGCTGACGGTCAGGTCCATGTCCAGCGGTGAGGACGGGCCCTCCTCCGGGTCGACCGGGTCAAGCACCACGATGTCCTCGGACACCGAGGTACCGCGGTCCAGGCGTTCCAGGTCCAGATCGGCTTCGGGCACGTGCACGCTGCCACGCAGCTCCATCGCCGTGCCGGCCAAGGTGAAATTGAGGTCCGGGTTGGCGACCACGCGCAGCTCGCTGGTGTTGGCCAGCAAGACGTTGTCGCCAAAGATATGCAGCTGCAGCGGCTGCGCATCGCCGAACCAGGACAGCCCGCCGTCCACCTGCAAGGCACCTTCGCCACCGGTCTTGGCCGAGGCGCTGATGCGCGCCGAACCATCCGGCTGGGCGATGAAGTTGCCCTTGCCTTCACTCAGGGTCAGGCCCAGGGCCGGGAACTCGCCGGTGAAATTGCTCAGCGTTGCGTCGCCCCCCAGGGTGGGCTGCGAGCGGGTGCCGCGCAGGCTCACATGGCCTTCGATCAAACCCTGCGGACGCACGATGTCCGGCGAGAACAACTCGATCCAGTACAGCCGCGACATGTTGAGGTAGAGCTCGCCATTGAGGGCCGCGTTCGGCTCCCAGCCGGTCTGCACCTTGGCATCGACGAAGCCGTCGCCCTGGAAACCGACACCGAGGTAGCCCTTGATGGCATTGGGCTGCATGTCCACGTTGAGCGAGAAGTGGTCATAGCGCACCAGTTCACCGCGGGCGTTGTCGCCCAGGCGGATACCGCCTTCGGCCGAGGCCAGCTTGAACTCACCTTCCCAGGCATTGCCGCGTGGGCGGATGTTGCCGTCGATGGTGAGCTCGCCGCGCAGATGGATGCGGCGGCCTTCGTTGGGCGGTAGCCAGGGCTGCACCAGGGCCAGCGGCAATGCATCGCCGCGCAGTTGCAGGCCATCGCGCGGCCAGTTGGCGGCAGCGCACAGCGCCCCGCCCGTCTCCGAGCCCAGGCAGGTATCGGCCAGGGTGAAGTTGCTGCCCTGCACGGTGAATGCCGCCGGCTGCCGCAGCTGCCACGGGGCGCCCTTCACCGGCGCAATGCGCAGCGACGCCAGTTCGCCACGCCATGCCTGGCCCTGCTGGCGCACGCTGCCACTCAGCGCCAACGCGCCCATATCGTTGCGGGTGTCGGCATCCAGCTGCAGGTTCTGCATGCTGCCGCGGGCATTGATGCGGACCTGGTCGAGCAGCATGCCAACCTCGATCGCGCTGCCCTGGATTTCCAATGCACCGTTGTTGCCCTGCCACGGCAGGCGACCATTGATGCTGATCTGCTGTGCCTTCCAGTCATCCCACTGCAGGCCGCTGCCACGCAGATCGGCGGTGATGTCTGGTTGGCTGGGGGTTCCGCGCAGCTGCAGGGTGCCGGCGAGGCTGCCGCTGCCGGTGGGCAGCAGATCGGACAGGTGCAGCGGCTCCAGACGTGCATCCACGTCCAGGCGGTCGCCGACCTTGCCCTTTGCCTCGATGCGGCTGTCGCCCATCACCAGGCGCACGTCACCTTCGCCTTCGGTGCCTTGCAGCGCCACCTTGGCGCGCGCATCCACGGTGCGGCCACGCAGCCGCCCCTTGATCTGCGGGATGTCGGCCGTGGCTTCGAAGCGCAGGTCCTCGGTGCCTGCAGGCGACGGCAATTGCTTGCCCTTGGAGGCGAGGCTGCCCGACAGGTTGCCTTCCCAGCCAGGCAGGAAATAGCCCGGATCGAAATTGGCCAGCTTGGCTTCCACATCCCAGCTCAGCACCGGCGCCCAGGCGGCGGCACCGGCCAGTTCCAGTACACCACCGGGCGTGGTCGCCTTCAGGTGCTGGATCTGCGCCTGCTGGTCGTTGCCACGCACATCGAAATCGAGATCCGCATCCTGCGCGTCGCGGGCCACATCGGCCTTGCCGATGGCGGCCCAGTTCTTCAGGTTGCCGGCCACGCCCAAGCGTGCCTCCTTCAGGTGCAGGGGCACGGGGGTGGTATCGGGAGCCGTGGGGTCCGGCTCGGGCGTGTAGGTCAGCTGTTTGGCCACCACCGCGAAATTGAAGCCCGGGTTCTGCGCATCGCTGAAGTCGGCCGTGCCCTGCAGACGGACAGTGCCACCGAAGGCCTCGGCGACCAGCGGCGACACGGTCAGCACCTGGTTTTCAATGGCGACGTTGGAGGGCGCCAGCACCAGTTCCTGCTCGCCCTGGCGCACCCGGCCCTGCAGCTGAGCCTTGCCGCCACGGCCACGCGCGGTGAAATCCAGCGCCAACGGCGCCGGTGCTTCGGCCAGGAACTGCGCCGGCACCAGTTGCCCCAGCTCCAGCTGTTCACTGCGTGCGGCGATATTCCAGACCGGATCATTGCGTCCGTCCAGGATCAGGCTGGCATGCAGCGGCTTGGGCGCGTAACCGGCCAGCGCCACTTCCATATGCGCCAGGTCGCCCCGTGCCACCAGGCCCAGGCGGGCCGGGGCCTGGCCCGGACGGGCCGGCATCAGCGCGCGCACCGTCAGATCGGTGTCGTAGTCCTTGCGCGGCAGGTAGTGGCCATCGATGCGGAAATCGCCCAGGTTGCTGTTGACCTTGAGCTGGCTGGCAGTGAACTCGCCATTGGCTGCTTCAAGGCCGCCACGGATGCGACTGATATCGATGATGGGTTGTTGCAGTTGGGTCACGCGCAGGCCATCGACCACGATGGTATCGGCCTGCAGGGCCAGCGGCAGTTCGATGGCCGGCAGCACATCGGGCCAGCGCGGCAGCTCGAAGGGCTTGTCTTCCGAGGGCCCCAGTTCCAGCGTTGCGTCGGTGATGCGCAGCGCATCCAGGCGCAGCTTGCGGCCCAGCAGTGGCCGGATATCCGGGTCCAGGTAGGCCTTGGCGGCGGTGAAATGCAGGTCTTGGTAGCGGAAGTCCAGGTCGTGCAGGATCAACGGCCCGGCCAGTGGACCCTCGGCCTTGCTCCAGGTGAGCGAAGAACCCGCCGGCAAGCGTGCCACCACCTGCGCCATCAACACCTCGCGCCCGGCCACGGTCTGCAGCAGCCAGTACAGCGCAAACAGGCCCAGCAACACCAGCACCGTGACGGTGATGCCGCTGCGCACCGCCAGCTTGCGCATGCGCGCCTTGCGCTCGGCGCGCAGCTCGGCAATGCGGGCTTCGCGTTCTTCCGGGCTTACCTCTTCGGGGCGCGTGCTCACAGGTCAGCCCCGATGTTGAGATACAGCTGGAACTGCGAATCGGGGTTGTTCAAACCATGCGCGATATCGATGCGCACCGGCCCCACTGGCGATTTCCAGCGCACGCCAAAGCCAACGCCGGTGTGCAGGTCGATGGTGTTGT
>NZ_DAMBEF010000064.1:0-13758 GCF_032061965.1 Stenotrophomonas sp. | reverse complement strand
AAGAATCGGCCGCCGCAGGCGGCCCGCCGATACCTCTCTCCCGCACGGCGGGAGAGAGGGGGACCGCTTGCGAAGCAGGCGGTGGAGTGAGGGCAGCCAAGTTGACGTTATAAGAATCGGCCGCCGCAGGCGGCCCGCCGATGCCTCTCTCCCGCACAGCGGGAGAGAGGGGGACCGCTTGCGAAGCAGGCGGTGGAGTGAGGGCAGCCAAGGTGACATTGGAAGAATCGGCCGCCGCAGGCGGCCCGCCGATGCCTCTCTCCCGCACGGCGGGAGAGAGGGGGACCGCTTGCGAAGCAGGCGGTGGAATGAGGGCAGGATTGGGGTCTCCTGCATTGGACCCGCTGCGCAGATCCAGCGTGGCCACGTCTGGCAAGGTGGCATCGCCACGGGCATCGCCGAACAGGGGCGCATCCCAGGCACTGCCGTCATGGGAGAGCAGGGCGTACAGCGCAGCAGGGACGACGCTGCGAATACGGGCCATTGCAAGTTCGCGGGTATCGGCGGGGTCCTGCAGGTCGGCGTACATCGCCAGGCCGGTCAGGACGGAATCCTCCAGTTGCCAGCTGCGTGGCTGCTGGCGCAACAGCAGGTAGGGCCAGGGCCGTACGGGCAGGGCAGCCAGCCCGGCATTGACGCCATCGCGGTAGGCTTCAAGCACCGCGCGCTTGTCGCCAAGGGCGGTGCCCAGGTTCTCCTGGCTGCGCGCGCGCAGGCGGTGCACCCGCATGCGCTTGTCCATCGGCAGCGCTTTGGCGCCGAACAGTTCGGACAGTTCGCCAGCAGCGGAGCGGCGCATCAGGTCCATCTCGAAGAAGCGTTCCTGGGCATGTACATAGCCCAGTGCACGCGCCATGTCTGCTTCGTTGGCAGCTTGCACGGTGACCACGCCCAGCGCGTCGCGCTCGATGCTGACCGGTGCCGACAACCCCGGCAGGGCCAGGTCCCCGTCCAGCTGTGGCAGGCTGCCACGCAGCAGGCCCCAGATGACCAACACCAGCAACAGCAGTATCCCCAGAACAACCCAGAACGAACGCAGCAGCCAACGCAGCACAGGCCTACCCCCGGTAGCGGTTCAGTGGCGATTGTAGACAGCTTGTGAAGCCGAAAGAGAGGGAATCGCAACTGAAAGTGATTCCGATTAGATCATTGGCTTTCCAGATGGGGCACCCTATGCCCCATCGAATCATCAGGAGCATCCCCATGCAGGGCAAACCCGAAGTTGTTGAATGCCTGAAGGAGCTGCTGCGCGGCGAACTGGCTGCGCGCGACCAGTACTTCATCCATTCCCGTCGTTATGAGGATCAGGGCCTGATGGCGCTGTTCGAGCGTATCGGCCACGAGATGGAGGAGGAGACCGAGCACGCCGATGCGCTGCTGCGTCGCATCCTGTTCCTGGGCGGCAACCCGGACATGCGCCCGCACGGCTTCGAGCCGGGCGTGACCGTGATGGAAATGCTGGAGAAGGACCTGCAGGTGGAATACAAGGTCCGCGCCGACCTGGCCGCCGGGGTCAAACTCTGCGAAGCGCATGGCGACTACGTGAGCCGCGACATCCTGGTCAAGCAGCTGCACGACACCGAGGAAGATCATGCCTGGTGGCTGGAACAGCAATTGGGCCTGATCAAGCGCATCGGACTGGAGCTGTACCAGACCAGCAAGATGGACGCCAAGGGCACCGCGGCACACTGATCACAAAGGCCTCTGTAGTGCCGAGCGATGCTCGGCACTGGCCTTGCCGGCAAAGGCTCTGCCGACCATGGGTCGGCACTACAGTGGGCTGACTGGTATTACAGGCGTTGCAGCTTGTAGACGGCGGTGGACAGGGCGCTGACGCCGTCAGCACGGAAATCAGGTTGCTGGTCGAGGATGTCACGACGCTCCAGCAGGCCTGCGTGCCACGGGGTAGCGAACAGACGCTGCACCTCCGCTTCGTCCACCGAGAACGGCGGGCCCTGCTTTTCATCCTGTGGGTATTCCAGGGTGATCAGCACCCCCTGACAGCCCAGCGGCAGCTGCGCATACAGCGTGTCGCGGTAGTGCTGGCGCAGATGCGGCGGCAAGGCAATCAGCGCGGCGCGATCGTAGACCCCCGCAACGTTGGCAAGCAGGCCTGCATCCAGAGCAAAGGCATCGCCGCAGATGATTTCAATCGGCCCGGCGATGTAGTGTTCGCCGTACTGGCTTTGCTGGCGCTGCGGCAGCACGCCGGCTTCTTCAAAGAACTGCTCGGCCGCCATCGGCGACAGTTCAACACCGAGCACGCGGTGGCCCTGTGCGGCCAGCCAGTGCATGTCCAGGGTCTTGCCGCACAGCGGCACCAGCACGAGGCTGCCCTGCGGCAGGTCCAGTGCAGGCCAGTGCTTCTGCAGCAACGGCATCACCTCGCTGCGATGGAATCCTATTTGACCGTTCTGCCAACGTTGCAGCCAGAAGTCGGGTTGCATGGGGTTCTCCTGTTGCGGTTGCCTTGCAGCTTACTTCGCTGTTTTGGGGAGTGGCGTAAGCCGCGAAGCTGAGGACGGGGAATCAAGGATGATTATTGATTGCCGGTGTCGGTCGGTTGTTTAGCTTCGCGGCTTACGCCGCTCCCACAAACAGCGAAATGAAGAAGGCCGGGTAATGCCCGGCCTTCTTGTACTTACTGAACTACCAGCCGTTCGACCTTCTGCCGCGCCATGCAGACCTCCGGCAACCGGGTTGCCGAACGCGTCGCCACGCGCCAGTGAAGTGACTTACTGGACATCCAGTCCTTCTACCTTTTGCCAACCTCTCGGCAACAAATGCCCGCGCGTCGCCCTCGTTCCCAGATACGTTTCCAGGTCCTTGAACGACAGGTTCATGGTGCGCTGGCCACTGCGCACCTGCAGGGTGTTGGACGGGCCTACCGCGACCACCGCCACGACGCGCTCGGTGGAGAGCTTGGCCTTGGGGATTTCGATGATCTTGTTGCCCTTGCCCTTGTCCAGCTCGGGCAGCTCGCTGGCCGGGATGGCCAGCATGTTGCCGGCGCTGGTGACCGCGACGATGCGATCGGTTTCCGGGTTCGCAACCAGCGACGGGGTCAGCACCGCCGAACCGGTGGACAGGTTGAGCATCGCCTTGCCCGCCTTGTTGCGGCCGGTGAGGTTCTCGAAGCGGGTGACGAAGCCGTAGCCATGCGTGGACGCCAACACGAAACGCGTGTTGTTGTCGCCGCTGGCGACGGTAACGAAGCTGCTGCCTGGTGCCGGTGAGAAGCGGCCGGTGAGCGGCTCGCCATTGCCGCGCGCCGAGGGCAGGGTGTGCACCGGCGTGGAGTAGGCGCGGCCCTCGGTATCGAGGAACGCCACCTGCTGCGTGCTGCGGGTACGCGCCACGGCCAACAGGCTGTCGCCATCGCGGTAGTTCAGGGTGGCACCGTCGACATCGTGGCCCTTGGCCGCGCGCACCCAGCCCTTCTCCGACAACACCACGGTCATCGGTTCACTCGGCACCAGCTCGGTTTCATCGATGGCCTGGGCGGCACCGCGCTGCACCAGCGGCGAGCGGCGCTCGTCGCCGAATTTCTTGGCATCGGCCAGCAGTTCGTCCTTGACAAGCTTCTTCAGCTTGGCGCTGCTCTGCAGGATGGACAGGATCTTGTCGCGTTCCTTGGCCAGCTCATCCTGCTCGCCGCGGATCTTCATTTCTTCCAGGCGCGCAAGCTGCTTGAGCTTGGTTTCCAGAATGTATTCGGCCTGGTCCTCGCTCAATGCAAAGCGCGCGATCAACGCGGCCTTGGCATCGTCCTCGGTACGGATGATGCGGATCACTTCATCCAGGTTGAGGAAGGCAACCAGCAAACCTTCCAACAGGTGCAGGCGACGCTCCACCTTCTGCAGGCGATGGTTGAGGCGGCGGGTCACCGTGTCCTGGCGGAAGCGCAGCCATTCGCTGAGCAGCATCTTCAGGTTCTTGACCTGCGGGCGACCGTCCAGGCCAATGACATTGAGGTTGACGCGGAAACTGCGCTCAAGGTCGGTGGTGGCGAACAGATGCCCCATCAACTGCTCGGCGTCGACGCGGTTGGAGCGCGGGATCAGCACCACCCGTACCGGGTTGGCGTGGTCGGACTCGTCGCGGATGTCTTCCAGCCACGGCAGCTTCTTGGCGCGCATCTGCGCGGCGATCTGTTCGATCACCTTGGACGGGGAGACCTGGTGCGGCAGCGCATCGATCACGATGTGGCCGGCTTCCTTCTTGAAGGTCGCACGCGCACGCACGCTGCCGTTGCCGGTTTCGTAGATGTTCCGCAGGTCCGACGGCGAGGTGATGATCTCGGCGGTGGTCGGGTAGTCCGGGCCCTTCACGTGCTCGCACAGTTCGGCGATGGTGGTGTCCGGCTCGTCGATCAGGCGGATCAGCGCGCTGACGATCTCATTGAGATTGTGCGGCGGCACGTCGGTGGCCATGCCCACGGCGATGCCGGTGGTGCCGTTGAGCAGCAGGTGCGGCAGCCGCGCCGGCAGCCAGCTGGGTTCTTCCAGGGTGCCGTCGAAGTTTGGGGTCCAGTCGGTGGTGCCCTGGCCCAGTTCGCCCAACAGCACTTCGGCAATCGGGGTCAGCTTGGATTCGGTGTAACGCATGGCCGCGAACGACTTGGGGTCGTCGCTGGAACCGAAGTTGCCCTGGCCGTCGATCAGCGGGTAGCGGAACGAGAACGGCTGCGCCATCAGCACCAGGGCCTCGTAACAGGCGCTGTCGCCGTGCGGGTGGTATTTGCCGATGACGTCACCGACGGTGCGCGCGGACTTCTTCGGCTTGGATGCTGCACCCAGGCCCAGTTCGCTCATCGAATAGATGATGCGGCGCTGCACCGGCTTGAGCCCGTCGCCGATGAAGGGCAGGGCGCGGTCCAGCACCACGTACATGGAGTAATCAAGATAGGCGCGTTCGGCGTATTCGCGCAGCGGCTGCTGTTCAAAGCCGTGGAAAGCTTGGCGTGCAGGATCGGTCATTGCGGGTGGTGCTACCTGTGAACGTTGAAGCCGCGGCGTGGCTGCCGGCTTCCAGACCCAGCGATTATCCGGATGGCGGCGGCGATGCCAAGCGTGGCGGATGGCCGGGTGGGCCAAGTGTCATCGATTCGCGACATATCTGTAACGCTGAATTCACTTCTTGGTGGAAATATTCCATGGAGAATATTTCCAGATGGAAATAAAATGCCGCCCCATGACTGACCCCTCTTCTGCACCCACCAGCTTCGGCCTGCTGATGCGCCAGGTGGGTGATGGCCTCGTACGCCAGCTGGACGCCACCATGGCCGAAGAAGGCCTGGGCATTGGCTTCACCCATTACGTGGGCCTGAAGGTGCTCTCGAAAATGGCCCCCTGCACGGCCGCCGAGCTCGGCCAGGCCATCAACCAGGTGCCCAGCGCGGTGACCCGGCTGCTGGACCGGCTGGAGGCACTGGGCGCGGTGCGGCGTGAGCCGCATGCGCAGGACAGAAGGGCCTTGCAGATCGTAGTGACTGACCAGGGGCACGCCCTGTGGGAGCAACTCAAGGTGCGCGGCGACCGGATCATGGATCTGGCGCTGGGTGACCTGACTGCCGACGAGCGTGACCAATTGTTCTCCTTGTTGACGCGGGTGCGCGACGCCCTTACTCCCCCATGAAAATCTCCTCTTTGCGTTATTCACGCCCGCTATTGGTGGGTGCATTGGCGTTGGCGCTTGGCGCCTGTGCCAGCAGCCGCGGGCTGCAGCCGCAGGGCCGCGTGCTGGATGCGGACAGTCTGCATCCAGCACGCGGCCTGGCTGGTGCCCCGCTCAGCGCCTCGGGTTTCCCGGCGGCCGACTGGTGGCGGGCATTTGCCGACCCGCAGCTGGATGCGTTGGTGGCCGAAGGCCTGCGCAGCAATCCTTCGCTGGAAGCTGCCGATGCACGCCTGCGCCAAGCCCAGGCCCAGGTATCCACTGCCAATGCCGAGCGCAAGCCGACGCTGTCGGTGTCGCCGGGCTACACGGGCCTGACCCTGCCCGAATCGATGGCCGGTGATCTCGGCGGCGATTACATGGGCAGCGTGCAGGCGGTGGCCAGTTTCAGTTACGGCATCGACCTGTGGGGCGGCAAGCGCGCCGCCTGGGAAGCGGCCGTGGACAGCGGCCATGCCGCTGCGGTGGACGCCCAGGCCGCGCGCCTGGACCTGTCCGCGGCGATCGTCCAGGGCTATGTGCAGCTGGCCCATGCCGGTGCGCTGCAGCGGGTGGCCAACGACGAGCTGGCGCGCGCAGAGAAAGCGCTGCAGCTGACCCAGCAACGCCGTCGCGCCGGTATCGACAGTGAGTTGCAGGTGCGTCAGGCGCAGGCACGTTTGCCGTTGGCCCAGCAGCAACAGCTGGCCGCACAGCAGCAGATCGATGTCGCCCGCAATGCCCTGGCCGCGTTGTTGGGGCAGGGGCCGGATCGCGGTCTGGATATTGCGGTGCCGGCGGAACTGAACCCGCTTGCCCTGCAGTTGCCGAGTGTGTTGCCCAGCGAACTGTTGGGCCGTCGCCCGGACATCGTGGCCGCACGTTGGCGTGTGGAAGCGGCGGACAAGCAGGTCAAGGTCGCCAGGACCCGCTTCTATCCCAGCCTCAACCTGACCGCGATGGGCGGACTGGTGTCCAAGAACCTGGAGGGGCTGCTGGAGAGCGGTTCCACCTTTGGCCTGCTGGCGCCGGCGCTGAGCATGCCGATCTTCGACGGTGGCCGCCTGCGCGCCGGTCTGGCCAAGAGCGATGCCGATTACGACCTGGCCGTGGCCAATTACAACCACAGCATTGTCGAAGCGCTGCGGGACGTAGCCGACCAGGTCAACACCACCCGCTCGCTGGCCAGCCAGGTAGACGCGCAGCAGCAGGCGCAGGCCAATGCGCAGGCTGCGCATGCGCTGGCGCAGCAGCGCTACAAGGCCGGTATCGGCAACTACCTGGAGGTGCTCAGCACCCAGGACCAGTTGCTGCAGGCCGAGCAACGCCTGAGCAACCTGCAATCACAACAGCTGCTGTCCTCGGTGCGCCTGAGCGCAGCCCTGGGTGGCGGCTTCCAATCGGCTGCCGATGTCGCGCCGGTCACCGACAACACGCATTCCTGAGAATCCACCCATGAGCCAGACATCCTCCCCTGAAGCGGCAAGTGCCGCACCCAGCCGCCGCGGCAAGTTGTTGCGCGGCCTGTTGTTGATCGTCGTGATCCTGCTGGTGGCATTTGCCGCGTGGTACTTCCTGCTGGGCCGCTGGTCCGAGGAAACCGACGACGCCTATGTCGGCGGCAACCAGGTGCAGATCACGCCGATGATCGCCGGCACCGTGGTGAGCATTGGTGCCGATGACGGCATGAAGGTCGAGCAGGGCCAGTTGCTGGTGCAGCTGGACCCGGCTGATACCAATGTGGCCATGCAGCAGGCCCGTGCCAACCTGGCGCGCACCGTGCGCCAGGTGCGCGGCCTGTACCGCAGTGTCGAAGGTGCGCAGGCCGAGTTGAATGCCCGCCAGATCAGCGTCAAGCGTGCCCGCGAGGATTTCGCCCGCCGCCGTGACCTGGCGGCTACCGGCGCCATTTCCAATGAAGAGCTGGCCCACGCCCGTGACGAGCTGGCGGCCGCCGAAGCAGCGGTTGCCGGTTCGCGCGAAACCGTGGAGCGCAGCCGTGCGCTGGTCGATGACACCGTCATTGCCACCCAGCCCGACGTCGAAGCCGCCGCTGCGCAGCTGCGCCAGGCCTATCTCAACAATGCGCGTGCCGGCATCGTCGCGCCGGTGAGCGGATACATCGCCCGTCGCTCGGTGCAGGTTGGCCAGCGCGTGCAGCCGGGCGTGGCGCTGATGGCGGTGGTGCCCAGCGAGCAGATGTGGGTGGATGCCAACTTCAAGGAAACCCAGCTGCGCCACATGCGCCTGGGCCAGGAGGTGGAGCTGCGCTCGGACCTGTACGGCAGCGACGTGACCTACAAGGGCCGCATCACCAATCTCGGCCTGGGTACCGGCTCGGCGTTCTCGCTGCTGCCGGCGCAGAACGCCAGCGGCAACTGGATCAAGATCGTGCAGCGCGTGCCGGTGCGCATCACCGTGGACCCCAAGCAACTGGCCGAGCATCCGCTGCGCCTGGGCCTGTCGATGAAGGCCGAAGTGAACCTGCATGACCAGAACGGCACCGTGCTGCCGGCCGACGTGGCCAAGGGCACCGTCTACGGCACCGAGGTCTACGCCAAGCAGCTGCACGATGCCGACGCCCTGATCCACCGCATCATCCAGGACAACCTGCCGCCGTCCGCGCGCGCCAGCTGAGGTCGCCATGTCCGCTCAAGCTCCCACTGCACCGGCCGCACCCGCGGCCAGTGCAGGCCCTGCCAGTGTTGCGTGGTGCACGGCCGGCCTGGCCTTGGCCTCGTTCATGCAGGTGCTGGACACCACCATCGCCAACGTGTCCTTGCCGACCATCGCCGGCAACCTGGGTGCCAGCTCGCAGCAGGCCACCTGGGTCATCACCTCGTTCGCGGTGAGTACCGCCATCGCCCTGCCACTGACCGGCTGGTTGAGCCGTCGCTTTGGTGAGGTGAAGTTGTTCATCTGGGCAACGATTGCATTCTCGATCGCCTCGCTGTTGTGCGGCATTGCCCAGAGCATGGGCATGCTGGTGGTGTCACGCGCGCTGCAGGGTTTCGTGGCCGGGCCGATGTACCCGATTACCCAATCCTTGCTGGTGTCGATCTATCCACGCGAAAAACGCGGGCAGGCGCTGGCGTTGCTGGCCATGATCACCGTGGTCGCGCCGATTGCCGGGCCTATCCTCGGTGGCTGGATCACCGACAACTACAGCTGGGAGTGGATATTCCTGATCAACGTGCCGCTGGGCTTGATTGCAGCGGCCATTGTGGGTGGCCAGTTGCGTCATCGGGTCGAGCAGACCGAACGCCCGAAGATGGATTACGTCGGCCTGGTAACCCTGGTGATCGGTGTTGGCTGCCTGCAGTTGATGCTGGACCTGGGCAACGAGGAGGACTGGTTCAGCTCGACCAAGATCGTGGTGCTGACCTGCGTCGCGGTGGTGATGCTGGCAGTATTCGTGATCTGGGAGCTGACCGACAAGGATCCGATTGTTGACCTGAAGCTGCTGCGGCATCGCAACTTCCGCTCCGGCACGCTGGCGATGATCGTGGGCTATGCCGCGTTCTTCTCGGTGGCCTTGATGATCCCGCAGTGGTTGCAGCGTGACATGGGCTATACCGCGATCTGGGCGGGTCTGGCCACGGCACCGTTGGGCATATTGCCGATCATGCTGGCGCCGATGCTGGGCAAGTTCGGGCACAAGGTGGACATGCGGTACCTGGCGACGATTGCGTTCTTCGTGCTGTCGATGACCAGCTTCCTGCGCTCGGGTTTCAACCTGCAGGTCGACTTCCGGCATGTGGCTGGCGTGCAGTTGCTGATGGGCATGGGCCTGGCGTTGTTCTTCATGCCGGTGCTGCAGATCGTGTTGTCGGACCTGGAAGGGCGCGAAGTGGCGGCCGGCTCCGGATTGGCGACCTTCCTGCGAACGTTGGGCGGCAGTTTTGCCGCGTCGCTGACCACCTGGTTGTGGGCGCGGCGTACCCAGCAACATCATGCCGACCTGACCGAACACATCTCCGCGTATGACCCGTCGATGCATGACCAGGTCACCGCGATGGGGCAGGGCGACCTGCAACATGGCGCGGCCGTGCTCAATGAGATGATCAACCATCAGGCATCGCAGATGGGCTTCAACGACATCTTCCTGCTGCTGGGCTGGGTGTTCCTGTTGATCATCGGCCTGGTGTGGTTGGCCAAGCCGCCGTTTGGTGCAGGCGGCGGGGCATCTGCAGGCGGGCACTGAGGCCTGCGTGCAGGAGCGGTGCCAGTCGCGAGCCGCTACCAATGAAACGACAGCAAAGCCCGCAATCTGATCGATTGCGGGCTTTGCTTTTTGTAGTGCCGAGCCATGCTCGGCAGAGGCTCTACCGGTAAGGCCTCTGCCGAGCATGGCTCGGCACTACAAAAGCATCGGGCACAAAAAACCCGCTTTCGCGGGTTGTTTCGTTTGAGTCATGGTGCCCAGGAGAGGACTCGAACCTCCACGGAGTTGCCCCCGCTAGCACCTGAAGCTAGTGCGTCTACCAATTCCGCCACCTGGGCGACTCAGGGGACGAATTGTGCCGAGTGTGAAGAAAACTGTCAACGATTTGCGCGAAGAAATTTCACATGGCTGTGTAGTGCCGAGCCATGCTCGGCAGGGGCTTCATCGGCAAGCTTGCAGGCGAAGCAAGTGTGGCGAAGCGGACGCATCACATCAGGAAAAAATAGAAGGACTCATGTAGTGCCGAGCCATGCTCGGCATGTGGCGTTATCGGGAAAGCTTCTGCCGAGCATGGCTCGGCACTACAGGTGGGTGTGCTGGTAAAGCTTCTGCCGAGCATGGCTCGGCACTACAAAAGCATCGGGCACAAAAAAACCCGCTTTCGCGGGTTGTTTCGTTTGAGTCATGGTGCCCAGGAGAGGACTCGAACCTCCACGGAGTTGCCCCCGCTAGCACCTGAAGCTAGTGCGTCTACCAATTCCGCCACCTGGGCGACTCAGGAGCGAGATTATGTAGGACGTTTCTGGCGCCGTCAACAGTTTTGTGAAGAGCGGGCATGAGGCCGTAGCCCGGGTAAGTCGTAGCCCGGGTAAGCGAAGCGCACCCGGGGCATATGCGACAGCAGTCCAGCCGGGAGAATCCCGGGTGCGCTTTGCTTACCCGGGCTACACAGCCGCGTGTTGGCGAAGGCATTGCTTCTGCCCCCTCCCTTTGCTGCAGGCAAGGGGAGGGCTGGGGAGGGGGGCGCTTTAGCATCACCCTCAACCCCCGGAAACGAAAAAACCCGCTTTCGCGGGTTTGATCTTGATACGTGGTGCCCAGGAGAGGACTCGAACCTCCACGGAGTTGCCCCCGCTAGCACCTGAAGCTAGTGCGTCTACCAATTCCGCCACCTGGGCACTTCAGGCCGCGCAGTTTGAATAGGCTGCCGATGTTTGTCAACGGTTTTTCACATTGATCGTCAGTGATCGTGTGCGCACCCTGTACACCAAGGTGCATGTACCATGCAGGCTGATGAATAACAAAAAGACCCCTGGGGCCAGCAAGGCCCGCAAGTCCGCCACCGGCAGCAAGCCGGGCAAGGCGCCGGGCAAAGCCCCCAAAGCAAAATCCGCCAAGCTGCCGCCCTGGATGCCGGAAAGCATGGCCGCACCGGCCAAGCCGGGTGCAGCAAAGTCCGGCAAGCCGGCAGGTGCCCGGTCCGCCGCCAAGCCGGGCAAGCGCAAATTCAACGACGATGCCGCGCCGCAGAGTTTCGTGCGCGGTCGTCGCAAGCCGGGTCCGCCGGTTGCGTCCTTCGATGATCCCTATGCATCGCGCGAAGCCGAACGCTATGCGCAGCCGATTGCCAGCCGCGAGGCCATCCTGCAGCTGCTGGACCGCTGCGAAGGCCCACAGAACGCCGAGGAAATCGGCGCAGCACTGGGCCTGACCGAGCCGGATCGCGCTGATGCACTGGGCAAGCGCCTGGGCGCGATGGTGCGCGATGGCCAGTTGGTGCAGAACCGCCGTGGCGGCTTCGCCCCGGTCAGCCAGCTGAGCCTGATCCCCGGCGTGGTGATCGCCAATCCGGAAGGCTTCGGCTTCCTGCGCCCGGACGAGGGGGGTGACGACCTGTTCCTCTCGCCCTATGAAATGCGCAAGGTGATGCACGGCGACCGTGCCTTGGCCAATGTCACCGGCATTGATCGCCGCGGCCGCCGCGAAGGCAGTATCGCGCGCGTGCTGGAGCGCGGCGTCAACCGCCTGATCGGCCATTTCAGCGTGGAAGCCGGCATCAGCTACGTGGTGCCGGACGACAAGCGCATGCAGCGCAATATCCAGATCCCGGGCGACGCCACTGGCGGTGCCAAGGATGGACAGTTGGTGGTCTGCGAGCTGACGCACGCACCGGATTCGCGTCGCCCGCCAATCGGCAAGATCATCGCCGTGCTCGGCGACAAGCTGACTCCGTCGCTGGTGGTGGAAACCGCCATCCACGGCCACGAATTGCCGTATGAATTCCCGCCGGAAGTGCTGGACGAAGCCACCGCCATCCCGATGACGGTGGAAGCCTCGATGATCGGCAAGCGCGTGGACTTGCGTTCCATGCCGCTGGTCACCATCGACGGCGAGGACGCCAAGGACTTCGACGACGCGGTGTACTGCGAGCCGAACCGGGATGGTTTTCGCCTGGTCGTGGCCATTGCTGACGTCTCCAATTACGTGCGTCCCGGCACGCCGCTGGATGACGAAGCGCAGCGCCGCGCGACCTCGGTCTACTTCCCCGGTTTCGTCGTGCCGATGCTGCCGGAGACCTTGTCCAACGGCATCTGCTCGCTGCGGCCGAAGGAAGACCGCATGTGCTTTGTCTGCGACATGCAGGTGGGGCGCGATGGCCAGGTCAGCGGATCCAAGTTCTACGAAGCCGTGATGAACTCGCACGCACGCCTGACCTATACCCAGGTGTGGGCGGCGGTGGGCGAGGACGATGCGGACACCAAGGCCTTCATCGGCCCGCTGCTGCCGCAGATCCAGAACCTGCATCAGCTGTATCGCATCCTGTCCAAGGCGCGCGAGCGCCGTGGCGCGATCGAGTTTGAATCCTCGGAAGTCCGCTTCGTGCTGGACAACCGTGGCGAGGTGACCCAGGCCGGCATGATGGTGCGCAACGACGCCCACAAGCTGATCGAGGAATGCATGATCGCTGCCAACGTGGAGGCCGCGCGCTACCTGCTGTCCACGCATATCCCGGCACCGTTCCGCGTGCATGAGCGGCCGCCGGAGTCCAAGTACGCCGACCTGCTGGAATTCCTCAAGGAATTCAAGCTGAGCCTGCCGCCATGGAGCAAGGTTCAGCCGGGCGATTACACCAAGCTGCTGAAGAAGGTGCGTGAGCGCCCGGACGCGGCGCTGCTGGAATCGGTGTTGCTGCGCAGCCAATCGCTGGCGGTGTATTCGCCGGACAACAACGGCCACTTCGGCCTGGCGTTGGAGGCCTATGCCCACTTCACCTCGCCGATCCGCCGTTATCCCGACCTGCTGGTACATCGCGCCATCAAGTACGCGCTGACCGGCGGCCCGCCGGAGAAGTACACCTACACGCCGCGTGAGATGGCGGCCTTGTCGTTGCAGTGCTCCGAGCGTGAGCGCCGTGCCGACGAAGCCGAGCGCGAAGTGGATGAGCGTTTCCGCGCGGCGTGGATGGAGAAGCACGTCGGCGGCCAGTTCGATGGCGTGATCAGCGGCGTGACGAGCTTCGGCCTGTTCGTCGAGTTGGACGAATCCAAGGTCAACGGCCTGGTCCACGTGACCCAGCTGCCGCACGACTATTACCAGTTCGATCCGATCCGCAAGACGCTCAGCGGCGACCGCCGTGGCAACGAGTTCCGGCTTGGCGACCGGGTCCGCATCCTGGTGCTCAAGGCCAGCATGGAAGAGCGCAAGATCGACTTCCGCCTGGTCGAGGACAAGGACGGCAAGGTCGAGCCGCCGTCGCCTGCGCCCTTGCCTGAACGCGGCAAGCCGGCCAAGCGGACCAAGCAGAAGTATTGAAGCCAGGAACCAGTGGGGAGGAACCAGGAACCAGTGGGGAGAAACCAGGAACCAGTGGGGAGGAACCAGGAACCAGTGGGGAGGAACCAGGAACCAGTGGGGAGAAACCAGGAACCAGTGGGGAG
>NZ_DAMBEF010000063.1:0-14131 GCF_032061965.1 Stenotrophomonas sp. | reverse complement strand
GCAGGGCCAGAAGGGTATGCAGGCTGACCAGGTGCAGGCGGTCTAATCGACCCCCTGCTACCGTAAGGTTGCTTGGAACGCCGGAAGCGAAAGCTTCCGGCGTTTTTGTTTGTGTTGTGTCAGCAGCGGTCTGCGCTTGGATACGCCAGGTTTCACTGCGGCTGGGTAGCATCGGGCTGGCAACCTCAGCGGAGTTGGCAATGATCAAGGTGCACCACCTGGAGCAGTCGCGCTCGCACCGCGTGCTGTGGATGCTCGAAGAACTAGGGCTGGACTACGAACTGGTCTGCTACAAGCGAGACCCCGACACCTGGCTGGCGCCGCCAGCGCTGCGGCAGGTGCATCCATTGGGCAAGTCGCCGGTGCTGCAGGATGGGGATTTGGTACTGGCCGAATCCGGGGCGATCCTGGATTACCTGGCCGATCGCTATGACGGGCAACGATTGCTTTCGCCCGAGCCGATGCCTGCGCAGGCGCCCGAGCGCGTGCGGTATCGCTATTGGCTGCACTACGCCGAGGGCTCGGCGATGCCTCCGCTGTTGATGGCGCTGGTGTTTGGGCGGGTGCGTAGCGCGCCCATGCCGTTCTTTGCCAAGCCCATCGCCAAGGGCATCGTCGACAAGGTGATGAAGACCTTCATCGGTCCGCAGCTGCGGCTGCATCTTGGCTGGATGGAGCGCGAGCTGGGCGAGCACCCCTGGTTTGCCGGTGAGCGCTTCAGTGCGGCCGATATCCAGATGAGCTTCCCGGTCCAGGCCGCCGCTGCGCGTGCCGCCAACATGGCCGACTATCCCAAGCTGCAGGATTTCCTGCGGCGCGTTGGCGAGCGCCAGGCGTACCAGCGCGCCGAAGCGCGCGGCGGGGTGCTGACCATGGTCGGCGGCAAGCAATGAGCTTGCGGGGACCTTGCCCAGCCCCCACTTCTTATCGATGAACACCACAGATCTCAACTTTGACAACCGCTTCGTGCGTGAACTGCCGGGCGATGACGAGACTGGCCCGCGCCGTCGCGAGGTACTGGGTGCTGCCTGGTCGTCGGTGATGCCGACGCCGGTGGCGGCACCGCGGCTGCTGGCCTACTCCCCGGAGGTCGCTGCGCAGCTGGGACTGGATGTGCACACGCAGGGGTTTGCCGAAGTGTTCGGCGGCAACGCGCTGTATGCAGGCATGCAGCCATGGGCGGCGAATTATGGCGGCCATCAGTTTGGCCATTGGGCCGGGCAGCTCGGCGATGGCCGCGCCATCTCGCTCGGCGAGTTGCGGGTGGGTGGCGAGCGTTGGGAACTGCAGCTCAAGGGTGCAGGCCCGACGCCTTACTCGCGTGGTGCTGACGGCCGCGCGGTGCTGCGCTCCTCCATCCGCGAGTTCCTGTGCTCGGAGGCAATGCATCACCTGGGCATTCCGACAACGCGCGCATTGAGCCTGGTCGCCACCGGTGATGCCGTGGTGCGTGACATGTTCTATGACGGTCACCCGCAGGCCGAGCCGGGTGCGGTGGTGTGCCGGGTAGCGCCGTCCTTCATCCGTTTTGGCAGCTTCGAGCTGCCGGCCTCACGCGGCGACCAGGCCTTGCTGCGGCAACTGGTGGA
Source organism: Stenotrophomonas sp. (assembly GCF_032061965.1). Taxonomy (GTDB): domain Bacteria; phylum Pseudomonadota; class Gammaproteobacteria; order Xanthomonadales; family Xanthomonadaceae; genus Stenotrophomonas. The sequence goes on along the minus strand of NZ_DAMBEF010000063.1, from coordinate 12,542 downwards.
TTTCTGCATCGCCCGTGATTACCCGCAGCTGGCTGGCAGTGGTGAGGCGTTGTATGCGCAATGGTTCGCGCAGGTTTGCACCCGCACGGCGGTGATGGTCGCGCACTGGATGCGGGTGGGCTTCGTCCACGGTGTGATGAACACCGACAACATGTCCATTCTTGGGTTGAGCCTGGACTACGGTCCCTATGGCTGGGTGGAGAACTACGATCCGGACTGGACGCCGAACACCACCGATGCGCAGGGTCGTCGCTACCGCTTTGGTGCGCAGGTGCAGGTGGCGTATTGGAATCTGGTCCGTCTGGCGCAGGCGCTGTCGCCCCTGTTTGCTGACGTGGCACCGCTGCAGGCAGGCTTGGATGCGTTCGCCGATACCCAGGCCGCAGAGGAACGCGCGCACCTGGTCGCCAAACTGGGTCTTGGGGAATTTCGTGCGGGCGATGCCGAGCTGATGACGCAGTTCCAGCAGTTGCTGCAGGATGGCGAGATGGACATGACCCTGGCGTTCCGCGCCTTGGCTTCCCTCGATCTGGTCCAGCCGCAGGTGGCGACGCTGGAGGCCGCGTTCTATTCGCCGGCAGGGCGCGAGCGTGTGGTGCTGGCGTTGACCGATTGGTTGCAGCGCTACGTGGCCCGGGTCCAGGCAAGCGGACAAACGCCACAACAGCGCAAGGCCATCATGCAGGCGGCCAATCCAAAATATGTGCTGCGCAACTGGTTGGCGCAGCAGGCCATCGACCGTGCCGAACAAGGCGATCCGGCCGGAATCACGGACTTGCTGGACGTGATGCGGCATCCTTATGACGAGCAGCCCGGCCGTGAGGCGTTTGCCGCCAAGCGCCCGGAATGGGCGCGTGACCGTGCTGGCTGTTCGATGCTTTCGTGCAGCTCCTGAGCTGCCTCCTTTCTGAATGACGACAATGACGACTGCCCACCCCGAATGGACCCGCGCGATCCGCGACGTGTCCGACTTCCCCAAGCCCGGCATCCTGTTCAAGGACATCACCCCGCTGTTGGCCGACGCCGACGGTTTTCGCGCGGCGATTGCCGCCATGGCTGCCCCGTGGCGCGATGCCGGTGTCGAAGCGGTACTCGGCGTCGAGGCGCGCGGTTTCATCCTTGGCGCGGCGCTGGCGTTGGAGTTGGGTGTTGGCTTCGTGCCGGTACGCAAACCCGGCAAGCTGCCCGGTGCAACCCTGAAGCAGGAATACGCGCTGGAATACGGCAGCGACCGTATCGAAGTCTGTGCCGGCGCCATCGCGCCGGGCACACGGGTAATCCTGGTTGACGATGTGCTGGCTACCGGCGGCACGCTGGCGGCCGCATTGCTGTTGGCCGGCCAGCTGCAGGCCGAGGTGCTGGGTGGCGCGGTGCTGGTCGAACTCGATGGCCTGGGTGGGCGTCCGCGCTGGCCGCAGGGGCTGCCGTTGCATGCCACGCTGGTTTACTGATTTCCGCTATCTCTGGAGCGCCCATGCCGAGCCTGAGTGAACTGCTGTCTTCGTTTGATCCGTCTGCCGGATTGGATCTGCCCGACACCTGGCGGCAGGGGCGTACGGCTTACGGTGGCATCCTCAGTGCGCTGGGCATAACCGCAGCGATCGCGTCACGGTCAGGCGATATGCCGCCGTTGCGGGCGGCGCAGGTGAGTTTCATTGGTCCTGCCAGCGGGCGTTTGGACTTCGCCCCGCAGCTGCTGCGCGAAGGCAAGTCGGTGCTGAACATGGCCGTGGATGTCGGCGCCGAAGCCGGCTTGGCAGCGCGATTAGCGCTGGTGTTCGGGCGTGCACGTAGCAGTACGGTGGTGCATGACGTTGATGATCGCCCGCAAGTCGATGGTCCTGATGCGTATGCGGACTTCAATATGGCGGCGATGCCGTTTGCCCCCGCGTTCACTGCCAATTTCCAGATGCGGCCGGCCGGTGGCGCGCGGCCGATTTCAGGCGCGACGCATGCCGAACTGCTGACCTGGGTCAGGCACAACGACGCCACTGGCGTGGATCCGGCAGTGGCCTTGGTGGCCATGGCCGATGCGCTGCCGCCGGCGGCGTTCACCAGCTTCACCGCACCTGCGCCTATCAGTTCGATCAACTGGAGTTTCGAGTTGCTTGAGCCACAGCCACAGGGCGAATGGTTTCTATTGCGTTCGCTCAGCCAGCATGCGGCCGACGGCTATTCCTCGCAGGACATGCAGGTCTGGGATGCGCAGGGGCGGGCGGTGATGCGTGGCCGCCAGAGCGTCGCGGTGTTTGCCTGAGCATGCGCCGCTTTGGCCTGCTGGCGTTGGTGTTGGCGATGGCGGGTTGGACCGCCTGGTTCGTGGTCTGCAACGTTTATGAATTCGCGCCGGATCTGGATCGCTGGGCGTTTATCTATGGCGGGCTGATCAGCGTGTCGGTGGCGATACGCGCCTGGCGTGCAAAGCAGGCATCTGCTGTCTGGTTGCCCGCGTTGATGGCGGCGTGTATTGGCGTCTACCTGTTGCTGATCCATCGCGGTGTCAGCGCAGGCCCTGCCTTGGCGCTGCTGGTGGTCAGCAGTCTGCTGGTATTCGTACTCTGTCGCCCACGTCGATAGTGCCGAGCCACGCTCGGCAGGGGCTTTATCCATAAATCCCCGGGTGCGCTGCGCTTGCCCGGGCTACGCCTGCAGCTAAAACAAAAGACGGCGCCAAAAGCGCCGTCTTCCATCTGTAGTGCCGAGCCATGCTCGGCGGAGGCTTCGCCGGTAAAGCCCCAGCGGAGCATGACCCTGCGCTACGAAGCGTGCTCACATCTTGCGTACGCGGAACCGCTTGCCCTTGATCTTGCCCGCTTCCAGCCGCGCCAACGCCTTGCCAACCTGCTCACGGGCAATGGCGACATAGGAACGGGTAGGGAAGATATCGATCTTGCCAATGGCCTTGGCCGACAGCCCGGCATCGCCGGTCAGCGCGCCAAGGATGTCGCCAGCCCGCAGCTTGTCGGTCTTGCCGCCGTCGATGCGCAGGGTGGTCATCGCCGCCTGCGGCAATTCTGCCGGGCGTGCCGTGGCCAGCGGGGTCTTCTGCCAATTCAAGGGATTGCCCTGTTGCGCTTCCAGCGCATCGGCGCGGTTGCGCTCGCGGCCGGCGACCAGGCTCATCGACAGACCGTTGCGACCGGCGCGGCCTGTACGGCCGACACGGTGCTGGTAGGTATCGATATCGGTAGGCAGCTCGTAGTTGACCACGGCTGCCAGGTCTTCCACGTCCAGGCCGCGCGCGGCTACGTCGCTGGCGACCAGCACGTTGCAGCTGCGGTTGGAGAACTGCATCAGCACTTCATCGCGGTCGCGTTGTTCCATGTCGCCGTGCAGGGCCAGCGCGGAGAAGCCGAACTGGCGCAGCGAATTGGCTACTTCGTCCACGTCCTTGCGGGTGTTGCAGAACACCACCGCCGATTCGGGCGTGTACTTCAGCAACAGGCCGCCCAGTGCCTTCTGGCGGTTGGCTGGCTCCACTTCAAAGAACAGCTGCTGGATCGCCGGCGCCTCGGCCTGGCCATCGATGGTGACTTCGACCGGCTCGTTGAGCAGGGCGCGGGCCAGCTCGCGGATTTCCTCGGGGAAGGTGGCCGAGAACAGCAGGCTCTGGCGGTCCTTGTGGGTGCGCCCGGCGATCTCGCGGATCGGCTCTTCAAAGCCCATGTCGAGCATGCGGTCGGCTTCGTCCAGCACGAAGGTGCGAACCTGGCCCAGGTTCAGCGCGCGCTTGCGTGCCAGTTCCTGCACGCGGCCAGGGGTGCCGACCACGACCTGCGGGTCATGGGCTTCCAGCGAGGCCAACTGCGGGCCCAGCGGCATGCCGCCGGTGAGGATCAGCAGCTTGAGGTTGGGGATGCCGGTGGCCAGCTTGCGCAACTGCTTGCCGACCTGGTCAGCCAGTTCGCGGGTAGGGCACAGCACCAGCGCCTGGGTGCGGCTGATGGACAGGTCGAGCCGGTTGAGCAGGCCCAGGCCAAAGGCGGCGGTCTTGCCGCTGCCGGTGGGGGCCTGCGCGATCACGTCGCGGCCTTCCAGGATCGGCGGCAGGGCCAGCGCCTGTACCGGCGTCATCGAGGTATAGCCCAGCGCGTCGATGCCAGGTGCGAGTGCCGGCGACAGCGGCAGGGAGGAAAAGTCAGTCATGGCGCATTTTCGCAGATGCCGGGCAGCTGTGCCTGCCAGGCGCGTCCGTTCTCCGTTTGCGGGAGAAGGGACGCGCCGCGAAGGCAGGGAACCTCAGCGGGGAGCGCATCGGCTACTGCCGTCCTGTAGTCAGCGCAGCGCGCCCAGCCTCACATCAGCGCCCTAACCCCGAGATTGATCAGCATCCCGCCGCCCAGCAGCCAGACGAACAGCAGCACGGCCAGCAGCATGGGCTTGGCCCCGGCCTGGCGCAGCGCCGAGACGTGTGTCGTCAGCCCCAGCGCAGCCATCGCCATCGCCAGCAGCACGGTGTCGAGATCTACAAGCAGCTTGACCAGCGAGGCGGGCAACAATTGCAGGGAGTTGAACGCCACCATCGCAACGAAGCCGAATGCGAACCAGGGAATGGTAATGGCGGAGCGTTGCCCGGTTGCCTTGCTTTCCCCGCGCGCAAGCAGCGCCGACAAGCCAACCAGGAATGGCGCCAGCATCATCACCCGGACCATCTTGGTGATGACGGCGGCGTCGCCAGCAGGCTCGCTGATCGCGCGCCCAGCGGCCACCACCTGGGCAACCTCATGCACGGTAGCGCCGGTAAAAACACCGAAGCCGGTTTCATCCAGGGGCATCCAGCCGGCGCTGACGCCCCATTGGTACAACAGCGGATACAGAAACATCGCCAGTGTGCCGAACACGACCACCGTGGCCACGGCTACGGCAACCTGCTCGGCGCGTCCTTTGACCACCGGCTCGGTCGCCATCACCGCAGCAGCGCCACAGATCGAGCTGCCGGCACCGATCAACAGGGCCGAATTGCGGTCCAGACCAAGTACTCGGGTACCCAGCCACCAGGCCAGTGCAAACGTCGAGCACAGCACCAAGGCATCGATCACCACGCCGGTGGCGCCTACCTGGCCGATGTCTTGCAGGGTCAGGCGCAGGCCGTACAGGACGATGCCGGCGCGCAGCAGGGTGGCCTTGGCATAGCCAACGCCGGTGGCCGCCCGCGGTGCCAGACGGGTGTAGGCGGTATTTCCAAGGACGATGCCGGCAACGATGGCCAGTGTCAGCGCGCTGATGCCGTGCGCTTGCAGCCAGGGCAAGGTAGCTGCCCAGATCGACAGCCCGGCGATGGTGGCGGTCAGGATCAGGCCGGGGAGGCGCTGCGGTGTGGGCTGCTCCAGCCCTTGTGTGGCGGTGTTCATGACGATGGGTTATGAGAGGGTGGCCCATCGTGGCCTTCGTGTAATCAGCTGTAAAACGGATACTATTCGTAAATTCAACCAATTTTATGGGTAGGTTGTGCACCTTTCCCTGCGCCAGCTCGAGATATTCGCTGCCATTGCCGACGCCGGAACGACCACGGCGGCCGGTGCCGCCATTGGCCTGTCTCAGTCAGCTGTGAGCGCCGCCCTGAACGAGCTGGAGGGCCAGTTGGGTCAGCCGGTGTTTGATCGCATTGGTCGGCGATTGCTGCTCAATGGTCAAGGGCGGGCCTTGCTGCCCGAAGCCAAGGCCCTGCTGGCCGGCATGGCAGATATCGAGCGCCGTTTCAGCGCCAACACGCCGGTCCGCTGGCGGGTCGGCGCGAGTACGACCATCGGCAACTACCTGATGCCTGCTCGCATCGCCACCCTGCAGGAACACAACCGGCACGCCCAGGTTGATCTGGTGATCGGCAACACGCGTGAAGTCGTGCAGTCGGTGCAACGGCTGGAGGTGGATGTCGGACTGATCGAGGGTCCCAATCACGAGCCGGGGCTGGAGGTGGCGCAATGGCAGCGCGATGAGCTGATCATCGTGTTCGGCGACCGGCATCCCCATGCAGCTGCGCTGCGGGCGGGGGCGGATCTGCAACAGCTGCGGCAGGCCTGCTGGCTGTTGCGCGAACCAGGCTCCGGCACGCGCGAGGCGGCGGAGCAGGCGCTGCTGCCACATCTGCATGGCTTTGATGCGGTCTTGCAGCTGGGCGGCACCGAAGCGATCAAGCAGGGGGCGGTGGCAGGACTGGGCCTGGCCTGTCTGTCGCGCCATGCCGTGGCGGACCTGATCGAGCTGGGCAAGTTGCGCGAGCTGGCCACGCCGTTGCCGCGCTTGCAACGCCAACTGTGGGCAGTGCGCCATCCGGGCAAGCGGGTGCCGGACAGCCTGCGCCAACTGCTGGGGCTGCCTGTGGACGTGTTTACCGACGATTGAGCGCCGGCCGGGCGCCATAGCCCGTACAATACGCCCATGCCTTTGATTACCTTGCAGAACGTCGACTACAGCGTCGGCGGCCCGTTGTTGCTGGAAAAAGCCGAACTGTCGATCGAGACTGGCGAGCGTATCGCCCTGATCGGCCGCAACGGCGCCGGCAAATCCACTCTCATGAAGCTGATGGCTGGCGAGCTCAAGCCCGATGACGGCGAGGTGCGCGTGCAGCAGGGCGTGCGCGTCACCCGGCTCGAGCAGGAAGTGCCGCATGGCGCAGCCGGCAGCGTGTTCGACGTGGTCGCCGATGGCCTGGGCGAACTCGGCCATTGGCTGGCCGAATTCCATCGCCTGAGCCATGCCGAGGTGTTCGACGGCGAGGCGATGGGCAATGTGCAGGCCAAGATCGATGCCGCCGATGGCTGGGGTCTGGACCAGCGCGTCGAGGAAACCCTGACCAAGCTCGACCTGGATGGCGACGCCGAATTCGGCCGCCTGTCTGGCGGCATGAAGCGCCGCGTGCTGCTGGCGCGTGCGCTGGTCGCCGGCCCGGACGTGCTGCTGCTCGACGAGCCGACCAACCATCTGGATATCGAAGCCATCGATTGGCTGGAAACCTTCCTCAAGGGCTGGAACGGCTGCGTGGTGTTCGTCACCCATGACCGTCGCTTCCTGCGTGCGTTGGCTACCCGCATCGTTGAGATCGACCGCGGCCAGGTCACCAGCTGGCCGGGCGACTGGGACAACTACGAGCGCCGCCGCGAAGAGCGCCTCAACGCACAGGCGCAGGAAAACGCCCGCTTCGACAAGCTGCTGGCACAGGAAGAAGTGTGGATCCGCCAGGGCATCAAGGCCCGTCGTACCCGCGACGAAGGCCGCGTGCGCCGGCTCAAGGCGATGCGCAACGAGCGTAGCCAGCGTCGCGAGCTGAGCGGCAACGTCAAGCTTGAAGCAGCCGGTGCCGAGAACTCCGGCAAGAAGGTCATCGACATCAAGAACATCTCCTTCGCCTTCGGTGAGCGGGTGATGGTCAAGGATTTTGAAACCACCATCCTGCGTGGCGACCGCATTGGCCTGATCGGCCCCAACGGCAGTGGCAAGACCACCTTGCTCAAGCTGCTGCTGGGCGACCTGCAGCCGGACAGCGGCGAAGTGCGCCAGGGCACCAACCTGCAGATCGCCTATTTCGACCAGTACCGCGCCACCCTGCGCGAGGACTGGAGCGCGATCGAGAACGTGGCCGAAGGCGCGGACTTCATTGACCTCAATGGCAAGCGCAAGCACGTGCATGCCTACCTGCAGGACTTCCTGTTCACCCCGGAACGCGCGCGCGCGCCGATCACCCGCCTGTCCGGTGGTGAGCGCAACCGCCTGCTGCTGGCCAAATTGTTCGCGCAGCCGTCCAACCTGCTGGTGATGGACGAACCGACCAACGATCTGGACGTGGAAACGCTGGAGCTGCTGGAAGAGCTGCTGGCCGACTACACCGGCACCCTGCTGCTGGTCAGCCATGACCGTGACTTCCTCGACAACGTGGTGACCTCCACGTTGGTGCTGGAAGGCGAGGGCAAGGTGGGCGATTACATCGGCGGTTACAGCGACTCGCTGCGCCAGCGCCCGGCGCCAACGCAGACGGCGATGGCGGTCGCCAAGGCGTCTGCAACGGCGGCCCCTGCGGCAGCCGCTGCCGCCCCGGCGCCGGTTCCCGCTGCTGCCAACAAGCGCAAGCTGAGCTTCAAGGATGCGCGCGAACTGGAGCAGCTGCCGGCGAAGATCGAGCAGCTGGAGCTGGACGTGGAAGGCCTGACTTCGGCGATGAACGATCCCTCGTTCTATACCCGGTCGAGCGCCGAGGTAACCGCCCACACCCAACAGTTGACCAAGGTGCAGGCCGAGCTGGATGCCGCCTACGCACGCTGGCAGGAACTGGACGCCTGAGCCATCAGTGAGGGTCAGGGCGTTGCTTCACCTGCCGTCCCGCAACGGGGCGGCAGGATGGTATCCACGGATGCTGCGAGGCGATGATGGAAAGACCGTTCAAGCTGGAACGTATTGATCATGTTGTGTTCCGGGTCCGTGACCTGGAGCGCAGCATCGCGTTCTATTCAACCGTGCTGGGCTGCGAGGTGGTACGGCGGCGCGAACATCTGGGCCTGGTGCATCTGCGCGCGGGCACATCGATGATCGACCTGATCAGTCTTGAGGGGGCCCTGGGTGCACGCGGTGGTGCCGGTCCCGGGCCGGAGGCGCGCAACCTCGATCATCTGTGTCTGCGCATCGAACCCTTCGATGAAGCGGGCTTGCTTGCGTATCTGTCCGCGCATGGTGCAACGCCGTTGGCGGCAGCCGAAGTCAACTTCGGTGCGGAAGGCGATGGAATGTCGTTGTATTTCCGCGATCCGGATGGCAACACCATCGAGTTGAAGGGGCCGGCCTCGGTGCCTGCTTCCTCGCCTGTAGTGAAGCTGCAGGTGTAACTGCCTGTTCCGGGGAGGCGGGCTGCATCGAACCGCGGACTTGCCGGCCCCCTGGGACACCTAGCATGCTGGCCTCATTCGCCGCACCCAGAAGGAAGCACCATGCACCGCACGCTTACCCCCCTCGTGTTGCTTGCTGCGGCATTTGTGCTGCCTGCCCAGGCAGAGGTCAAGGATTCGAGCGCAGCTGGCTTCACCGTTGAGAACAGCGTCGTGATCGCAGCTTCACCGACACACGTATGGCAGGCGATGACAGCTGATATCGACCAATGGTGGCCGAAAGACCACAGCTGGTGGGGCAAGGAGGCCACGCTCTCCATCGATGCCCGTGCCGGTGGCTGTTTCTGCGAGATCGGCGGCGCAAAGCAAGCCCAACATCTGCAGGTCGTGTTCGTTGACCCGGAGAAGACCCTGCGCATGGTTGGCGGCTTGGGGCCGATGCAGGGCATGGGCCTGCAGGGGGTGGCCGAATGGACGCTGCAGGCGGAAGGCCAGGCTACCCGCGTAAGTTGGCGCTACCGTGCCGGGGGTTATGCGCCGGATGACCTGGGCAAATTGGCACCTATCGTGGACAAGGTGCAGGCCCAGCAGCTGGGCGGCCTGGCGCAATGGCTGCAGGCCGCACGCTGAATCACTCTTCTTCGTCTCCGGCGTCTTCCTCTCCACCCTGCGGCAACTCGAAGAAGGCCCAGAACGGCACCTTGTCCTCGGCCCAACGGGTTGAGGCTTCCGACAGGACATCCAGCAGGGTGTCGAAGTCCGCCGGGCTGGCGCCACGCAGATCTCCGGCCTGGCTGAAAAGCAGGGCATAGCCGTTGGCCGGCAGCCATGACATATCGCGCAGGGCGTCGGACAGCGCATCCCAGTTGCGGCTCCAGCCTGGCGGAAAATCCAGCTGCGTGCCGATACGCATCAACAGGGTGCGTTTGTCGGCGCACTCTTCAAGATCGATACGCAGCACCTTGAGGCCTGCATCACGCGCGGCCGCTGCCAAGCCGCCCAGATCGCCGTCGCCGACGCCGTACACGCCGGCCTGGCTGGCATCTTCAAGACCCATGTCGAAACCGCTGTCACTCATGGCGTTCTCCAGCCGCAGGTACTTCAAAGCTACGGAAGCTGTCGTAATGGTCGTCGGTGTAGTACCAGGCTTCCGGCGGGTCGCCACCGGTAACGATGCGCTTGGCGCCGCGATGGTTCAGTCCCGGGGTGTCGACGGTGTACTCGTGGTAGTAACCGCGTGGGCGCTGCGGCAGCTGGCGTTCGCGGTTGCCGAACACGCTGCCGTCCTGCTTGTGCGGGTAGGGGCCGCCGCGCTGGATCAAGGCAATGGTCTGACGCGCCTCCGCCGGCAGGAAGGCCGGTAACGGATCTGCTTGCTTGCGGCCAGCATCGGGCAGCGCGGCCGGGGCAGCGGCCACATCCGTACCCTGGGTGAGCGAGGGCGCGAATTGTGGCGGTGGCGGTTGCTGCACAACACGCATTCCCCACAGGCCCGCAACCAGCAGGACGATGGCAACAACAAGAAGTAAGGGCTTACGCATTGGCAGCGGCAGGAGCTTGGAAACGGACCCCGATTATCAGCCCAGTGGCCTGTGTTTGTTGAATGGCCGGTTCAGTGCCGTTGTTTCACGGTGCAGTAACAACAGCAGCACAGTTGCAGGTGATTCCGTCGCTGGACCGATGGCGGGACAAAGTTTCCTTTACATCACCCTTGGTAAGTTGATGGTTCGTCCCTACCATTCATACCGCAGCGTCCGGTTTTTCGGCCGGATGCAATATCAGGTATCTAAAGGAGATCCCTCATGGCCTACACCCTTCCCAAGCTGTCCTACGCCTATGACGCCCTCGAACCGCATATCGATGCGGCCACGATGGAAATCCACCACACCAAGCACCACCAGACCTACATCAACAACGTCAATGCAGCGCTGGAAGGCACCGAGTACGCCGACCTGCCGGTTGAAGAGCTGGTAAAGAAGACCAAGTCGCTGCCGGAGAACCTGCAGGGCCCGGTCCGCAACAACGGTGGCGGCCACGCCAACCACTCGCTGTTCTGGACGGTGATGTCGCCCAACGGCGGCGGCCAGCCGGTCGGTGACGTGGGCAAGGCCATCGAGTCGCAGCTGGGCGGCTTCGAGAAGTTCAAGGAAGCCTTCACCAAGGCTGCGCTGACCCGTTTCGGCAGCGGCTGGGCATGGCTGAGCGTGACCCCGGACAAGAAGGTTGTCGTCGAGTCCTCGGCCAACCAGGACAGCCCGCTGATGGACGGCAATACTCCGATCCTGGCGCTGGACGTGTGGGAACACGCGTACTACCTGAAGTACCAGAACCGTCGCCCGGAATACATCGGCGCGTTCTTCAACGTCGTCGACTGGAATGAAGTCGAGCGTCGTTACCAGGAAGCCATCGCCTGAGTGCGGTGACTGGCGGGTAGCTACGGCCAGTCATGAGGAAGGAAAAAGCCGGGCGTTGCCCGGCTTTTTCTGTTTCGTGCCCAAGATGTAGCCCGGGTAAGAGTGGGAGGCGGGCCTCTCTCTGGGCGACACCGAGGCGACCAGACAAGCGCACGCCCAAATTGGCGGGGGCTTAAAGCATCCCCGGTTCCGGCTCCGGTGGATCTGCGGGCTCGGGCACGACCCGGGTCACCCGCAGGGTGGCCATCATGCCCAAGCGTAGTGGGCCGGCTTGATCGTCAGGCTCAGTCAGTTCGACCGCCTGCTGGGTGATGTCAGCAAAGCTGCGAACCTGGTACAGCACGTCAAGGCCATGCTCGTCAGGATTGGCGGCGCGGCCCTCATTGCGGCGTACGCTCGGGTTGCGCCGCGCAGGCTGGAAGCCGGGAAGCTGGCGCACCAGTTCGTCGGTTGGGGCTGCAAAGTCGCCGACCACCAGGGAAGGCAAGGTCTGACTGGTCGCATCCATCCAGGCCCGCAGATCGGCGGCCTGGTGACCACGGACGATGGTGGTGTTGTCGGACGGGCGCATGCTGGCCGCATACACGTTCAGGCGCGCGCGCTGCAGTTGCAGCCGCTGCATGCCCGCGACGGCGGGGTTTTGGTCACCATGCAGCAGGGTGATGCCATCTTCCAGGGCGGTGAGGCGGGTCAGCACGGCATTGCCACGGCGTTGGGCCTGGCTGGGCCGGTCGGCGCTGATGAAGTCGCAGCTGTACTTGATGCGCGTACCCAGCCAGCACGCCGGATTGGAGCTGTCACTGGCCTGGCGCACGTCCTGCACCACGATGACGTCGGCCTGCAGGTCCTGGATCAGCGCGGCGATGCGCTCACGATTGCCCGCCCATACCTCACCGGCCGGTGGCAGCCGGAGATTGGCGATCTTCAGCACCGGCGCTGGGGCCTCGGCCAGGACAGAGAACGAGAGCACCAGCAGTCCGAAACAGCCCCAACGCAACATCGCAACGGTCCTGGAGAGGTTGACTCATCTTATTCTGAGCTCTGTCTAAGATTCGTGGACGGTTGCTGAGTAGGGTTAATCAGCGTTGATGTGTAAGGTTTTTCTGTCAATTGCATCGACGTGAAGGCGGCATGATGGGTTACGCTTGCAACCTTTGTATTTACGGATCGCCCGCAGATGACGACCAGCCACGTAGCAGCACCGCCCGCCCCGCAGGGGCGGATGCCCCGCCAGATCCCCTACATCATCGGTAACGAGGGCTGCGAGCGGTTCAGCTTCTACGGGATGCGCAACATCCTGGTGCAGTTCCTGATC
>NZ_DAMBEF010000062.1:0-15658 GCF_032061965.1 Stenotrophomonas sp. | reverse complement strand
TGATGAGGTAATGGTTTGCAAGCAGGCACCAGCACCGTATGGCGCCTAACAATTCCGTAAGGAGCTTCCCGTCAACTCCGGGCGCATGATGTCCTTGCCTTTCGCGTGAGGCATAAACGCATCCTCTGTTGTTGTACCGTTACCACCGTTCGCCAGTTCGCCAGGCATTCCAAGCATTGCCAGACTGCACTTCCGTAATCGGTCTTGTTGGATCGCTGTTGCTGATCCGGACCAGAGTAAAAACCGCACCCGAAGGCCTCTCTCATTCATCGGATTCGCCCATGACCGGGGATCAGCCGGGCATGTGGTGGCGCCATCTTGTTAGTCAAGCTCTCTTCGGGGCGGTCTGACCGCTTGTTACCTTCTCGCTCTGGCGTTGAACACGTAAAAGAATGCTGAAGTGATCAATCAAGTCGCAACCGTGAGCTCACTGCGCTTTCGTTGCCGCTGCACCATTGGATGCCTGAGCCACGCATCTGCATCGTAGTTTTCATCATGCGCAAGCATCGCCCATATCTGCCGCGCATGCTTGTTGGCGATAGCAACCAATACTTTGCCGAACGGCAGGCGGCTGGCCAGATCGCGCATCCAGATCTGCTCGGGCGTGGATCGCTCCACGCTCACCGCCTTGGCCCGTTGCAGACTACTGCGTGCGCCTTGGATCAATAGCGTGCGTAGATAGCAATCGCCACGACAACTGATCTTGCCCAGCCGTTGCTTGCCCCCGCTGGAATGCTGGGTAGGTGTAAGGCCCAACCATGCTGATAGCTGTCGGCCGTTCTTGAACTCCCGCCCCTTGGCGATGCTGGCCACTATTGCGTCGGCCGTCAGTGGGCCGACGCCGGTAATTCGTTGAACGCGCGTGCAGTACACATCCGCTTTGGCATGTGCGGCTATAGCTGCTTCGCATGCTTCCAGCCGCTGCCGCACCTGTTGCCAATGTTGGTACAGCTCACTCAGCAGCAAGTGCACTATCGCAGGCAACTTACCGATCACATTCTGGTTCTGCAGCGCGCTGCGCAGCGCCGCGTCACCAAGGGCAATCACCACACCGAACTCCGCCAGCAGACCGCGCAGGCGGTTGTTGATCGCCAGGGCCTCGACCTTATAGCCTTCACGCACGCGATGCCAAGCCAACCTCGCCTGTCAATCCGGTCCGGGCCAGCACGGTGGCCAATGCCTGGTCCACGCTGTAACGACCGGACAAGGCAGCAGCCTGCATGCCGCCCACGTCATCGGACGCAAACAGGATGCGGATGCCGGCCTGATCGGCAAGGCGGGTCAAAGCCACATCCATCGGCTGCGCGGCCAATTGCAGATTCACCGCCGCCGGCGTGGATGTGCTCGATGATTGGGCCAGTACCGGCGTGATGACCACCAGCAGGATGCTGGCGGCCAGGGAGGACAGCAGAAGGGGCCGGCGGCCGGGGAGGGAAAGGGAGCGCATGGTTCCTGTCGGTCTGGAAGGAGTTCCGCAGCCCTGAGGGCCACGGGGTTGATGAGAACGACTCTCATTCCTATAGACGGACCGACACGGCAAAACTTGCACCGCCAAACCACGAATTCTTTGTCAGGAATTCCGCCGGGTACAGTCCACCGACCGCACAGGCCGGTGCTGCACTCAGCGAATCACATGCAGCAGCGGCAGGTTCACCAGTTCAGCATCGGCCAGTGCCGCGACTGCGCGCAGCAGCGCAGGCAGGTCATCCAGCGCGAACACCCCACTCAGGCGCAACTGCTGCAGCCGATCCCCCACCACCACCACGCGACCGCGCAGATAGCGTTCCAGCTCCAGCGCGATGTCCTGCAGCGCCTGCTGGTTGAAGATCAGCTTGCCGCGGATCCACGCCGTGGCTGCAGCCGCGTCCACGCTTTCCAGCAGGCCAAGCACGCTGTTGTTGAACACCAGGCGCTGATTGGCGGCCAGGGTCATCGTGCCGGCGATCGCGCTGAGTTCGACCACTCCGGAGAGCACCGTCAACACGCTATGCCCCCCGCGTTGATGCAATGAGAACCGGGCGTCGCGACTACGCAGTTGCCCATCGCGCGCATTCACGGTGAACGGCAGCGGGCCCGCCGCCGCTACCTCCACGAAAAGCTCACCGGCATCCAGTGCCAGCTGTCGCTGCCTTGCACCAAACTGCATCGACACCGCACTGGCAGTGTTGAGCCAAGCCCGGGAGCCATCAGGCAAGGCCAATTGCAGGCGTTGCCCAGGGGCGGTGCGCTGGTCCGCAAGCACCGTACCGCTTAGCCCCAACACCCCTGCCCCGGCCAACGCAGCGGCGGAAACGCCACCCAGCAGCAGCCCCCGCCGGCTGATGCCGCGCGCCGGCGATGCGGCCAATACCCGCACCAGTTGCTTGTGCTCACGCGCAAGCTCGGTATCGGCGACCGCTTGCAGCAAGCTTTCGGCTTGATGCCACGCCTGGCGATGGGCGGGCGAACGCGCACACCATTGGCTGAAAGCCTGGCGCTCGTCGGCACTGGGTGTGCCGCCCAGGCGCACCAGCCAATCGATGGCTTCGTCGTCGACGACGCTGTTTCGGGAACGGAATCTGTCAGGCATGGAGGCGTGGCATCAAGGGCTGCGCGATGGTGTGGGCAGTGGGAATCACACCCCACACCTTGTAGACGAATGGACCGCACCAAACTTGCAGCAGCCGGCGCGGCAATGATCATTCTTTCTGCAACTGGCTCCGGCAATGGCGCAGCGCCTGACCGATGTACTTGGCCACCATGCTTTCGGAAACCCCCAGCCTGCGCGCGATCTGCGCGTGGGTAAGGCCGTCGACGCGGAACATCAGCAGCGCCAGGCGGCTGTTGGGCGGCAACTGCCGCAGCGCGCGATCCAGCCGGCGCAGTTGTTCGTTGCCCACCGCATGCTGTTGCGGCCCCGGGCCAGGATCCGGCAGCGAAGCTTCCGGCTCACCGTAACCCTGGGTCCGCTGTTCGCGCCGCACCGCATCGATGGCCAGGTTGCTGGCAACCCGGTAGATGAAGGCACGACCATCCTGGATGCGTGCGTCTTCGTTGCGGGCGTCGGCATCGAGCAAGCGCATGTAGGTGTCCTGCATGACATCCTCGGCACGCTCACGGCTACCGGTGCGGCGCTGCAGGTGGCGCGCAAGTTCGTCATAGAGGGCAAGAAAGCGCTCGACGAGACGCGAGGCCGGGCGGTTCACCGGCGCTCCCGCACTAGCGCGATGTGCCCAACGCGGCGCACGCGCATCGCGATGGAAAGGCTACGTCCGTGCATGACCAGACACGTTCTCCGTGTAATCAACCGTTGGCTGGCACGGAAGGCTGGCTAACGCGCACATCATAACGTGGCTGCCGCACACGAATCAGCGCCGCTGGACGAAAGCCGGCAATAGCTCGGTCATCACAGTGTTGCAGCACCGTGCACTGCGATGCCCGCAGGTGCTCAGCCCGCCTGCTCCCGCAGCCATGCAATCACCGTGGCCACGGCATGACGACGCGATGCATTGGCGGTGCTGCGCGGCGGGCGCACGATCCAGTAGGCATTGGCCAGGCGGACTTCGTGTTGTCCGAACGGACGGACCAATGCACCGCCTGCAAGTGCATCTGCAGCCAATCGCCCGCGTGCCAATGCCACACCTTGTCCCAGTTCGGCACCGCGCAATACCAGATCCGACGATGCCAGCCGCGGTCCGTCCGTTACCTGCAATCCTGCCGGCCCATGCACATCCGACCAGCGCCGCCAACTGGCCGCCGGATCGCGATCATGCAGCAGGCGCAATGCGTGCAGGCAAACGGGGTCTGTGCCCACGTCCATGGCCTGGCAGAAGCCGGGGCTGGCAACAGGAAACAGCACTTCATCCATCAGTGGTTCGCATTCCAGACCGGGCCAGGGCCCCGTCCCCATCCTCACCGCCAGATCGACGCCATCGGCCAACGCATCCAGGCGCTGATTGACCAGAACCGACAGCGCAATGCGGGGATGCGCACGCTCCAGCGCCGGCAACCGCGGCAGCAACCAGCGCGCGGCAAAGGACGGCGCGACGCTGATCGTCACCGAGAACAGCGACTGCGTCTCACGCGCCGCGGCGGTGGCGTCGACCATGTCCTGCAATTGCAGCAGCAGGCGCTGGCCCAGCGCAGCGCCGTGCGGCGTTGGCGTCCATGTGCGCGTGCCCCGTTCAAACAGCGGCGCACCCATCCACGCTTCCAGCTCGGCCAGGTGACGGCTCACGGAGGAATGGGATACGCCCAGTTCCCGCGCGGCAGCCCGGACACCTCCCTGCGCGCAAACCAACGCAAACGCCCGCAACGCATTCAATGGCAATGACTTCATGGTCTCAATGGTAGACCGTACTGGTTCGATCAGGCACCAGCCTGGTCCGGGACACTTCACTCACCACGCCACCCGACCCCGACATCATGTTGCTTAGCGCACTCATCGCCGCCAGCGGACTCCTGCTGGTCGCCACCCTCAGTCCCGGACCCAACAATCTGGTGGTGTTGCGCACCGCCGCCCAGGGCGGCATCGCCGCAGCCTGGCCGTCGATCCTTGGCATCGTCCTTGGTGGCGTCACCCTGCTGGGGGTAGCAACCACCGTTGGCGCCAGTGCATCGGCGTGGCCGCTGGCGCGCACCTTCATCGCGGTAGCCGGCGCCCTCTACCTGGGATGGCTGGGCCTGCGCCTGCTGCATGCACGCGGCGACGAGCACGCCAGCGCGGCGCTTCCTGCCGGGATAACCGGCCTGTTCTGCTTCCAGTTCCTCAATCCCAAGAGTTGGGTGATGGCGCTGTCGTTGGTAGCGGCTTTTCCACCGCTGGGCATGGTGCAGACGCTGGCTTGGCTGATACCGCTGTTCCTGCTGATTCCCACCGCCAGCCTGCTGCTCTGGGCCTTGCTCGGCCAGCAGCTGGCGACGCATCTGCGCAACCCTGGCCTGCGTCGCCGTGTCGACCGCATCATGGGGCTGGCCTTGCTGGCCAGTGCCTGCCTGCTTCTGCTTTGACCCACCACCACAGGAAACCCGATGTCCAACGACAGCCGCCACCTGCAGATTCTCGCCTTCGCCGGCAGCCTGCGCCGCAACAGCTACAACCGGCACCTGCTGGAAACCGCTGCCCTCGCCGTTCCGGATGGCATTCAGCTGACCGTGTACGACAGCATCGCCGACGTGCCGCTTTTCGATGAGGACCTGGAGAAGGAACACCCGGCCGGCCCGGACGGCGTGCGTCGCCTGCGTGCCGCGATCGCGGCCGCCGATGCAGTGCTGATCGCCACGCCCGAATACAACCAATCACTGCCGGGCGTACTGAAGAACACCATTGACTGGCTCTCGCGCAAAACCACCGATGGCCAGGAAGTGCTGGCCGGCAAGCCGATCGCCATCATCGGCGCGACCCCCGGTGCCTGGGGCACGCGCCTGGCCCAGGCGCAGCTGCGCCAAGCCCTTGTAGCCACCGGCTCGCTGGTGATGCCGGCACCGATGCTGTTCGTTCGCGATGCCGCGCGCGTTTTCGACGCCGACAGCGGTCACTACGACGCGGCCACCCAGAAGCGATTGACCGCGGTGCTTCAGTCCCTGCAGCGCTGGGCCCGCCAGCAGCTGGCCAGCGTTGATTGAGCGGAGGCCGTACGCCTTCAGAGGCATTGGAAACCAACTCGGGCAGACCCGTCTGCCCGTAATGAAGGCGCCGTAGCGGGCTGTAACCAAGGTACAGACGAGAAGTTCCCATTTGGCATGCCCAATTTATGTACTGCTCAGTTTGGTATTCAGGGTGGATTCCGTTGGCTAACGGATAATTCACAACTGTCGAAGCGGGAAACGTTTTCACCCCCCCCTCCCGCCAGACCAAACCAAAAATAAAAAGGTACTAGCCGAAATGAAGACTTCCCTGATCGCCCTGGGCCTGCTGGCCGCTCTGCCGTTCGCTGCCTCGGCCGCTGATGGCTTGTCCTACAACTACGTGGAAGGCGGTTACGTGAACACCGACACCAAGGGCGGCGACGCCGATGGTTGGGCCCTGAAGGGCTCGGTTGCGGTGCACCCGAACTTCCACATCTTCGGTGAGTACAACGCTCAGGAAACCGACCGCGGCAACGTTGATGTCGACCAGTGGCGCCTGGGTGTTGGCTACAACTACACCGTGGCCCCGAACACCGACCTGCTCGCCCGCGCTGCATACCAGAAGTTCGATCCGGACTACGGCCTGACCTTCAATGGTTACAGCGCTGAAGTAGGCGTGCGCACTGCCTTCACCCCGAACTTCGAGGGCTATGCCCTGGCCGGTTACGAGGACTACAGCAAGAAGCACGGCGTGAACCCGGACGGCGAGTTCTACGGCCGCGTGGGCGCCACCGCCAAGTTCAACCAGAACTGGGGCCTGAGCGGCGAAGTGAAGCTGGCCAAGGCTGGCGACAAGGAATGGTTCGTCGGCCCGCGCTTCACCTGGTAAGCCGAATAGAAACAAAAAGTTAGTGGTGTTGTACGGCGCGTGCTCTCTCTCCCCCGCGCCGCTGGAAGCCCGGTCCTCCCCGACCGGGCTTCTTTTTTTGCGTTCGGCGCTGTGTGATCCGGTAGTGCCGAGCCAAGCTCGGCAGAGGCTTCACCCGGTCAACCGCCAAAGCTACCCCTCCCCAGCCCTCCCCTTGGCTGCGCCAAAGGGAGGGGGCAAAGAAGCCCGGCATCGCCGGGCTTTTCTTCAATCCGTGGGAAGCCCGGTCCCCCCAGCCTGACTTCTTTCTTGCGCTCGGCGCTGTTTGATCTGGTAGTGCCGAGCCATGCTCGGCAGGGGCTCCACCCCGTCGACTACCAACGCTACCCCCTCCCCAGCCCTCCCCTTGGCTGCGCCAAAGGCAGGGGGCAAAAAAAACCCGGCATCGCCGGGCTTTTCTTTCATCTGTATCGATCCTTATTTGAACAGCGTGTCCGGATATTCCGGCTTCTGCTCACGGGCCAACAGTTGCTGCAGGCCTTCAGCGGGGCTCAGCTCGCCATGCAGCACCGACTGCACTGCCTTGGAGATCGGCAGGTCGATGCCATGGCGATCGGCCTGGCGCATGACTTCATCGGCGGTCTGCACCGATTCCACCACCTGGCCTATTTCCTTCACTGCATCCGGCAGGCTCTGGCCACGGCCAAGCGCGAGACCCAGGCGGCGGTTGCGCGACAGGTCGCCGGTGCTGGTCAGCACCAGGTCACCCAGGCCGGCAAGGCCCATCAGGGTTTCCGGCTTGCCGCCAATGGCAGCAGCCAGCCGCAGCATTTCGTTGAGACCGCGGGTGATCAGGCCGGCACGGGCGTTCAGGCCCAACTGCATGCCATCGGCCACGCCGGTCGCTACTGCCAGCACGTTCTTCATTGCCCCGCCCAACTCGGCGCCGACCATGTCGTCACCGGTGTAGGCACGGAATGCCGGGCCATGCATGGCATCGGCCACCTGCTGGGAAAATGCCTCGTCATCGCCGTGCACGGTGATGGCGGTGGGCAGGCCCAGGGTCACTTCCTTGGCGAAGGACGGGCCAGTGACGACGGCCAACGGCACGTCCGCGCCCAACACTTCGCGCGCAACTTCATGCAGAAAGCGACCAGAACCGGGCTCGAAGCCCTTGGTCGCCCAAGCCACGCCGGCCCCGGCCGGCCGCAGCGGCGCAAGCGCGCGCACGGTTTCGGCAAAGGCATGCGAAGGCACTACCACCAGGATCCAGCTGGCACCACTGACGGTTGCCGCCAGGTCGGTGCTGGCACGCAGGGATTCGGGCAAGGGAATCCCCGGCAGATACCGGGGATTCTCATGACGCTGGTCAATCGCCTCGATTACAGCGGCATCACGTCCCCACAGCACGGTCTGACACCCGTGCCGGGCCAACAGGGTGGCCAGCGCGGTGCCCCAGGACCCCGCGCCAAGAACGGCGACCTTTTCCGCGTCGTTCGTACTCATCCTGAAAACCGAACGCCGATCAGGCGTTGCCGGCCGGCTCGGAGTCGGCCAGCGAGGCGTTCTCGCCCTGGGCCTGACGCTGACGCAGGGTTTCGGCGTACAGGCCTTCGAAGTTGATAGGCTGCAGGTAGAACGGCGGGAAGCCGCCAGCCTGGATCAGGTCCGACACCATCGTGCGCACGTACGGGAACAGGATGTTCGGGCACTGGGTGCCCAGCAGCACGTCGATCGCCTGCGGGTCCAGGCCGATCAGGCCGAACACGCCAGCCTGCTCCACTTCGGCCACATAGGCGGTCTTGTCGCCGGCCTTGCAGGTCAGGGTCACGCCCAGCACCACTTCAAAAGCGGTCTCGGACAGGCGCTGCACCTTCTGGTTCAGGTTCAGCTGCAGGTCCGGCTGCACGTTCTCGTTGAAGATCGTCGGCGAGTTCGGGGATTCGAAAGAAACGTCCTTGACGTAGATCTTCTCGATGGTGAAAGCCGGGCCGTTGGCGTTTTCGGCCGGGGCTACGCCGTTGGTGTTCTCTTCGGACATTTCTCAAGACTCCAGAACAGATTGTTCAATGATTGGGATTGTTACCAGACCAGCGATGGGGGCTGTCGCCCGCCTATACAAGGCCTGAACAGAACTTATTGCTCAGCCGCGGCCCTTCACCAGCAGCAGATCCGCCGCCTGCCAGGCAGGCAAGCCGCCTTCCAGCACGTAAACCTGCTCGTAACCGGCTTTCTTCAACATCTTGGCCGCCGTTGCCGACGCATTGCCGCTGCGGCACACCAGCACCACCGGCGACTGCTTGGCAGTGGCCAGCAGCTTGTGCGACGGGGTCAGCTGGGCCGGCTGCACGTTGCGGCTGCCCGCGATATGGCCCTTTTCAAAGTCGCTGCTGGTGGACAGGTCAATCACCGTCACCCCGCCCGCATTGATCATGTGGGTCAGTTCGGACGGCTTGAGGCCCTTGTAGCCACGGAACAGGCGCGCCACTTCGGTGGCGATGATGGCCACGGTAAGGCCGACCAGGGCCAGCGACAGCATCGGATTTCGGCCGGCGAAGGCCAGCAACTCTTCGTAATTCACTCAGGTCACGGGTCGATAAGCGGGCGTGGATTGTCGCACAGCCAAGGAAAATGCAGCCAATGGGCTCACTGGCCCTGCCACAGGTCCGGCAGGCCGGCAGCCTGCCACCAGCGCTTGCCCTCCGCATCCCAGCGCCAGCGTTCCTTGACCACCACGGTGCGCTCGGCCTGGGTATTGCGGTTGATCACGCTCACTTCCACCCGGCGTTCGATGCTGCCATCGTCCGCCACGCTGTTGGAACGCTCGCGGTAAGAGGACACCTGCACCTGCCGGTAGCGCTCGCGCTGCAGGTCGGTGATCGGCTGCAACTTGAGGTATTCCGGGTCGATGAAGCCTTCGGCGGTATCGAAATCGTTCCAGCGCACCGCCGCCACATAGGCTTCCTGGGTGGGCACCAGCTTGTTGCGCTGGCTGCGGCTGGGGCCATCGCCGGCCTGGGCAGCACCGGCAACCAGCAGCAAGGACAAAGCGACGGATGAAAGCAGGCGTCGAAACATGGGCATCCCCTTGATGGTGGCCAATCCTAGCCTTTGCTGAGGGCAACGAAACGCCCTTCCAGTTCTGCGGCACCGCCAGCAATCTCGGCGCGCACGGTCACGCGCGCACGCCCGCGCTTTCTGAACAGCGTCAGGAAGTCGTCCCAATCCTGATCCGGCGCCGCCCTGGCTGCCGCCTGCAGGTCGCCGTAGACCGGCGCGCGGTAGCGGATGCTGCTGTCGGCCACGTACACCTCGGCCTGCTCGCCGGCCAGCGACAGGCGCAGGCTGACCAGCGCCCAGCCAGCCAGGGTCATCACCGAGGCCAGGCTGCCACCGAAGGCATTGCCCTTGTCGTTGACGTTGGCGGTGAGCGGGGCCTGGATGCTCAGCACGCCGTTTTCATAACCGGTGATACGGATGTCCATGGCCAGTACCGGCGGCATCGCGTTCAAGGTGGACTGCAGGTGCGCAAGCAGCGCGGTGTGATCGGGGGTATCGGGCATGGAATCAAACAGGAAACGGAGAGCGCCCGCATAATGCATGGAATGAACCGCCACGCCTATGTGCCGGCTGACATGCCCTGGCACCTGATCTCGCTGCGCCCGCAGGGCCAGCACGACGCGCTGCGCTGTGCCGCCGCCCGCCAGGGCGCCCGCACCGTGGCGCTTTCGCCTTGGCGATTGGTGCTGCGCGGCGACGACGCCACCCGCGAACAACTGCAGCAGGCGGCAGTCTGCGACCGCCTGCTGTTCACCAGCCCGGCAGCCGCGCAGGCCGCGGCCCGGCTGCTGCCGCTGTCGACGTTGGCACCCGGCAGCGTGGTGGCAGTGGGTGAAGGTACGGCACGGATACTGCGCCGACACGGCGCCCGCCAGGTGCAGGCGCCAGCCCGGATGGATAGCGAAGGCTTGCTGGCACTGCCGGCGATGCAGGACCTGCAGGGCCTGCGCGTGGCCTTGGTCACCGCCCCGGGGGGACGTGGAATGATTGCCCCGCAGGTGATGGCACGCGGTGCGCAGCTGCTGCGCGTGGATGTATATGACCGTGTACCCCTGCAGCTGGGCAGCGCCATGCTGGACCGGTTGCAGGCCTTGCGCGGCAGCACGGTACTGGCGGTCAGCAGCGGTGAAGCATTGCGCAGCGTGCTGCCGCAGCTTCCCGCGGAGTTGCTGGCACGCTGGCAGCAGGCACCTGTCGTTGCTGCCAGCGCCCGACTTGCGGATCTCGCACGGGAACTGGGATTCACCTCATGCCATGTCGCCGCAGGGCCCTTGCCTGCGCAGCTCGTCGCCAGCGCCGCCGCTGCCATCCACACGGCACGGACAACCACAACCTGAGCGGCGGCGGCTTGCAGGCATTCACCGCGCGGGCGATGCTTTGCAGGCATCAACCGCACTGCCCTGTTGCCGGCAGTGCAACGCCTGCCGAGGATGTTGTGCCCCATGAATGATGTTTCCCCCGTTGCTTCACGCCGT
Source organism: Stenotrophomonas sp. (assembly GCF_032061965.1). Lineage (GTDB taxonomy): Bacteria > Pseudomonadota > Gammaproteobacteria > Xanthomonadales > Xanthomonadaceae > Stenotrophomonas. The sequence continues at coordinate 4,708 of NZ_DAMBEF010000062.1, read as the reverse complement.
CCGTTGCGCTGGATCCTGCTGCTGGTTGTGCTTGTCGCCGTTGGCGCGGCCGGCTGGTTCGGCTGGGACCGCTGGCAGGCGCAGCAGCAACAGGCGGCGCTTGCACGCAACGCCGAAGCGCAACATCTCGGTGCCCTGCAACAAAGCCTGGACATCCTGCGGCGTGACCAACGCGCCAACGCGCGCAGCATCCAGGACGCAGCGGCCACCAACCGCGTGCTGCGTGATGAAGTGCTGGGGCTGGGGCAGCGCAATGCGCTACTGGAAGAAAACCTCGCCCGTCTGGCAGACAGTTCGCGACAGGGCGCCCAAGCCGTGCGCCGCGAAGAGGCCGAGTTGCTGCTCAGCCAGGCATCACAGCGGCTGAGCTTTGCCGGCGACCTGGACGGTGCGCGTCGCCTGTATGCACTGGCCGCCGGCGTACTGGAAAGCATCGACAGCCCGGACTACATCAACCTGCGCCAAGCCCTGATCCAGGAACGCAACGCACTCGATGCACTGGGCCAGGGCGTGCGCGCGGAGACCGCCGAACAGCTGGCCAAGTGGAATACGCAGTTGGCACTGCTGCCCGAGCAGGCGCCCACCCACCCGGAGGTCCGCCAGCCGTGGTGGCAGCAACTGCTGTCGCCGCTGGTGCAGGTGCGTCCCGCCGACGGCACGGTGCTGGTGGCACGCTCCGAACGCATTGCCGCCAATGATTCGCTCGAAATCGAACTGAGCCTGGCCCGCGCCGCACTGGAACGCGGCGACGGCGCCGGCTGGCAACAGGCGTTGGACCGGGTGGACGGCTGGGTACAACGGCTATGGCCGGATTCGCCGCAGCGCCAGCAGCAACGCCGGCAGCTGCAGACCTTGCGTGCGGTTGAACTGCGCCCGGCCCTGCCCGAGCTGGGCAGCACCCTGCAACAACTGCGCGCCATGCGCGCCGCCAAGGAGGCGCCATGAAGGCATTCCGATCCCTGTTGATGGTGTTGCTGGTCGCTGCGATCGGCATCTTCGGCGCGCAATGGCTGAGCCAGGATTCAGCCCGTGCGATGGGTGAAGTAACCGTGCGCGCCGGCAACCACGACTACATCGCCACCGTGCCGCAGGCGGTACTGGCGATCGTGATCGCGCTGCTGCTGCTGTGGCTGTTGTGGACATTGATCAGCACCCCATTCCGGGCGTGGGCACGGCACCGCCGCAAGCAAGGTCGGGCACGCCTGATCGATGGCCTGCGTGCACTTGATAGCGGTCAGTGGCAGCGTGCCGAGAAGATGCTGGAAAGCGCCGCGGGCGAGAAGGAAGTGCGGCCGATCGCCCTGGTGGCGGCAATGCGGGCGGCCGAAGCCCGCGACGACAATGCCAGCGCCGGCACCCATCTGCAGCAACTGGCTGGCGAAGATCCAGTACTGCATGCGTTGCACAGCGCCGAGCGCTGGCTGCAGCAGGACAAGCCGCTGGACGCGATCAACGCATTGGACGTACCTGACGCACAGCCGTTGCCGCCGCGCGGGCTGTGGTTGCGCAGCGAGGCGCTGCAGCGCGCCGGTCGCGCCGAAGAGGCCTACGGCCAGCTCGGCGCCTTGCGCCAGCAGCAGGCCATGCCACCGGCGGTGCTGGCCACCCTGGAAAGCCAACTGGCCCTGCAGATGCTGGATGAGGCGCACGACGTGAATACCCTGGCCGCCCGCTGGGAGGTCCTGCCCAAGACCTTGCGCGTGTCACCGCAGGCCGTCGCCCGCTATGCCAGCCGTGCTGCGGCACTTGGCTGGAACGATGTGGCGCTGCGCAGCATCGAACAGACCCTGGACAGCCAGTGGGACGAAGACCTGGTCACCCTGTACGCGCAGCTGCCGGTGGAGAAGCTGGATTCGCGCCGTGCCAGCGCCCAACGCTGGTTGCAATCGCATCCGTCCAGCCCTGCCCTGCTGCTGGCCCTGGCACGCTTGGCCGGTGGCCAGGGACAGTGGTCGCAGGCCGAGGAATTCCTGCACCGGGCGATTGCCCAAGGCGCTGGTGCCGAGGCCTGGGAGGCACTGGGCGAAACCTTTGCCGCGCAGAGTGACGATACGCTGGCGACGCAATGCCTGCTCAATGCCGTGCGCATGCGACGCGGGCAGACCCCGCTGCCGATCCAGCGCCGCGACCTGCGCCAGCAGATCCAGGACCAGGCCGTCGCCGAAGAGCGCGATGCGCATGGGTTCCCACGTCTGCCCGGCTGAGTCTCTAGAATTCAGCCCCCGCACTACCCACCGACATCATGAAAATTCCCCCGGATATCCACGAGCGCGTAGCGGACCTGGCCGCAGAGATCGTCAACGCAGGGCAATCCGGCGACCGGCGTACCAGTTGGTCCTTGTACGAGGAACTTCGCAGTTATTGTGAGGCGGTCGCTGCAGCGGGCCGTGATCATCCATTCCTGTGGGAAACCCTGGCTGACTTCACCGGCGACGACCAGACCGCCATTGCCTTGTACCAGCGCGCCTTGCCACTGGCTGTCGCTGCCGGCGCCAACGAATACACCGCGTCCATCCACCTTGCACTGGCCGAGCGCTACTCCAACCTCGACGCGGCAGAAGCGGCGCACGAACACGCGTTGCAAGCCGATGCTTTCGCACGCACCAGCGACGACCTGCCGCTGCGCAAGGCCATCAGTCAGTTCCTGCTGGACCATTCGCAGCGCGGCGAACAGGAGTAAACCCGCGCTGCGTTTGACCACGGCACCTCAGCACGGACGCGACAAGGCGGGCTGGCGGTTACGTGCCAGCAGCCATGGTCACCGTCCCTGCTCGCGCAGGGCCTGCTCGCTGGCATCGGCGGCTTGTGCCGCAGCATCCGTGGCGGCATCGGCAGCTGCTGTGGCAGCTGCGACGGCGGCATCTGCGGCCGATGCGGCGGTGTCAGCAGCGGCCTGTGCTGCCGCTGCGTAGGCGGCAGCATCGCGGTATTGCCGGGCGGGCGCGACACCCGCAGCGGCATCCCTGCCCGCGGGTGCATCGGCATCCACCGCCATCACGCTTATCGCGTTGCCATCGGCGATCAGCTGCAACTGTTGTTCGATCTCGGCACTGTACTGGCGCCGGGCGCGGGCTCGATCCTCAGCCACCAGCAGTTGCTGCGGCAGCGCTTGCAGGCGCTGGAAGCGGGCGCGTGCCGCATCGAAGCGCGACAACCGGCGCTCCCATTCCCCCCGCAGCATCTGGCAATAGAGCCAAGCTTCGTCCCGTACTGCGCCGTCGGCGGCGTCCGGGCATTGCCTGGCAAAAACGGCGGCCGCTGCCTGCACATAGACCGGGTACTGGTCCGGCGACGCCTGCCAGGTAGCGCGCTGCAGCACGCCTGCACGTTCCTGGTCCGGGGCATCGACCGCCTCCAGCAGGCGCGCCAATCGCCAATAGCTGGTATCGGTATCGCGCATGCGCTGGTATTCGTCGCTCGCGACCACGGCGGTCAGGCGCTTGATCTCCTCAGCGCTGTAATCGTTCTTATAGATGACAAAGCCATTGCCCGGGCAGGACACCAGCGGCCACGGCGATTGGATGGCGCCATACACGCGCCCGTCAAGGAAGTGGCCGAACGACGTGCCCGAGCCCATTTCCTGCGCACTGAAACGCTCGCCACCAATCGGGCAAACGTGCTCCACCGTCATGAAGGTCATGGCCGCGGCAGGTGCCGCCCAGCCTGCCAACAGCACAGCCAAACCGATCGCGATGCGTTTCATGCCCTGTCCCCATCCGTTGGTGAACAAACCGTAGTGCCGACCCAGGGTCGGCAGGCGCATTACCGGTAACGCATTGCCGAGCATGGCTCGGCACTACACATCGCTTCAGCGCTCGACGATGGCAACCACGCCCATGCCGCCGGCGGTGCAGATCGACACCAGCGCGCGGCCACCGCCGCGTGCGGCCAGTTCCTTGGCGACGGTGCCAATGATGCGGGCGCCGGTCGCGGCAAACGGATGGCCGGTGGCCAGCGATGAACCCAACGGGTTGATCTTCTCCGGGTCGATGCGGCCCAACGCTGCATCCAGGCCCAGGCGGTTGCGGCAGTAATCCTCGCTCTCCCAGGCGCGCAACGTGCACAGCACCTGTGCGGCAAAGGCTTCGTGGATTTCGTAGATGTCGAAATCCTGCAGGGTCAGGCCATTGCGCTTGAGCATCTCCGGCACCGCCACGGTCGGGGCCATCAGCAGGCCTTCGCCATGCACGAAGTCCACCGCCGCCACCTGCGAATCGCGCAGGTAGGCCAGCGGCTCATGGCCATGCGCGCGCGCCCACTCTTCGCTTGCCAGCAGCACCGCGGCGGCACCGTCGGTCAGCGGAGTCGAGTTGGCAGCGGTCAAGGTGCCACGGCCGGACGTCTTGTCGAAGGCCGGCTTCAAGGTGGCCAGCTTTTCCAGCGAGGTGTCCGGGCGCAGGATGTTGTCGCGCTCCACGCCACGGAACGGCGCGATCAGGTCGGTGAAGAAACCGCGCTCATAGGCGGCGGCCAGCTTCTTGTGCGAGGACACCGCCCACTCGTCCTGCGAGTCGCGCGAGATGTTCCACTCCTTGGCCATGTCCTCACAGTGGTCGCCCATGCTCTTGCCGGTGCGCGGTTCGGCCACGCCGGGGAACTCGGGCTTGAGCTCGGAGAACTTGAAGCCCTTGAGCAGGGTGCGGATCTTGTCGCCGGTGCTCTTGGCGCGGTTGGCCGCCAGCAGGCGCGCGCGCAGCTTCTTGCCGTA
>NZ_DAMBEF010000061.1:0-17233 GCF_032061965.1 Stenotrophomonas sp. | reverse complement strand
GCCCAGGCCCGGCAGCTTGTCCATCAGGCCGCCGATGCCGCCCATGTTCTGCATCTGTTCCAACTGGTCGCGCATGTCGTTCAAGTCGAACTTCTTGCCCTTGGCGACCTTCTCGGCCAGCTTCTGCGCCTTGTCCTTGTCGACCTGCTGCTCAACCTGCTCCACCAGCGACAGCACGTCGCCCATGTCCAGGATGCGGCTGGCCACGCGCTCGGGATGGAACACATCCAGGCCGTCGACCTTTTCACCGGTACCGGTGAACTTGATCGGCTTGCCGGTGATGTAGCGCACGCTCAGCGCGGCACCGCCACGGGCGTCACCGTCGGTCTTGGTCAGCACCACGCCGGTCAGCGGCAGTGCCTCGCCGAACGCCTTGGCGGTGTTGGCCGCGTCCTGGCCGGTCATCGAATCGACCACGAACAGCGTTTCGGCCGGGTTGATCGCCGCGTGCAGGGCCTTGATCTCGGCCATCATCGCTTCGTCGATGGCCAGGCGGCCGGCGGTATCGACCAGCAGCACGTCGGCAAACGACTTGCGCGCGTCATCGATGGCGGCGCGGACGATGTCCACCGGCTTCTGGTCCGGGCTGGACGGGAAGAACAGCACGCCAACCTGGTCGGCCAGGGTCTTCAACTGCTCGATCGCGGCCGGGCGGTAGACGTCGGCCGAAACCACCATCACCTTCTTCTTGCGCTTTTCCTTCAGGTGCTTGGCCAGCTTGCCCACGGTGGTGGTCTTGCCGGCGCCCTGCAGGCCCGCCATCAGGATGATGGCCGGCGCAGGCACGTTGAGGTTCAGGTCGGTGGCCTGCGAGCCCATCACCGCGGTCAGCTCGTCGCGCACGACCTTGATCAGGGCCTGGCCCGGGGTCAGTGACTTGAGTACTTCCTGGCCGACCGCGCGGACCTTGATCTTCTCGACCAGGGCCTGCACCACCGGCAAGGCCACGTCGGCCTCAAGCAGGGCGATGCGGACTTCACGCGTGGCTTCGCGGATGTTTTCCTCGGTCAGGCGGCCGCGCCCACGCAGGCGCTCGATGGTGCCGGAAAGGCGCTGGGTCAGTGACTCGAACATATACGGTGCAACCTGCGGAGCGTGGATACAGAGTTGCCAAGTATAGCGGCCACTGCCGCCGCTGGCGGATCACATCGCCAGCAGCGGGTCCGTGTGCGAAACTGTGTCGATGACAATCGTTCTCATCGCGACCGCCCTCTATCTGCTGGCCACGGCCCTGCTCGTGCGCGGCCTGCGGGCGGACCGTTCCGCGCTGTCCAGCAGCTGGCTATGGCCGGCCGGGGTGGCGGTGCTGCTGCACGGCGGTTATCACGTCATGGTGGCGCTGCGCACCAGCGGTGGCCCGGACATGCATTTCTTCGCCGCCCTGTCCCTGGTGGGGCTGGGCATGGCCCTGCTGACAACGCTGGTGGGCGCGCGCGGGCGCATGGCAGCACTGGGCGTACTGGTATTCCCGATCGCCGCGCTCCTGCTGCTGGCCTACCACGGCTATGGCCATGAGCCGAGCAAGGTGCTTGGCTGGCGCCTGGCCCTGCACGCCTGGCTGGCATTGCTGGCCTACGCCACCCTGAGTGTCGCCGCCCTGCTGGCGATCATGCTGTGGCTGCAGGAACGCGCCTTGCGGCGCCGCGATTTCCGCCCGTGGCTACGCGCCCTGCCGCCGTTGGCGGATCTGGAAACCCTGCTGTTCCGCACGATTGCAGTCGGCTTCTGCCTGCTCACCCTTACCCTGCTGACCGGCGTGCTGTTCGTCGACAACCTGCTGGCGCAGAAGCTGGTGCACAAGACCGTGCTCAGCGTGTTGTCGTGGGTGGTATTCGGCACCCTGCTGATTGGCCGCCGCCGTTACGGCTGGCGTGGTGCCAAGGCCGTGCACTGGACGCTGACTGCCATGGCGCTGTTGCTGTTGGCATTCTTCGGCAGCCAGTTCGTGATCGAGCTGGTCCTCGGCCGGGCCTGACAAGGAGCTGTAGTGCCGAGCCATGCTCGGCAACTGCCTCACCTGTAGTGCCGAGCCATGCTCGGCAACTGCCTCACCTGTAGTGCCGAGCCATGCTCGGCAGATGCTTTACCGGTACTGCCCCTGCCGAGCATGGCTCGGCACTACATGACATGACGTCATTCCATCGCCGCTTCCAGCGCCTGTGACAGGCGCTCAACCGCGATCACTTCCATGCCCTTCACCGCGCCCGCCTTCGGCGCATTGGCCTTGGGCACGATCGCGCGCTTGAAGCCATGCGTGGCCGCTTCGCGCAATCGATCCTCGCCATTGGGCACAGGACGGATCTCGCCAGACAAACCCACCTCGCCGAACGCAATTGTCTTCTCCGCCAACGGCCGATCCTGCAACGAGGACAGCACCGCCAGCAGCACCGGCAAATCCACCGCCGTCTCCTGCACGCGGATGCCACCGACCACGTTGACGAATACGTCCTGGTCCCCCACCAGCACGCCGCCGTGACGGTGCAGCACCGCCAACAACATCGCCAAACGGTTCTGCTCCAGCCCCACCGCGACGCGGCGCGGATTCGACAGCGGCGACGAATCCACCAAAGCTTGCACCTCGACCAGCAACGGACGCGTGCCCTCGCGGGTCACCATCACGCAGCTGCCCGGCTGCCGGGTGCTGCCGCCGGACAGGAAGATCGCCGACGGATTGGGGACTTCCTTGAGCCCCTTCTCGCCCATCGCGAACACGCCCAGCTCATTGACCGCACCAAAGCGGTTCTTGAACGCACGCAGCACGCGGAAGCGACTGCCACTTTCGCCTTCGAAATACAGCACCGCATCGACCATGTGTTCGAGCACGCGCGGGCCGGCGATGCCGCCCTCCTTCGTGACGTGCCCCACCAGGAACACGGCGGTGCCGGTTTCCTTGGCAAAACGCACCAGTCGCGCCGCGCTCTCGCGCACCTGACTGACCGAGCCTGGTGCGGCGGTCAGTGCTTCGGTCCACAAGGTCTGCACCGAGTCGGCAACGATCAACTTGGGACGTGCCGTCGCGGCATGCTGCAGGATGTGTTCGACGCCGGTTTCAGCCAGTGCGTTGACACCTTCCAGCGGCAGGTCCAACCGCACCGCGCGGCCGGCAACCTGCGCCAGCGATTCCTCACCGGTGACATAGAGCACCGGCAAGGTGCCTGCCATCTTCGCCACTGCCTGCAGCAGCAAGGTGGATTTACCGATGCCCGGATCGCCACCGACCAGCACAACCGCGCCTTCGACCAGGCCACCGCCAAGCACCCGGTCAAACTCACCGATGCCGGTGGACACGCGCAGATGATCGGTCTGCTGCACGTCCTTCAACGCAGTGATCTTTGGGGCTTCGACCTTGCCGGCCCAACCGCTGCGCCGCGATGCGGGGGATTTGGCGGCGGTGGCAGACTCCAGCACGATCTCGCTGAGGACGTTCCAGGCGCCGCATTCGGTGCATTGGCCCTGCCACTTGCTGTATTCGGCGCCGCATTCGCTGCAGACATAGGCGACATTGCGGGTCTTGGCCATGGATGATCCAGGTGCGGAAAGATGATCAGCAGGATAGCCGAGCACGGTCGCAAACACTGCGACCGCCCTACCGCGCCGCCGTCATGTAGTGCCGAACCATGCTCGGCAACGCCTTTTCGCCGACGCCTCCAGCAAGCGCGTAGCCCGGGTAAGCGCAGCCAGGACATGATCGCCGAGGCTCCCGGGTGCGCTGCGCTTACCCGGGCTACCGACTGCCCTGCGTTTGGTAGTGCCGAGCCATGCTCGGCAGGGGTGGTACCGGTAAAGCCTCTGCCGAGCATGGCTCGGCACTACAGACACCGCTTTCGCCGAGCATGGCTCGGCACTACAGATATCGCTTTCGCCGAGCATGGCTCGGCACTACAGATATCGCTTTCGCCGAGCATGGCTCGGCACCGCGGATAGCGGAAACGCAAAGGCCGCCTTGCGGCGGCCTTTGCTGTGCATCAAGCGATCAAGCCGCTCAGTGCATCATGTGGTGGTTCATGTTCCACATGACCCACAACGTGCCCAGCACGATGATGCCGATCACCACCAGGGTGAACATGCCGGCATTGACGTTCCAACGGGCAGCCGAGGAACGGTCCAGGTGAAGGAAGAACACCAGGTGCACCAGCAGCTGCAGGATGCCTGCCACCACCACCACCGCACCGGTGGCGAAGGTCGACATGCCACCGCTCATCACCACCCAGAACGGAATGATGGTGAGCACCGCGGCCAGCACGAAGCCGATCAGGTAGGACTTGACGCTGCCGTGGCTCTCGCCAGCGGCACCGTGTGCATGATTGTCATGTGCGGACATTACATCGCTCCCGACAGATAAACGACAGAGAACACGCCGATCCAGACCAGATCCAGGAAGTGCCAGAACAGGCTCAGGCACGCCATGCGGGTCTTGTTGCGCTGGGTCAGGCCGTCCTGCTTGAGCTGGACGAACATCACCAGCAACCACAGCATGCCTGCGCTCACGTGCAGACCGTGGGTACCAACCAGGGCGAAGAACGCCGACAGGAAGGCACTCTTGTCCGGGCCGTGACCGGCGTGGATCAGGTGGTTGAACTCGTAGATTTCCATGCCCATGAAGCCGGCACCCAGCAACCAGGTGATGGCCAGCCAGAAGAACATCAGGCCCTTCTTGGACTGGTGCATGGCAATCATGCCCAGGCCGAAGGTCAGCGAGGACAGCAGCAGCAACGCGGTTTCCCACGCCACGAACGGCAGCTCGAACAGGTCCTTGGCCGACGGGCCGCCATTGGTGGCACCGGACAGCACAACGTAGGTCACGAACAGGGTGGCGAAGATGAGCAGATCGCTCATCAGGTACACCCAGAAACCGAAGACGGTGTTCTCGCTGGTGTCGTGATGCTCGTGATGGTCATCGCCATGGTCCGCCGCGTGAGCGGCGGAACCGTGGGTCATCGTGTGGGCGTTCGTGCTCATGCCTTCACCTCGGTCTTCACCAGGCCCTGGGCAACCAGGTGCTTGTGGTGTTCGTTCTCGATACGTTCGACTTCAGCGGCCGGCACCCAGTAATCCACGTCCTTGTCGAAGGTGCGGTAGATGAAGGTGGCGATCATGCCAACCAGGCCGATGATGGCCAACACCCACATGTGCCACACCATCGCAAAGCCCAGCACCAGGCTGAACGCACCGATGACAACGCCGGTGCCGGTGTTCTTCGGCATGTGGATGTCGGTGTACTTGGCCGGACGGCGCCAGGCCTCACCACGCTGCTTGCGGTGCCAGAAATCGTCCAGCTCTTCGCCCTTCGGCAGCACGGCGAAGTTGTAGAACTGCACCGGAGAAGCGGTTTCCCACTCCAGGGTACGGGCATCCCACGGGTCGCCGGTCAGGTCGGCGTTCTTCTTGCGGTCGCGGATGGACACGGCGATCTGGATCACCTGACACAGGATGCCCAGGGCGATGATCGCGGCACCGATGGCGGCAACCACGAAGAACGGCTGGTACTCCATGTTCGGGTAGCTCTGCATACGACGCGTTGCACCCATGAAGCCCAGTGCGTACAGCGGCATGAACGCCACGTAGAAGCCGATGAACCAGCCCCAGAACGCGCGCTTGCCCCAGGTTTCATCCAGCTTGAAGCCGAACATCTTCGGCCACCAGTAGGTGATACCGGCAAACATGCCGAACACCACGCCGCCGATGATGACGTTGTGGAAGTGGGCAATCAGGAACAGCGAGTTGTGCAGCACGAAGTCGATGGCCGGGATCGCCAGCATCACGCCGGTCATGCCGCCGATGGTGAAGGTGACCATGAAGCCGATGGTCCACAACACCGGCGAGGTGAAGTGCACACGGCCGCGGTACATCGTGAACAGCCAGTTGAAGATCTTCACGCCAGTCGGGATCGAGATGATCATCGTCGTGATGCCGAAGAAGGCATTGACGTTGGCACCCGAGCCCATGGTGAAGAAGTGGTGCAACCACACCAGGAACGACAGCACACCGATCGCACAGGTGGCGTAGACCATGCCCTTGTAGCCGAACAGGGTCTTGCGCGAGAACGTGGCGATCACTTCAGAGAACACACCAAATGCCGGCAGCACCAGGATGTAGACCTCCGGGTGACCCCAGATCCAGATCAGGTTGATGTACAGCATGGCGTTGCCGCCACCATCGTTGGTGAAGAAGTGCGTACCCAGGTAACGGTCCAGGGTCAGCAGCACCAGGGTGATGGTCAGCACCGGGAACGCAGCGATGATCAGCAGGTTGGTGACCAGCGCGGTCCAGCTGAACACCGGCATGTGCATCAGCTTCATGCCCGGGGTGCGCATCTTGAGGATGGTGATGAAGAAGTTGATACCGCTCAGCGTGGTACCCAGGCCCGATACCTGCAGGGCCCAGATGTAGTAATCCATACCTACGCTTTTACTGTATTCCAGCCCTGACAAGGGTGGGAACGCCAGCCAGCCGGTTGCCGCGAATTCACCGATCCACAGCGAGATCATCATCAGGCCACAGCCTGCAACGAACAGCCAGAAGCTCAGCGAGTTCAGAAACGGGAAGGCAACGTCGCGCGCACCGATCTGCAGCGGCACCACCAGGTTCATCAAACCGGTGATCAGCGGCATGGCCACGAAGAAGATCATGATCACGCCGTGGGCGGTGAAGATCTGGTCGTAGTGGTGCGGCGGCAGGTAGCCTTCGGCGCCGCCAGCGGCAACGGCCTGCTGGGCACGCATCATGATCGCGTCCGAGAAGCCGCGCAGCAGCATCACGAAGGCCACGATCAGGTACATCGCACCGATCTTCTTATGGTCCACCGAGGTGAACCATTCCTTCCACAGGTAGCCCCACAGCTTGAACTTGGTGACCGCGGCTACAACAGCCAGGCCGCCCAGGATCGCGCCAATAAGGGTGGTGAGCACGATGGGATCGTGCGGCAGTGAATCAAGAGAGAGTTTTCCAAGCATCGTCATTCTCCCGAGGGACCGTGGCCGGCATGTGCGGCTTCGGGCTGCTCGTTTGCAGTGTGACCGTCAGCCTCGGCAGCAGGCGCAGCGGCGTCATGGCCTTCGTGGCCCATGGCGGCGTGATCCATGCCTTCATGACCCATCGCAGCATGGTCCATGCCCTCGTGGGACATCGCCTTGCCGTCGTGCTTCATGCCGTAGTGGTGGTTCTCACCGGCATGCTTGGCCATGATCGCGTCGAACAGACCGGCTTCGGTGCTGCCGTAATAGGTCACCGGGTACCAGTCGTGGTTGCGCTCGGCGCTCAGGTCGGTGAATGCCTTCTGGTCCATGACCTTGGCATCGCCGCGCACCTTGGCCAACCAGGCCTGGTATTCCTCGTTGCTCACCGCGTGGGCGGTGAAATGCATCTTGCTGAAGCCCGCACCGCTGTAATGCGAGGAGCGGCCTTCATAGCTGCCCGCCTCATCGGCGATGAGGTGCAGCTTGGTTTCCATGCCGGCCATCGAGTAGATCATGCTGCCCAGATGCGGAATGAAGAACGCATTCATCACCGTATCGGCGGTGATCTTGAAGTTCAGCGGGGCATCAACCGGGAAGGTCAGCTCGTTGACCACGGCGATGTTCTCTTCCGGGTAGACGAACAGCCACTTCCAGTCCAGCGAGATCGCTTCGATCACCACCGGCTTGGTATCAGACTCCAGCGGCTTGTACGGATCCAGCGCGTGCGAGGAGCGCCAGGTCAGTACCGCCAGGACCAGGATGATCATGCACGGGATCGACCAGACCACCACTTCGATGGCGGTGGAGTGAGACCAGTTGGGCTCGTAACGGGCCTTGGTGTTGGATGCGCGGTACTTCCACGCGAACACCAGCGTCAGCACGATCACCGGAATCACCACCAGCAGCATCAGCACCGTACAGGTGATCAGCAGCGTCAGCTCATCCCGGGCAATCTGGCCCTTCGGGTCAAACAAGGCCCAGTCGCAGCCCGTCATCATGACGGCCATCGCGACAATGAGGCCCGGGCGCAACAAGCGCCCAAGAGTTTTCAACGGAATCATCGGTCGATCCAATTGCGGTGGGGTACTGCCCCCTGTAGCCCTGCCAACCGCTGGCGCGGAAGGCCGCCCCCGGATTGCCCGGCGGCGACAGCTGAACAGGGAGCTACAGGTCAGCCCCGCAATTTTAGGCTTCACACACCACTTAAGAAAGCCATTGACAATGATTTCACGCAGCAAAAGCGGTGCCCGGTGTGCGACATGTTGTCGCACCTGCGACCGGCTGTCGCAGGCTCGCCCGAACCCAACCGGCAACAGGCGGCGCAGGTGAGGCGCCCAGATCAGCGCAATCACCCCGCATTGGCCCGCGGTTGACGTAGGCCATGTCGCACCAAACGGCCAGCATTTCCGCCATAGACGCTGCCGGATTTCCGCACCGGCGCTGCCTTTCCGCCTTCAGCGCCTCCTTCAATGGCTGGCCCCGCATCGCATTGAATGCAAACGCTGCCCGGAAGCGGGGGAAATCGATTAATGGAGGTGAACCGGCAGATAACATCGAATATTGGAGACTGAAAATGTCACATCCCTTGGTCCGGTGCCAGGAGAGCCAATGAGACCCGGTAAGTTCCCATCGATACCCGCCCCCCCGGCGCCCGCATCGCCCCGGTTACAGCAGGCGGCAGGCCCGCTGGGTGTACTGATGATTTCCCTGCTGACAGCGACAGGATGTTCCGCCACGGGTGATGTCGACACCCCCTCCCCCTCGTTCCGTTTCCAGCAGTCGGCTGCGGATGCAAGAACGCAACTGGCGCAGTGGGCGCCGATCGGGGCATCACTTGCAGACGCAACCCGCGCGCTTTCCGCGCAGGGCTTTACCTGCAACCCGACCGAGCCCTCGGCGCAGGGCCTGCAATCTTCCACCCTGTGCATCACCGCAACGCCGGTCGAGCCCACACCCGCGCAGCGCATCACGGCCCCGCCCACGCCGGTCAACTGGTTTGTCACGCTCGATTCCAGGGACGGCAGTAGCGTCAGCGCTGTACAGGTTGCACGCACGCCCAGGGACATCGCTGGCTGAGACGCCGGAGGGCAATGCAAAGGTCATCGCGCCCCTGCTCGCCACTCTGCCCTGCTGGGCAGTCATGGGCTATTACCGCCGCGAGCTCGCGTCGGTGCAGGAAGCGTTCAACCGCCATGACGACGCCATCCCGGTGCTGCAAGGTGTACTACGCCTCCGACACCGCGCTGTACGGGGGACGGGCATGCGTGAACGTGGCCCCCAATGGACAGCATGCAGGGAACAAACGCCAATACCGCCAAGCAAAACCACGCGAGTGAGAAAACCGGGGTCAGAGAACGGTCACAGAGGCCCACTCATCTCATTTACTGCAGATGCAAAACGAAGCAAGGAGGCCTACGCGATAGTCGGACCAGCCCCAGCAAGACCAGGCAAGGTCCTTGGATGCTTGTTGCTAGCCACATGTACTGTACTGACTGCGTGCGCTACTGAAAGACCATTGGTCACCACTCACGCCACGCAGCCTTCCAGGATCGATACCCCCAGCAACGACTCGATGCCCGTCCAGCGCCCCCATGAGTTTCCCCGCCTCGTCGCTGCAGACAGCGTCGCAAGGAACTTCACGACGTTCATCGGCACTATCCGATCAGAGTCAGACCTTGATCGCAATCGATTTTGGACAGCGATGCAGTTACCGCCGAAAGAACACGATGAGGCCCAGTATTTTGCCGAGGAAGATGGGTACCAAGCATTTTCCCAACAGCTTAAAGATACCGGTGGATCCTACCTGGTCAGTTTTACAGAGCGCACGCAAGAACCACGCACGAAGTCCGCGCGCCTCGAATTCGACGGGGCCACGGATACTCCCGCCTCCGGGACCAAATGTGGGATCGATATAGATCAATTCCGGAAATCCATTACAGCCGCAGGATTTTCCGAAGGGCCTGTTGAGTCGAGTAGGTTGAACAATGAAACCCTGGGCAAAACATAGTTCACGTTTATCCGAGGCGATATTTTCGTCAACGTTCTGGCTCAGGAAGTCCGCGGTGATGCCAGCGCGGAGTACCGGCATGCATGTATCCGCAGCATTGAGGTGCCAGTCACTGGGTTCACCCCCCCGGCCTGTGCACACGGTGGCCACAGGCCATCGTCCCCAGCCTGGACCATCAATAGGGCATTCTCCGATGCTACAGTAGGAAAATCCCTACATCGAGGAAATGGGACTAGAGTCCATCTTTGGCTAGACTGCCACCATCGTGAGGCGGTTGGAGAACTGTATGGCAAGGGCGATAGTCGGTCTTCAAATGCGTTGGTTCGCTTGCGCGATCATGGTCTTGATGCTCAATGCTGCTTGCTCGGTGCAAGTGCGAGCCGCGCAGGCCGAGGTAGCGCGTCAAAAAGCGCTCGTATCTTCCGCATCAGATGGCCAAGCCAAGCCTACATCGCGGGATAGCGCACATGCTGATCCATCCCGTGAACCCGGCAATGAAGAGGAAAGCTGGTTTTCTGACTGCCTTCGCGATCAAGGAGGTAGCCAACTTTCGGACGCGGGCTGCTATTCCAGATATCAAGAACAGCTCGAATCTACCCAAGCCAATCTCTTGCAGGAAATTCGGGCGGCATTATCAAAGCCAGGTCCAAGTGGGACTGACTATGTGGCAGCCGCTAAATTGCTTGATGTCTCCCAGCGAGACTGGAAATCGTATGCCGATGCCGATTGCGAAATAGTGTCCAAGGTGTTCGGAGATGGTAGTGCCGAAGGGTTGGCCAGCGGAGACTGCATCATAGCCCGCTACGAAGATCGGAACGAAAAGCTGAAGGGATTGAAGCAGTCGTATCTCGACAACTGATCAGCGATTTTTGTTATTTCAAGGAGGATAGGTCATGACCGAGTCAAACGATGCGCAAAGAGACACCCTCACAGATTCCGAGCTGAAGGCCATATCCTATTTCGCGATTGGGGTTGGCTCGGAAGGAGTAGAAGCGGGCGTCGACATTTCAAACCGCCTGTCCTTCGCTGGCAACATCAGAAATGGAGTGATGACACCCGTCGGCAACAGCGGGCTCTCCATAGGCACGCTCCAGACAGATATGGGGCAACATCCAGACGTGGCTCCTGCCCTTGTAGGCGCGTATCAGACTTGGGCAACTGCTAACCATCCAGACTGGGTATTGACTGATGCCCAGCGCACTCAAACTATCAGTGACCTGAGTAGAAACGGCGGAACAATCGTAGCCCAGGGTGGCCGCACCATGGATGCAACAATAAAGTCTCATCTTGACACGTTTCTATCTTCGACGGATGGCATCAATTACGTTCACAGCAACGACCTACGCGAGGTCGACAAGCTGATGACTCGTGTGATGCCGAAAATTCAAGAAACTTCTTTGTACCAGAACGCGACAATCGAAGATAAGGTCAAACTTGCAACTGTCGTGGCGAAAGCCTACAACCAGAGCGAGGTATGGGGCGGCCGCATTTTGGACCGAATCCAAGATGATTATACAGGCGAAAATAGGTATACCAGTTTGGCAGAGGTGAATCAGGCCATCAAAGACCTGCCAGATGGTAGACAGGAATACATGAGAACCGGCCGCGATGCTGCGCTGAAGGGTGCCGATGTCCTTCTCAGTTTGCGCAATATGGATGATGCGAACCCTCTTCATCAGGCTTGGCAAGACGTCTTAAGTAATCCCGTGGTTAGCCCGACACAAACGGGCCAAGACGCTGCGCATCCGAATCTGAGCTCTGAATACACAGCGATCAAGGATTTGTTCTTGCAGAAGGGCAACGCCCCAGCGCTCATCGAAGCGCTTGATCAAGGCGGAGCATATGGGTACAACACCACAAACAACAGGGGGCAAAGCCGACCACAATCGACGAGCCTGTATGCGTCGGGCGACGATTTTGTGGTGATGGACGGAAGAGGAGTCGGCAAAGCATATGTTGGCGGCACATGGAGCGATGTGGATCGTGCGAACCTGACGCGCGTCAACAATCGGGATGGAACTGTAGACCTCAACATCAATCGCGATGGAGCGACAGAGCGTTTGCTTCATGTCGATCCGAATGCGCCTGTCTTGCGCCCTGCTCAGCAGCCAGCTGAGCAGGCACCGGCGGCGACAACACCGACCAACCAACAAGACTGGGGTCCGTTCACTCCGAACCAAGCACCGACTGTCGCGCCTGTGATGGCGCCACGCGGCTTTGGGGGTTCGCAGGGCCTGGACGATAACGAGCGTCAACGTGCGATTGATGCCGACCCTGCGCCGACCAATGCCATAGAGCCGACGAGTCCGTCAGTCCTAAATCCTGCCCTAGCGATCCCCCAACCAGTCCCTGCTGCTGACGAACGCGAGCGCGATGAACGAGAAATTCAGGGGCGTGATCCGCAGACATCGATAAAAGGCCCGTTCAATGATCCCTACCTGGATAGGTACTACGCCGCTGTGATGAGGGGAAATAACGATTTGGCTGACAACATCGCCAATGAGTTCGTCCAGTCCCCCGAAGGGCAGCGAATGGCTGAGCAAGGCGATCAGTTGCTTGGGCAGCAACAAGCGCTGGAGCGGCAGCAGGCGCAAGAGCAGCAATTCGCCCAAGCACCGACCCAGCAAGGGCCGGTGATGCGGCTATGAGTGCATGAAACCTACGGGCATATGGTGACGGAATGGAAAACGGTAGCCTGGAATCAATCCGAACCGAGCTCAGGGAAGCCGCTAAGGCTTTAATGCTGCTGCGCTCGGAAATGACTCAGCGCGAAACGCGCATGAGCGCGTCGTTCAACCAGCAGGTACAGTCGCTGCAACAGGAGGTGAGTCGGTTTCGCCGAGACATCGCAGGGATCGTCGGCAGCGCCAGTACACAGATTGCGCAAGAAGCAAAGGACGCGGTAGCGCCTGTTGCCGCTCAATACGACCGCGCCGTGTCGGCTACTTCCGCACAGCTGCAAGGGGCGAACAAGACTGTATGGATGTGGTTCGGCGCAGCAGGCACGATCTTGTTACTGGTGCTGCTCGTCGGCCGGGCCGTGTTGGGCTATTGCCGCCGGGAGCTGGTTGCTGTCAAAGACGAACTCGGCCGCTACGAAAACGCTATCCCTGTACTGCAAGCCTACTACGCCTCCGATGCCGCCATCTGCGGCGAACGAGTGTGCGTCAACGTCGATCCTAACGGACAACGAGCAGGCGACAAGCAGCAGTACCGGCAGGCAAAGCCGCGTTCCCGGAAGTAAGGTTCAGCAGGAGCATGCAGACTAACTCTCTCGCCTATGCAGGCTATTGGCGGAACTCGCTAGCCGACTCCGAAGTGGGTAACGGAGCCTTTCAGGTCACCGATATCAAGCAATTTCAGCGCCTGTCTAGAGTGGAACTGGATGCTGGCCGGGCAAGCCAACCTACCATTGACGCCTGCTTCGCCACGGAAGCCGAGCAGACCCAGTTCGTCGAAGTGGTGATCCGCACCAAGGTCTACGTTTCTCGACTCGAACACGGCAAACAGCGGCGCACCGGAACACCGGCCATTGTGACGCCCATCGTCGCACCCGCCATGCTGGCACGCGACGGCAGGCTGTACCCGCTCTCCCGGACGGTAGTGCCGCGCGACATTCTGGAGCCCTTGGAGCGCGGGACGTTCTCTATCGGCAACGTATCCGATCAGGATGCCTATCTCACCACGAACACCATTGCCGGGATCAATGTTGCGACGGATGCCGGCCAGCCGCTCAGCGATGCTGAGTTCGACCAGCAATGGGCAAGCTACATGGCCGCTTGCGATCAACTGCTGGACCGGATCGGTCAAGGCTGGCCCGGTGCCGAAGACGGGTACGAACTCGCCGAGCATGGCCACCTCCTGAAGAAGGAGTCGTTCTCCGCCAGCCGGCACATCCTCCCCCTTTACGACCACATCCGCGCCAACTCGCCGACCGCTCCTCTGTTCGACCGTTACGCCAGTACCGATATTTCTTCTCCCGAGCCTTGCCTGCCTAACAACGCCGCGTTCTCCAAGCGGCTGGCGCATGCCAGCGACCAATTTTCATTGGCGGCAGCACAGCGCGACGCCTTGACTCACCTGCTGGCTGCTGAAACAGGAGAAATCCTTGCGGTCAATGGACCTCCCGGCACCGGGAAGACCACGCTGTTGCTATCGGTGGTAGCCACGCTATGGGCCGAAGCGGCAATCGCCGACGCAGAGCCGCCGGTCGTGGTCGCGGCCTCCACCAACAATCAAGCCGTCACCAACGTCATCGATGCGTTCGGGAAGGATTTTGCAACCGGCGAGGGCCCGTTCGCCGGCCGCTGGCTGCCCGGCGTCAACAGCTTCGGTGCCTACTTCCCTTCCGCAGGCAAAGAGGCCGAGGCATCACAAAAGTACCAGACCAGCAGCTTTTTCGAGATGGTGGAGTCGGAAGCCTATGTCGCCAAAGCGCAGCAGGCGTATCTGGATGCCGCTTCGGCTGCATTCCCCGAAATTGCCAAGGAACAGCTCGAAGTCCGGACCGTCGTGGACGCATTGCGAGCGTCGATTCAAGCCGAAGCGAAGAGGCTTGCCGCCATCGAAGGCGCCTGGTCAGAATTGATCGCCGCACGCTCCGCGGTTCGGGCCGAGTTGGGCGAGGAGCCGACCACCAGTATGGCGCAGCGCCGCCAACTGCTTGAAACGGCAATGGCCGAGAAACGCACCATCGACGAGCTATCGGAGCGATGGGAATACTATCTTGCAAAGGAGCCGCTTCTCTATACCCTCTTCTCCTGGCTGCCACCTGTCGCGAAGAAACGTGTACGGCTGGCTCGCCTATTCCTGAAGCCTGTCTGGCTCGCTCAGCATGCGCAAGGCGCTTGGGAGACTATCGATCAGATTGAATCCGCCATCAAGGCCGTTGCCAGCCAAGCCGACAGAGCCCTACGCGAGCAGACCCACAGCGTCGAGCGCGGCGAAGCTGTCCTGAAAGTGGAGCGCGATTATCTGACGCGCTGGCAAGCCGCACTGGTTCCGCTCGGCGTCTCGGATCGGGCAAGCAGCTTGTCTATAGCCGATTGCGATCCGCTTGCTGACATGTACATCCGCTTCCCAATCTTTCTGCTGACCACGCATTACTGGGAAGGCCGATGGCTACTGGAGATGCAGGAACTGCTACCACGGATTGCACAGGAACGGAAGAAAACTGGCCGAGTCACTTTAGAGAAGCGTTGGCGGCGTCGTATGAAACTGACACCCTGCATCGTCTCGACGCTCTTCATGTTGCCCAAGGAAATGCTGGTTTCTCGGCACGACGGAAGCGGCTTTGTTCCAGACTACCTCTACGACTTTGCCGACCTTCTCATCGTCGATGAAGCCGGACAAGTGCTTCCGGAAGTCGCTGGCGCTTCATTTGCGCTCGGCAGGAGAGCTTTGGTGATCGGCGACACGTTGCAGATCGAACCGATCTGGTCGATTCCCGCGAGCGTTGACATCGGCAACCTGCACAGCGCCAAGCTACTTTCAAACGAGAGCCATGAGGATGGCTACGACCGCCTTTCCGAGATCGGAAAGACAGTCGCTCGTGGCAGCGTGATGCGGATTGCACAAGCACTGACCCGATACCACTACGACCCCGATCTCGCCCGTGGCATGTTCCTATACGAACACCGCCGCTGCTTCGACGAAATCATCAGTTACTGCAACGCGCTGTGCTATCGGGGCAAGCTACTCCCGAGGGGTGGACCGAAGGCACAGGCGCCTGCCGACAAACAGGATGGACTGCCAGCGATGGGATACCTCCACATCGACGGCATCTGCCAGAAGAGCAGCGGTGGGAGCCGGCAGAATGCGCATGAGGCGGAGACCATCGCCGCATGGCTTGCGGAGCATCGCGCGTCGCTGGAAGCCACCTATGGGCAGCCACTACACAAGACTGTGGGGGTGGTGACGCCTTTCGGGGCACAGGTGCAAGCCATCTCCAATGCCTGCCGCAGCGTGGGCATCGAGGTTGGCAATGACGACGGCGGTGTGACTGTCGGTACTGTGCACTCGCTGCAAGGCGCCGAGCGTCCGGTCGTGATCTTCTCTCCGACGTACACCAAGCATGCCAATGGTGGCTTCATCGACCGCAGCCCGAGCATGCTGAACGTAGCAGTATCGCGGGCGAAGAACACATTTCTGGTGTTCGGCGACATGGATGTATTCGAGGCGGCCCCGAAGGGAACGCCGCGCGGTTTGTTGGCCGCCTATCTCTTCCAGGATTCCGGCAACGCCCTCCATTTCGAGCTGGGGATACGGCAAGACCTGCGGCGCACGGGCGCTGCCGTCCGTCCGCTGCGGGACGCACAGGAGCACGATGCATTCCTGCTGGACACCCTTGCCAGAGCGGGACGCGAAATCCATATCGTGTCGCCTTGGATCATCCTTGAGCGCATCGAGGAGATCGGCGCGCTCGGCTCCATGCGCGCCGCAATCCAGCGTGGCGTGAAAGTGGCGATCTACACGGACCCGGAACTCAACATCGGCAGCGACCCCGGAAAGCGGGATCAGAATCACCAGACGCTACATGCCACCGCCAACATCCTGCGCGATGCGGGAATCCAAGTCGCTTTCGTCGCCAGAGTCCACAGCAAGGTGCTGATTGGTGACGACGACCTGTACTGCGTCGGCTCGTTCAACTGGTTCAGCGCCAGACGTGACGAGCGATACGCCCGGCACGAAACCTCGCTGGCTTATCGCGGCGCCGGGCTGGTGAGCGAAATCGAAATTATGCGAGCGAGCCTTCGAGACCGCATCACGAGCGACCATACCTGAATCGTTAGCCTTGATGGCGGGATCTTGGGCACAACTGGACATCTTATTGCGAGGAAGGTGCTATCCCAGTGGTAGAAGGTGGGCAGTATGGTGATACAAGCGTTGCAAGTTTCTGATCCGCACCACCTTTCAGCCACCATCATCGCCACATGTGCCAAACATGGCCGCACGATGCCGCCAATAACGCGCCACCATCGCAACATCATGAGGGCTCGAATGCAGTGTCGATGCCGCCTCCATCCGGATGATGTTCACCAGAAATTTCCCCTTTTGGCGGCTCCACCTTCGACAATTCCACCGCCACCCGGCGAGCAAATTCTTCCACGCCGTAACCTTGCGCCGCCAAGGCGTCCGTGAGTGTAGTGAAAAGATCGCCCATGTCCTGAAGGCTCGATTCCACGAGGTCGTCCGACGCAATTGCGAGTACTGAGCCGACGTCCCCCCGGCCTGAGTAGAGGTCGGGTTTAGAGTCCGGTTTTGATCTTAT
>NZ_DAMBEF010000060.1:0-17357 GCF_032061965.1 Stenotrophomonas sp. | reverse complement strand
GGCGATTTCCAGCGCACGCCAAAGCCAACGCCGGTGTGCAGGTCGATGGTGTTGTCGAAGGCGCTGCCGGTGTCCACGAACACTGCGCCGCCCCAGGGGCCACCGCCGAAGTAATGTTCATACTCGGCCGAGCCCACCACCAGGTTCTTTGCGCCCAGCGCATATTTGTCCGGTGCCGGGGTACGCGGGCCAACCTCGCGGAAGGCATAGCCGCGGATGGAACGGTCGCCACCGGCGAAATAGCGCAGGCTCGGCGGCATCGCCACCAGGTCACTGGTCCAGGTGGTGCCGGCCTGGCCGCGCAGGATCAGGCGGTCCGTTTCACCCAGCGGCAGATACCAGCGCACGGTGGCGTCGGCCTGGATGAAACTGGTATCCGAGCCTGCGCCTTCGATACCGCCGCGCAGGGTGGCGTTGCCGCTGATACCGCGTCGCGGGAAGCTCTTGTCATCGACGTTGACGTAATCGGCGGTGAGCTGCGGATAGACCAGGGTGGAGTACTGGTACACCGCATCGTTGAACTGGTCGCCGGAGCTGTAGCGCCAACGTTCGCGCAAGGCGTTCATCGAGACGATGGCGGTGAGGTTCTCATTGATCTCGCCACTGCGGCTGGCGATCAACTTGATGTTGCGCAGATCGATGTAGTCGGTCTGCTCGTCATAGGCGCTGACCGCATAGGTGTACCAACCGTCCAACCAGCGGAAACCCGGCACCCGGTAGCTGGTGATCAGGCTTTTGCGCTTCTGTGCATAGTCGATCTGGGTATTGAGCTTGTGGCCACGACGGTTGACGTAACGTCGCTCGACGCCACCACGCACACCGGCGCCGCTCTCGCTGCCGTAGCTCAGGCCGGCGGTGTAGATGGTGCGCTTGGCGCGGGTCAGCTTGACGTTGACCGGCACCTCGCCATTGTCATCGGCCTGCTCGGGATGTGGCTGGATGTCGATGACGCTGAAGTAGTCCAGCTTGGTCAGCGATTCGCGCAGGCGGTCGAGCTTGCCGTCATGCCAATAACTGCCCTGCTCCCAATACACCAACGGTTCGAACAGGCCTTCGCGGAAGTAGTCCTGCTCGAAGGTGATCGGCCCCATGTTGTAGCGGCGGCCACTGTCCCAGGTGAGGAAGATGTCGGCCGCGTTCTCCGCGCGGGTGATCTCCACCTTGCGCTGGGTGAAATCCGCATCGAAATAACCGCGCTCGGACAGGCGCCGGCTGATGGTGATCTTGCTGGCTTCGTAGTTGACCGAATCGAACACTTCACCGGACTGCGGGTTGAAGGCCGCCAGGTCTTCACGCAGGTAGCGGTCGCGCGAGGCCGGGCCGGTGATGCCTACTTCTTCATGCCGCACCTTGACCTGCGCGCCCTTGTCGACCTCGATCACCACCTGCAGGGTGTCGCCGGTGCGCGGGGCCTCCACCTTGATGGTGGGGTTGTAGAAACCAAAGGGCTCCAATGCCTCCCGGGTCTGCCGCTCGGCCTGCGACAACAGGTACTCCAGGCGGGACTCGCCCTGCACCTTGCCGATGGCGTCATACACCGACAGCGACACCTCGATGTTCTCGATGATCTCGGCGTCGTCACCTTTGTCCAGACCTTTGATCTGGACCTTTTCGATGGTGCCGCGCGCATGCGCCAGCGGCGCGATGGCCAGCATGGCCAGGGACAAAAGGACCGGGGCGATTCGGGAGAGCTGCATGTACATCAGCATACCGGTCTGAAGATGAGCGGCAAAATCACACCGGGTTCGGTTTGTCGTCATCGCGTTAAAGCAAAGGCCCGCATCAGCGGGCCTTTGCTTTTGTGCAGATGTGCAACACCGATCAGCTGGACAGATGCTCGATCGCGGCCACACTGCCAAGGCGATCACCCAGGATACGCAGCAGCGCCAGACGGTTGCCGCGCAGCGCCGGATCCTCGGCATTGACCATCACCGCGTCGAAGAACGCATCCACCTGCGGGCGCAGGCGGGCCAGGCGGCCGAGCACGGCCACATAGTCCTTCTGTGCCAATGCAGCGCCGGTGTCATCGATGGCGGCGGTCACCGCTTCGGCCAGTTCGCTCTCGGCCGGCTCACGCAGCAGCGACGGATCGATGCTGGCCGGGATCTCGCCGTCAGCCTTGCGCAGGATGTTACGGATGCGCTTATTGGCTGCAGCCAGTGCCTCGGCTTCCGGCAGCTGGGCAAAGGTGCCGATGGCATCGATGCGGCGATCGAAGTCGTACAGCGAGGCCGGCTTCAGTTCGGCGACGGCGTTGAAGTGGGTAGCCGGCACGCCCTTGTCGGCGTAGTAGCCCTTCAGGCGGTCGACGATGAAATCATGCAATTCACCGGTATCGGCCTGCACCTTGCGCTCGGCCAGGCCGGCATTGGCGGTGGCCAGCAGCGCCGGCAGATCCAGATCAAAACCCGACTCGATGATGCTGCGAGCCAGACCCAGCGCATTGCGGCGCAGGGCGAACGGATCCTTGTTGCCGGTTGGCTTCAGGCCTGCGGCAAAGCCGCCGGCGAGCGTGTCCAGGCGCTCGGCGATGGCCAGCACCTTGCCCAGCGGCGACAGGGCGATGTCATCGGCGGCAAAGCGCGGCTGGTAGCTCTCGTCGATGGCCAGCGCCACCGACGGCGATTCGCCACCGGCAACGGCGTAGTGGCGACCGGCGATGCCCTGCAGTTCCGGGAACTCGTTGACCATGCGCGACTGCAGGTCGTTCTTGGCCAGCTCGGCGGCACGCTTGGCCTGCACCGGATCGGCGCCCACCTGCGGCGCGATGATCTGCGCCAGTGCGCTGACGCGCTGCACCTTGTCGGCGACGCTGCCCAGCTTGGCCTGGTAGGTGACGGTCTTCAGGCCCTCGCCCATCGCCACCAGACCCTGCTTGAGGTCTTCGTCGAAGAAGAACTTGGCATCGGAGAAGCGCGGGCGGATCACCCGCTCGTAGCCCTTGGAAACTTCGGCCACGTCCTTGGATTCGATGTTGGCGATGCCGATGAACTTCTCGGTCAGCTTGCCGCCGGCATCGAGCACCGGGAAGAACTTCTGGTTGATCTCCATCGTCTCGATCAGCGCTTCCTGCGGCACGGCCAGGAATTCGCGTTCGAAACTGCACAGCACCGCCGCCGGCCATTCGACCAGGTTGACCACCTGCTCCAGGTTGTCGTCGGTGATGCGGGCCACGCCGCCAGCCTGGGCGGCTGCGGCATTGACCTCGGCAACGATGCGTTCGCGGCGTGCGTCGGCATCGACCAGCACGTTGGCTGCCTTCAGCGATTCAACGTAGTCGTTCGGCGTGCTCAGCCACACCTGCTTGTCGGCCATGAAGCGGTGGCCACGGCTGAAGCGGTCGGAGGTGAGGCCCAGCAGCTCGGCCGGCACGATGTCGGTGCCGTGCAGCAGCACCAGCCAATGCACCGGGCGGGCGAAGGCGTAGTCGTGGTTGCCCCAGCGCATCGGCTTGGGGATGGGCATGGCGGCGATGGCCTCGCGCAGGATCTCCGGCAGCAGGCTGGCGGTCTGCGCGCCCGGGGTGACCGAGCGCAGCACGAAGCGCTCGCCCTTGGCGTCGGTGGTGCGCTCCAGCGCAGTCCAGTCGATACCGGCCTTGGCGGCAAAGCCCTGCAGCGCCTTGGTCGGCGCGCCATTGGCGTCCAGCGCGATGTTCAGGTACGGACCGAACACCTCGGAGTGCTGTTCGGGCTGTTCGGTTTCCACGCCCGGCAACAGCACGGCCAGGCGACGCGGGGTCGACAGCGGCTTGGCATCGCCGCGCTCGAAGGCCACGCCACGCTTGGCAAGGCCATCGATCACGCCATCAAAGAAGGCTTGCGCCAGGCCCGGCAGCGCCTTGACCGGCAGCTCTTCCACGCCCAGTTCGATCAGCAGCGGCTGCATGCTCATGCCTGCACCTCCTTGGCTGCGACCGCTTCGATGCGCTTGGCCTCGTACAGCTTGGCCACCGCCTGGGCCAGCGCGCGCACGCGCAGGATGTAGCGCTGGCGCTCGGTCACCGAGATGGCGCGGCGCGCATCGAGCAGGTTGAACGAATGCGACGCCTTGCAGACCTGTTCATAGGCCGGGAGCGGCAGGCCGGCTTCCACCAGCTTCTGCGCTTCCTTCTCGCAGGCGTCGAAGCGATGGAACATTTCTTCCACGTCGGCGTACTCGAAGTTGTAGGTGCTCTGCTCCACCTCGTTCTGGTGGTAAACATCGCCGTAGGTGACCGGGGTGCCGTCCGGACCGTAGGTCCAGATCAGGTCGTAGACGTTGTCGCAGTTCTGCAGGTACATGCAGAGCCGCTCCAGGCCGTAGGTGATTTCGCCCAGCACCGGTTTGCACTCCAGGCCGCCGGCCTGCTGGAAGTAGGTGAACTGGGTGACTTCCATGCCATTGAGCCAGATTTCCCAGCCCAGGCCCCAGGCGCCCAGGGTCGGCGATTCCCAGTTGTCCTCGACGAAGCGCAGGTCATGCACCAGCGGGTCGATGCCCAGCGCCTTGAGCGAATCCAGGTAGAGCTGCTGGATGTTGTCCGGGCTCGGCTTCATCGCCACCTGGTACTGGTAATAGCGCTGCAGGCGGTTGGGGTTTTCGCCGTAGCGGCCATCAGTGGGACGGCGCGAGGGCTGCACGTAGGCGGCATTCCAGCTTTCCGGGCCGATCGAGCGCAGGAACGTGGCCGGATGGAAGGTGCCGGCACCCACTTCCAGGTCCAGCGGCTGGATCAAGACACAGCCCTGTTTCGCCCAGAAATCGTTAAGGGTCTGGATCAGTCCCTGGAAGGTAATCGAAACGGGGGGAGTCGCGGACATGCTGCCTGAGCCGTACGTAAGGGGTGCGTTAGTATAGCGACCGACCGCGCGATGGCCGCGCCAGCTAGGGGTTTGGGGTGGAACAACCGGTCGCGCACAGCGCTCACAACCCATCGGCAGTGGTGCCTATCGCCGCTGGCCGGCTGCAGTTCGCCAATGTGGTGGCGGCCCTGCTGGGCGATGGCCTAGTCGCCGTGCAGGACCAGGAACGCATCCGCTTTTCGGCCCAGGGCGCGCGCAACGCCAGCGAAGTACACCCGCTGGTGCTGCTGGCCAACCTGAAGCTGGCGGCGGCACCACCGGCCACCGGCGAACTGGGCCTGGAGCGCCTGACCGAATGGCTGGCCGCGCGTACCCAGACCCGTTATCTGCGCATCGATCCCACCCGGGTTGACGTGGCCGGGGCCACCGCCGTGGTCTCCCACGCCTATGCGCGCCGCCACCGCATCCTGCCCATCGGCGTGGACAGCGAACGCGTGCTGGTGGCCACCAGCGAGCCAATGGCGCGCGACTGGGTGCCCGATCTGCAGCACTTGACCCGCCGCCGGATCGACGTGGTCCTGGTCAACCCGTTGGACCTGCACCGCTTTTCGATGGAATTTTTCGGGGTTACCCGTTCGGTGCGCGGCGCCCGCAGCGATGCCCGCGACAACAGCAACGGGATCAGCCCGCCCAGTTTCGAGCAGCTGGTGGAACTGGGCAGCGCCGGCGACGTCAATGCCGACGACCACCATGTGGTCAGCATCGTCGACTGGCTGCTGCAGTACGCCTATGAGCAGCGCGCCAGCGACATCCATATGGAGCCGCGCCGCGACAAGGGCCGGGTGCGCTTCCGCATCGACGGCGTGCTGCACAAGGTTTTCGAGCTGCCGCCGTCTGTGATGACCGCGGTGATCAGCCGCGTCAAGGTGCTGGGCCGCATGGACCTGGCCGAGCGCCGGCGCCCGCAGGACGGCCGCATCAAGACCCGCTCGCCGGGTGGGCGCGAGGTAGAAATGCGCCTGTCGACCATGCCCACTGCGTTCGGCGAGAAGTGCGTGATGCGCATTTTCGACCCGGATTCGGCCTTCAAGAGCATCGAGCAGTTGGGTTTCAGCCCGGAAGAAGCCGCTGGCTGGAACGAGCTGGTTGCCCGCCCGCACGGCATCGTGCTGGTCACCGGCCCCACCGGTTCGGGCAAGACCACCACCCTGTACTCCACGCTCAAGCGCCTGGCCACGCCGGATGTGAACGTGTGCACGGTGGAAGACCCGATCGAAATGATCTCCCCGGAATTCAACCAGATGCAGGTGCAGGCCAACATCGACCTGGACTTCGCCGCTGGCGTGCGCACCCTGCTGCGACAGGACCCGGACATCATCATGATCGGCGAAATCCGCGACCTGGAAACCGCGCAGATGGCGGTACAGGCCTCGCTGACCGGCCACCTGGTGCTGTCCACCCTGCATACCAACGACGCCCCCTCGGCGATCACCCGCCTGCTCGACCTGGGCGTGCCGCATTACCTCATCGCCTCCACCGTCAACGGTGTGCTGGCGCAGCGGCTGGTTCGCACCCTGTGCCCGCACTGCAAGGCGCCAGATACGCTGACAGACGCCGATTGGGCACCGCTGCGTCATGCCCATGAGGCATTACCAGATGTGCTGACGCCATATGCACCGGTCGGTTGCCTGGAGTGCCGGCGCACCGGCTACATGGGCCGGATCGGCCTGTATGAGTTGCTGCCACTGGGTTCGCGGCTGCGCGCCCACATCACCCGCGACATGGATCTGGCCGGATTCAGCAAAGCCGCCGCTGCGGAAGGGCTGCGCACCCTGCGCCGCACGGGCCTTGAAAAGGTGGCCGCAGGGCTGACTACAATCGAGGAAGTCCTGTCCGTCCTGCCGCCCTCGGAATAATGAAGTCCCAGCCGTTCCTGATCGTTGAAACCGGGCAACCCTTCCCGACCCTGCGCCGTTACGGCCGTTTTCCGCACTGGATCCGCGTCGCTGCCGGGTTGGAGGAGGCCGATACCGTGGTGGTCAACGTCGAGCATGGTCAGTCGCTTCCCTCGCGTGATGAATTTGCCGCCACCATCGTCACCGGTTCGGCGGCCTTCGTGACCGACCGCGCCGACTGGAGCGAACGCAGCGCCGATTGGCTGCGCGATGCCGCCCATGCCGGCATGCCGCTGCTGGGCATCTGCTACGGCCACCAGCTACTGGCACACGCCCTGGGCGGCCAGGTCGACTACAACCCGGCCGGGCGCGAGTCCGGCACCATCCGCCTGGAGCTGGAAGCCCCGGCGGCGGCGGATCCGCTGTTCGCCGGCCTCCCAGCCAGCTTCCCGGCCCACGCCACCCACCTGCAGACCGTGCTGCGCGCGCCCGAAGGCGCCACCGTGCTGGCCCGCTCGGTGCAGGACAACTGCCACGCCTTCCGCTGGGGCGAGCAGGCCTGGGGCCTGCAGTTCCACCCCGAGTTCGCCACCCACCACATGCGTGGCTACGTGCGCGCCCGCGCCGACTGCATCGCCCGCCATGGCGGCTGCGCCCGCAGCGTCGCCCGCGACGTCACCGCCGCACCGCTGGCCCGCCAGCTGCTGCGCCGCTTCGTGCGGCACGTGCGTCGCGAACCACACTGAGCATCGTGTTCGAGCATCCAACCTACGTGGTGCTCGAACTGCCCGGCCCCATTGCCGATGCGGTGCAGGCCTTGCGCGAACGTTATGACCCCCGGCTGGCCGGCTACCCGGCGGAAATCACCGTGGCAGGCTCCTCCGGGATCGGCCCCGTGCTTGCCGGGCAGTCGCCGGAGGCGGTCTTTGCCCGCTTGCAGGCCATCGCCGACCGCCACCTGCCGATCACCGCCCGCTTTGCGCAATGGCGTCGTTTTGCCAGTGGTCCGGTGACCTGGTTGGCGCTGGCACAGCCGGCGCCCCTGCGGGCCCTGCACCAGGCCGTGGCCGACAGCGGCATCGGGTTTGCGCCGCATCGGTTCGAGTTCACCCCCCATTGCAGCGCCTGCACATTGGAACTGCCCGCAGCACGGCAGGCGCAACTTCTGGCCGACCCCGTCCCCGCTGGTGATTTCAAGCTGACCCGGCTGGCCGCATACGCGGTGGCCGGCGACCAGCCACAGCTGTTGTGGCGCTCCAGGGTGAGGGATGGCCGGGCCATTTAGCTGCAGGGACGGCGTGGTCGCGAGCAGCGGCGCCCCTTTTCCTTCCGTTACTTGTCACTCATAACCCGCCAACGGGTTTCAGGCGATAATCCGCCTACGTCACGCCTGCTGACGCTCCCCCTGTTTCGGAACTGCAATGAGCGAGATTCGCAAAGTACCGGCCTCTGCCGGGGTGCAATGGTTGTTGGGCAGCATCGGGCTGTTCGGCAAGGCACCGCTGCAACTGGCCATGCTGGCGGTAACCTTCGGCCTGCTTATCACCTCGGCTACCTTCATCGCCCTGCTGAGCCCGATGGTGGGTTCGCTGGTGCAGCTGGTGGCCATGCTGGCCACGCCGGTGCTGATGGGTGGGCTGATCTTTGCCGTGCGCGAAGTGTCGCAGGGCCGCCCTGCCACCACCGGCGCCTTGTTCGAGGGCTTCCAGCGCGGCCGGCTGCCGCACCTGCTGGTTGCGGTGCTGCCGTACTTCCTCGCCAGCCTGCTGCTGGGTGCGCTGTTCTACGTACTGATGGGCAGCGATGGCCTGCAGCGTTGGCAGGAAGTGCAGACCCAGGTCAACGCCATCTCGCAGAGCGGCGGCACCCTGGAGCCGGCCCAGGCCGAACAACTGGCTGCCAGCCTGCCGGTGTTCCGTTTCCTGTTGTGGGTGCTGATCACGACCCTGAGCAATATCGCCATCGGCCTGATGCTCGCCTTCATGCTGCCGCAGGTGATGTTCTCCGGCGTGCACGGCTGGCAGGCAATGATCAACAGCCTGCGCGCCAGTCTGGTCAATTTTGCGGCGATGTCGGTCTTCTACGTGAGCGTGCTGATCGGCATGTTCCTGCTGTCGGTAGCCAGCGCGATCCTGATGGTCATCTGCGGGCTGCTGCTGGGCCCGCAGATCGCCCTGTTGCTGAGCATGGTGTTCATGATGGCCACCGCGTTGCCGGTGATTTCCGGCGCCGTGTACCTGGGCTGGAAGCAGATCCTGGCACCGGCCGATGGCAATGCCGACGCGGCGCCCCGGCAGGAACCGGGCCACGTGTTCGAAGCCTGATCGAATCAGGAGCCCGTGAAAGCCAGGCAACTGCCGCCCGGCAGTTGCCCATCCACGGGTTGCCCGTTCCGGTCGTCTGCTTGCTGGCTGCTCAAGCCGCGTCGCGGCTGCGCTTGGTCAGGTACATGGCCTGGTCGGCGGCGTGCAGCAGCGCATCGACCTCGGAACCATCGACCGGATAGGCCGCAATGCCCACGCTGGCACTGATTTCCAGGGTCACGTCGTCGCCCTCGCGCTGGTAGCGCATGGGTGCCTGCAGTGCACGTGCCACCCGCTCCAGCAGGCGGTGCGCATCGGCGATGTTGTCCAGCTCCTCCAGCACCAGGGCGAACTCGTCACCGCCCAGGCGGGCGACCGTGTCGTTCTCGCGCAACGTGCCGCGCAGGCGTGCGGCCAACTCCACCAGCAGGGCATCGCCGGCACCATGGCCCCAGGTGTCATTGACGTCCTTGAAGCGGTCCACGTCCACGTAGACCAAGGCGAAGATGCCGCCATGGCGCTGCGCGCGATGGTGGGCGCTTTCCAGGCGGTCCATGAACAATGCGCGGTTGGGCAGGCCGGTGAGCATGTCGTGCATGGCCAGATGGCGCATTTCCTGCTCCATCTGCTTGCGTTGCTCAACCTCGATCTCCAACTGGCGGTTGCGCTCGGACAATTCGCTCAGCGCATCACGCAAGGCCACCCGGTGCCGATACAGCTCCAGGAACACCTGCACCTTGGACAGCAGGATGGTCGCTTCCAGCGGCTTGGCCATGTAATCGACGGCACCGAAGCCATAGCCCTTGAGCCGATGCACATCGTCGGCATAGGTGGCGGTGACGAAGATGATCGGGGTCTGCCGGGTGGTTTCTTCCTGCGACAGGATCTCGGCCACTTCAAAACCGTTGATGTCCGGCATGTAGACGTCCAGCAACACCAGCGCGAACTCGTCGTCCAGCGTTGCCTTCAGCGCGTCGTTGCCCGATGCGGCCTCGACCACATCCACGTCCAGCTTGGCCAGCACCCGACGGATCACCAGCAGATTGGCGGGATTGTCATCCACCGCCAGTATCTTCGGGCGCTGTATAGCGGGTGGCTTGGCTACGAACATAAGGCTTCCAGCAAAAAGGAAATTTCGGGCAAGGGAAGACAATGATCGGCACCGGCCAGTTCCAGGGCAGCGCTCGGCATCACCGGCACCTGCGCTGTTTCCGGGTCCTGCACAATCAGTGTGCCACCACAACGCCGCACGCGCGCACTGCCTTCAGCGCCATCGGAGTTGGCGCCGGTCAGCAATACGGCAATGAGGTGTTCCCCCCATACTTCGGCCGCGGATTCGAACAGAACATCGATCGAGGGTCGGGAAAATGCCACCCGTGGATCGACGCTCAGGGCAAAGCGGCCGTTACGCTCAATAAGTAAATGATAGCCCGAGGGCGCCACATAAATGTGACGGGGTTCAGGTTGTTGACGTTCTTCGGCCTCACTTACCGGCAAACCGCTGCGACTTTCCAACAGTTCGCAGAACATCCGCATATCTTCCGAACCGCTATGGCAGACCACCACCATCGGCACCGGCAAGGGGCCGGACAAGGCCCCCAACAACTGGTGCAGGGCCGCCAACCCCCCTGCCGAGCAGCCAACCACGATGGCGTGTGGTGGCAACCCGGAGGCGGTTTTCATAGCAGCCCACCGGCATTGCGATAAAGCCGCAGCTCGGCATCCAGGGGGGCGAAATCACGCGCACTGGGGGCAAAGCGGATCGACTCGCGGTTGCCCAGGCACAGGAAACCGCCGCGACTGAGGCTGCTGCGGAACAAGCCCAGCACCCGGTCCTGCAGCGCGTCGGAGAAATAGATCAGCACGTTGCGGCACAGGATCAGCTGCGCCTCGCAGAAGACCCCGTCGCAGACCAGGTTGTGGTTGGCAAAGGTGACCCGGTCCCGCAAGCGCGCGTCCAACTTCATGAAGTCGTAGCGGGCATGGTAGTAGTCCGAGAGCGTGTGGCGACCGCCGGCAGCCAGGTAGTTCTCCGAATACAGCCTTGCATCACGGATCGGGAAGATGCCTTCCTGCGCCTTGGCCAGGGCCTCGTCGCTGAAGTCGGTGGCGAAGATCTGGCAGCGGTCGTACAGGCCGGCTTCCTTGAGCAGGATCGCCAGCGAGTAGACCTCCTGCCCGTGGGCGCAGCCGGCCTGCCAGATATTGATCTGCGGATAGGACGCCAGTACCGGGAACACCTCGTCACGCAGCTTGCGGAACACGGCCGGGTTGCGGAACATTTCCGACACCGGCACCGACAGCCGCGCGATCACCTGCGGCACCATCTCGTCATCGCGCAGCACGCGCGCGGTCAACTCGCCGACATGCGCCACGTCCAGCGACTGCACCAACTGCAGGACACGTCGCTTCAGTGATGACGGCGCATAGCCGCTGAAGTCATACCCATGGCGCCGCGACATCGCATGGACGAAGGCGTCCACCTCGATGTCGTCCACCTCGTCACGGCTGGGCGGGGGATTGATCGGGCCTACTTTTGCAGCCATACACGCATCATCGACAACAGCTTGTCCAGATCCACAGGTTTGGTGAGGTA
This sequence comes from Stenotrophomonas sp., assembly GCF_032061965.1. Classification (GTDB taxonomy): domain Bacteria; phylum Pseudomonadota; class Gammaproteobacteria; order Xanthomonadales; family Xanthomonadaceae; genus Stenotrophomonas. The sequence continues at coordinate 5,779 of NZ_DAMBEF010000060.1, read as the reverse complement.
ATCATTGGCACCGGCATCCAGGCACTTGTCGCGGTCGCCGTGCATGGCCTTGGCGGTCACCGCGATGATCGGCAGGTTGGCCCATTCGGCGCGCTTGCGGATCTCACGGGTGGTTTCGTAGCCGTCCATGCCGGGCATCATGATGTCCATCAGCACCAGCTCGATTTCCGGGTTTTCCTCCAGCTGCTGCAGCGCCTTGTAGCCATCCTGCGCCATCATCACGTTGACGCCGCGCGCGCGCAGCGACTTGGACAGGGCAAACAGGTTGCGCATGTCGTCATCGACCAGCAGCACCTGCCGCCCGGCCAGGTTCTGGTCGTCCGACGGCGTGGCGTTGGCACCGCGCGAGCCGATGCTGTGCAGGAACAGGCTGACCTCGTCGAGTAGGCGCTCGGGTGAACGCTGGCCCTTGATCACGATGCTGTCGGTGTACTGGCGCAGCTTCAGGCTTTCCTCGCGACTGAGGTCCTGCCCGGAATAGATCACCACCGGCGGCACCGCCACCAGCGTGGCGGCCTTCTCCAGGAACTCGATGCCGGAAATGCCGCCCAGGTTGAGGTCCAGCACGATGCAGTCGTAGCTGTGGGTGGCAATGCGCTCCAGCGCTTCTTCACCGGAGGCGACCTGGTCGATCTCGACGTTGTCGGCCTGCAGCAGGCGCGTCAGTGCCAGGCGCGAATCATGGTCATCGTCGACCAGCAGCAGCTTGCGCACGATCTTGCCGGCCACATCCAGCAGATGGTCGAACGCTTCGATCAGCGCCTTGCGATCAACTGGCTTGGTCAGATAACCAATTGCCCCCAGCGCCACGCCCTTGGCAGCTTCGTCCACGGCGGAAATGAAGTGCACCGGGATCGCGGCGGTGACCGGATCGTGCTTGAGGTGCTGCAGCACCGACCAGCCATCCATGCCCGGCAGCATCACATCCAGCAGGATGCCGGTGGGGCGGAAGCGACGCGCCAGCTCCAAGCCACTCTCGCCATCGGCGGCGGCCAATGCGCGGTGCCCCTTGCGGCGGATCAGATCGACCAGGATGCGGGCAAACGCCGGGTCGTCCTCGATGGTGAGGATCACCGTCTCGCCTGCCGCCACGGCATGGCGATCGTCGGGGATCCAGTCGATCAGCTGTGCGGTTGCCGCGCGGGCCGGCCCCGGGGTCGGTGCCGGGCGCGGTTCCAGCGACGGGGCTGCCTCGGCTTTGATGCCGTGCGCGGCGGCCGACAGCATCGGCAGCACCAAGGTGAAGCAACTGCCCTTGTCCTGCTCGCTGTCCACCACCAACTGACCACCCAGCAACTGCGCCAGCCGGCGGGCGATGGCCAAGCCCAGGCCGCTGCCGCCGTAGTGGCGGCTGGTGCTGGAATCCACCTGCTCGAAGGCTTCGAAGATCGAGTCCAGGCGTTCATCGGGTATACCGATGCCGGTGTCGCGCACCGCCAGGGCCAGGTGCTGTTCGTCGGCCGCAGCGCCGATGCGGGTCAGCAATGCGTTGTCGGCCATGGCCAGGTGCAGCGTCACCTTGCCTTCGCGGGTGAACTTGAAAGCGTTGCCCAGCAGGTTGTTGAGCACCTGCTGGAGCTTGGAACGGTCGGTGACCAGGGTGTCCGGCACGCTGTCGTCCAGATCGATCACGAACTCCAGGCGGTTCTCCACCGCCATGTGCCGGAAGTGGCGCAGCACTTCGCGGGTGATGGCCTCCACGCGCACTTCTTCGCGGTGCACGTCCATCTTGCCAGCCTCGATCTTGGACAGGTCGAGGATGTCGTTGATCAGCCGCAACAGGTTGGAGCCGGAATCGTGGATGACCGCTGCGGCCTCCACTTCCTCCACGTCCAGGTGCCCGCTTTCGTTCTCGGCCAGTTCCTTGGAGAGGATCAGCAGGCTGTTGAGCGGGGTGCGTAGCTCGTGCGACATGTTGGCCAGGAAGTCGGTCTTGTACTGGCTGGCACGCGCCAGTTCCTGCGCCTTGAACTCGGTTTCGCGCTGCAGGACCTGCAGCACTTCCTTCTGCTCGTTGAGTACTTCGGTCTTCTGCCGCAACTCTTCGTTGGACGCCTGCAGCTCCTCGGCCTGCACGCGCAGCTCTTCCTCGGACGCGGACAGGCGCTGGGCCTGTTCCTCCAGCTCAACGGTCTTGCCCTGCAGTTCCTCGTTGGTGGCACGCAGCTCTTCTTCCTGGGCCTGCAGTGCTACCTGCGAGCGCTGCAGCTCCTCGGCCTGGGCGCGGGTGCGGTCCAGCAGCAACTGGGTTTCATCGGCGCGGCGGATATTGTCCAGGCCCAGCGCAACCGTCGGCAGCACGCTGTCGATGAAGGATTCCTGGGTGGCGGTGAAGTGGCCAAAGGTGCCGAATTCGAACACGCCCAGCAGCCTGCCCTTGAGCTGCAACGGCACTGCAACCAGGTTGCGCGGCTGCGCCTCGCCAAGTGCCGAATGCACGCCGAAGAATTCGTCCGGCACCTGCTGCACGCTGATGCGCTTGCGTTCCAGCGCGGCCTGGCCGATCAGGCCATCGCCCAACGCGTACTGCAGGCCCAGGTGCTTGCGCCGCTGGAATCCATAGCTGCCCTGCAGCCGCAGCTGTTGTTCGGTTTCATCCCAGGCGAAGAACACGCCGATGGGCGCCTCGATACGCGGGGCGATCTGCGAAACCAGCGCCTGCGCGTACTCATCCGGGGTCTGCGCGGTCTGCAGCTCGGCACCGACTTCACCGACGCTGAGCTTGACCCAGTTGGCATCGCGCGAGGCCAGCGAGTTGCGCCGGAATACTTCCAGCGCGCGTGCAATCTGGCCGATTTCATCGCCACGGGCCAGGCCATTGATCTCCACGTCCAGGTCATCGTTGGACAGGCGCGTCATCTTGTCGGTCAAGCGGTTGATCGGGTTGACCACCAAGCGCGAGATCATCCACAGGGTGCCAATGATGATCAGGAAACCCACCACCAGCAGCACCAGGGACACATTGTGCGCACGGGTGATCCACTGACTCATGCGCCCACGATCGGCCAGCAACTGGGTGACTTCGGCCTCGTAGATTTCATCCAGGGAGTCAGCCAGTGCATTGCCCTGGCCGCCGTTGCTCAGCGCATGCAGCTGTTCCACCTGCGTGCGCGGCACCGCGTTGGGCCCCGGACGCAGCACGCTGGTCACTTCATTGTCCCAGGTGCGCGCCTGCACCTGCACGCGGCGGATCTGCTCGGCCACTGCATCGGTACCGGCAGCGGTCAGGGCCGCGGCCAGGGCGGCGTCACGCCGCTCACTCTGCTTGGCCAGTGTCTGCAAATGACCTTCGCCATCGCCCAACAGGTAATTGCGGATCGCGATCTGCTGCTGGCGTACCGCCTGGATCGCATCCTCGACCTGGCGGATCACTTCGATCTGCACGCCTTCGTGGCGGCGCGCATCGTCGTCCTGCCCAGAGGTGCGGTAGCTCATCAGGCTGGTGGCCAGGAAGCACAGGAACACCAGGGCAAATGCCACCAGCATCTTGCCCAGCAGGGGCACGTTGTTGAGCCAATTGTCTTTTTGCTGCGTCATGCGGTTCCCCTGGATGCAACGCGGCCCACCGGAGTCGTCCCCAGTGACCTGTATGCGGAGAAAATAGCGCAGATCGCTGGCTTTCGCCTGCCTGACAGGTCAGGGAGCGGCAGCTGTACCTCGGTCGCGAGGCAGCAGCCAGCGCGAAGCGTGGATGCCCAGCTCGTAGAGAAAACACATCGGGATCGCCAGCATCAGCTGCGAAACCACGTCCGGCGGGGTCAATACCGCGGCCAGGATGAAGATGCCAACCACCGCATAGCCCCGCCCTTCGCGCAGCTGCTGCGGGCTCACCCAGCCCAACAGGACCAGGATCACCATGGCCACCGGCAGTTCAAAGCTGGCGCCAAATGCAAAGAAGATGGCCAGCACGAAATCCAGATAGGCATTCGCGTCAGGTGTGATGGCGATCACATCCGGACGGAAGGTTGTCAGGAAGTGGAAGACCGCCGGCAGCACCAGGAAATAAGCAAACGCACAGCCGATATAGAACAGCGCCACCGCCGAACCGAGCAGTGGAACCGCCAGACGCTTTTCGCGTGCATACAGGCCGGGAGCAACAAATGCCCAAGCCTGATAGAGCAGCCACGGCACGGCCACGAACACCGCGGCGAAGAACGTCAGCTTCAACGGCGCGAAGAAAGCACCGGCCGGATTGGTGGCGATCATCGACTGGCCGGCAGGCAGCTGCGAGATCAGTGGCGTGGCCAGATGCGTGTACAGGGTGCGCGAAAACGGCAGCAAGGCCAGCAGCACCACGCCCAGCCCCAGCAGGCCGCGCACCAGCCGAGCGCGCAGCTCGATCAGGTGTTCGACCAGGCTGCTTTCGTTGAAGGCATCAGCACTCACGAGCGCTGCTCCGGTCCAGGTGCGGTGGGCGCATCAGCGGGCGCCTGCAGGCTGTCGAAAGGGATGGCACGGTTTTCCGCCGGGCTGTCGGCGTTGGCGGTGACAGCACTGTCCGGTGTTGCTGCCGGAACAATCGGGCGCGGCTCGATCACCCGCTCGGGCGCGGTTTCCGGTTGCTCGACCTCGCGCTTGAACGCATCGGCACCGCTTTGCACGTGCTGGGCCTGGTCACGCAGCCCGGCCTCGGCCTGCTGCATCGACTGGCGCACGTCCTGCAGGTTGCGCTTGAGTTCCTCGGCATGCAGCTCACGCTCGAGCTCCTGCTTCACCGAATCCCATTGGTTGCGCGCGCGGCGCACCCACAGCCCGGCAAAGCGCGCTGCCTTGGGCAGGCGCTCCGGGCCGAGAACCACCAGGGCGACCACTGCAATCAGCAGCAGTTCGCTGAAGCCGATATCAAACACGCACGCAACCCCGGATCAACGCGGATCGCGATCGTGCTCGGCCTGCTCCTGGCGGGTCTTGTCGGCAGCGCGCGCGTCATCGCCCAGCTGTGCGGCCGGCTTGTCCTCGTCACGCATGCCCTTCTTGAACTCTTTGACCGCACTGCCCAGATCCTTGGCACCGCTCGTCAGGCGCTTGGTGCCAAACACCAGCAGGACGATGACCAGCACGACCAACCAGTGCCAGATGCTGAAACTGCCCATGATCTGCTCGCGTTATCTGTGTGAGGGTCGTTGAGCATAGCGCACCCGCAGGAAGGGTTCGCTATGCCAAAGGTCAGTTGCCGCCGTCCAATGTCTCGGTACGGATTTCACCTTCCGAAACCGGCTGGAAACCCTGCTGAGATGCGGTTTCTGCGGGTGCCGGCAAGATCGGTGCGGTGGTGGCGGTATCGACGGCGGTATCCGTCGGCGCGGCCACGTTGACCGCATCGGCGCGTGGCGCGCTGGAAGCCACCGGCGCCGCAGCCCCCTGGGTACCGCGCTTTTCGCGGGCCGCATAGGTCGATTCCTCCAGGCGATCACGGAAGCTGACCACGTCGCTGGATGGCGGCGCGCTCAGGCGGCCTTCCAGAATCATGCGCGGGGTGGTGTTGGCACCATAGGCGTCAAGGTTCGCCTCATCGTCGATCTGCAATACCGCGCCATCCAGGGCAACACCGGCAAACAGGCCGCGGGCGCGCGACCAGGACCAGATTTCCGCCTTCAGCTGGCCATCGGTGGCGGCGGCGGCACTGCGGCCGACCGGACCCGCGGCAACGCCCGCGTCCGCACCCAGGGTGAACTTGCCGTTGACGATGTTGTCCAGGCTGCGGTCGTTGCGGAACACCAGGATCACGTCGGAGGACTGCACGCCGGCCTGGAAGCCGATGCTGCCGCCGGTGAGCTTG
>NZ_DAMBEF010000059.1:0-17366 GCF_032061965.1 Stenotrophomonas sp. | reverse complement strand
TTCGCCCTCGAAAAGTCTGTAGCAGATTGCGGTGACCTTTGGCATGGCGCCTAACGCTCTGAGTTAAGCCGCGCAGCGAAGCGGCGTCGGCTTGAATGAATTGTTAGGCCCCTTGCAGGGCCGCCGCAACCGCCTGCTTGAGCAACTGCTCATCGTCTACCAGCTCACGATAGGTAGCGTATGACAGTTGGCCATCATTCACCTGACGCACAATAAATAGCGCCAAGCGCCATTCATCCGGATCCGGCTTATCAAAATCAAAATCGACTCCGCCGACATCCGGAGATTTGAAGATATCCACGCCAATTCCATGTGGCCGGACAAACCAGCAGGTGTTGGGAATGGCCCGAAAATGCCGGCACTCCCTGCTCAGAATGTCTTGAGGCTCAGACAAGCCGAACGCGCGAACCAGGAGCTCCTTGGCCCAGGCAATCTTGGCGTACCACAGAGGGATAGCTTGTTTGATCAGCTCGACATGGGGATCGGTCATGGGGCCTAACTCTGGAGTTAAGCCGACTGGCGAAGCGAGTTCGGCTTGAATGAACTGTTAGGCGGCAGTGGCCACTTACCGCTCCCCGGGCCAATGCTGCCTTGCTTGTGCAACCCAACGTGAGCCGATCATGCCACAGCTTGCAGGGTGGAGCTTGCCTGGGAAACCTTGCCGCGCGTAGCCGCCGAAGTGCGATGAAATGATTGTGGTGAGGCAGTGAAGCGTAAGGTGAAATGATGAGCTTGCCGATGCCGAGAACAGTTGGTGCTGCTACCCGGAGCCGGCCGGTGACTTGCCGATGTTGCGGCCGAAAGAAGAGGGGCCAGCCAACCCAACCCACTGCCGCCTAACTCAGGAATTAAGCCGACCCGCGCAGCGGGTTCGGCTTGAATGAACTGTTAGGCGTCAATGCCGGTGACGCCACCAACAGCAAGTACGCAGCCGTGCCCGACCATGGTCGCACCCTCCAACAGGACGAACGTTGCTCCCGGTTGGTGCAGCCAGTCAGTTGCGGGGTCTGGCCAAGCGAGTGCGACGATACTTGCAGCGAAGCGCTCGCCGCCGATGGCGCGCGGGGGCGAAGAGGCAAATACCACGCCAAGAGCCAGCGCATCAGGGGTTGAGTCTATTGGCCGCACTGTAGGGCGCCAGTCTGGGAGCTGTCTCGCACCAACGCTAGAGAGCAACTCGACTTCTATTTGAAGCTCTGGTGATCGCGCTGATCTTTTCATGACGCCTAACTCTGGAATTAAGCCGACCCGCGCAGCGTCCTGATCTCGAACTACAAAGGATTCAAGTCTTTGGACTGCGGGCTGAATTGCTGGGTGACGCATGACCCATAACTCTCCCAGGAACTGGGGACGGTAGCCGAGCTCAATGCGCTATTGAGGTTTCCGGCTTTCGTAGCTCGAAGCAATTCGTGCGCGAGACTTAGGACATGCTCCGTGGTACCCGCGGCTGAGGTGCCCAGCTCTGAACCCCATTCCTTCTGGACCGCTGACACCAACATGCCTGCAGCTACTTCGGCTCCGGTGCGTGTTTTCGGCATGGCTAACGCTCTGAGTTAAGCCGCTGCCACGAAGGGGCAGTCGGCTTGAATGAATTGTTAGGTGCGCTCGTCATCTAGGTGCTCCTTGAACTCACTCAGTGACCTTGCTCGCTGCCTCAGCTCGCTGAGTCTGACGCTCTCATGCTCCGCCCACATGATTTCGGCGCCATCCTCTAGCGGTTCAAAGATAGGCAGGAGCTCAGTCATTCCCTCAAAGACCCATTGAACTGGCACTCCCTCGGTGCCGCCCTTGTATGGACCGGTTCCCGACTTTGCGATAGCAACGACTTTGGCATAAGCCTCCTCTAGGTCGCCGGCTCTCACAATGACAGTGTTCTCCCAGACAAGAAACTTCCCGTCTGGGTCGTCATTGCCCATGGAGTCGAGCTCAATGAAACGAAGCAGGTAAGAGCCCACATACCAGCCAACGGGAGATATGCCTTTTGAGTACTCGGCCATCTGTGCTGCGCACCTAACCCTGGAATTAAGCCGACCCGCGAAGCGGGTTCGGCTTGAATGAACTGTTAGGCGGCGGTGGCCACTTACCGCTCCCCGGGCCAATGCTGCCTTGCTTGTGCAACCCAACGTGAGCCGATCATGCCACAGCTTGCGGGATGGAGCTTGCCCGGGAAACCTTGCCGAGCGTTGCTGCCGAAGTGTGAGGAAATGATTGCGGCAGAGCAGTGAAGCGTAAGACGAAGTGGCGGGCTTGCCGCTGCCAGGAACAGTTGGAATTGCTACCCGGAGCCGATCGGTGACTTGCCGATGTTGCTGCCGACAGAAGAAGGGCCAGCCAACCCAACGCACCGCCGCCTAACACCTGAATTAAGCCGCGCCGCGAAGCGGCGTCGGCTTGAATGAATTGTTAGCCGTCACTAGACGTACACCGCCCTAGTGCCTGGCTTAGAACCTGCAACGCAATCGAAAAAGCCCGCGTAGAAGAATGGAATGTTGTCACCCGCGTCGCCAGCAATACGCCCATGCACTTTTCCCCACGTGACTAGCGCAATGTGCTTTTCTGGCTCTCCAACGACAAGAATGGGCTGGTCGTATTCTCCGTGCCAGAAGAATTGGCCGCCGAACTGGCGATAAGCAACATCCAAGATATAACAGCCAACACGTTGAACGATTGCTGTGACTTGCTCTTGCGGCAGGTCTGAGAAGTAGTCGGAGGCTTCTGCGAGTATCTCCTCAACCATCTCTAGGCTCTGGGCGGTGTAGTCCAATGCACTACCAGCGCGCTCTTGGAGCATCTCGACGCCCTCCGTAGCCAAACGCTGTACTTCGTTCCTTGTATCACTCACCAAGTTCTCCCCTGTGACGGCTAACACCTATTACACCGCCCAACAGCGGCATAGCATCAAGTATGCCGCGTTAATGACGTGATGTCTTTTCTCCTAGATCCATTGAAAATCAGTTGGATAGATGAACTTCCCGAGACGGGTTTGCGATCAGTGCGCCGTGTTATGCGGCGAATAAACGGCCATAAGACCCGAAGCCGCCAATTGGCGGTGTAACAACACCCGATGCCACGTTCCAGCGAAGCTCAGAGGACTAGAGCTCCAACAGAAAGGGCGCCATGGGCGCCCTTTCTGTTGATCGTTGAAGCTTGGCGCGGCTTACTCAGCCTTGGCTGGTGCCGGCTGCGCGGCCGGTGCCGCTGCCTGCCAACCACACATCTGGCCTTCGTTCTGCTGCTTCAGCCATTCCTGCAGCGGGGAGAAGTATTCCAGCATCGGGCCGGCGTCGAGCTTGTCGTTGCCGGTCAGCTCCTTCAGCGTGGCCTGCCACGGCTGGCTGGAGCCCTTGCTCAGCATTGCCCAGAACTTCTGGCCGGCTTCCTTGTTGCCGTAGAAGCTGCACTCGTTGAGCGGGCCGGTATAGCCGGATGCATCGCACAGACCCTTGTAGAACTGGTACTGCAGGATGCGCGCGAGGAAATAGCGCAGGTACGGGGTGTTGCCGGGCACGTGGAATTTGGCACCGGCGTCGAAGAACTCTTCACCGCGTGCGCTGGCCGGGGCCACGCCCTGGTATTGGGCCTTCAGTTCCCACCACTTCTGGTTGTACTGGTCCGGCTTGATCGAGCCGTCGAACACGCCCCAGCGCCAGCGGTCGATCATCAGCCCGAACGGCAGGAACGACACGCCCGACATGGCCATGCGCATCTGCGCGTTGATGGTGGCTTCGCGGCTTTCCTGCTGCGCGCCGACCAGGCCGATCGAGTTGAGGTACTTCGGCGTCATCGCCAGCACGATGGTGTCGCCGATGGCTTCGTGGAAGCCATCGTTGGCGCCGCCCTGGAACAACGGCGGCAGCGGGTTGTAGGCCAGGTCGTAATAGATGTGGCCCAGCTCGTGGTAGATGGTGGTGAAGTTTTCCTCGTTCGGGGTGATGCACATCTTGGTGCGCACGTCCGGGCCCACATCCTTGCCGTCACCGCCCATGTTCATGTCCCAGGCGCTGGCATGACAGACCACGTTGCGATCCAACGGCTTGATGAACTGGGTGTTCTGCCAGTAGCTCTCCGGCAGCTTGGGCATGCCCAGCGACACGTAGAAGTCCTGCGCGCGCTCGGTCATCTGCTTGGCGGTCGCCAACTCGGCTTCACGCTGGGCCTTGAAACGGCTGGCCGGGTCGCTGCCACCGGCCTTGGCCAGGGCGGCGCTGAGGTTGCCCTGGTACTGCTTTTCAAGCGCGGCGGTGATGTCCAGGCTGCCGGCGTTCGGGTAGGGCGCGGTCATGTCCCACAGGTTGTTCCAGTCCTGCTGCCACATGTTGCCGGTCAGGTGTGCAGCAATCATGCCGCCGCCCACTTCGGCCTTGTCCTTGCCGTATTCCTTGTCCAGCTTGGTGCGGGTGTAGCAGTGCAACTGTTCGTACAGCGGCTTGAGCTGTCCCCACAGGCGGTCGGTTTCCGGACCGACCTGGTCGGCCGGCATGTCGTAGCCGCTGCGCCACATCTGGCCGGCATCGGTGTAGCCCAGCTCGCGGGCGCCTTCATTGACCAGCTCGACAAAGCGCTGGTAGTTGGCGCGCGACGGCACGGCGGTGGAGTGCCAGCCCTGCCATGCGTCGAGCTGCTTGTCGTAATCACGCGAGCTGGCCAGTACCTGCTCCAGGTCGCCAATCTGGCGGCAGTTCTGCTTGTCGCCTTCGCCGGTGCAGTAGGTGCCTGCGCCGTAGTCGCCTTCCAGTTTGGTGGCGATGCCCGCCAGCTCCGCAAGCTTCTGCGGGTCGCGCGGGGCAGGCATGGAGGTCATCAGCTTGAGCAGGCTGATGGCGCGCTTGGTATCGGCGCTCATCGGCTGGCCGTCGTACTTGTTGGCCTGCTCGATCCAGCCATTGAGCACGGTCAACCAGCGCTCGTTGGCCTTGGCTGCGACGCGTGCCGAATCGTCGTTGATGTAGGTGGACGACAGCCACTGCGCCGAGGTCATCTCCGGGTACATGGCCTTGTATTCGGCATTGACCCGGGCAATGAACTGGTCGGCGCTTTCGGCCGGTGCGGCCTGGGTGGTGGCCGGCTTGGCGGCGTCGGTGGCGGCGTCCTTTTTACAGGCAGCCAACGAGAGCACGGCCACGCCGACGGCGGCGGCCAGGACCAAATGACGATTCTTCACAGCAAACCCCGGTTTGTAAGTACCGGCGAAGGCTAGTGGGGCGGCGGCCGGGCCGCAAGTGGACAATGGAAGGGCTGGCATGCAGCGTCCTGCCAGGTCTGGGAATCACCTGGGTAGCGCCAGCAACCCGCGTGGCTCGGCACTAAGTGCAGTCGGCGAAGATATCCCGGGAACGGTCATAGACGCCGGTGCTGACCTGCATCAGGCCCAATACCGACGGGAACAGGTTGTCCTGGTCGGTGGGCTGCGATGCACGGTGGCGCACGCAATTCAAGTCCAGCCCACGGTCGGCCACAAACCCGGGCGAAAACCACATGACCATCGGTACGCGGGTCTGCTCCTGAGGAGCGATCGCATACGGCATGCCATGCAGATACAGGCCCTTCTCACCCAGCGATTCTCCATGGTCGGACAGGTAGATCATGGCGGTGTCGTAGTCATCCAGGCTGCGCAGGCTGGCGATGGTGCGGCTCAGGAAGTGATCGGTGTAACGGATGGCGTTGTCGTAACTGTTGACGATCTCATCGCGGCTGCACTTGCCCAGGTCCGGGGTGTCGCAGGTGGGGGCGAATTGACGGAACTGCGCCGGGTAGCGCTGGAAGTAGCTGGGACCGTGGTTGCCCAGTTGGTGCAGTACCACCACCCGGTCACCGGGCTTGGCACGTACCTGTGCGGCCAGGTTGTCGATGAGGATTTCGTCCATGCAGCGGCCGTCGGCGCACAAGCCGGGCAGGGTAGCGTCGTCCAGGCGCTCGATTGCCAGGCCGTCGCACACACCCTTGCAGCCGGACTGGTTGTCGCGCCACAAGGTGCTGATGCCGGCGTGTTCCAGCACGTGCAAGAGTGATTGGTGGCTGCGGATCTTTTTCTCGTCGTAGTCGTGGCGACCGAAGGGCGAGAACATGCACGGCAGCGATACCTCGGTACTTGAGCCGCAGGCGTGCATGTCAGGGAAGTTGATCACGCCGGTCTGGGCCAGCTCCGGGGTGGTCTGGCGGGCATAGCCGTTCAAGCCCCAGTTCTGTGCGCGCACGGTTTCGCCGACCACCACAACCAGCAGCCGTGGCTTGCTGCCAGCAGCGCGTGGCATCAGCTTGGCGTCGGCGCCAACGGGAAGCTTGGGCTGTTTCTTGATCGGGCTGGCGCTGGACAGGTTCTGCTTCAAGGCAATCAGATAGTTCACCGGCGTGGCCAGGTAGCGCACCTCGCGGTGGTTGCGCATCAAGGCCGAGATGTCCTGGAACGATGCCATCGCACCGGCGCCGGTTACCACCAGCACGCCAGCGATGAAGGCCAGGCGCCACAGCAACGCCTTGCCCCAGCTGCGCCTGCGCAGTCTTACCCGCCACAGCAGCAATACCGGCAGCAGGCCATAACCCAGCAGCGGCAGGATAAGGGCAGGGGTCATCAGCTCGCTGCTTTCCTTGCGATCGGTGGCAAGGACATTGCGCAGCATGTCCGCGTCCAGGTAGACGTTGAAGCTGTTCATGTAATGCACCGCAAACGCGGTGGTGATCAGCAGCAGCGTCAGCAGCACCTTGGCATTCCAGCGCCACAGCAGCAGGCCCATCAGCAAGGCGTGTACGCCTACCAGCAGGGCCAACAGTGATACCGCGAACAACGGGTTGCCAGGGTTGGCAGCCATCGCGCTGCGCCAGAACAAGGTGTTGCAGACCAGCGCGAAGAACAGGCTGGCGGCGATGATCAAGGTTTCGGTGGTGATTTCCGGCCGAAACGCCAGCAGCTTGCCCCACGCAATGCGCAGCGGATTGGGCCGAGTAAGGGCGATGCTCATGCGCCTTCTCCGGCGACACTGGAAGCCGGCGCGCGGATGCGTGCAGGCGAGGGGGAGGGCGCGAACATCCAGGCGTAAAGCAGCACGGCAACCAGCCAGCTGATGGCCAACGACCACAGGTCATGGGAAAGGAAATGCGCGCCGCGCAGCTGCTGGGTGATACCGAAAACCGCACCTATCGCCAGCGGGATCACCAAGGCCGGCCAACGCCACTGCGGCCGGACCTGCAGCATGAAGAAGTACAGTGCAATCCACGCATAGCCGGAACCGGCATGTCCGGCGGGGAAACAGGCTGCGTGGCCGAGCAGGACCGGGCGCTGCTCGAACAGACCGATGAACGGGCGCAGGCCGCCATAACGCTGCAGGTCCCACGGGCAGTCCATATGCGTCCAGGACTTGAGCAGCGCGACGATGCCGGTGGACAAGGCAACCGACAACAGCAGGTAAGCCAAGGGGCGCTGCAAGGGCTTCCAGCGCGCATCCATGCTGCCGCGGATCAGGCCGAGAATGACCAGGGCGGCAGCGAAGAAGCTGAGGTTGCGGCCGCCCTTGTGTACCAGGTGACTGGCCCACCAGGCGTCCTTGGCGGCCCACTGACCACCTTGCAGGTGGAACAGTTGATCAGCCAGCCATTGGTCCACGCCGCCTGCCATCAGTACGGTGCTGGCCCCCAGGGCCAACAGCAGTGGCAACCCGAGCGCACGGCCCGCGAAGGCGACGCGGCTTGCCGGTTGCGGGGACTGGGTCAGGGAAAGTTGCCGAGGCAGGAGCATGGAGCAGGCAGACCATCAGGAGGATGGCGGCATGCTGTTCCTGCGCGTGTCGGAGACCAGTCGGAGCGATGTGGGATTTATGTCGGAACTTCAGATTGGGCGAGGGCGGCGGAAGCGTCCGCCCTCGCCCGTACTACGTGCGCGGTTCTAGTCGCTGTCGTCCTGTGCTGCGGCATCGCCGCCTTCCACCACGCCGTGGGTGCGGGCCACACACTCGGCTTGCAGCGCAGTGCCTGGCAACAGTTGCCAGTTGTTGCGGTTGGCGCTGCCGATGTCGATCACCTGGCTGCGGTCGGCGCAGGGGGACATGACCTTGTCGAGAACGAACAGCCAGCGGTGCTGCGGATCCTGTGTGACCCAGCGCGCGGCATCCTCCCACTGTTCGGCAACAGGTCGTTTGAAGCCGAAATCCGTGGCTTGCGGATGGGTCTGCAGCAGGTTCTGTTCACGCCAGGCGACCATGCCCAATTCAGCATCGGGGCCGATGCGTGCGCGCACCTTGTCCATCACCAGCGACGCCGAACTGTAGGGGTCCAGCGCCGGCATTGCGCCCAGGCCGTACATCGACCAGAGCAGCACCGTGGTCAGGACCACGGCCAAACCGGCTCGGCGCAAGCGCAGCACCGCCACCAGCAGCAGACTGGCGATCGCGAAACCGATCAACCACCAGCCCACCTGCGGCAGGATCCATGGGTCGATCGCGCGTTTCATGGCGTTGCGCTGCGCCCAGCCATCGCCATGCACGGCGCCGTAGCCGACCACCAGTGTGGCCACCGCCAGCACCACGACATACAGCAGCAACAGCCAGCGCACGCCGGTCCGTCGGAGCAGGCCCGGCAGCAGTGGGGCTGCGGCTACGGCCAAGGCGGGCAGCATCGGCAGAATGTAGACCTCGCGCTTGCCCGGGCTGGCGCTGAAGAACACAAGCACCAGCAAGGCCCAGCCCAACAACAGGAGGTAACGCGGATCGGCACGGCGGCAGCGGCGCCACCAGGCCGGCAGCAGCCACGGGGCCAGCAGGCTGCCCGGCAGCCACAATGTGGCCATCACCTGCAGGTAGTACCAGAACGGCTGGTGGTGGTGCCAGGCGTTGGCGTAGCGGGTGCCGGTCTGTTTGAACAGCAGTTCCTTGGCATAGGCCTGCAGGTGTGGGTCGGGATCCTGCACGAGGGCAATGGCCAGGGGTCCCAGCCAGATCGCGGTGCCGGCCAGGAAGGCTGGCAGCAACAGCCACCACCCCCAACTGCGGCCCGGGCCGGCGGCCTGCGGATGCCGCCAGCGCCACGCCATCCAGGGCAACAGCATCAGCAGAGGCAGAAAACCCACGCCCTTGGTCACCGTGCCGGCGCCCGCGGCAAAGCAGGCCAAGGCGAAGGCGCCCCAGTTCGGGCCCAACAGCAGATGCCGTACCAGGCCCCACAAGGCCAGCGTGGTCATGCCGACCAGCACCATGTCGATCTGTGCACGCTTGGCCATCAGTCCGAACTGGATGCAGACGAACAGTGCCACGACCGCATAGCGCGCAATCTGCCGGTTCCACAGCCGGCGGCTCATGTCCCAGGTCAGCCACAGCGTCAGCAGCGCTGCCAGCAGCGAGGGCAACAGGAAGGACAGGTTCCAGCTGCCGAGCAACTTGTAGGTTGCCGCCTGTATCCACATGAAGGTGGCCGGCTTTTCCGCATACAGCTCACTGCCCCGATGGGGCAGCAGCCATTGCCCGGTCTCCACCATGTGCCGGGCCGCAAGTACGAAGCGGGGTTCATCCGGGGGGGTAGGTGAGCGCATGCCCAGGCCGGCCAGCAGGCTGGCAACGACCAGCGCGATGAGGATGGCGAACCAGAGGCGGTGGGAAGAACGAGGGGATGAGGTCGGGCGCACGAGGGGCTCGGGGTCAAAGGCTGGCAGGATCATGACGTGTTCAACGTTGGAAACGCGTCGAAGCCCGGCTTGGCGGGTTTCCGACGCCATTCCGACGACGTCGGCGCTAGGATACGTCGACATGACCCCGTTCCGGGGTGGCAAGGTTACGCCCGCATGCGGCTGCTGGTCATTGAAGACAATCGCAATCTGATCGCCAACCTGTTCGATTATTTCGAAGCGCGCGGGCATACCCTGGATGTGGCTCCCGATGGCATTACCGGGCTGCACCTGGCGGGCACGCAGAACTATGACGCCATCCTGTTGGACTGGATGTTGCCGCGCATGGAAGGGCCGGAAGTGCTGCGCAAACTGCGCGAGGACTTCCGCTCCGAAGTGCCGGTGATCATGCTGACCGCGCGCGACGAGTTGCCGGACAAGATCGCCGGGTTCCGGGCCGGTGCCGATGACTACCTCACCAAGCCGTTCGCGCTGCCTGAGCTGGAGGTGCGGCTGGATGCCGTGCTTGCGCGTACCCGCGGCCGTAACCCGCGCAAGTTGCTGGAAGTGCACGACCTGCAATTGGACCTGGCAACGCTGGAAGCGCAACGCGCGGGGCAGGTGCTGCACCTGTACCCGGCCTGCCGCAAACTGCTGGAAGTGCTGATGCGCGCCAGCCCCGCCGCGGTGCCGCGCGACCAGTTGGAGTACGCGCTGTGGGGCGACGAGCCACCCGATGGCGACATGCTGCGCTCCCATATCTATGAGTTGCGCCGCGCCGTGGATGGCCCGTTCGAACAGAAGCTGCTGCACACCTTGCCGCGAGTTGGCTACCGCCTGTCCGTGCCGGCCCCGGAAAGTAGCCGATGACCCGTCGCACGCTTCGACGCAAGCTGCTGGGCTGGCTGTCGATCTACGTCGCGCTGGTGACCCTGGCTGTGTTCAGTGCGGCCAACTATGTGCATGAGCATGCCGAGCATGCGGTGTGGCGGTCGCTGCTGAACACCGAGCTGGACAGCATCATCGGCCAGATGCGTGGCGATCCGGAGTACCGCTGGCAGAATTCGGACACCCTGCATTTTTTCAGCGCCAATGAACCCGGCGGGATCCCGCAGGCGCTGATGACGCTGCGGCCGGGACTGCACGATGGGGCCTTGCTGGAAGGCAAGCAAGCTGCGGTGATGGTGCGCGACACCTCTGACTTCGGGCGGGTGGTGTTGGCGCTGGACATCAGCGATTTCGGTGAGCTCGAGCACTTCGTCACCCGCTGGGCGCTGCTGGCGGGCGTCGCCTTGCTGCTGGTGACCCTGCTGATGGCGTGGGTGGGCATGACCCGCCTGGTACGGCCATTGTCAGTGCTTGCACAGGACATCGCGAACCTGCGCCCTGAGCGCAAGGGTCAGCAGATCGTCGTTGATCGCCGTGGTAGCACCGAGCTGGAAGTGATTGCCGGTGCGTTGAATGACTACCTGCAGAGAAACGAACATTTCGTCGAGCGCGAGCGTGCCTTCATCAGCACGGCCAGCCACGAGTTACGCACGCCGATCGCGGTGATCACCGGCGCTGCCGAGCTTGCGCTGGAGCAACCTGGCATGCCGGACCGCGCGCGCCACCAACTGCAGCGCGTGCGTGCCACCGCAGGTGGCGTGGAGCAGTTGATCCAGCTGCTGCTGGTGTTGGCGCGCGATCCCGCGCGATTGGTGGCGATGAGTGAGCTGGTGGCGCTGGAGCAGCTGTTGCCGGAGATCGTCGAGGATCACCGCTATCTCGCCACGGGCAAGGAATTGCAACTGCAACTGGAGGAGTTGGCACCCTGCCGCATCCTTGCACCACTGGCAGTGGTACAGGCGGCGATAGGCAACCTGCTGCGCAATGCGATTGAAAACAGCGACCGCGGCGTGGTGCGTCTTGGCGTTACTGCAGGAGCCGTGTTGACCATCGAAGACCCAGGGCATGGCATGAGCCCTGAGGAAGTGGCGCAGGTCTACGCCCGCATGGCCAAGGGGGAGCGCAGCCCGGGCGCCGGCATTGGCCTGGACCTGATTGGGCGGCTTTGCGAGCACCTGGGCTGGCGGTTGCAGATAGATTCGCAACCAGAGCACGGTACGCGGGTAACGCTGGACATGAGCAGCTCGCAACCTGACCGGTAGCAGCGGCGCAAGCCGCAAACAAGCCAACTCCTGTAGTGCCGAGCCATGCTCGGCAGAGGCTTTCCCGGTAAAGCCCATTGCCGAGCATGGCTCGGCACTACCTGTGGGCGCGCGCCGAGACGTTGAGTGCGGGCAACGCTTCGGCAGAGGCTCATCGGTGGAAGCGGTGCAAGCCGCGAACAAGCCAGCCCCTATGGTGCCGAGCCATGCTCGGCAGAGGCTTTCCCGGTAAACCCCATTGCCGAGCATGGCTCGGCGCTGCCTGTCGGGCTGCGTTATGACGCAGTTGCCGGCAATAGATCGCGTTCGATCAACCAACGACGGGCATCGTCCGCATCCTGCTCGAACCAGGCCTGGGTCGAGCCCAGCCGATAGGTGTAGCCCCAGCTGTCCATGTCGGCCATCAATCGCGCGCTGCCAACACCGGGCAACTGCTCGGCCAGCACGATCTGCAGATAGCAGGTGGCATCCTCTTCCGGTACCGAATCGGTGGCGTCGGTGTGCACCTGCGCGCGTCGCTCGGGCGGCAGCACGATCAGGTGGCAGGATTCGTGCAGCATCGAGTGCACCGGCGTGTCGTCACGTACATATACATCGCAGGCGATGATGCCGGCCTCCGGTTCACCCCAATAGCTGCCGGGGATCTTCTGGCCTGCATCGACATGGTTCAAACGCAGGCCATGGCGAGCCAACAGCGCAGCGGCGGCATCCCATGGGATATCGCCGACGCACAGCACGCTGGCGCTGGATTCAGGGGCAGGGGTGTCGTTCACGGTATCTGCCCGGCGGCATGGCCGCCGGGTCCTTGTTACTTGTCGTCGGGCAGCGCCACGGAAATGTCGAGCACGTCATTGGCGCCATCCTTGACCAGGTCAACCTTGACCGCGTCGGCGTCGATGTTCACGTACTTCTTGATCACTTCCAGCAGCTCACGCTGCAGCAGCGGCAGGTAATCCGGGCCGCCACGGTTGCTGCGTTCCTGCGCGATGATGATCTGCAGGCGGTTTTTCGCGGTTTCGGCGGTAGTCTTCTTCTGCTTAAGGAAGTCGAGCAGTCCCATGCTTATCCTCCAAACAGCTTGCTGAAGAAGCCTTTCTTCTCCACGGTGGTGAAGCGCATCGGGCGCTCCTCGCCAAGGATGCGGCTGACCGCGTCCTCATAGGCCTGGCCGGCCGGGGATTCGGTGTCCAGGATCACCGGCTCACCCTTGTTGGAGGCGTTGAGCACGTCGCCAGACTCCGGGATCACGCCGATGGCCTTCAGCCCCAGCACTTCTTCCACGTCGGTGATGCTCAGCATCTCGCCGCTTTCCACGCGGGTCGGGCTGTAGCGGGTCAGCAGCAGGAAGGCCGGGACCGGCTTGCCGGCTTCGGCATTGGCGGTCTTGGAGTCCAACAGGCCGATGATGCGGTCCGAGTCGCGCACCGAGGACACTTCCGGGTTCACCACCACAACTGCGCGGTCGGCGAAGTACATCGCCAGGAAGGCACCCTTTTCGATGCCGGCCGGCGAGTCGCAGATGATGAAATCGAAGCCGTCGGCAGCCAGATCCTTGAGGACCTTCTCCACGCCTTCCTTGTTCAGTGCGTCCTTGTCGCGGGTCTGTGAGGCAGCCAGCACGTACAGGTTCTCGAAGCGCTTGTCCTTGATCAGGGCCTGCTTCAGCGTGGCCTCACCGTGGACCACGTTGACGAAGTCATATACCACCCGGCGCTCGCAGCCCATGATCAGGTCGAGGTTGCGCAGGCCGACGTCGAAGTCGATGACGGCGACTTTCTTGCCGCGACGGGCGAGGCCACATGCGAGGCTGGCGCTTGAGGTGGTCTTGCCAACGCCGCCCTTGCCGGAGGTGACTACGAGAATTTCAGCCAAAGGATTACTCCTGGAGTTCTGTGTGGGCCGCCGCGTCAATCAAGCGCAGCGATCATGATTTGGTCCTGTTCCAGCCACACCTGTACGGCTTTGCCGCGCAGGTTGTCAGGAATATCGTCCAGTACCTTATACCGTCCTGCAATGGCAACCAGTTCAGCATGGAAGTCGCGGCAGAAGATGCGCGCGCCCTCGTTGCCTTGAGCGCCGGCCAAAGCCCGGCCCCGCAGCGTACCGTAGATATGGATGCTGCCATCGGCAATGACCTCGGCGCCGGCACCCACCGTTGAGAGTACGGTCAGGTCGCAGTTCTCGGCGTACAGCTGCTGGCCGGAGCGGACGGTGGTCAGCTGCATGCGGCCGACCTGTGCCACGGCGGCGGCCGGGGCGGGCGGCGGCGGGGGCGCCGGTTCGGCTGCGCGCTTCTTGGGCGGCGGGGGTGGGGCGGGTTCGGCCTCGGCGCGCTCGTATTGGGCGCGGAACTTGGCCAGCAGCGGCAGGCCAAGCTGTTCGGAAAGGGTTTCGGTTTCACTGGTGCCGTAGGCCAGGGCAACCGGCAATACGCCGGCGTCGCGCAGGCCGTTGACCAGTTCCTGGGCGGTGGCCCGGTCCGGGACCTGGCTGAGCCCGCCGAAATCCAGGATCACCGCGGCGCGGCCAAACAGTTTGGGTGCACGGGCCACGCGCTCGCGCATTTCCTGGGTCAGGCGCGCCACGTCGAGGGTGCGGATACGCAGGTTGGCAATGCCGACCTGCCCGATTTTCAGTTCACCAGCTTGTTCGTAATCCAAATTCACTGCCATCTCAGGTTCCCGTCGGCCGTTGCTGCAACGGCCGGCGTGTGTTGCCTACCCAAGGGACGTCGGGCAGGTTGTCGCCATAGGTTTCCTTCACCCATTCGTAGCTGCACAGGTCCTTGAGCAGCATGCTGGCACGCACGTCGACGGCCGGCATGGTGTTCTGGCCAACCTCGCGGAAGCCGAAGCTGCCATGGAACAGCAACGCGGCGTCGGCGCCATGGTCCAGGAAAACCTCGCATGCCATCTGCGGGTAACGCAACTCGGCATAGCTCTGCGCGTCGGCGTAGAACGCACGGCCCACGCCACCACCACGGCGGCGGCTGGCCACCACGATGCGGTCAATGTAGAAGAAGCTGGGGTAACGCTGCTGGAACCAGGCGAAGTTGCAGCTGTCGTGATCGCTATGGCTGCCATAGCCGACCAGAAAGCCGGCCATGTTGCCGTCACGCTCGGCGACGCGGAAATACTCGGCTGTTTCGTAAAAACGCCGCACCTTGGCGGCATCCAGCGGCAGGATCGCGAGACCGGCGTTGTTGTTCAGTGCCAGAACCGAATCGAGCTCGTGCTCGCGCACGTCGCGGATGACAATCGACATTGTGACTCCGGGGGTGAAGCGGTCGGCCCTGGTGGGCTGTCGGCGGATTATCGCATGGCTGGCCGGGTCGGGCGAGTCGCTGCCGGTACGTAGAAGCATGACTTCCGTGGGAGGGCGCAAAGGCCCGGCGCTCCGTACCATGCACGCATGTTGGGATATCTCAGTCATACCCGTGTTCTCCGCCTGGCGGGCCTCTTCACCTGGGCCATCGTCGCCTTGCCGTTGATCTATACCCAGTACGCGCTGCAGGACGAGGTCGCTCTGGTACGTCCGGGCGAGGGGCTGTGGCTGGGGCTGGTCTATTTCGCGTTCGGCGCCTGCTATTTCTGGCTGACCCGTGGCTTGAGTAGTGGCGGTCATGCGCATTGGTATGACCGTCTGTTGCTGCTGGTACTTACGGTATGCGCCTTGGCGGTGAGTTTCCTCAATGGCTCGGGGCTGGGCAGCATCCTGATGATGGTGGCGGCCGGGGTGATCCCCTGGTTGCTGCCGGTGCGGCTGGGCGTGGCGTGGTTGCTGGTCAGCCAGCTGACGGTGCTGCCGGTGTACTCGATGCTGGGCTTCTCGTTGTTCGAGGCATTGATGCAATCGCTGCTGTACGGCGGTTTCTCTTTGTTCATCTTTGTCACGAGCCTGGTAGCGCGCCAGCAGACCCAGGCGCGTGAGGAACAGCGCCGGCTCAATGCCGAGCTGCGGGCCACGCGCCTGCTGCTGGCAGAGAGCGCGCGGGTCAACGAGCGCACCCGCATTTCGCGCGAGCTGCACGATCTGCTGGGCCATCACCTGACCGCGCTCAGCCTGAACCTCGAAGTGGCCGGGCATATCACCGAGGGGCAGGCGCAGGAGCACGTGCGCCAGGCCCATACCTTGGCCAAATTGCTGCTTACCGACGTGCGCGAGGCGGTAAGCCAGTTGCGCGAAAGCGGCGCCATCGACCTGGCGGCGGCCTTGCGGCCCTTGGCCGAGCGGGTGCCGTCGCTGCAGATCCACCTGGATATCGCTGAGCCCTTGAATGTGGAGGACCCCGAGCGGGCCCACGTCATGCTGCGTTGTACCCAGGAGATCATCACCAACGCGGTGCGCCACGCCGGCGCACGCAATCTCTGGATCAAGGTCGTGAAGGATGATGGCCAGATCGTCATCGATGCACATGATGACGGCATCGGTGGCGATGATGATGCGATCATGCCCGGAAATGGCCTGCGGGGCATGCGCGAGCGGCTGGATCAGCTGGGCGGACGGCTGGATGTGTCGGCACGTCGGGGCGAAGGTTTCTTCCTTCGCGCCAGTCTGCCGGTGGTAACCAATATGATGCTGGCCTCGGGGCCGCAAGGAGTGAACTGATGATCCGTGTCTGCCTGGTCGACGACCAAACCCTGGTACGGCAGGGCATCCGCTCACTGCTGGCACTGGATGACTCCATCGAGGTGGTGGCCGAAGCCACCGACGGCCAGCAGGCGGTGGAGATCATTCCCACCGTGGCGCCGGACGTGGTGTTGATGGACATGCGCATGCCGGTGATGTCTGGGCTGGAGGCGCTGCAGACCCTGTCGCGGCTGGGCAAGCTGCCGCCGTCTATCATCCTGACCACGTTTGACGATGACCAGTTGGTGCTCGCCGGGCTCAAAGCCGGTGCCAAGGGCTATCTGCTCAAGGACGTGACGCTGGAGCAGTTGGTTGGGGCAATCCGCACCGTTGCCGGAGGCGGTTCGCTCGTACAGCCGGCCGTTACCCAGCGCCTGTTGTCGGGCCTGGAACACATGCGCAACGAGTTCGTCAGCCTCGACCGGCCGGATCCGCTCACGGATCGTGAAACCGAGATCCTGCGGCTGATGGCCAGCGGTTTTTCCAACAAGGAGATCGCCAACTCGCTGGGCGTGGCCGAAGGCACCATCAAGAACCACGTCTCCAACATCCTGTCCAAGCTGGGCGTGCGTGACCGTACCCGGGCAGTGCTCAAGGCATTTGAGCTGCAGTTGGTCTGACCTCGCCGGGGCGCTGTCGAGGGCAGGGAGGCCTGCCTGAACAGGTTGCCGCGGCGGATTTGCAAATGTCTGCACACAAGGCTGGTGCAGGCGCCCCGGCAGGGGGAAAATAGCCGCAAGGCCACTCACCGTGGCCCGTACTATCGGTTGAAAGTGCGTAGGGTTGATGCTTGATGCGCTAACCTTCGTGCCGTCGATGGAACAGCGCACGCCGGCAATGGAAACCGGTGCGCCATTTGTCTTCAACAACCTGCGAAAAGCCTGATAGGATGGGGGCTTCGCTTCAATCAACCCGGCCGTGGGATCGGCCCCGGAGACTCCTGAATGACCCGTATTATCGAGTTCCTTATCGCCTTGGGGATCGTGGCTGGCCTGTTCGTC
>NZ_DAMBEF010000058.1:0-17468 GCF_032061965.1 Stenotrophomonas sp. | reverse complement strand
CGACTCTGACCCCGGTTTCCGCTCACCCCGGTTTCCCGACTCTGACCCCGGTTTCGGTCCGGGAGCCGGTAAACTTGCACGGTTTTCGAAGATACCCGGTAGTTTTCATGTCCCGATTCCCCGCCCTTACCCTGCTGGCCGGCACCGTGCTGTCGCTGGCAGCCTGCAGCGCGAGCGCTCCGCTGAGCCGCGTTGCCCCGGTTCCGGCCGACGCCGTCGTGGCTCCGGCCAATGCCCCCAATGACAACCTCAATGCCGTGCTGTGGGTGCAGCGTTCGCAGGAGTATCGGGCCAGTGCATTGCAGACCTGGAAACTGGCCGGCGCACAGCTGGACGCCGCATTGGCTGACGGCAACTGGACCGCGCTGCTGCCGGAAGAAGGCGGCAACCACCAGTCGGCCAAGCTGAAGCCGGCGGTGGTGGTGGACGTGGACGAAACCGTGCTCGACAACTCGCCCTACCAGGCGCGCCTGGTGCGTGATGGCAGCAGCTACAACGATGCCACCTGGGAAGCCTGGGTCAATGAGCGCAAGGCCCAAGCGGTGCCCGGCGCGGTGCAGTTCGCACAAGCCGCCGCGGCCAAGGGCGTGACCATGATCTACATCAGCAACCGCACCGCAGCGATGAAGGACGCCACCGTCGACAACCTGCGCAAGGTCGGTTTGCCGGTGGCCGATGACAGCGTCTACCTGGGCCTGGGCACGCCGGTGCCGGGCTGCACCGAGCATGGCAGCGAGAAGGGCTGCCGCCGCCAACTGGTGGCGCAGCAGTACCGCGTGCTGATGCAGGTGGGTGACCAGTTCACCGACTTCCTGCAGGTCGAGGACAACAGCCTGGCTGCGCGCGATCTGCTGCTGGACAAGTACCAGGGCTGGATCGGCTCGCGTTGGTGGATCCTGCCCAACCCCACCTATGGTGGCTGGGAAGGCGCGGCGATCAACAATGCCTGGTCGCTGCCGGCGGACCTGCGCAACGGCGCCAAGCGCGAAGCGCTGGAGGTGGCCCGATGAGCCGCGCACCGCTGCCGCTGCGTGATGACGAGCGCCTGATCTTCGCCCTGGACGTGGCCGGCAAGGCCGAGGCCATCGAGTGGGTGGACAAGCTTGGCGATGCCGTTTCGTTCTACAAGATCGGCATGGAGCTGCTGGCCTCCGGCGAGTACTTCGACGTGCTCGACGCACTGGCTGCACGCGACAAGCGCGTGTTCGTCGACCTGAAATTCTTTGACATTCCGGCCACCCTCGCCGGTGTGATCCGTCGCCTGTCGCAGTGGCCGGTCAGTTACTGCACCATCCATGGCTGGCACCCGGCGATGATGGAAGCCGCTGCCGCCGCCAATACCTCGGACATGCGCCTGTTGGCAGTGACTGTGCTGACCTCGATGGGGCGGCCGGACCTGGCGCAGATGGGCATCGACCGCGAGCCGGTGGACGTGGTGGTGGAGCGCGCGCTGGCCGCGCAGCGCGCCGGCATCGACGGCGTGATTGCTTCCGGCCAGGAGGCCGCACCTATCCGCGCGGCTACAGGTCAGGGTTTCTCCATCGTCTGCCCCGGCATCCGCCCCGGCGGCCCGGTAGGCGATGACCAGCAGCGCACCGTGGGCGTGGCCCAGGCCTTTGCCGACGGTGCCGATGCCATCGTGGTGGGCCGTCCGATCCGTCTTGCGCCTGATCCGCGCGCGATGGCCTTGGAGATTCAACGCGAAATTGCGGAATCAATTAAATAAATTCAATCACTTACAGTGAGGTTTATAAAGTGTTGCTTTAACTGAATCCGACGCGTAGGCTACGTCTCGTCCCCGGCCCTGCCGGCGATGCGTCAAACATGTCTACCGGCCTTGCGCCGGCTTGGGGGGTCTGTCACCGGCAACGGGGCGGCCTCTTTTTTTATGCCGGGATTCGGGCGTCGGGATTGGGGATTCGTAGTGGGCAACCGCGCTCGTCGTTTTGGGGAGTGGGGCTCCTGCTGTCCATCTTTACCCAATCCCGAATCCCGACTCCCCAATCCCGAATCCCCGCCCCAACGTGACGGCCGTGCTTGCTGCTGTCACCGGGCAGGCATCAAGATGCTCGGCCTACGGGGAGGATCGACGCCGCCATGCAACGCCGTTCATTACGCAGCTGCCACCGCATCGTATTGGCTTCGGTCTGCCTTGTAGCCCTGCTGGCGGCCTGCAAGCGCAACACTGAACCCTTGCCCGGTGCTGCCACCGAGCCGGCCGCCGCGGTGCGGCAGATGGCCCAGTACCTGCACGACAATGATCTTGCTGGCTACGCAAGGGTCTCGGTGCCACCGACGCAATACGCCGCGCTGGAGTCGGCGTGGGCGCAGGGCCACAGCCGCTGGCCGCTCACCGGGCTGCCGCTGGATGAAAAACTGCCGACCTTGCTGACCACGCTGTCGGAGCAGGGCGCCGAGCAGAAGTTGCAACGCGCCTTCCGGGCGCAGTTCGAAGGGCAGTCGGCGGCGGTGCGCCAGGCCGCGCATTCGCTGGGTATGTTCGGCGTGCAGTACATCACCCACCAGGGCGACTACAGCGCTGAGGAACGGGCCCACTACGTGCAACTGGTAACTGCGTTGAGCGACTGGGCGCAGTCGGCACCGCTGTCCGACCCCAAGCTGGCCAAGGCCAACATCGCGACACTGACGGCGGCGGCGCGCGCTACCGGGCTGAGCTCTGCGGACAGCTTCCAACAGGCCGGCATGACTACCAGCTTGCAGCGGCTGGGGCCGTTTGCCGCGGCGTTGAAGCAGGTCCTGGCCAGCTACGGCCTGCCTTTGGACGAGAGTGTGGCGCAGATGCGCACAGGCCTGACCGCACAGGAGGGCGACAACGCGCTGGTGCGCGTGCAGTACCCACTGGCGGGGAAAGAAATTGACCTGCAGGTCGCCTTGGTCCGCCGCGAGCAGCACTGGTACCTGGCCCGTACCTTGGCCGAAACCGACGCCCTGCTGGCTGCCGCCGCCGCGGCTGAACAGGCAAAGATCGATGCCGCAGCCGCTGCGGCGGTGCCGGCCGAATCGGGCACGGAGCAAGCACCGGACAGCGCCAAAACCGCAGCTAAGCCATAATGCCGCGGATGCCGAAACAGAATTCCCAGCCCGAACAGGGTGATCTTCTTCCCCCGGACGACGCCAACCCGGCGCCGGACACCCCCACTGCTGCCATTGTTCCGGGGGCTGCCGCGCGTGCGCCGCAAGCCCGTGCCGGCGGCCGGCGCCCGCTGTGGGCGCGCCTGCTGGGCAAATTGATCGAGCCCTGGCTGGGCCTGAAGATCGAACCCGAACAGGCCGGCCAACACAACGATGGCCGGCCCGTGGTCTACGTGCTGGAGGACTACGGTCTGTCCAACGCGCTGATCCTGGACAAGGCCTGCCGCGACGCCGGGCTGCCGTCACCGCTGGTGCCGCTGGCCGGTGATCCGACCGGGCGCAAGCGTGCCTACGTGGCGCTGTCGCGCCGCTCCAGCAACAACTCCCTGATCCCCGAGCAGCGTGGCGCCAAGACCCACTCCGACTCACTGGCCAAGCTGTTGCAGGCACACCGCGCCAACCCCGGCCTGGATGTGCACCTGGTGCCGGTGTCGATCTTCGTCGGCCGTGCCCCGGACAAGCAGAGCGGCTGGTTTGCCGTGCTGTTCTCGGAAAACTGGGCACTGGTGGGCCGCTTCCGTCGCCTGCTGGCAATCCTGCTCAACGGTCGCGACACCATCGTGCGCTTCGCTCCGCCGGTGTCGCTGCGCGAAACGGTGGACGAGGGGCTGGAGCCGGAACGCACCGTGCGCAAGTTGCAGCGTGTGCTGCGCACCCACTTCCGTCGCATCCGCGAGTCGATCATCGGCCCCGACCTGTCCACCCGTCGCCTGTTGGTGGACAAGGTGCTGGAGTCGGACCCGGTCCGCGAAGCCATCGCCGTACAGGCCAAGCGCGACAACTCCAAGACCACCGATGCCTGGAAGAAGGCGCAGGGCTATGCCTGGGAAATTGCCGCCGATTACTCCACCCCGGTGGTGCGTTCGGCCAGCTTCCTGCTCAGCCATGTGTGGAACCGGATCTACGCCGGCGTGCTGGTGCACCACCTGGACAAGTTCAAGGAAGCCGCGCCCGGCCACGAAATCGTCTACGTGCCCAGCCACCGCAGCCACATGGACTACCTGCTGCTGAGCTACCTGCTGTACGACCGGGGCATCGTGCCGCCGCACATCGTGGCCGGCATCAACCTCAACCTGCCGGTGGTCGGCACCTTGCTGCGCAAGGGCGGCGCCTTCTTCATCCGGCGTTCGATCAAGGGCAACGCGCTGTACTCGGCCGTGCTCAGCGAGTACGTGGCGCAGCTGGTCGCGGGCGGTTATTCGATCGAATACTTCGTCGAAGGCGGGCGCTCGCGTACCGGACGACTGCTGCAGCCCAAGGGCGGCATGATCTCGATGACCCTGCGTGCCTTCCTGCGCCAACCGCGCAAGCCGGTGCTGTTCCAGCCCATCTACGTCGGCTATGAAAAGCTGATGGAGGGCAACAGCTACCTGGACGAACTGTCCGGCCGGCCGAAGGAAAAGGAATCGATCTGGGCCCTGCTGTGGGGCATCCCCAAGGTGCTCAAGCAGAACTACGGCCAGGTGGTGGTGAACTTCGGTGAGCCGATCGCGCTGAACGACGTGCTGGCCGAGAAGGCACCGGACTGGGACGGCCAGCCGGTTGGCGAGGACGAGAAGCCGGTGTGGCTGTCGAGCACCGTCAACACTCTGGCCGAGATGATCCAGGAGCGCGTCAACGCCGCTGCCGACGTCAATCCGATCAACCTGCTGGCGCTGGCCCTGCTGTCCACGCCCAAGCATGCGATGGGCGAGGCCGACCTGATCGCACAGATCGAGCTGAGCAAGAAGCTGCTGGTGGAAATGCCGTACTCCGACCGGGTCACGGTCACCCCGCATTCGCCCGAGCGCATCATCGCCCACGCCGAGGAAATCAACGTCCTCACCCGCATCAAGCACCCGCTGGGCGATGTGCTCAGCGTCAGCGGCGACACCGCCGTGCTGCTGAGCTATTTCCGCAACAACGTGGTGCACCTGTTCACGGCCTCCTCGTGGGTGGCCTGTTGTTTCCAGAACAACCGCCGTATGAGCCGGGGCGGCCTGCTGCGCTTGGGCCGTGGTTTGTACCCGTTCCTGCAGCAGGAGCTGTTCCTGCCATGGACCGAGGACGAGTTCGCCGCGCGCATCGACCAGACCATCGCCGTGTTCGTGCGCGAAGGCCTGTTGCAGCATGTAGGCGAGGACGACGGCGGCATGCTGGCACGCAGCACCGGCCAGACCGACGAGGTGTTCCGCCTGCGTGCCATTGGCCACTCGCTGCAGCAGGCGTTCGAGCGTTATTACATCGCCATCTCGGTGCTGGTGAAGAACGGCCCAGGCACCCTGGGTGCTGCGGAGCTGGAGAGCCTCTGCCAGCAGGCCGCGCAGCGCTTGAGCCTGCTGTACGCGCCGGCGGCGCCCGAGTTCTTCGACAAGTCGCTGTTCCGCGGCTTCATCCAGAAGATGCGCGAGCTGCGCCTGGTCTGGCCCGACGAGAACAGCAAGCTGTTGTTCGACGAACGCCTGGACGCCTGGGCCAAGGACGCCAAGTTCATCCTCGGCCGCGAGCTGCGCCACACCATCGAGAGGGTCAGCCCGGAAGCGGTGAAGCCGGAATCGGTGGCGGCTGGCGAACAGTGATCATCTGACGGGACGGCAGTTTCTGCCGTCCCGGGTCGCCGTTGCGGACGTGCGGCACAGGCGGATCATCGCCTTGGGCTAAAACCGGATACGGAGCTTGAGAGCCGTCTGCAAACCGGGAATACTCCGCCTCAACACACAGGGGCGGGCAACAGCATGCGTATTCCAGGGTTGGTCATGGCAATCGCCGTGACGTTGGCGTGTGGGAACCAAGCCAAGGCTGCCGACGCCTTGCCTGCATTTTCAGATGGGGATATGGAGGCGGCCCGTGCGGTGCCGTTGTATCTGGTTTCCCATCAACTTACCGTGCGCCCGCAGGTGGCATACCGCTTCCTCAAAACTCCTTCCGTGATTGGTGGGCCCTACCAGGGCATGAACATGGCGCAGAGCGTAGGCGTCAATGTTGCAGGTGCGTTGGTCGCGAATTTGCTGATCAATGCGTCAGAAGCCGAGGTTGCGGTCCAGCAAGCCGAAGACAGCTGGCGTTGGTTGCAGGCTGGCAAATGCACCTCGGATGCGGATGCCCCCGTGCGTAATGCGCTGCAGGAAGCCTTGCGCCAGTCCAACATCACCACGGTCGCGCAGACGGGTGTACTGGAAAGGCGTGATCTCGAAGACGTTGTCACAGCCCGGGGCGAGCGGCTGGTCCTGCAGTACAGCACAAGCTTTACCCCCGGTCTGAGCGCCGTGCTTACTTCCGTGGTGGTCACCGGCTGGGGGCCAGCGGACGCGAAAGGCAAATCACAGAAGTCCCCGCGTTGGGCCAATGTACTGATGTCGGGTTCTTCGCCGTTGATCCTGCCGGCGAAAACCGAGCGTGACACCGCTCTGTTGCTTCGTACCGCAGAGCAGGCATATGCAGACAGTGGCAACAGTGCCTTGATCGCCAAGGTGAATGCTGCCGGCCACAATGCCGACCGGCAAGAACGCCAGCGGGCAGTGGATGCATTGCGCCGACATGGCAGGATCATGCGCGAAGCGAAGGAGGACGAATGGACCGACGCTACCGAGCCGATGCGGCGGGCAATCTATTGGACCGATGACCAGTGCGCCCTGCAGAACCAGGCAGTGCAGGACAACGCTGCCGAAGTCGGCCGCTTGCTGAAGGCCATGCTTTCCTCGGAATTGCCCGATGCAAAGCAGATTGTGGAAGCACCGGCTTTCACCCAGGCCAGTGCGGAGCGGGGTGATGGCGCAATATTCGATCGACCCTCACTGCGCGAGGTGGAGGCGTTCACCCGTTCATTCCATCTTTCCCGGGCGGTTGGCTACCGGCTGCAGCCCGCGTTCTTCGATAGCGTCCTGTTGCCGGACGCAGACAGCAGGTAGCCATTCGGGATCGGCTGCCAAGCAACCGGGTTGCCGTTGCGATCAGGATGCATGGTTGTCGGTGGCGGTTACGCGTTGAAGGCTTTGAAGCCGCTTCGCAGCTGCAGGTGATGCTGGGCGTCAGCGGAATTTCGCTTCTGGGCCGGGCGTCCCGGCCTTGGAAGTGGCGGCGCCAAAGCCACCCAGCGCGGCGACGCCGACCGCGCTGGCAATGACAACGATGATGGCAGCGCGCCAGTAGCGCTGCATCCAGAGCTGCTGCAGGTCACGCAGCAGCGCCAGGCTCATGCAGGCTCGTCCGGTATCAGCATGCACTCCAGCTTGAAGATGCAGTCCTTGAGCTGCAGCTTGCGCCGCTTCAGGCGCTTGGCTTCCAGGTCATCATCCGGATTGGCGGCCAGGCGAGCGATCTGCTCGTCCAGGCCACGGTGTTCAGCGCGCAGCTCGGCAATGCGC
Source organism: Stenotrophomonas sp. (assembly GCF_032061965.1). Taxonomy (GTDB): domain Bacteria; phylum Pseudomonadota; class Gammaproteobacteria; order Xanthomonadales; family Xanthomonadaceae; genus Stenotrophomonas. Next base: position 9,972 of record NZ_DAMBEF010000058.1, on the reverse strand, counting down.
TGGTGCAGTTCGTCAGCTGGCGGCAGGGTGGGCATGTCACCAGCTTAGCCGGTCATTGCGGCCAGTTCACGTATACCGGGTTGCCCAGCATTCGCAGGCTGCCGTCGGCATCGCGTGCGTCAACCCGTAGCCAGTGCCGTTGGCCGTCCGAGCGCCAGCGCAGGCTGGCCCGTTGGCTGCCGTTTGCGTCGACCTCCACGGTGGTCGGATAGCGACGGCCATCCACGACGAATTCGATCTTCAGCCTGCGGGGATAGTCCAGTTGCGTATGCAGCGTGGCCCATTGCCCCGCAGGCAGATCCAGCTGCTGCCCCATTTCGGCCCGCGTGCCGGCATCGCCCTGCAACCACAGCTCCAGGCCACTGGCAGCGACGTTGTCCACGTCCACGACCACCCGGCCTTGGCGGATTGCCGCCAGGATCGCTTCCCGGGACAGCGCGCTGGCATGCACCAGGGTGGCCGGCAGGCCGATTGGCGATGGGCCATCGGCTGCGCCCGGGTTGTGGCTGTCGCTGCCACCGATGGCGGTCATGCGCCGGCCCTGCTGCAGTTGCTGCTCCCAGAAGCCCACGCCCGAACGGGGGCCATCGGCTTGCCTGGCATTGACCACTTCCACCGCGCCCACAGCGGCCATGTCCACGGGCCTGGCCGGTGTCCAGCCGCAGCCCATGCAGTCCTCGCCCGAGGGCAGTGCCGGGTGGTTGATGGAGAGCAGGGCGCCGCTGTTGTTGACCTCGCGCAGCAGCGGGTTCCAGTCGGGCAGGGTATCCCCCAGTCGGAAGGGCAGCGGACCGTTCACCCCGAACACATTGGCGTGGCCCTGGAAGGTGGTGACCTCCATGCCCGGGATCAGCAGCAGACGATCGAACCAGGGTTGGTGCCGGGCCAGTTCGTCCAGGTGCGAGATCGTGTTGTGCTCGGTGACCGCGACGAAATCCAGCCCTTGCCGCACCGCGGCCTGCAGGCTCAGGAACAGCGGGCAAGCGACCTTGTTGCCCTGCTGGCTGCTGCAGCTGCCGTCGCTGTGGGTACTGTGCATGTGCAGATCGCCGCGATACCACGCTGCTTCATCGCGCAGCACCAGCGGCTTACGGTCACGGCCGGCCTGCACTTCGTCTTCGCTCCACAGGGTCACGCTGACGTTGTAGGGGGTTTGAACGCGGGCACGGATGTTGGGTACGCCCAGCAACACCTTCCATTGCCCGGCGGGCATTGCACCGGGAAGGTAGCCACCACTTGCGTCATACCGGGACACGCTGATCGCGCGGCGTGAACCCCCGCTCCAGCCGCGGAAGCCCTGCGCGTCCAGCAGGCCGAGGTCGACGACGGTGCGCTCATCGCCGCCGTCGTGTTGCAGGGTGACATCGACCCTGCCGGTGCCGTCGGGCACCGTGAACGGCAGTTCCAGGTAGTGCTGGTGGTCCTTGCCGGTCAGCGTGCCCTGCAGGTGCAGGGTCTGCGCGGCGTGGGCACACGTGCTGGCGGCAAGCGCCGCCAGCAGCATCGGCAACAGGGCGCGCATCAGAACTGGTACATCACGGCCAAACGGTAATTGCGGCCCAGCAGCGGCCGCGCGATGAAGGCGCTGGCACCGGCATCGCTGCTGGCCAGTTCACCGGCCCGCGGATTGCCTTCGGTCAGGCCCAGGGAGTTGGTGACATTGTCGATGTAGCCGTAGACCGAGAAGCGGTCGGTCAGCGCGTAGCGTGCACTGAGGTTGAGCAGCTGGTAGGACGGCAGCCGCACCGAGTTGGCGGTGTCCACATAGCGTTCGCCCTGGTGCTCGGCGGCGGCCTGCAGGCGCAGGCGCTGGTCGAGCAGGTTGACGCCTGCCACCACGCGCGCGCCAAGTTCCGGTACGCGGATCAGCTGGTTGCCGACGAAGTCGCGCAGCACCGGTGCACCGTTGACCAGCTCGCTGTAGCGCAGGTCGCGGTACTGCGCATCCTGCCAGGTGGCGTTGAGCTTCAGGTCGAACCAGTCAGTGGGATACCACGCCGTCTCCAGTTCCAGCCCGAAGGTCCGGGTGCTGGCATAGCCTGCTTCGCGCGTGGACACGCCGGTGTTCGGGTTGAAGCTGTAGTTGCTGAAGCCGACGTTGTCGTACTTGGTGTAGAAGGCGGTAGCGTAGGCGCTGAACAGGGGGTTGGCGAACTTGAAGCCGATCTCGGCCAGGTCCATGGTCTGGGTGTCGGCGGCCTTGCCGTTGGCTGCAGCGCAGGCGGCCACGGTTTCGGCCGAGGTTGCGTCGCAGTTGTCGTTGCGGGTGATGTAGTTGCCCAGGCTTGGCAGGCGGAAGGCCGAGGTCCAACGCCCGAACAGGCCCATGCTGTCGCTGAACTGCCAATTGGCACCGATCGACCAGCCCAGGTCATCCGAACTCAGGTCGTGGTGCACGTACATGCCCGAGCCGGTCAGCATCTGCGAGGTGGCCAAGGTGCCGCCGTCGACGCTGCGACGCACTTCGTTCCAGCCGCTGCTGCTGGCTTTCTCCCAGCGCAGGCCGCTGTCGATGCGCAGCTTGTCGTTCACCTGCCACTCGTCGCTGACGTAGAACGCATGCGTCTTCTGCTCGCCGGAGGCATTGTTCCATTCGTAGCCATAGCGCCACACGCCGTTGTCGCTGAGCGTGTCCAGCACCTGGCCATTGGCATCCAGCGCGACCAGGTCCAGCAGGCTGGCATTGTTGCTTGCATCCATCAGCACGGAGGAGGAGTAGCGGGTGTAGTCCTCCTTGGTCGAGGCCAGGTAGTAGCCGAGGGTGAGGTTGTGCTGTTGCCCACCGAGCGCGAAGCTGCGCATCAGGCGGGTGTCGTTGACGAACTCGCGCACCGGGATGTCCAGCCCGCGCAAGCCACCGATCACCAGCAGCCCGTTGCCGTTCTGTGAGGCGGTGTCGAAGCCACCGCTGCCGTTGACATAGCGCAGGCCCAGCGCGGTGGCACCTGGCACCGATGCGAGCAGGCTCTTCTGCCCGTCAAGGAAGCTGGCGGCGGGGGTCAGCGTGTTCGGGAACACGCCGTTGCGGATGGTGTCGGTCTTGCTGAAGCGCGCCGATTGCGACAGTTCCCAATCGCCGCCCAATTCCGTTTCCAGCTTGAGCGTGAGCTGGTCGCGCTTTACGTGGGTGCCTTCGCTGTTGTCGAAGTCCCAACCCCGACCATCGGCGGTCTTCATGGTCAGGTGTCGGGTTTCCGGACCGGCCAACGTGCCGTGGTTGCCGTCGAAGCCGGGTACCGCGCGGATGTCGCCATTGCCGTTGGTATACATCGGGATGCCCAGATACAGGGCCACGCGGTCATCCATGTGCTTGGCGTCGACGCTGAAGCGGCCGCCTTCGAACTCCTTGGCCAGGTTCAGGCGGAACTGGCCACCATCGTTGCCGTTGAATCCGGGATCGCGCACCCCCTCCTCGACCCGGTAGAAACCACCCAGCAGCAACTTCCAGCCATTGGCCAGCGGGCTGCCATAGGCGAAGTCCAGGCGGTTCAGGCCACTGTCGCCGACGGTGTACTTGAACACGCCGCTGGCTTCCTCGCTGACCTGGCGCGGAATGAAGTTGATCGCACCGGCCGGTGCGTTGGAATACATCACCGAGGCCGGGCCACCACGCACCACCTCGATGCGTTCGATGGTTTCGTCCAGGCGGAAGGCCTGATCGCCGTTCAGGTAGCCCAACGCCGGGTCATGCACCACCGGAATGCCATCCTCCAGCAGGGTGACCGAGCCGAAGCCATCGACCGGGATGCCGCGCGCGCGGATGTTGCCACTGGCTTCGCCGCCGGACGCTTCCACCCAGAAGCCCGGCACCGACTTCAAGGCCTCGGTAACGCTGGTGGGCGCCTGCATGCGCAGTTGTTCTTCCTCGATGTTGGTGACCGAGTAGCTGGTCTCGGCCTTGGTACGAAGGCCGGTGCCACTGCGGCCGGTGACCACGACCGTATCCAGGTCCTTGGCGGCGGTGGTGGAGGAACTGGCCACATCCTGGGCAAGCACGGTGGCCGGGGCGAGGGCGGAAGACAGCAACAACGCACGGCAGACGGCAGAGGCAAGGCGGTTATCGAGCACGACGGGATCAAAGGCTGAACGGTAGGAGCCAGCGATGCTGTCAGCGCGGGGTGACGTGGCCATTACGCTTTTGTGCAAGCTGTACTGCGATGCGGCTGCCGCGCGCGGGCCCAGCCGGTAGAATGCAGGCAATGAGCGCCGTCATTCCCCTGCCCGATCCCGCACCGCGGGCCCGCGATCCGCGCGTGGCCGAACGCGAACACCAGAAACTCAACAAACGCCTGCGCCGTCAGGTAGGTCAGGCCATTGCCGACTTCGGCATGATCGAGGCCGGCGACAAGGTGATGGTCTGCCTGTCCGGCGGCAAGGACAGCTATACCTTGCTGGACATCCTGCTGCAGCTGCAGAAGAAGGCACCGGTGCCGTTCGAGCTGGTGGCGGTCAACCTGGACCAGAAGCAGCCAGGCTTCCCTGAACACGTGCTGCCCGAATACCTGGCATCGATCGGCGTGCCGTATCACATCATCGAACAGGACACCTATTCGGTGGTCAGCCGGGTGATCCCGGAAGGCAAGACCATGTGCTCGCTGTGCTCACGCATGCGCCGTGGCTCGTTGTACACCTATGCCGAAGCCAATGGCTTCACCAAGATCGCGCTGGGCCACCACCGCGATGACATGGTGGCCACGTTCTTCATGAACCTGTTCCACCATTCCAAGATCTCCGGCATGCCGCCCAAGCTGCGCAGTGATGACGGCAAGCATGTAGTGATCCGCCCGCTGGCCTATGTGCGCGAGACGGACATCATCGACTACGCCACCACGCGCCAGTTCCCGATCATTCCGTGCAACCTGTGCGGCAGCCAGGAAAACCTGCAGCGCAAGCAGGTCGGCTTGATGATGAAGCAATGGGAGAAGGACAGCCCCGGCCGCATCGAGCAGATCTCGCGCGCGCTGGGTGACATCCGTCCTTCGCAGCTGGCTGACCCCAAGCTGTTCGACTTCATGGCGCTGGGCCGCCGTGACGACGCACAGCTGCCCGATGCCCACGCGTGGTTGGCGGGCGGTGACAGACAGGACGATCAAGAAGCCTTTCCTCCAGCAGGGGAAGGGTTGGGATGAGGGTGGGTACTATCGTGCTGATCTGAAGCACGTTGGCAGGCCTCATCCACATCCGCTCGACGGGCCGCTTTCTCCACTGCGAGAAGGCCGCCCCGGACTCTGAATTCGAAATAGGACATCCATGTTTTTCAAGAACCTCACGCTGTTCCGTTTCCCTACTTCCATTGATTTTTCCGAGGTCGACACGCTGCTGCCGCAGGTGGTGCTCAAGCCGGTCGGCGCGCTGGAAATGACGTCGCGTGGTTTCATCTCGCCGTTCGGTCGCGAAGAAAGGAGCCAGTTTTCGCACCGCATCGGTGATGCGCTGTGGCTGACCGTAGGCGGTGAAGACAAGATCCTGCCCAGCGTGGTGGTCAACGACCTGCTGGCGCGCAAGCTGGAAGAGATCGAAGAGAAGGAAGGCCGCAAGCCTGGTGGCCGCGAGCGCAAGCGCCTGAAGGACGACCTGCTGCACGAGCTGCTGCCGCGTGCCTTCGTCAAAAGCTCGCGTACCGACGCCTTCCTGGACCTGCAGCATGGCTACGTGGCCGTCGACAGCTCCAGCCGCAAGACCGGCGAGAACGTGATGAGCGACATCCGCGGCATGCTCGGCAGCTTCCCTGCGATGCCGCTGAACGCCGAAGTCGCACCGCGTTCGATCCTGACCGCATGGATCGCTGGCGAGCCGCTGCCCGAAGGCCTGAGCCTGGGTGAAGAATGCGAGATGAAGGATCCGGCCGAAGGCGGCGCGGTGGTCAAGTGCCAACACCAGGAACTGCGCTGCGACGAGATCGACAAGCACCTGGACGCAGGCAAGCAGGTCACCAAGCTTGCGCTGGTGTTCGAGGACAATCTTTCCTTCGTGCTGGGCGACGACCTGATCGTGCGCAAGCTGAAGTTCCTGGATGGCGCGCTGGACCAGCTTGAGCACATCGACGAGGAAGGCCGCCGTGCCGAACTGGATGCACGCTTTGCCTTGCAGAGCGGCGAAATCCGCCGGCTTTTCCTGCTGCTGGAGCAGGCCTTCAAGCTGAGCAAGGCTGACAGCTGAACCCGTTGCTGACCTACCCGGTTTCGTAACCGGGTAGGGACTATGCTGGGCATATGGCCAGTTTGTTCCGTCGTCTGATTACGCCTGCCGCGCCGGTGATCCAGCGCGACACGGTGCGCTTGCGTCTGGACGATGCGGAAATCGAAGTACTGCGCGTGCGCGACCCGCGTGCACGCAGGTTGAAACTCAGTGTCGACGAGCGCGGCGCACGATTGACGATGCCGCTGCGCGCCAGCCTGGTATCGGGCGAACGCTTCCTGCAGGCCAACCGGCAATGGTTGCAGCAGCAGCTGGCGCGACTGGGCGGCGACGGGCTGCTGGCACCTGCGCTGCAACTGCGTCAGCCCGGCGTGCTGCCATTGCGCGGGGCGTTGTTGCCGGTGCAATGGCAGGAAGGACGCTTTGCCCGGATCGAGGCGACAGCGGATGCGGTGAGCATTGAGCTGCCCGCACGCGCAGGTGAACCTGCATTACGGCGCGCGCTGCGTGAGTTCTATGAAGTGCAGGTGCGCGCCGATGTCGGGCAGTGGCTGCCGCGCTACCTGCCGGGCCTGGGCCGCGCACCGACGCGGTTGCGGCCCAAGGTGATGTCCTCGCAATGGGGATCGCTGGCGCCTGATGGATCGATGGCATTGGATTTGGCGTTGGTGTTGGCGCGCCCGTCGGCGTTCGAGTACGTGTTGGTGCACGAGCTCTGCCATCTGCTGCAGGCAAATCATTCGCCCGCGTTCTGGGCGGAGGTCGAGGCACGTTTTCCCGCATGGCGCGATGAGCGTGACTACCTGCGTGAGGAAGGCCGCAGGCTGAAGAGCACCTTGCATCAGTTGTTGCGCGCGCAGCCGGCTTGAGGGTTCCTGTAGCACGGGCGAGCGCGGTGCAGCGTCCGGACAGTGCGTGAACAGCCCCGGGTGCGCTGCGCTTACCCGGGCTACGGAATTGCCGGGCATGGCGCGGTACCACGCCTTCTCCCTTTGGCGAAGCCAGGGGGAGGGCTGGGGAGGGGTTCGCTTTTCGCGGGTAAAGCCCCTGCCGAGCATGGCTCGGCACTACCGCTGTTGCTCCCTCCCTTTCGCATAGCGAAGGGGAGGGCGGGGGAGGGGTGCTTCTAGCGCCGCGACTTATGCTGCCGCTGCTGCCTGACGGGTGATCAGCTGCAGGATGCTGGCCGCGGCATCGCGGCCTTCGGCCACTGCCGTGACCACCAGATCCGCACCGCGCACCACGTCGCCACCGGCGAACAGCTTGGGGTTGTGGGTCTGGAACGGCAGGCGGTTGGCGCCACCGGCGATGATGCGGCCATTGTTGCTGGCCTCCACGCCCTGCGATGCCAGCCATTCGGGCAAGCTCGGTGAGAAACCGAAGGCGATGATCACTACGTCCGCTTCCAACAGCGATTCGCTGCCTTCAATGGCCACTGCATTGCGACGACCATTGGCATCCGGAGCGCTCAACGCGGTCTCGACCACGGTCACGCCGATCACTTCATCGTCCGCACCGGCTTCAATCGCCAGCGGCTGGCGGTTGAACAGGAAGCGCACGCCTTCTTCGCGGGCATTGGCCACTTCGCGGGCCGAGCCCGGCATGTTGGCTTCATCGCGGCGGTAGGCGCAGGTCACCTTTGCCGCACCCAGGCGGATCGCGCTGCGCACGCAGTCCATGCCGGTGTCGCCGCCGCCCAGCACCACCACGCGCTTGCCGTTGAGGTCGGGCAGGGCGATCTGGTCTTCCCAGCCGGCAATCGGACGGCCCTGCGGGTCATTGCCGCCAACGATGCGGCTGTTCTGTACCAGGAAGGGCAGCGCCGGCAGCACATTCTTCAGGTCCTGGCCGATCAGGCCGCCGTCGGTGTAGCGGTAGGCGCCGGTGCCGAGGAACACCGCGTCGTAATCGGCCTGCAGTTGTTCGATGCTGATATCGCGACCGATCTCCACGCCCAGACGGAACTCAACGCCCATGCCCTCGAGAATCTCCCGGCGGCGCTGGATCACGTCCTTTTCAAGCTTGAAGCTGGGGATGCCGAACTGCAGCAGACCACCAATCTGTTCGTAGCGATCGAACACCACCGCCTGCACGCCGGCACGGGCCAGTCGATCGGCACACGCCAAACCTGCCGGGCCCGCGCCGACTATGGCCACGCGCTTGCCAGTGCTCTCGACCGCGATCAGGTCCGGCTTCCAGCCGGTAGCCAGGGCGGTGTCGACGATGTACTTCTCCACCGCACCAATGGTGACCGCGCCGAATTCCTCCAGCGTGCAGCTGCCTTCGCACAGGCGGTCCTGCGGGCAGACGCGGCCACAGACTTCGGGCAGTGGGTTGGTCGAATGACAGAGCGTTGCCGCTTCGTGGATGCGGTCTTCCTGCACCAGCTGCAGCCACTGCGGGATGGCGTTGTGCACAGGGCACTTCCAGCTGCAGTAGGGGTTGCCGCAATCCAGGCAACGACCGGCCTGGTACTGCGCATCGGTTTTGTCGAACTTGCCGTACAGCTCGCCCCAATCGCCGGACGTGCGCAACTCCACCGGAATGCGCTGCGGCATGGTGCGGGGCAGATCGAGGAACTGGAAGGCTTGCTTGCGGCTCATGGTTTTAAGGCTCAGAAACTAGTAGGTAGGAACCAGGAATCAGTGAAGGCAGAAGCAAATACTCGCTTCTGTTTTCTCTTCACTGGTTCCTGGCCTTAGGCTGCGCTGCGCAGCGCTTCGGCCAGCGATTCAATGCTGGCGGCCTTGGGTTTGACCAGCCAGAACTTGCCGACGTAATCGCGGAACTCATCCAGGATCTGCTGCGCCCAGATGCTGCCGGTCAACTCGCGGTGGCGGCCGATCAGGCTGTGCAGGTGTTGGCGATAGTTCTCGAAGCCTTCGGCCGAGATGCGATGGATGTCGATCAGTTCGTGGTTGTAGCGGTCGACGAAATCGCGATCGATATCCAGCACGTAGGCCAGGCCACCGGTAAAGCCGGCACCGAAGTTCAGGCCAACCTTGCCCAGCACCGCGACCACGCCGTCGGTCATGTATTCGCAGCAGTGGTCACCGGCACCTTCGATCACCGCCAGCGCGCCGGAGTTGCGTACGCCGAAGCGTTCGCCGGCACGGCCAGCGGCAAACAGTTCGCCGCCGGTCGCGCCGTACAGGCAGGTGTTGCCGACGATGGCGGTGTTGCGCGCCTCGAAGCGGGCGCCACGCGGTGGGCGCACCACCAGGCGGCCACCGGCCATGCCCTTGCCGACATAGTCGTTGGCTTCACCTTCCACTTCCAGGTTCAGGCCGCCGACGTTGAAGGCACCAAAGCTCTGCCCGGCGGTGCCGCGGAAGCGCAGGTTGAGTGGTGCCGCGTCCATGCCGTGGTTGCCATGCGCGCGGGCGATGGTGCCGGACAGGCGCGTGCCCACCGAGCGGTCGGTGTTGTGGATCAGGAAGCGATGCTCGCCGCCACGCTTGTGGGCGATGGCATCGGCCAGCAGGTCATCCATCTGCGTGGCCAGGCTGTCCGGCGACTGGTACAGGCGCTGTGCGGCGCAATGCGCGCCGTCGTAATGCGCGGGCGCCAGCAGACGCGACAGGTCGACCTTGACGCCGTCGCGTGGCGACACGTCCAACTGCTGCAGCAGGTCGGTGCGGCCGACGATTTCATCCAGCGACCGCGCGCCCAGATACGACAGCCATTCGCGCACTTCCTCGGCCAGCAGGCGGAAGAAGTTCTCCACGCGCTCCGGCAGGCCGGTGAAGTAGCCGGCACGCAGGCGCTCGTCCTGGGTAGCCACGCCGGTGGCGCAGTTGTTGAGGTGGCAGATGCGCAGGTACTTGCAGCCCA
>NZ_DAMBEF010000057.1:0-17690 GCF_032061965.1 Stenotrophomonas sp. | reverse complement strand
GATTTCCTTGAGCTTGAGCGCGCCTTCCAGCGCGATCGGGTAATGCAGGCCACGGCCAAGGAACAACGCGTTGGACTTGCCGGCAAAGCGCTCGGCCCAGGCGGCGATCTGCGGCTCCAGGTTCAGCGCGTGCTGCACGCTACCTGGCAGGTGACGCAGTTGCTCCAGGTAATCGGCTTCCTGTGCGGCATCGACCTTGCCGTGCAGCTTGCCCAGCACCACGGTCAGCTGGAACAGCGCAGCCAGCTGGGTGGTGAAGGCCTTGGTCGAGGCCACGCCGATCTCGGCGCCGGCGCGGGTGTAGCAGACCAGTTCACTGGCGCGCGGGATGGCGCTCTCGGGCACGTTGCAGATCGACAGCGTGTGCTTGTGGCCCAGCGACTTGGCGTACTTGAGCGCCTCCATCGTGTCCAGGGTTTCGCCGGACTGGGAGATGGTGACGATCAGGTGCCTGGGGTTGGCGAAGGCTGCGCGGTAACGGTACTCGCTGGCGATTTCGACGCTGCACGGCAGGCCGGAAATGGCCTCGATCCAGTAGCGCGCGGTCAGGCCTGCGTAGTAGCTGGTGCCACAGGCCAGGATCTGCACGCCCTCGATGTCCTTGAACACGGCTTCGGCGTCGGCGCCGAACAGGGTCGCCGGGAAGCCACCGGCGTCGATCGCCGCTTCCACGGTGTCGCCCAACGCTCGCGGTTGTTCGTGGATTTCCTTTTGCATGAAGTGGCGGTACGGCCCCAGCTCCAGCGAGGCCAGCGACACGTCGGACATGCGCTGTTCGCGCTGCACCGGGGCGTTGTCGCCGTCGAACACACGCACGCCCTGACGGGTCAGCTCAGCGGTGTCACCTTCTTCAAGGAACATCACCCGGCGGGTGGCCTGCAGGATTGCCGACACGTCGGAGGCGACGAAGTTCTCGCCGTCACCCAGGCCGACCAGCAGCGGGCAGCCCATGCGCGCGACCACCATGCGGTCCGGCTCTTTCTGGCTGATCACTGCCAGCGCGTAGGCACCGGTCAGCTCCTTCACCGTGCGCTGCAAGGCGCCAAGCAGATCGTCCTGATCGGCCTTGAGGTGATGGTGGATAAGGTGCGCGATGACCTCGGTATCGGTCTGCGACTCGAATACATAGCCCAGCGCACGCAGTTTTTCGCGCTGCTCTTCGTGATTCTCGATGATGCCGTTATGCACCAGGGCCACGCCCTGGCTGATGTGCGGGTGGGCATTGGATTCGGTCACGCCGCCATGGGTAGCCCAACGGGTGTGCCCGATACCGACCACGGCGTGGAACGCCTCGGCGGCAGCGGCGCTTTCCATTTCGGCGACGCGGCCGGTACGGCGCACGCGGCGCACCTGGTCTGCTGCCAGCACGGCGATACCGGAGGAGTCATAGCCGCGGTACTCCAGACGCTTGAGTCCCTCGATCAGGACAGGAACCACATCGCGATCAGCGATCGCACCCACAATGCCGCACATAGCCCATCCATTCGCAATAGTGATCGGACATTCTAAGCCAGCCGATTCGGACACCGCACAGACAATGGCGGACACGCACCACCGGACACTGTCCGCTGCAGCGTCCGCGGACACCCGGACACATCTGGACGGAATATTTTTCCTATTATTTTCATAAAGTTATAGTTGGCACGCGATCTGCTTAATGGTTACCAACCCCAGCAGTGAAGCCAACGATGATCCGCGACACCTCCGCCCAGGACCAGGTAAGCACCCAGCGCCCGCAACCGGTTTGGCGACGTTGGCTGTGGCCGGCGGTCGCCACCGTGGTGGTGGTGGCCGGTATCGGCTATGTCGTCAGCAACTGGCTCGGTGCCAGCCGCTCCTTTGACGGCGACCGCCTGCGCGTGGCCGAGGTGAGCCGCGGCAACCTGGTCCGCGACATTGCCGCCGACGGTCGCGTCATCGCCGCCAACAGCCCGATCCTGTATGCGATCTCGGCCGGTACCGTGACCCTGAAGGTCGTGGCCGGCGACGTGGTCAAGCAAGGCCAGGAGCTGGCCGTCATCGACAGCCCGGAACTGCGCAGCAAGCTGGCCCAGGAGCAGGCCACCCTGGCCGGCCTGGAAGCCGAAGCCAGCCGCGCCGCGCTGGATGCCACGCTTGCCCGCGCCACCGGCGCCAAGATGTCCGACCAGGCCGGGCTGGTGCGTACCGCCGCGCAGCGTGACCTGGAACGCTACCAGCGCGGCTATGACGGCGGCGCCGTACCGCAGGTGGACCTGGCCAAGGCCCAGGACGAACTGAAGAAGGCCCAGATCGAACTGCAGCACGCCCAGCAGGACGCCAGCCTGCAAACCCAGGGCGCTGCGCTGGATGCACGCAACAAGCGCCTGCTGGCCGAACGCCAGGAGGCTGTGGTGGCCGAGGTCAAGCGCCAGGTGGATGCGCTGACCCTGCGCGCCCCGTTCGATGGCCAGGTCGGTCAGGTGCAGGCCACCCAGCACACCCAGGTCGCCGCCAATGCGCCGATCCTTGGCGTGGTCGATCTGTCGCGGTTCGAAATCGAGATCAAGGTGCCGGAAAGCTTTGCCCGGGATCTGGCCATCGCCATGCCGGCCCAGCTCACCAGCGGCTCGGGCCAGCCCTTCCCCGGCGAGATCGCCGCGGTGTCGCCGGAAGTGGTCAATGGCGAAGTCGTGGCCCGCCTGCGCTTCTCCGACAAGCAGCCGCCCGGCCTGCGCCAGAGCCAGCGCATGAGCGCTCGCATCCTGCTGGACACCCGCAACAACGTACTCAAGGTCGAGCGCGGTCCGTTCGTCGAGCAGTCCGGTGGTCGATACGCCTATGTGGTCAACGGCAGCACCGCTGTCCGGCGTCCGATCCAGACCGGCGTCAGCAGCCTGGGCGAAGTGGAAATCGTCTCTGGCCTGCAGCCGGGCGACAAGATCGTTGTCTCCGGCGCGGATCTGTTCGGCGACAACGAGCGTGTATCGATCAACTGATTGCGGCCGGAAGTGGGGTGTTGGGATTGGGGATTGGAAACAGCTGCAGCCGTCCGGGGTGTCGTGAACCCTGCCGTCAGCACCGGAACCCTCGAATTCCCGCCCCATCGCCGGCCCTGGCATCACCCATCCAAGCGCAGTCCAAGCATCCCGCTCCTGCTCCACCTTCCACATTCCCCTTCGCTGAAAGGAATACCCATGCTCCAGATGCAATCCGTCTCCAAGGTCTTCCGTACCGAACAGGTTGAAACCCATGCGCTGCGTTCGCTGGACCTGCACGTGCGCGAAGGCGAATTCGTCGCGGTCACCGGTCCGTCAGGCTCGGGCAAGACCACCTTCCTCAACATCGCCGGCCTGCTGGAAACCTTCACCAGCGGCCAGTACCTGCTCGACGGCCAGGACGTCAGCCACCTCGGCGACGACGCCCGTTCGCGCCTGCGCAACCAGAAGATCGGTTTCATCTTCCAGGGCTTCAACCTGATCCCCGACCTCAACCTGTTCGACAACGTCGATGTGCCGCTGCGCTATCGCGGCATGCCCTCGGCCGAGCGCAAGCAGCGCATCGAAAAGGCCCTGACCGATGTCGGCCTGGGCTCGCGCATGAAGCACTACCCGGCTGAACTGTCCGGTGGTCAGCAGCAGCGCGCCGCCATCGCCCGTGCCCTGGCCGGCAGCCCGCGCCTGCTGCTGGCCGACGAACCGACCGGTAACCTCGACACGCAGATGGCACGTGGCGTGATGGAGCTGCTGGAAGAAATCAACAGCCAGGGCACCACCATCGTGATGGTCACCCATGATCCGGAACTGGCCGCCCGCGCCCAGCGCAATGTGCACATCGTCGATGGCCAGGCCACCGACCTGATCCGCGAGCCGGTGCTGGCACACGCCGCGCGCGTGGCCGCCATCGCCGACAACCAGGGCTGAGACCTGCATGTCGCTGTTCGCCTATCACCTCCGCCAAGGCCTGCGCAGCCTGCGCCGCACCCCGGTGCTGACTGCACTGATGGTGCTGTCCATTGCGATGGGCATTGGTGCGTCGATGACTACGCTGACAGTGAGGCACCTGCTCTCGGGCGATCCCCTGCCCGGGCGCAGCGCACAAATCTATTACCCGCAGGTCGATGCATCGCCGCGCGGCGAACGCGCCCGCAGCGAACCGCTGGACATGCTCGACTACACCTCGGCCACCGACCTGTGGCGTGACGGCCCGGCCGACCGCAAAGTTCTGGTGGTGGACAGCCCCGTCAAGTTATCCGCGCAGGCTAGCCAAGGGCCGGCGATGATGACCACGTTGCTGTCCACCACCGCCGATTTCTTCCCGATGTTCCAGGTGCCCATAGCCTACGGCGCCGGTTGGTCGGCCGAAGATGACCAGCGCCGCGCGCGCGTGGCAGTCATCTCCGCCGAATTGAACCAGCGCCTGTTCGATGGCAAGGACAGCACCGGCAAGATGCTGCGCATCCGCGACAGCGAAGTGCGCATCATCGGCGTGCTCCAGCCGTGGCGGCCATCGCCACTGTTCTACACCGTGGCTGGCGGGCGCTTTGCACAGGGCGACACTGCGGACTATTACCGTCCGGTCGAAGACGTGATGGTGCCGTTCTTCACCGGCCTGCAGATCAACGCCGGCAATTTCCAGCAGTTCACCTGCAACAGCCTGCCGGAAAAGCCGGGTCATCTGGAGAACAGCGATTGCGTCTGGCTGCAGCTTTGGGTGCAGTTGGACAGCCCGGCCAAGGTCGCGGCCTACCAGCAACACCTGCAGGCCTATGTCCAGCAGCAACAGCAGCTGGGCCGTATCAGCCAGCCGGAGCTGGCACGCCTGCGCAGCCTGATGGAGTGGATGGACTACAACGGCGTGGTGCCACGCGATGTAAAGCTGCAGGCATGGATCGCCATCGCCTTCCTGGTGATCTGCCTGTTCAACACCGTCGGGCTGCTGCTGGCCAAGTTCCTGCGCCGTACCGGTGAGATCGGTGTACTGCGTGCACTGGGCGCCACCCGTACGATGGTGTTCCAGCAATGCCTGATCGAGGCGGCGCTGATCGGTGTTGGCGGTGCCGTGCTCGGCCTGCTGTTCACCCTGGCCGGGCTGTGGAGCATCCGCCAACAGCCGCTGGCCTACGCCGACATGGTGCAGCTGGACCTGACGATGCTGGCACTCACCTTCGCCACTGCGGTGGCAACCACCGTCATCGCGGGACTGCTGCCGGCGCTGCGCGCCGCGCGCATCGACCCAGCCCTGCAGATCAAGGCCCTGTAAGCCATGACCCTGGACATCAAACCCATCATCGCCACGCTGTCACGGCATCGCATCGCCGCCAGCCTGATCGTGCTGGAGATCGCACTGGCTTGTGCGGTGCTGTGCAATGCGCTGTTCCTGGCCGCCTCGCGGATGGAGCTGATCGGCATGAACAGCGGCGTCGACGAAGCTGCCATTGCCACCCTCACCTTGAATGATTGCGAGTCCTGCACTGCAGTGGATCTCAACAGCCGCTGGTTGCGGCAGCTGCGTGGCCAGGCCGGCGTGCAGGCCGGCGGCGTGCTCAACGCCGTACCGTTTGGCCAGCGTGCAGCCGTTGCCGGCATCACCCTGGACGCCGAAGGCAAGCACCACGGCGGCGTCCCGCACTTCTACACGATGGATGCAGGCGCCATCGATGCCTTGCAGCTCAAGCCGGTGCAGGGCCGTATGTTCAACGATGCCGACTACCAGACGATCGGCAATTTCCTGCCGGAACAGGCACAGGTGTGGATCACCCAGGCCCTTGCCGAACACCTGTGGCCGGGCCAGGCGCCGTTGGGCAAGCAATTCTGGATGAGCAACTACCGCTATACCGTGGCCGGTGTGCTCGCGCATTTCTCCCGGCCCGACCCGGGCCGCAGCGAAAATGGCCTGGCCGGCATGGAATGGTCGGTGATCGTGCCGGTCCTCACCGATGCGCAGGCGGGCACCTATGTCGTGCGGGCAGATCCGCGCGACCTGCCGCGCATCGTCAACGATGCGATTGCCGCTGCCCCCAAGGTCACGCCCGAGGCGGTCCTCTCGGCCGACTACAGCATGCCGCTGCAGCAGCTGCGTGAAAGCTACTTCCGTCAGGACCGCAGCATGACCCGGCTGCTGCTGGGCATCTGCCTGGTGATGTTGCTGGTCACTGCGTTGGGGATCGTCGGCCTGGCCAGCTTCTGGGTGCAGCAGCGCACCAAGCAGATCGGCGTACGCCGTGCATTGGGCGCAACCCGCCGCCAGATCATCAGCTACTTCCAGACCGAGAACCTGCTGCTGACCGCCTCGGGTATCGCACTGGGCATGTTGCTGGCCTATGCCGGCAACCAGGTGCTGATGGCGTACTTCGAAATCCCCCGGCTGCCTTTTTACTACCTGCCGCTCGGCGCCGTGCTGTTGTGCCTGCTTGGCCAGGCCGCGGTGATCGGCCCTGCCCTTCGCGCCGCTTCCATCCCACCCATCGTCGCCACGCGCAGCGCCTGAGCTGCCAAGGACCGCCCATGTTCAGTTACTACTTCAAACTTGCCCTGCGCAGCTTCGGTCGCAACAAGATCCTGACCGCTTTGATGGTGCTGGCCATCGCCCTGGGTATTGGCGCGGCGATGACCACCTTGACGGTGTTCAAGGTACTGTCCGGCGACCCGATCCCGCACAAGAGCGACCGCCTGTTCTTTGCCCAGGTTGATCCGTACACCAAGGAAGGCTACCAACCGGGTGAAGAGCCCGAGATGCAGATGACGCGCTTCGATGCCGAAGAGCTGCTGCGCCAGAAGAAAGCACCGCGGCAGGCGATGATGACCGGCGGTGGTGGCATCGTCGACCCGCGCATTGATGCACTCAAGCCCTTCAGCATCAACATGCGCTACACCTCGGCCGATTTCTTCCCGATGTTCGACACGCCGTTCGCGTTCGGCCAGGGCTGGAGCGCGGATGAAGACCAGGGCCGCAGCCGCGTTGCGGTGATCAGCAACACGCTGAACGACAAGCTGTTCAAGGGTGCCAACAGCGTCGGCAAGGAAGTGCTGGTCGAAGGCCATGCCATGCGCATTGTCGGCGTGCTCAAGAAATGGAACCCCGCGCCGAAGTTCTACGACCTGTACTCGGGCAAGTTCGATTCCGAGGAAGATGTGTTCCTGCCCTTCAGCACCTCGCTTGACCTCAAGCTGGATCGCAACGGCAACATGAACTGCTTTGGCCGCGAACTGGTCAATGACGCCACCGCGCCCAACGTCCCCTGCGCCTGGATCCAGTATTGGGTTGAGCTGAATTCTCCAGGCGATGCCAAGGACTTCAAGGCCTACCTGGACAACTATTCGGAGCAGCAGCGCGCCAGCGGCCGTTTCGAGCGCCCCGCCAACACCCGCCTGCGCAATGTCATGGAGCTGATGGAATACCGCAACGCCGTGCCGGGCGATGTGCGCCTGCAGATGTGGCTGGCCTTCGGCTTCCTGCTGGTGTGCCTGGTCAATACCGTGGGCCTGCTGCTGGCCAAGTTCCTGCGCCGCAGCGGCGAGATTGGTGTGCGCCGTGCACTGGGTGCCAGCCGCGCGGAGATCTTCAAGCAGTGCCTGATCGAGGCCGGCACGATCGGCCTGGCCGGTGGCCTGCTGGGCCTGGTGTTTGCCCTGTTCGGATTGTGGGCGGTACGCCAACGCCCGGCCGAGTACGCATCGCTCGCCCACCTGGACGGCAGCATGTTGCTGGCCACCTTCGCCCTGGCGGTGCTTGCCAGCATGCTCGCCGGCATCCTGCCGGCCTGGCGTGCGATGCAGGTCGCCCCGGCACTGCAATTGAAAAGCCAGTAACCCGTCGTCGGAAGTCAGCAGCCCGGTGCGACGCAAGCCGCGCTGGCTGCTGCCAACTCACTACTTGTTCCTGTTTCCTCT
The DNA here is from genome assembly GCF_032061965.1 of Stenotrophomonas sp. Lineage (GTDB taxonomy): Bacteria > Pseudomonadota > Gammaproteobacteria > Xanthomonadales > Xanthomonadaceae > Stenotrophomonas. The sequence continues at coordinate 9,840 of NZ_DAMBEF010000057.1, read as the reverse complement.
TCACCAGTTCCTGGCTTCCCGGAGAAACCTCATGGAAATCCGCCCCATCCTCTCCACGCTGTCGCGGCACAAGACCGCCGCCGCATTGATCGTGCTGGAGATCGCGCTGAGCTGCGCCATCATCTGCAACGCGCTGTTCATCGTGTCCCAGCGCATCGATGCGATGCAGCTGGCCAGTGGCATCGACGACAACCAGTTGATCGAGATCGGCCTGAGCGGCATCGGCAAGCAGGTTGATGCCGATGCCCGTACCGCCGAGGACATTGCCTCGCTGCGCGGCATCCCGGGCGTCGAGAACGTCGCCATCGTCAACCAGCTGCCGTTCCAGGGAGGCTCCTGGAATACCTCGCTGGCGGCCTCGCCCGAACCCGATGCGCAGTCGACCAACGGCGCGCAGTACATGGTCGGCGAAAGCGCGGTGAAGACGCTGGGTATCAAGCTGGTGGCCGGCCGTGACTTCAACCCGGACGAATACCAGAGCAGCGACGTACTGGAGAAGGTCGAAGACCTCGGCAAACTGCGCGCACCGGCGATCCTGACCGAGCCCATGGCCAAGAAGTTCTTTCCCGATGGCAATGCCGTCGGCAAGACCCTGTACATGGCCAACATCCCGGTGACCGTGGTCGGCGTGGCACAGACCCTGCTGCGTCCGAACATGCAGAACAACAACCGCACCGACTCGATCATCTTCCCGATCCGGATGAACTTCGCCAACGGCGGCCGCTACATCCTGCGCGTCACCGAGCCGGGCCGTCGCGACGAGGTGTTGAAGCAGGCGCTGGCCACCCTGGACAAGAACGATCCCAACCGTCTGGTGTGGACCAAGCTCACCGTCGAGGAAAAGCGTGCCAAGTACTTCGCCAATGACCGCGACATGATCGGCCTGCTGTTGATCGTCAGCGGCCTGCTGTTGCTGGTGACCGCGCTGGGCATCATCGGCCTGGCCAGCTTCTGGGTGCAGCAACGCACCAAGCAAATCGGCATCCGCCGCGCCCTTGGCGCCACCCGCGCGCAGGTGCTGCGTTACTTCCAGACCGAGAACTTCCTGCTGGCCAGCATCGGCATCGTGGTCGGCATGCTGCTGGCCTACCTGCTCAACCAATGGCTGATGGGCCGCTATGAACTGCCGCGCCTGCCCTTGATCTACCTGCCGGTCGGTGCCGCCCTGCTGTGGTTGCTGGGCCAGATCGCGGTGTTCGGCCCGGCCCGGCGCGCAGCATCCATTCCGCCCGCTGTCGCTACACGCAGCGCCTGACGATACGGCACAGGGGAGAGGAAATGTTTGGCTACTACCTGCAACTGGCAGTCCGCAGCTTTGCACGCAACAAGGTGTTGACCACCTTGATGGTACTGACGATAGCGGTGGGCATCGGTGCGACGATGACCACCCTGGCGATGTACTTCGTGCTGTCCGGGAATCCCATTCCCGGCAAGAGTTCGCGACTGTTCTACGCGCAGCTGGAGCCTCGCAGTCTTGGCAAGGATGCCACCCTCGACACTGATCCTCCGTCGCAGATGAGCCGCTACGACGCCGAAGAACTGCTGCGGCAGAAGCGCGGTGATCGTCAGGCCGCGATGAGCGCCGGCTCGGTGACGGTGATGCCTGCCGGCAATGCCGCGCAACCGTTCCGTGCCAGGGCCCGCTATACCTCGGCCGATTTCTTTCCGATGTTCGAGGTGCCACTGGCCGCCGGCAACGCCTGGAACGCCGCCGACGATGAGGCCCGTGCACTGGTGGCGATCATCGACCGCAAGCTCGCCGGCAGGTTGTTCGGCAGTGCCGAGCCGGTTGGCAAGGAGTTGCATCTGCCGCAGGGCACGTTCCGGGTCATCGGGGTCATCGGCGACTTCAACCCGACACCCCGCTTCTACGACCTTACCAGCCAACGTTACGGCGGCGATGAGCAGGTGCTGCTGCCCTTTTCAACCTCTCGCGCGTTGAAGCTCGACACCCAGGGCCACATGCAATGCTGGGGCGCCAGTGATGACGGTGAGGGCAACCGCGGTCTCACCGCACCCTGCGCATGGCTGCAGTATTGGGTGGAACTGGACTCGCCTGAAAAGGCGCGCGACTACCTCAAGTACCTGGCCGACTACTCCGACACCCAAAGCGCCAACGGCCGCTTCGAGCGCCCCACCAATGTACGCCTGCACGATGTCATGGGCTGGCTCGATTTCAACCGCATCGTGCCGAACGATGTACGCCTGCAGATGTGGCTGGCGTTCGGCTTCCTGCTGGTATGCATGATCAACACGGTCAGCCTGTTGCTGGCCAAGTTCCTGCGCCGCAGCGGCGAGATCGGCGTACGGCGGTCATTGGGCGCGTCGCGGCAGGACATATTCAAGCAATGCCTGACCGAAGCCGGGGTCATCGGCCTGGCCGGCGGCGGCCTGGGCCTGTGCTTCGCTGCGTTCGGGTTGTGGCTGATCCGCCAGCAACCCGATGACTACGCCAAGCTCGCGCACATGGATGGAACGACGCTGTGGCTGACCTTCGTGCTGGCGGTGACGGTAAGTATTCTCGCCGGCCTGCTACCGGCCTGGCGGGCGATGCAGGTGCCGCCGGCCCTGCAGCTCAAGAGCCAGTAGCCCGTCCTTTCCACCTGATGTTCCCCGTTCCCCTCAGCTGCCAACACCTGGACCATGCACATCCTTCCCATCTTCAACCAGCTGACCCGACACAAGACGGCCTGCCTGCTGTTGGTGCTGGAGATCGCCCTGAGCTGCGCCATCATCTGCAATGCGGTGTTCATCATCAGTAAACGAGTGAGTGACATTCGTGCCCACAGCGGGGTCGTCGATGACGAACTGGTCTATCTGGCCACCAGCAGCCTGCTGCCGGACATCAACCAGGACGCCCTGCGTCGGCAGGATGTGCAGGCGTTGGCGGCGTTGCCCGGGGTAAAGGCGGCAGGCAGCGTCAACCAGATCCCCTATGGCGGCAATGTGTGGGGCTCGGACATCCGCCTGCAGGCAGACCAGACCCGCCCCACCGCGCATGCATCGATCTACATGGATGATGGCAACATGCTGCAGACCTATGGGCTGCAGGTGGTGGAAGGGCGCAGCTTCTTGCCCGATGAGTACATCGAGAACAGCGCCTTCGATCCCAACAAGATCGGGCCCGGCGTGCCATCCGTGCTGTTGAGCAGCGCCCTGGCGCAACGCTTGTTCCCCGGCGAAAGCGCGATCGGCAAGCGGGTCTACATCTGGGGGGAAGAGCAGCCGCCGTCCACCGTCGTCGGCGTGATCAAGAACCTGATGGCCCCCGGTGACAGGGGCACTTTTGGCAATCAATACGATTCGGTGATTTTCCCGATCCGCGTCTCCAACGGTGCCTACGCACTTCGCACCACACCCGAGCAACGGCAACGCGTACTCGAAGCGGCCATCGCAGCACTGCATAAGCAGGACCCCAATCGCATCATCGAGCAGCAGGACACGCTTGAGCAGATGCGCAACGATTTCCATCGCCGCGATCGCTCGGTGATCTGGCTCTTGTTGGCCGTCAGCGTTGCCTTGTTGGCGGTCACCGCGTTCGGCATCATGGGCCTGGCCAGCTTCTGGGTGCAGCAACGCACCCGTCAGATCGGTATCCGTCGTGCGCTTGGCGCCACGCGACGGCACATCCTGCGCCACTTCCAGTTGGAGAACCTGGTACTGAGTGGTGCCGGCGTCGTTCTCGGCCTGCTGCTGGCATACGCATTGAACATGCTGCTGATGCGTCACTACGAGCTGCCACGCCTGCCGCTGGGCTACCTGCCGATCGCCGCGTTGTTGCTGGTGCTGCTGGGACAGTTCGCAGTGCTCGGCCCCGCGCGACGCGCCGCCGCCGTACCGCCAGCGGTGGCCACCCGTGCTGCCTGATCCTGCCTGCCCCTTTTCCGCCAGAGTCACGACGATGAATACCAAACTGCTGAGCCTGCTGCTGTTGCTTTCGCCGCTTGCCATTCCCGCTGCGCAGGCTGCCGAGGCAAGCAAGGACAACCTGCACGACACGATCGCCGCGCTGGACCATGGCATGTTTGACAGTTTCAACCATTGCAGTGATCCGGCGCAGTTCGAAAAGCACGCTGGCTATTTCGACCCGGCGGTCGAGTTCTACCACGACAATGGCGGGGTTACCTGGACCCGCGAAGCGATGCTGGCCAATACCCGCAACAACGTCTGTGGGCACTACACCCGACAATTGCTGCCGGGCACCCTGGAGGTTTTCCCGATCAAGGATTTCGGCGCGATCGCCCGCGGCCAGCACCAGTTCTGCGACCTCAACGGCGAGCATTGCGACGGTCTGGCCGATTTCGTCATCATCTGGCGCCTGCGCGATGGCCAGTGGCAGGCAACGCGCGTGCTCAGTTATGCGCACCGTGCCAGTCGCAGCCAGGAATCCTGATCCACACCGCAGCGAACGCTGCCGACAGCGTGTAATGTCGGCACCTGCAACCCCGCCCACCTCCAGACGACCATGCCGCAGATCCTGATCATCGACGACAACACCGCCGTGGCCACTGCGCTGGACGTGCTGTTCTCGCTGCACGACATCGACACCCGCCATGCCAGCTCACCGGCGCAGGGTTTGTCCATGCTGGCCGAGCAGGAGTTCGACCTGGTCCTGCAGGACATGAACTTCACTGCGGACACCACCTCGGGCGAAGAAGGCCAACAGCTGTTCGCCGATATCCGCCAGGCGCACCCGGACTTGCCGGTGATCCTGCTGACAGCGTGGACCCACCTGGACAGTGCGGTGGAACTGGTCAAGGCCGGGGCCGCCGACTACCTGGCCAAGCCCTGGGACGACGGACGCCTGCTGACCACGGTCAACAACCTGTTGGAACTGGCAGAAACGCGTCGCGAGCTGGCCCGCAGGCGCGCCCGGGAACTGCGCCACCAACAGGCCCTGCACGAGCGCTATGACCTGCGCGGCGTGGTCTTTGCCGACCCCGCCAGCGAGCGGATCATTGCCCTGGCCTGCCAGGTCGCGCGCTCGCAGTTGCCGGTGCTGATCACCGGCCCCAATGGTGCCGGCAAGGAAAAGATCGCCGAGATCATCCAGGCCAATTCGAGTGATCGCAAAGGGCCGTTCGTCGCGCTGAACTGTGGTGCCATTCCTTCGGAACTGATCGAGGCCGAGCTGTTCGGTGCCGAGGCCGGTGCCTATACCGGCGCCAACAAGGCGCGCGAAGGCAAGTTCGAGGCCGCCGATGGCGGTACCTTGTTCCTGGACGAAATCGGCAACCTGTCGCTGACCGGCCAGATGAAATTGCTGCGGGTACTGGAAACCGGGCGCTTCGAGCGATTGGGCTCCAACCGTAAGCGTCAGGTGTCGGTGCGGGTGGTCAGCGCCACCAATGCCGACCTGCCGGCGATGATCCGCGATGGCAGTTTCCGCGAAGACCTGTACTACCGGCTCAATACTGTCGAGCTCAGCCTGCCGCCGTTGGCCGAGCGCCGCGAAGACATCCTGCCGCTGGCCCAGCACTTCCTCGCCGACGGCAAGCCGCTGTCGGCGCAGGCAGCACAGGCGCTGCAACGGCATACCTGGCCGGGCAACGTGCGCGAACTGCGCAATGTCATCCAGCGCGCCACCTTGCTGGCACAGGGGCCGCGCATCGAAGCGGCCGACCTCAACCTGCCGCGTGCGCCCAACCGCCCCACCGCGCAGGCCGATGAACCCGACCGCGCCCGCATCGTCACTGCACTGGAGCGGGCTGGCGGGGTCATCGCCCAGGCTGCCGCCGAGCTGGGCATGAGCCGGCAGGCGCTGTATCGGCGCATGGACCGGCACCATATCCCACGCGAATGAAGTCCCGGTCCTTCACCTTCTCGCTGTTCCTGCGGCTGCTGCCGGTGCTGGCGCTGGCCGCAGCGTTTCCTTGGCTGCTGGCCTATTGGATGGACCGTGGTTGGGTCGTTGTCACCATTTCAGCGCTGTTCCTGCTTGGGCTGATGTGGTGGACGCTGCGCCGCGCCACCGCGCCGGTGCGCTCGCTGTTGCGTGCACTGGCAGGCACCACCAGCAGCTACCGTGATGGTGAGTTCAACTTCGGTGTGCATTGGCGGGGCAACGACGAACTGGCGCAGTTGGTGAAGGCCCATGCCGAACTCGGCGATGTACTGCGCGAGCAACGGCAATCGCTGGTCCAGCGTGAGCTGTTACTGGACACCATGGTGCAGAACACGCCGGTGGCGATGCTGTTGCTGTCCGATGGCGGCGATGGCGTGCAACGCGTGACGTTTTCCAACACCGCCGCGCGCAAGCTGCTGCACGGCGGCTGGAAGCTGGAAGGCAAGCGCATGCACGAGCTGCTGGATACCATGCCGATCGAGCTGCGCAATGCCATCGCCCGAGGCGGCGACTCGTTGTTCGCTGTACGCCCAGCAGATGCGGAGGAAGGCGATGATGACGACGAACAGATCTATCATCTGTCACGACGCGGCTTCCACTTGAATGGACGGCCACAGGAACTGCTATTGCTGCGCCTGCTCACCGCCGAGCTGCGTCGCCAGGAAGTACAGACCTGGAAAAAAGTGATCCGGGTGATCAGCCACGAGTTGAACAACTCATTGGCACCGATTGCTTCGCTCGCGCATTCCGGCGCAGAACTTGTCCGGCGGGGTCGCCACGACCGGCTGGAAGACATCTTTGGCACGGTGGAAGAACGCGCGCGGCATCTGGAAGGCTTCATCCGCGGCTATGCCCGCTTTGCCAAGCTGCCCCAGCCGCAACTGCAGACCGTGGCCTGGAGCCAGTTCCTGCACGGCTTGCAGCAGCAGATCAGTTTCCGCATGGAGCCGATGGTCGATGAGCAGTACAGCCGCATCGATGCCTCACAGTTTTCGCAGGCTTTGTTGAACCTGCTGAAGAACGCACACGAGGCCGGCACCGACAATGGCGCTGCGGAGGATTCGGTGGAGGTACGCGTGGCGCGCCTGCCGAACTGGCTGCGCATCGAGGTGCTGGACCGTGGTTGCGGCATGAATGAAGCGGTGTTGCAGAACGCCTTGATGCCGTTCTATTCAACCAAGCGCAACGGCACCGGCCTGGGCCTGGCATTGACGCGCGAGATCATCGAAGCACACGGCGGGCGTATCTCGTTGCAGAACCGCAAGGATGGCGGCCTGTGCGTGGCCATCCTGCTGCCGCACGACTAGAACAGCGCTTCGACGGATCGGATGCACCTCGGCAAAGCCCTGCCGAGCAGGGCTCGGCACCAAGCCCCCTCCCTTTGCCCGCAGGCCAAGGGGAGGGTTGGGGAGGGGTCGGCTTTTCTACTGGACCGGCTTGGCGGCTTACGCCGCTCCTGCGGCTCGGTCGGATCACGGGGAACGCCCTACCGAGCAGGGCTCGGCACTACCGCTCTGATGCTTCGCCGCTTGCGCCACTCCCAAAGGAGAGCGCTCACGGCTGTTCCAAGGTTCGTCGCATCGCCAATCGCAACGCCATTGGAAACCCCGCCGCGGCCTCGGCGGCCATCACTTCGTACATGCCTGCACTCCACTCCGGCGCAGCCCATTCACTGAACCCTTCGCTGGCATAGAAAGGCGCGTTCCATGGCACGTCGACCAGCGTGCTCAATACCGCGCGCCGGTATCCCCGCGCCCTCGCCTGCGCCATGGCATGTCGCAGCAAGGCGCGACCATGACCTTTGCGCCCATGCGCCGGCGCAACGTCCATCTGCTGGATATGGAAGTCCTCGCCAACGCACCGGCCATCAGGTAACCGGCCAGCACGTCCTCACTGGCAACCACCCACAGCATTCCACGCTGCCAAGCCTGTTCAAACAACGCCGGCTCAGTCGGGCTCGCCGCAAACAGCGCAGCGGCCGGATGCCCGCGCAGGCGCTCACCGGCCTGCGCTTCAATCCGTGGCAACAGCGCGAGTTCATCGCGCCGTGCCAATCGCGGCTCAGGACTTCTTGACCGGACGAACCCAGCCATCGATGGTTTCCTGGCGGCTACGTGCAACCGTCAACTTGCCTTCCGGCGCATTGCGGGTGATGACCGAACCCGCAGCGATGGTCGCACCGTCGGCCAGGGTCACCGGCGCCACCAGCGAACTGTTGGAACCGACGAACACCTTGTCACCAATCGTGGTCTGGAACTTGTTCACACCGTCGTAGTTGCAGGTGATGGTACCCGCACCGATATTGGTGCCGCTGCCAATCACCGCATCGCCCAGGTAGGTCAGGTGGTTGGCTTTGCTGCCCTTGCCCAGCGTGGTCTTCTTGGTTTCCACGAAGTTGCCGATGTGTACGCCATCAGCAAGGACCGTGCCCTGACGCAAACGCGCGAATGGGCCGATCTGCGCGGCGCCTTCGCTGACCACGCCCTCCAGGTCGCAATGCGGCCGCACCTCGGTGCCCGCACCCAGTTTGACGTCCTTCAGCCGCACGAACGCGCCGATGCTGACGCCGTCGCCCAGCTCCACATTGCCTTCCAGGATCACGTTGGCATCAATCTGCACATCGCGACCAACCTTCACCGTGCCGCGCTGATCAAAGCGCGACGGATCGAGCAGGCGGGCCCCCTGCTCGCACAGCGCCTTGGCCGCGCGCAGCTGCCAAGCACGTTCCAGCTGCGACAACTGCCACGGATCGTTCGCGCCTTCTGCTTCCTGTGCATCAGCCACATGCACCAGTCCGGCCGGGGTGTACTCACTGGCCGCGGATGCGAACACGTCGGTGAGGTAATACTCGCCCTGGGCATTGCTGTTGGACAGACTCGACAACCAACGCTTCAGGGCAGTGGATTCAGCGGCGATAATGCCGGTGTTGATGGTGCGGATACGCTTCTGCTCGTCGTCGGCATCCTTCTGCTCGACAATCGCGGCGACCTTGCCTTCGGCGTCACGGACGATGCGGCCGTAGCCGGTCGGGTTGTCCAGTTCGGCAACCAGTACCGCCAGACGCGGGGCACCTTCGAGCAGGGCCCTCAGGGTCTGCGCACGGATCAGCGGCACATCGCCGTACAGCACCAGCACCTGGGCGGTATCGGGAACCTCGGGCATGGCCTGCTGCACGGCGTGGCCGGTGCCCAATTGCTGGGTCTGCTCAGCCCACAGCAGGTCGTCCTGGTCGGCAAACGCCGCGCGCACCGCTTCACCGCCATGGCCGTAGACCACGTGGATGCCGGTCGGCTGCAGCTGCCGGGCAGTCTCGATCACATGCGCCAGCATGGGCTGGCCGGCGATGGGCTGCAGCACCTTGGGCAGTACCGACTTCATGCGCTTGCCTGCGCCTGCTGCGAGGATGATGACGTGCAACGGCTGGGTCATACCTACGACTTCCTTGGATAATTCACGGATTCTAAGCCCAAGGCGTTAGTATTGCAGACTGCTTACTGAACCCCATGCGGATGAGCCTTTTTCGGCAAGGTAGCCAATACATCGCCTTTGGACTGCTGCAACTGGCAGTGGACTGGGGCGTGTTCGTTGCAGCAACCGCGTTGGGGCTACCGGTGGCGCCGGGCAACCTGCTGGGCCGTGTAAGCGGCGCCCTGCTCGGATTCTGGCTCAATGGCCGCTATACGTTTGCCAGCGGCGGCGAGCAGCGCCATGGCTGGAAGCGTTTCGCGCGCTTTGCCGTGCTTTGGCTGCTGATGACCGTCATCAGTACCTGGCTTATCGGTTGGGTCGCCCATTCGCTGGGTCTGAAATACGCATGGCTGGCCAAGCCCATGGTCGAGGCCGGCCTGGCGGCGGTGACCTTCTTCCTGCTGCGTCATGTGGTGTACCGCTGAGCTCAAGCCCGTAGTGCCGAGCCGAGCTTGGCGGTGGCTTTACCACTTGTAGTGCCGAGCCATGCTCGGCAGGGGCTTTGCCTGCGAACAGCGCCCTCACCC
>NZ_DAMBEF010000056.1:0-19522 GCF_032061965.1 Stenotrophomonas sp. | reverse complement strand
GAAGAACCCCGTGTTGAGCCCCGCTCCCGTTTACGGGAGAGGGTTGGGGTGAGGGCTCTTTGCGCGGGTAAAGCCCCTGCCGAGCATGGCTCGGCACTACAGGTGCTGCGCGTTGAGCCCCTCTCCCGTTTACGGGAGAGGGTTGGGGTGAGGGGCGCTTTGCGTGGGTAGAGCCTCTGCCGAGCATGGCTCGGCACTACAGCGCAGCCCTGCTTTTGCCGTTGTTCAACGGGCATCCATTATTGCCAGACGTGTAGTGCTGACAGTTGGGAGAACGCTCCCAAAAAAAACGGCGCCCAGGTAGCAGGCGCCGTTGTTACCGAAGAAGGGATCGCTTACTTGCCGATCTCTCCGCTGCGACCCTTCATCATTGCGTCGCGATTGGCCTTGAAGGGGTTGCCTTCATACCAGTTCGGCCAGGCATCACCACCAGCCAGTTGCTGGCCGACGCCATAAAGCAGTTCCAGGTCTTCGATGGCACCGTCTACCTTCCAGGTGGCCGGGTCGTATTCGTCCTTCGGGCCGTGATAGTGGTCCTTGCCGTAGGCTTCCGCCGCGCGCTTGCCGGCTTCGACACCGCCGTCGATCAGGTCTTCACCGCCATCGGCATACAGGGCAGGCACGCCCGCCTTGGCGAAGTTGAAATGATCGGAGCGGAAGTAGAAGCCGCTCTGCACCGACGTTTCCGCGTGTAGCGTGCGGCCCTTGGCGGTGGCCAGCGGCTTGAGAATGTCTTCCAGCTCGGAACTGCCGAAACCGGTGACGGTCATGTCGCGGGCGCGACCATTGACCGACATGGCGTCGATGTTGATCACACCGGCGATCTTGTCCAACGGGAAAGTCGGATGGTTCACGTAATACTGCGAACCCAACAGCCCGGACTCTTCCAGCGTTACCGCCAGAAACACCACCGAGCGCTCAGGCGGGGTCTGCTGGTGTGCCATGGCATCGGCGATCTCAAGAATACCGGCCACACCGGTGGCATTGTCGACGGCACCGTTGTAGATGTTGTCGCCCTCTTCGCCCTCATGTTTGCCCAGGTGATCCCAATGGGCCATGTACAGCACGGCTTCGTCGGCACGCTTGCTACCGGGCAGCACGCCCACCACGTTGCGTGACTTCTTCTGCTCAATGGTGCTCTTCAGGTCCAGCGACAACGCGGCCTGCAGCGGTACCGGCTTGAAGCCGCGCTTGTTGGCATCCTTGTAGGCCTTGTCCAGATCAAGCCCCGCATCGGCGAATAGTTTGCGAGCGGCTTCGGCGCTCAGCCAACCCTGCGCCTGCAGGCGCGGCTCCTTGTCCTCTGCCGCAGGCAGGTCGTACTGCGGGCCACCCCAGGAGTTCTTCACCACGTCCCAACCATATGCGGCACCAGCGGTGTCGTGGATGATCAACGCGGCGGCAGCACCCTTGCGTGCGGCTTCCTCGAACTTGTACGTCCAACGGCCGTAATAGGTCATCCGCTTGCCGTCGAACAGCTTGGCATCGTCGACATGGAAGCCCGGGTCGTTGACGAACATCACCACTGTCTTGCCCTTCCAATCCTGGCCGGCGTAGTCGTTCCAGTTCTGTTCCGGTGCGTCAACGCCGTAGCCGACGAAGACCATGTCACTGGCGTCGATCTTGATCTCCGGCTCGCCGCGGCGTGAACCAATGACCATGTCGGTGCCGAACTTCAGTTCCTGGTTGTCCTGCCCGCGTTGGATCTTCAACACGGTGTTGGGGTCGGCCGTGGTTTCGGTCATCGGCACTTCCTGGAACCAGCTATCGCCGTTTCCGGGCTGCAGGCCAATGCGCTGCATCTGGTCGCGGATGTAATTGACCGTCAGTTCTTCACCCGGGCTGCCAGGTGCGCGACCTTCGAATTCGTCGGACGCCAGTGTCTTCACCAACTCGCCGAAATCGCCTGCGTTGATGGCGCTGGCAAACGCGTGCGTGGGCGCCGGTGCCGGCGCGGTGGGCGCTGCAGCGGGCGGAGCTGCGGGCTCTTGCTTGCAGGCGGCCAAAGCCGCGGTGGCGGCCAGGCACAACAACAGTTTGCGTTGCATGGGGACTCCGGAAGACAGTGGAGTCCCGATTCTAGGCTGGAAGCGGTGGCTTCGGGTCAGTTGCCCGGTGCCTTGTCACCGCTGAAACGCTGGACTTCAGCGCCGCGGACCGGGCCGATGCGGGCGCTGTCGTGCACATACAGGCTGACCTCGCGTTCAAACACCAGCTCACCTTCCACCGCTGCATTGGGGCCGATGATGATGCGGGGCTTGCGCGGTGGAGTGAGTGAAATGCTGAAGGATGGCCGGTTCACCTTGAGACCGCCCTTGACCACCGAGTCCACCCCGACCGTGATGTCGCTGTTGACGGTTTCGATGTTGCCGGCAACTTCGGTGGCTACCAGGCCGATGCTGCCGTTCACGGTTTCGATATTGCCGCCGATGCGGCCGCCACGGTCGACGAAAATACTGCCGTTGACGGTTTCCAGCCCCGAGCTGAGCACCAGGCCCTGGCCCGCACGGATGCCGCCGTTCACTGTTTCGATGCCATGTGCCTGAACATTGTCTTCAGCACGAATGCTGCCGTTGACGGTTTCCACGTCACCGGCGCGCACGCCACTGGCCAGTTGGATGCTGCCATTGACGGTATCCAGGTCACCATAGCTGGCGCCGGCGTCGGTATGGATGCTGCCGTTGACCTTGCTGATGTCATCGGCGGCGTGGGCGAGCGGGGCGCTGGCGGCCAGCGCCAGCAGCAGGAGAACACGTTTCACGGGGGCCTCCATGGGCATTCCAGTGGACAGGATGCGATGGCACCATGCTTGAGTACAATCCGCATCTGCCTGAAGTCATTAGGACTGCCATTGCCTTGGTTCCACCCCCGCCTGCGTCCTCAGCGCCCAGCCATCACACTGCCCTGGCGCGCGGGTTGTCTGTTGCTGGCGCTGGCCTTGGTGGCAGGGCCGCTGGCGGCGCAGAACAGCTCCCGCGACGCGGAAAAGAAGCTGAAGCAGCTGCGCGGTGAGTTGAAGGACGTGAGCCAGGAGCGGCGGCAGATCGAAGCTGACCGTGGGCAAGCCAATGTGCGCCTGCGCGAGGCGGATCAGAAGGTCGCCCGTACCGGCCGTGCGGTCGCCGAGGCGGAGGCAGCGGTGCAGCGGGAACAGCAATCGCTGACCCAGTTACAGCAACGCAAGGCTGAGCTGCAGACGGGCTTGACCCGGCAACGGCGGCAATTGGCGGCCCTGCTGCGGGGCGCCTACCAGTTGGGCAACCATGCGCCGCTGAAGCTGCTGCTGTCGCAGGACACCGTGGCCGATGCCAATCGCGCCATGGCTTACCACCGCTACCTGCAGCGCGAGCGTGCGCAGGCCATCACCGCGTTGACCGCCGACCTGGAGAGCCTTTCCAGTACCGAGCAGCAGATCGTCACGCGTACCGCCGAGCTGCGGCAGGCGCATGAGCAGCAACGCCAGCAGGCAGCAGCATTGGCACAGGACCGTCGGCAGCGTGCCAGCGTGGTGGCGGAGCTGGACCAGCGCTTCCAGGACCGTACTGATCGTGAGAAGGCGCTGGGCAAGGATGCGCAGGCGTTGGAGCGGGTATTGGCCAACCTCCGGGCCGCCGCTGCCCGTGCCGAGGCCGAGCGCCGAGCGGCAGCGCGCCGTGCTGCGGCGGAACAATCCCGCCAGCAGGCCGCTGCCGGGCCAGGTCGCAGTACCCCACGGCCGCAGGGCAAGGCGCCACCGCGTGTCGTCGCCAACGCACCGGGACCGCGGGTTGGTGGGTTGGGGTGGCCGCTGTCGGGCAATCTGTTGGCCCGCTATGGCGGTCGCCTGCCGGACGGCCGCAACAGCGCCGGCGTTCTGATCGGTGCTCCTGCCGGCAGCACGGTGACCGCGGTGGCGGAAGGTACGGTGGTGTTCTCCGATTGGATGACCGGTTACGGCATGATCCTGATCGTGGACCACGGCAACGGCTATATGAGCCTGTATGCCCACAACGATGCCTTGCTGAAGGACGCTGGCGCCCGGGTCAGCCGGGGCGACGCCGTGGCCAAGGTCGGCAACTCCGGTGGACAGGGTGTCACCGCGCTGTATTTCGAGCTGCGCCGCAATGGGCAGCCGGTGGATCCCGCCACCTGGTTGCAACGCCAGTAGAACAAGCGCGCACTGGTCTGTCGGCCAAGCACCGGTATTCAACGGGAATTTAGCCAGCGTTCGCGCATAATCGGGCTCAGCGCGGTCTCCGCGTGCCTGTTTCCCCATGGAGTGGTACATGCGTCCAACCCGTCTTGCCGCAGCCCTGCTGTTTGCCCTGTCGCCCGCCTTGGCGCTGGCGCAGGCCGCACCGGACAAACCATCCAGGGCGGATGACCCGGACGCCAAGGAATCAGTGACTTCGCGGGTACCGTTGGACGAGATCCGTCGTTTTGTTTCGGTCTACAACGCGGTGCGTGCGGCCTATGTCGATCCGGTGGATGACAAGAAGCTGATGCAGTCGGCGGTGCGTGGCCTGTTGCTGGAGCTGGACCCGCACAGCACCTACTTCGACAAGGAGGACGCCGAAGCGTTTGACGAGCAGGCGACCGGTGCCTATGAAGGCATCGGCGTGGAACTGTTGCAGGAAGACAATGCGCTGAAGGTCGTTTCCCCCATCGACGACACCCCTGCCGCTCGTGCCGGAGTGAAGGCGGGTGATCTCATCATCGCCATCGATGGCACCCCGATCAACGCGATCAACGCCAGTGAACCACTGCGGGGCAAGGCGGGCAGCCAGGTGGTGCTTACCATTGCCCGCGAAGGGCAGAAGCCCTTCGACGTCACGGTCGTGCGCGAAACCATCCGCGTCACCAGCGTGCGCAGCAAGATGCTGGAGCCGGGCTACGGATACGTGCGCATCAGCACCTTCCAGGCCGATACCGGCGCTGATTTCCAGAAGCATGTGACGCAGCTGCAGACGCAGGCAGGCGGCAAGTTGAAGGGACTGGTACTGGACCTGCGCAGCAACCCCGGCGGCCTGCTCACGGCAGCGGTGCAAGTGGCTGACGACCTGCTGGACCACGGCGGCATCGTCAGTACCCGCGGGCGCATTTCCATCAGTGATGCCAAGTTCGATGCCACCCCGGGCGACCTGCTCAATGGTGCGCCGGTGGTGGTGCTGACCGACGCGGGCTCCGCCAGTGCATCCGAGGTGCTGGCAGGCGCATTGCGCGACAACCAGCGTGCGCGTGTTGTTGGCAGCCGCAGCTTCGGCAAGGGTTCGGTACAGACCGTACTGCCGCTGGACAACGGTGATTCGGTGAAGCTGACAACAGCGCGTTATTACACGCCGAGCGGACGTTCCATCCAGGCTACCGGCATCGTGCCCGACGTCGAGCTGCAACCGGATCCGGCCACGGTGCCCAAGGACATTCCGGCCAGCCTGGCGGATTACAGCGAAGCCAAGCTGCCGGGTCACCTGCGTGGCGACGACGAAACCGCGGGTGGCAAGGCGGGCGTGGTGTTGTCCGGCGACGCGCCGATCCAGTCGGCCTTGCAGGAGCTGAAGCATCCGGGTTCGGTGGCGGCGGCAGCAGCCGCCGCGGCGAAGGCCAAGCCCGCAGCGGCGACGAAGCCAGCGCCGGCCCCGGCCGGAGCGAGCCGCCCGGAAACACCGGCGGCGCAGGCAGGCAAACCCGAAGCGACGGCAGAATCCACGGCTCCCGCGACGCAGGCAGACAAGCCGGCCGAACCCGCAACGTCGCCGGCGCCGACGAGCCCGCCGAAGGTGCCCGTCGAGCCCGCAGTCGAAGGCGACAAGTAAGCGTTGAGTCGATGGTGCCTGGCGTAGCCGGCACCATCGCGTGGGCGCACAGCACAGGGCGCGCAAGCGCTGCTTGCGCGGCATCGGCACGCGGCTTCAATGACCGGAATATGCCTGCTGCGGTGGCGCCATTGGATCGTAAAGGGGCGAACTCCTTTTCATGCCGAGGTCCGCTGCGGCCTCGCCCCGAGCATGCCCCTGCGTTTGCTCAGCGCGGCTTGCCCGGCAACGGGAATGGCGTGACCACCGTTTCGCCGGTGGTGGCATCGCGAATGGCGGATTGGCCCTTTTTCTCTACTTCTTCTATGCGCACGATGCTCTGCATCGGCAGGTGCAGCACCTTGGTGTTGCCGAACTCCTCGCGCAGGCGCTCTTCGGTGGGATCAACGACCAGGCCGTCATGGACGTCGAACACCAGCTCGGAAATCTCGTTGAATCCCCACAGGTGGCTGCCGCCCACGTGCCGCGCAAACAACTCGTAGACCTTGCCGTGGTTGAGGAAGGTGATCTTGTAGAGGGGCTTGCTGCTCATGTGTGGATTATAGAAGTCCTGGCCGCGCCAACAGGCGGATCAGAACCCCTGGCGCTTGCGCAAGCGGCGCGCGATCGCGGCGCGCACATACAGGCCGTAGATGATGCCAAACAGAAAACCGGCCACATGCGCTGACCACGCCACCATGCCGAAGCTGGGCCCGATATAGGCGAAGACGACCTGCAGCCCGGCCCACACGCCGATCAGCAGGAAGGCGGGCGCGCGCACAAACTCCAGGAACAGGCCCAGCGGCAGCACCACGCCCAGGCGAGCACCGGGGAACAGCGCCAGATACGTCCCCATCAACGCCGACACCGCGCCGCTGGCGCCGATGATGCTGCGCTCGGGGGAGCCCATCACGTACAAAGCTGCCAGATTGGCCGCTGCCCCGCCCAACAGAAACAACAACAACAGCCGCCACGGCCCCAGCACCCGCTCCGCAGGCAGGCCGAAGATCAGCAGGAACACCAGGTTGCCCAGCAGGTGCGACCAGTCCGCGTGCAGGAACAGGGCCGTGAACAGGCGCAGTACGCTGCCATCGCGCAGTGCAGCCCACCATTCCTGTGGCGTCGCCAGGCCGGTGGCCAAGGCGCCCCAGGCCAACCAAAGTGAACGGCGCGCCTCATCCGGCCGTGAGATTGACCACAGGAAGGCGGCCAGCAGTGCCAGGCACAGCAACGGCACGGCCCAGCGCAGGCCTGTCTTATTGCGGGAAGGAATGGAGACGAACATGGGTGCGGAAGCCTAACCCGGACGCGCCCCGGCTGGGCCGCAAATTCTTCTTACGGCGTTATTGTCTTGTTAACCGCTCTGCGTATACTGCATACGGCGTCGTATGTCGGGAGGGGACTCCGGCGCACCTCCGACCACCCAGGTGGAAGGGAGTGCAGGCGCAAAAACGACCATTACCGTTTACGGAGAGAGCTTCGACTATGACCGCTACTGCAATTGCCCGCGTTACTGCTATCGCTGTCGGCATCGCTGGCGTGCTGGCCTTCGGCCACGCCCACGCTGCTGCCTTCCAGCTGAAGGAAAACAGCGCCAAGGGCCTGGGCCGCGCTTTCGCTGGCTCGACCAGCGCATGGGACGACGCTTCGGTCGTCGCCACCAACCCCGCTTCGATGCGCCTGCTTGACGGCCGCCAGTTCCAGGCCGACGTCAGCGCGATCAGCTTCTCGGCAGATTTCGAGAAGTTCGGCGGCTACAACTCCAATGGCACCCCGATCAGCGGCGGCAATGGCGGCGACGCCGGCATGATCGCTGCGGTTCCGGCAGCCTATTTCCATGTGCCGTTCGGTGAGAACGACAACATGCACTTCGGTATTTCTCTGACCGTGCCGTTCGGCTTCACCACCGAATACGACCGCAACTGGGTAGGCCGCTACAGCGGTGTCAAGACCGACCTGAAGGCCATCGACCTGGGTGCAGCGTTCTCCTATGACGTCAATCCGTACGTGTCCTTCGGCGCGTCGGTGTTCGTCGAGCACCTGACCATCGAACTGTCCAATGCACTGGACATGGGTTCGGTGATCAACGGCACCGCACAGCAGAAGGCTGCTGCGGCCGCTCTGGCCGCCGGTGGCGGTGCAGCGCAGGCCCAGGCCGCCGCGCAGGCCGCTGCACAGCAGATGGCCGCCCTGGGCTTCTACCCGGGCAGTGCTGACGGCTTCGTCAAGATCGAAGGCGACAACAACGCCGTCGGTTACGTGCTGGGCACCACCCTGAGCCCGACCGAAAACACCAACATCGCCTTCAGCTATCGTTCCAAGGTCGAGCACAAGATCACCGGTGGCAAGGCCAACTTCGACGTGACCCCGGCAACGGCGGCGCTGCTGGCACAGACCGCACCGGGTACCTTCATCGATACCTCGGGCAAGGCAACCGTGACCCTGCCGGCTTCGGTCACGATGAGCGTTACCCACCGCATCAATGATCGCTGGACCGTGATGGGCGATATCTCGCGCACCGCATGGAAGCCGGCGTTCGACGAAGTGACCGTGGACTTCGCCTCCAACCAGCCGGACAACAAGCTGGGCTTCCACTACGAAGACACCACCTTCGGTTCGATCGGTACCGAGTACAAGCTGTCCGACACCATCACCCTGCGTGGCGGTCTGGCCTATGACGAAAGCCCGACCACCTATGCGCACCGCGATGTGCGCGTGCCGGACGTGACCCGCAAGTGGGTTTCGCTGGGCCTGGGCTGGACCCCGTCGGAGAACACCGAGTTCAACTTCGGTTACACCCACCTGTTCACCAACGAGCCGGCGATCAACGTCACGTCGGCTACCGGCAACGTGTTGCAGGGCAAGTACGATGTGGGCGGCGACATCCTGGCCGCTTCGGTCAACTACAAGTTCTAATCGAACCGGCAGTTGATGCATGCAGAAAGCCCCGCGCAAGCGGGGCTTTCTGTTTGTAGGGCGCTCGGTTTGCTGCGCTGAAACCGGCACCACGTGCCGCTCCTGGCGGGCGCCGGGTGCGACCGCAGGACTGCTCAGCAGTCCCCGCTCAGCCCGCTGGCGTACCGCAAGCCTTGCCGTAGCTGCGCCAGGAACTGCGGCATGTCATACAGCGACGCGTCGTGGCCCAGACCGGTGTACCAGCTGCGGCCGCCATCGACGCGGTGACACCAGCTGATCGGATGATCCTTGCCCATCGTGCCGCCCTGATACTGGCTTTCATCCACTGTAGCGAGCACCTGTACCCGTGGGCGAGGATTGTCGCGGTAGTTGTACAGCTCATCGCGGACTGCCCATGACGTACCGTTGGGCTGGCTGTCGCGTTCCGGCTGCACGTGGCTCGATTGCAGACCTGCAGGATGGTTGCGGAACCAGGCGCCGACCAGTTGCCCGTACCAGGGCCAGTCGTATTCGGTGTCGGCGGCCGCGTGCACGCCCATGTAGCCGCCACCGTTGCCGATGTAGTGCTCGAAGGCGGCCTGTTGCGTTTCGTCCAATACATCGCCGGTAGTGCTGGCAAAAACCACCGCCCGGTAGCGGGCCAGATTATCGGTGGTGAATTGTGCTGCGTCCTCGCTGAGGTCGGCTTGGAGGCCTTGTTCCTCGGCCAGCTGCTGCAGGGTTTTTATCGCCACGGGAATGGAGTCGTGGCGGAACTTGGCGGTCTTGCTGAAGATCAGGATGCGTCCGGCGTCCTGTGCGCTGGCAATCGGTGTACAGAGCGTGGCCAGCAGGCTCAGGCAGCTGGCGAGGGCAATGCCGCGCATGGGCAGGTATCCGTTGCGGGTGTGCCTGGGAGTCTAGTGGATTGGGGGATGGGGAAGGATGTTGGTTGCGGGTGGAACGGAAGGCGCAGGCAACTGGAACTCTCTCTCCCCACCGTCTCGGTCGCCTGCGAGGAAAGAGCCGCCATCAAGCCGGAGCGAGAAGACCAAACAGACCCTCCCGCACACGTTGCTTGTTCGTTTCTCCCACAACGAAAAGCCCCGCTTGCGCGGGGCCTTTCTCAATCACGCTGCGACTTTTGAATCAGTCGCCCAGCGTCAGTAGCGAAGCATTGCCGCCGGCGGCGGTGGTGTTCACCGTCACCGTCTTCTCGGTGGCAAAGCGCAGCAGGTAGTGCGGGCCGCCGGCCTTGGGGCCGGTGCCGGACAGACCCTGGCCACCGAACGGCTGCACGCCGACCACCGCACCGATCTGGTTGCGGTTGACGTAGACGTTGCCGACGTTGACGCGCGATGCGATGCGGTCAACGGTTTCATCGATGCGCGAATGCACGCCCAGGGTCAGGCCGTAGCCGGTGGCGTTGATCTGGTCGATCACTGCGTCCAGCTGATCGGCCTTCCAGCGGATCACGTGCAGCACCGGCCCGAAGATCTCCTGGTGCAGCTGGCCAAGATCCTTCAGCTCGTAGGCGCGCGGTGCGAAGAAGGTGCCGTGGGCGGCAGCTTCGGACAGCGGTGCGGTGGCGATCAGGCGGGCTTCGCTGTCCATGCGCACGGCATGGTCCTCGAGGATCTGCAGGGCATCGTTGTCGATGACCGGGCCCACGTCGGTGGACAGCTCGCCCGGGTCGGCAACCTTCAGTTCGGCCATCGCACCGGCCAGCATGCCCATCACCTTGTCTGCAATGTCGTCCTGCACGAACAACACGCGCGCTGCCGAGCAACGCTGGCCGGCGGAGGTGAAGGCCGAGCCGATGGCGTCCTTGACCAGCTGTTCCGGCAAGGCCGAGGAGTCGGCGATGAAGGCATTCTGGCCGCCGGTCTCGGCGATCAGTACGCCGATAGCGGCGTCACGTGCGGCCATGGTGCGGTTGATCAGGCGAGCGGTGTCGGTCGAGCCGGTGAAGGCCACGCCGGCCACGCGCGGATCGGCGGTCAGGGCAGCGCCCACCACCGAGCCGGAGCCCGGCACGAACTGCACCACGCCCTCCGGTACGCCGGCATCGAGCAGCAGCTTGACCGCGTAGTAACCGATCAGGTTGGTCTGTTCGGCCGGCTTGGCGATGACGCTGTTGCCGGCGGCCAGGGCGGCGGCCACCTGGCCCATGAAGATCGCCAGCGGGAAGTTCCACGGGCTGATGCAGACGAACACGCCACGGCCGTGCAGCTGCAGCTCGTTGCTTTCGCCGGTGGGGCTGGGCAGCTTTTCGCCTGCGCCGAACTGGTCACGCGCCTGCTTGGCGTAGTAACGCAGGAAATCCACCGCCTCGCGCACTTCGGCGACGCCATCGGGCAGGCTCTTGCCGGCTTCCTTCACGCACAGCGCCATGAACTCGGCGATGCGGGCTTCCAACTGGTCGGCGGCGTGCTCAAGGATGGCAGCGCGGCTGGCGGCCGGGGTGCGGTTCCAGGCCGGCTGTGCGGCCACGGCATTGGCCAGCGCCTTCTGCACGGTGGCGGCATCGGACGCCTGCCACTGGCCGACAACCTGACGCTGGTCGGCCGGGTTGGTGACCTGCTTGGTGGCACCGGTGGTGTTGGAGCCTGGCACCAGCGGTGCGGCCTGCCAAGGCTTGATGGCGGCGTTGAGCTGCTCGGCCAGGGCACGCAGTTCGTTGTCGTTGGCGAGGTTGATGCCCATGGAGTTGGTCCTGTCGTGGTTCTGGCTGCGCAGCAGGTCAACCGGCAGCGGGATCTTGGGGTGAGGAATGGAGGCGAACGAAGACACGGCCTCGACCGGATCGCGGATCAGGTCGTCGATGGACACGTCTTCGTCGGTGATGCGGTTGACGAAACTGGAGTTGGCACCGTTTTCCAGCAGGCGACGCACCAGGTAAGGCAGCAGGTCTTCGTGCGAGCCGACCGGTGCGTACACGCGGCACGGCACGTTCAAGCGATCGGCCGGAATCACTTCGGCATACAGGTCATCGCCCATGCCATGCAGCTTCTGGTGCTCGTAGACACCGCCCTTGGCGATCTGCTTGATGGCGGCGATGGTGGCCGCATTGTGGGTGGCGAACATCGGGTAGATCGCATCGCTGTGGCCGAACAGGCGTTTGGCGCAGGCGATGTAGGACACGTCCGTGTTCTGCTTGCGGGTGAACACCGGGTAGCCGGGCAGGCCCTCGATCTGCGCGCGCTTGATCTCCGCATCCCAGTACGCGCCCTTGACCAGGCGCACCTGCAGCTTGTGGCCGATGCGGCGGGCAAGGTCGGCGAGGTAATCGATCGTGTAGGGCGTACGCTTCTGGTAGGCCTGCACAACGATGCCGAAGCCTTCCCAACCCTTCAACGAGGCATCGCTGACCACGCGCTCGATGATGTCCAGCGACAGTTCCAGGCGGTCGGTTTCTTCGGCATCAACGGTGCAGCCGATGCCGTAGGACTTGGCCAGCTGCGCCAGTTCCAGCACGCCCGGCACCAGGTCCTTGAGCACGCGCTCACGCTTGGCGTGTTCATAGCGCGGATACAACGCCGACAGCTTGATCGAGATGCCGTGGGAGGCAGTGACGTCACCATCGGCCTTGCCGCCACGGGCGATATTGTCACTGCCGATGGCGTGGATGGCACGGCGATAGTCTTCCAGGTAGCGCAGCGCATCCTTCATGGTCAGCGCGCCTTCGCCGAGCATGTCGAAGGAATAGCGGTAGTTGCTGTTGTCGCCCTTGTGCGAACGCGACAGTGCTTCGTCGATGGTGCGGCCCATGACGAACTGGTGGCCCATGATTTTCATGGCCTGGCGCACGGCCAGGCGGATCACCGGCTCACCCACGCGGCCGATCAGGCGCTTGAAGGCGCCGTGCACGTCGCGCTTGGTGGCATCGGCCAGATCAACCAGATGGCCGGTCAGCATCAGGCCCCAGGTCGAGGCGTTCACCAGCACCGAATCGGATTGGCCCATGTGGCGCTTCCAGTCGGCTTCGCCCAGCTTGTCGCGGATCAGCTTGTCGGCCGTTTCCTGGTCCGGAATGCGCAACAGGGCTTCGGCCACGCACATCAGCAGCACGCCTTCCTCGCTGCCCAGGTCGTACTGGCGCATGAAGGCCTCGATCGCGCCCTGGTTCTTGGCGCGGGCACGCACGCGGCGCACCAGGTCGGCGGCAGTGGCCTGGACCTGCGCCTGCTCGGCGGCTGGCAGACGGGCCTGTTCCAGCAGCTCGCGCACGTGGCTGGCCTCATCTTTCAGCCAGGCATCGGTGATGGCCTGGCGCAGCGCCGGCGGTGACGGCGGCAGCTCGGGGCTCAGCAGCGGCAGGCCCGCGACAGGGGGAAAGGCGACATCAAGAGGAGGTGTTGCGTTCATGCGCTCGGCCACAGTTGGATTCGGCCATTTTAATCCGGACTGGAAGTTTTCCTAGTCCCTTTTTCCACCAATTTGTTGCGGAAAAACGTTGGTGCGTGGGCGATTCGGCAAAATATGTGGCGCTCGGAATTATTGTGCCAATTCCGTCATCTAAAACGCCGAGGTTGAGCGATATCGACGCAATTTCAGTGTGCACTGCAGCATTGATGACGTTGATGAATGGAAGCTTGCCGGTTGCCATTGGGCAGGGCTACCATCGAACTCGATTTCCGCGGTATGGACGCGGCTGCGATGATCCAGGTGCTTCGGCAGGTTTGCGATGGCTCAGGGACGCAGCTGGTGCTGCACCCCCCACGGGCACTGAGTGCTCGGCAGTTCGTCCAGTTGTTTGCGGCGTTGGCAGGTTTGATGGCGTTCTCGGCAGGTTTGGGTTGGTTGTCCGGTAACGTCTTGGCCCCTGCCTTCGCGTTGTTGCATGGCTTCCTGGTGGCCGCTGCCCTGCGTGCGTGTTGGCGCAGCAGCAATCGCCGGGAAGAGATCCGGGTAGGACCGGACTGCGTGGAGGTAATCCCCGCAGCCGGAGTTTCGCCGGTGTTCCGCGCACACCCTTATTGGGTGCGGGTGGTTGCCGGGAAGGAACGGGTCCTGCTGGTTTCCAGCGGCAAGCGGGTCGAAGTGGGGAGTTTCCTCGCGCCCGCAGAACGTCGGGAACTTGCGGTGACACTTGAAGGCTTGCTCGCAGCCAGCAATGGCTGCAACCGATGACGTCAAGGGTCTAGGCAATGAAGCAATGCAGCGGGTGGGGCGCGAAGTTGAAACACGGTTTGGCAGCGGCAGCGATGATGCTGTCGGCGCAGGTGGCATGGGCGCAGTCGGCCGATCCAAAGGAATGGCAGCTCAACATGGGCAAGGGCGTCACCCATACCTCGCGTATGGCGTGGGACGCGCACATGGTGGCCTTGTGGGTGTGTACGGTAATCGGCGTGCTGGTGTTCGGCGCCATGGCCTATGCCATCTTCAAGTTCCGCAAGTCCAAAGGTGCGGTGGCAGCGCAGTTCGCCCACAACACCAAGGCGGAAGTCATCTGGACCGTCATCCCGATCATCATCCTGATCGTGATGGCCTGGCCGGCCACGGCCAAGCTGATCGCCATGTACGACACCCGCGATTCCGAGATGACGGTGAAGATCACCGGCTATCAGTGGATGTGGAAGTACGAGTACATGGGCGAGGATGTCGCCTTCACCAGCCGCCTTGATCGCAAGTCCGACGAAGTGCGGCAAAGCGGCAGCGTGCCGACCATGGCCACCGACCCGCATTACCTGCTGGACGTGGACAACCCGCTGGTGCTGCCAGTGGATACCAAGGTCCGCTTCGTGATCACCTCCGACGACGTGATCCATGCATGGTGGGTGCCGGCGCTGGGTTGGAAGCAGGACGCCGTGCCGGGCTTCATCAACGAGCGCTGGACCAATATCGAAACCGAAGGCGTATACCGCGGCCAGTGCGCTGAGCTGTGCGGCAAGGACCACGGCTTCATGCCGATCGTGGTCAAGGCCGTGTCCAAGGACGAGTTCAAGTCCTGGCTGGCATCGCGCAAGACGGCCCCCGCTGCACCGGCTGAGGCCGCGCCCGCGCCGGCCACGGAAGCTGCGCCTGAAGCAAGCCCGGAAGCACCGCAACCGGAAGCCACGCCTGCCGCACCTGCGGCAGCCGGCGCCTGATACCACTGCGTGCCGGTACGCCGGCGCGAAGCCTGAAAACGGATAACGAGGTGTAGTTGCAATGGCGAATTCCGCAGTGGACCACTCCGATCACCACGGGCACCAGCAAGGTTTCTTCGAGCGTTGGTTCTTCTCGACCAACCACAAGGACATCGGCACGCTCTACCTGCTCTTCAGCTTCACGATGTTCATCATCGGTGCGGCGATGAGCGTGGTGATCCGCCTGGAGCTGGCGCAGCCCGGCCTGCAGTACGTCAAGCCGGAATTCTTCAACCAGATGACCACCGTGCATGCATTGGTGATGATCTTCGGTGGCGTGATGCCGGCGTTCGTCGGCCTGGCCAACTGGATGATCCCACTGCAGATCGGCGCGCCGGACATGGCGCTGCCACGCATGAACAACTGGTCGTTCTGGCTGCTGCCGGTGGCCTTCGGCATGCTGCTGGTGACCTTGTTCCTGCCCGGTGGCGCACCTGCCGGTGGTTGGACCTTGTACCCGCCGCTGTCGCTGCAGGGCGGCTACAACGTCGCCTTCAGCGTGTTCGCCATCCACGTGGCCGGTGTCAGCTCGATCATGGGTGCGATCAACATCATCGCCACCGTGCTCAACATGCGCGCCCCTGGTATTGATCTGCTGAAGATGCCGATCTTCTGCTGGACCTGGCTGATCACCGCCTTCCTGCTGATTGCGGTGATGCCGGTGCTGGCCGGTGCGGTGACCATGCTGCTGACCGACAAGTTCTTCGGCACCAGCTTCTTCAATGCCGCCGGTGGCGGTGACCCGGTGATGTACCAGCACATCTTCTGGTTCTTCGGGCACCCCGAGGTCTACATCATGATCCTGCCGGCGTTCGGCGTGGTCAGCGAGATCCTGCCGACCTTCAGCCGCAAGCCGCTGTTCGGTTACCAGGCAATGGTCTACGCCACCGCCGCCATCGCCTTCCTGTCCTTCATCGTGTGGGCGCACCACATGTTCACGGTGGGCATGCCGCTGGGGGGCGAGATCTACTTCATGTTCGCCACCATGCTGATCTCCATCCCGACCGGGGTGAAGGTGTTCAACTGGGTCAGCACGATGTGGGAGGGCTCGTTGACGTTCGAAACGCCGATGCTGTTCTCCATCGCCTTCGTGATCCTGTTCACCATCGGTGGTTTCTCCGGCCTGATGCTGGCCATCGTGCCGGCCGACTACCAGTACCACGACACCTATTTCGTGGTGGCGCACTTCCATTACGTGCTGGTCACCGGTGCGGTGTTGGCACTGATCGCGGCGGTGTATTACTGGTGGCCGAAGTGGACCGGTCGCATGTACAACGAGTTCTGGGGCAAGGTGCATTTCTGGTGGACGATGGTGTTCGTCAACCTGCTGTTCTTCCCGCAGCACTTCCTTGGTCTGGCCGGTATGCCGCGGCGTATCCCGGACTACAACCCGGTGTTCGCCGACTGGAACCTGATCAGCTCGATCGGCGCGTTCGGCATGTTCGTTACCCCGTTCCTGATGGCCGGCATCCTGCTGTCTTCACTGCGCAACGGCAAGCGCGCCGAAGCACGTGTCTGGGAAAGTGCCAAGGGCCTGGAGTGGACCGTCCCGTCGCCAGCGCCGGCGCATACCTTCACCGTGCCGCCGGTCATCAAGCCGGGCGATCTGGCGCATGACGACGTAACCCATTGAGGAGGCCGCGATGAGCAGCAACAAGCGATTGCAGGCTGATGAACTGGCAGTGCGGCAGCGGCGCGCACGGCGTACCGCGGTGGTGGTTGGGCTGATCGCGGTGGCGGTGTATGTCGGCTTCATCCTGTCCGGTGTGTTGGCGAGTTGAGCAGCCCGGCGCCCGCACCCAAGCCCAATGCCGGCCTTGGCCGGCTGATCGGCGTGGCCTTTGCGGTGTTCGTGCTGACCTTCTCGCTGGTGCCGCTGTACCGCATCGCCTGCGAAAAGGTGTTTGGTGTGCGGCTTGAACGCAGCGCCACCACGCAAGGCGCGAGTACGCATGCCGCCAACAGCAAGCGCACGGTGCGGGTGGAATTCGATGGGGGCGTCAATTCCAAGCTGCCCTGGGCCTTCCATCCGGAAAAGCTGACGATGGACGTGGTGCCGGGTGAGTTGAACGAGGCCCTCTACTTCGCCCGCAACGATAGCGAACGCGCGCTGGTTGGTAGCGCGGTGCCCTCGGTGGCGCCGGCACGGGCCTCGGGCTACTTCAACAAGACCGAATGTTTCTGCTTCACCGCGCAGACCCTGCAGGCAGGGGAAAAGCGCGAGATGCCGGTACGTTTCATCGTCGACCCGGACCTGCCGGCCGACGTCAATACGATCACCTTGTCCTACACCTTCTACAAGAATGATGCGCTGACCGAGCAGCTGGCCCCGGCAACCGCCGTGACCGTTGCCCATGCAGCCCCTTGATCACGGACCCGGAAGCAACGCCATGGCCCATAACACGCATGATCCCAACGTCTACTTCGTGCCAAGCAGCAGCAAATGGCCGTTTGTAGGATCGATCGCGATGCTGGTGATGATGGTCGGGGTCGCCAGTTGGCTCAATGACGCCAGTTGGGGCCGCTGGACCTTCTTCACCGGTGTGGCGATGCTGGTGTTCACCCTGTTCCTCTGGTTCGGCGATGTGATCCGCGAATCGGTGGGTGGCAACTACAACCGGCAAGTGGATGGCTCGTTCCGGATGGGGATGATCTGGTTCATCTTCTCCGAGGTGATGTTCTTCGCCGCCTTCTTCGGCGCGCTGTTCTATACACGCAACATGGGCCTGCAGTGGCTCGGGGGTGAGGGCCATGGCGTCTTGACCAATGAGTACCTGTGGGACGGTTACTCGGCCGCCTGGCCGACCAACGGCCCGGCCGATATCGGCGGCGCCTTCCAGACCATCCCGGCCTGGGGCCTGCCGCTGATCAATACCTTGATCCTGCTGACCTCCGGCGTGACCCTGACCATCGCCCATCACGCGCTGAAGGCGGGCAGCCGCAAGCAGCTGCTGATCTGGCTGGGGGCGACGGTGGCGTTGGGCTGTGTGTTCCTGTTCTTCCAGGCCGAGGAATACATCCACGCCTACAAGGAGTTGAACCTGACCCTGGGTTCGGGCATCTACGGCTCGACGTTCTTCATGCTGACCGGTTTCCACGGCGCACACGTGCTGCTGGGAACGATCATGCTGACGGTGATGTGGTTCCGCGCCGCCAAGGGCCACTTCACCCGCGACAACCATTTTGGTTTTGAAGCTGCTGCCTGGTACTGGCACTTTGTCGACGTGGTGTGGCTGATGCTGTTCCTGTTCGTCTACGTGCTTTGACGGCGGGGATTGGGGAGTAAGGATTGGGGATTGGTAGCGATCTGGGAGATCGCGGGGAGCTGCTTTGCAAATCCCCAATCCCCACCTCTCCAATCACGGCTTCATCAGCCGCCAACACCATGCGGCTTGATCCACCCGGTATAGATGCCCAGCGCGACAAGAAGAATCAGCACTACTGACAGCGCGATACGCCGCGTCAACGCATTGACCGTCCGTTTGGTCTGGCCGCGATCGATCATCAGGTAATAGAGGCCGGCTCCAAGATTCCAGACGATGACGATCAAGAACGCGATCACCAGCAGGGTCTTCAACGAATCATTCATGCGTGGCTCGTTCGGTGGGAAGGCAGTGCTATATCACCCGCTTGGCGGCAGCTTGTCATGACGCGACAGCACACGGCCATTTTCGGCTGGGTCCTGGCACTGCTGGTAGCGGCGCTGTTCTGCGCGCTGGGCGGTTGGCAGCTGCAGCGCATGCACGAGAAAGAAGCCCTGCTCGCGCAGTTGCCACCAGGGCGCGAGGCTGCGGTCAGCCTTGCCGAGGCTGCCGCCGCGCCAGACGCCCTGCATTGGGTAGCGGACCGGCTGCAGTTCCTGCCGGGCACGGTACTGCTGGACAACCAGCTGCGCGACGGCCGCGCCGGCATCAAGATCTACCAGTTGGCGCGCGCTGCTGGCGGTACGACGGTGCTGGTCGATCTGGGCTGGCTGCCACTGCCGGCGGATCGCAGCATGCCGAACATCAACCCGCTGCAGGGCACGCAGACGGTGCAGGGCCTGTGGGCACCGGCGCCGGCAACCGGCATTGCCCTGGGTCCTGCATTGATCCCGGCCGCGCAGCGGCAGACCTGGTTGGCCACGCGCATCGATCTGGCGGCGATTGCTGCCGAACTGAAGCTGGATGGCACTGTCCTGGCGCCGAAGGTGCTTCGATTGGATCCGGCAATGTCGCTGGGATACGCGCGTGACCTGGACCTGCTGCCTAATACCTTGCCGCCTTCGCGGCATCTTGGTTATGCGGTGCAATGGTTCGCGATGGCCTTGGCGGTGTTGCTGATTGCGCTGGTACTGCAGTTCAGGAGGCGCAGGAAGTTGGGGGGTGGGGGGTGAGGCGGTGATTGGGGAGCCGGGATTGGAGATTGGTTTGGAGCAGGAGCGAAGCCAAAGCCAAAGCCAAAGCACCCCTCCCCAGCCCTCCCCTTGGCTACGCCAAAGGGAGGGGGCAGATCGCCTAGCCGTCGCTTGGGCTTTGGCCTTGGCCTCGGTCTCTGCCGTTGCCGTTGCCGTTGAATTTCCCCCTCCCTTTCACCGAAGGTGAAGGGGAGGGTCGGGGAGGGGTGCTTCAAGCCCTTGCACCTGCCTCTGTCTCTGTTTTTGCTAATCCCGAATCCCGAATCTCGAATCTCGAATCCCGAATCCCGAATCCCGAATCCCGAATCCCGAATCCCGAATCCCGAATC
>NZ_DAMBEF010000055.1:9962-19632 GCF_032061965.1 Stenotrophomonas sp. | reverse complement strand
AGCGGTACGGACAGCCCGAGCTGCGGTACCGCCTGCACGACCACCACGCCGGTGGTCATGCCCTTGTTGGTTGTAAGCAAGGCCTCGAACCCGGGCAGTGGCAGCACCGTCAATATCGGCGATACCATCACCTACACACTCAACGCCGCGGTTGAGAATGCCGCGCTGTTCTCCGAGGTGGTGCTGACCGATACGCCTGACAAGGCATTGTCGATCAGCAACCTGTCGGCCGGTTGTGTACTCGGCGAAGGTGTCCTTCGTTGCACCTTGCCGGCCGGCACACAGGCCGGCGCGTACGCGTTCAGCTATGACGCCACGGTGCTTCCGACGGCCAATGGCAAGGTGAAGAACGTGGTGGCTGCGTCCAGCGCCGACCCGGTCATGCCGGTGCCGGAGTGCATGTCATGTGCCACCGAGCACAACGTCAATGCGCCGCTCATCCGTCTGACCAAGACTGTGGGCAATACGGACGTCAGCATCGGTGATCTGGTGCGTTACGCACTCACGATCGAGAACGTTGGCAGCAGCGATCTGGTGGACGGTGAGGTGATTGACACGCCGCCGGCTGGCTTCAGCTACGTGGAAGGTTCGGTTGTCGTGGACGATGGTGACAAGGTCGGCACTGTCAGCGGTGCTGCGCCTTTGCGGATCGCCGGCCTGGACGTCGCAGCGGGCGAAAGCGCTACTGTTGTCTACGTGATGCGGGTAGGTGCGGGCGTGCGCTCGGGCACCCATGTCAACCAGGCGCAGGTGCGCTCACGGGACGGTACGCCGGTATCCAATACGGCAACGGCCGAGGTCACGCTGAGCGGCGATCCGATGATTGATGACAGCCTGCTGCTGGGCACGGTATTCAACGACCGGGACGGTGATGGCTGGCAGGACAGCGCCGAGCTCAGCCAACTGCATGTGCAAGGTGGCTTCGCCGCCGACGCGTATGTCGCCGGCTCCACCAGCGTCGACCGCGGCAATGGTCATCAGCCCCAGGCCGATGCAAGCGCGCCCCTGCTGCATGGCTTGGCACTGGGACGGATAAGCGCGCGCCAGTCGGTGGCGGATCCGGTGGAAGATCATCAGCTGGTGATCCGCCAGCACCTGACGCGTCTGGCGTTCACCGACGATTTCGTGCTTCGCAATGCGCAGGGCGTTACCGTGCGCATGGCTGCGGATGGTCAAACCCGCAGCGAGGTTTCCGGCGATGCCGCCAAGGGCCTCACCGCGGCGTTGCCGGTGGTGGAGCGTCGTGTCGCCCAGGTGGCTGATGGCTATGTCGTGGACTATGCCATCAGCAACCAGGGCATTGATGAGCGTGGAATTCCCGGTGTTCGTATTGCCTCGGTCGAAGGCCTGCTGATCGAGAGCGATCAGTACGGTCGCTATCACCTGGAAGGTGTGGACGGCGGCAAATGGGAGCGCGGTCGCAACTTCATCCTGAAGGTGGACGCGACGACGCTGCCGGCAGGTTCGGTGTTCACCACGGAAAACCCGTTGCTGCGACGGATCACCCCGGGTATCCCGGTGCGCTTCGACTTTGGCGTCAAGCTGGACGAGAGCCTGTTGGGCGGTGGCACCGAACTGGCAGAGATGGCCTTGGGCGAAGTTTTCTTCGCACCCGGCAATGCCGAAGTGCGTGCCCGCTATCTGCCCGTGGTCGAGGCGATGGCAGCCAAGGTGCGGCAGTACCAGCGCGGTGAAGTGGTGATCGAGGCGGGGGCTGAAAGCCAATCGCTGGCGTTTGAACGCGCCAACGCAGTCAAGACGGCGCTTGTCGAGCGACTGGAGGGTGTAGATACCCGCCACCTGCAGATCCACGTTCGTGGCAGCGTCGATATGGGGTCTGGCTTGGTGGCCGGCCTTGACAGCGAGGGCGTGCTGCTGGGCACGGTGTTGTTCGATACCGACAAGGCAGATATCCGCGACGAGTTCGGGCCGCTGCTGGATACCGTCGCCAGGGCGCTGGAGGCGATGGGCGGGGGCAGGGTGGCAATCATCGGACATACCGATGTGCGTGCCTCGCACGCCTACAACCTTGCGTTGGGCATGCGCCGCGCCCGCGCCGTGCATGACGCATTGGCCGCACGCGTGAGCGCCGAGACACGCGCCAAGTTGAGAGTGGAAGCCGAGCGTGAACCGCAGGCTCAAGCGGGAGCACTGAAATGAGCCGCGGCAAGCACAAGCCCATGAAGATGAAGTTGCTGGATTGCACCCTGATCAGCCTGCTGGCCAGTGGTTCGCCGTGGGCGATGGCGCAGGATGCAGCCAATACAGGTGTAGATGACGGCATGGCCACGTCGGTCGACTGCACCGAGGAGGGATGTTCGGAGGACGGTGCATTGCTGGTGCGGCTGGGAACGCGCGGCTATGACCAGCCGCGCACCACGGATACCACCACTCATTCGTCTTCGCAGCAGTTGCAACCGGATCGTCGCGTCAGCATCGGCGTGCAAGCCCCGGGCAAGGCGGTGGCAAGTGGCAAGTTCGCCATCGATCTACCCGGTGGTGGTGTCATCTGGGCGACCGAAGACCCTACGCTTGGCTCGGCCGAACTGGCCGTGTCCGCGCCTTCCATGGTGCCGTTTGATGGACAGGCCATCACCAAGCCGGTGCAGTTCTATGTGCGTGGCAACTACCCGGGCTTCATCCAGCGCATGGAAGTGCGGGTCTACCGCAGCACGGATACCGACCTGGTCGAACCGCTGGCGGTCATCCCGTTGGAGGTAGGTGCGGTTACCAGCGCCAACTGGGACGGCGCGCTTCCAGTGCGCTATCGCTTCCGCAAGGGTGACGAGTTGATCTACGTGGTCCGTGCCTTCGGCGCGGATGGGCAGATGGACGAGACCTACACCCGTAACCTGCAACTGGTGTCGCCGGAGGAGATGGAGCGCAGCGACACGCAATTGCGCAACAGCGTGGAGCGTTCGCTGGGAACCTCGTTGACTACCGAGCAGGCGCAGACTCAAAGCCTGATCGACACCGTGTTTGCCGGCAACGGCCTGCGTCTGCAGAACATCCCGCTGTATGGTTCGCGGGTGCGCATCCAGGGGCGCAATATCCCCGAGGGCCAGAGCCTGACCATCAACGGCCAGGACTACCCGGTGGACCTGGAGCGCAAGTTCGCCGCCGAGTACCTGGTGCCAATTGGCCAACACGCGTTCGCGGTTGAGGTGGGCGGCAAGCACAAGTCGGCCTATACCTTGAACATGGACGTCACCGGCCGCTATTTCTTCGGCGTTGGCCTGGCCGACGTGACAATCGCGCAGAACAGGGTGTCCGGATCGGTGGAGCCCTTCGCTGGCGACAGCCGTTACCAGGACGACATCATCAGTGATGGCCGGCTGGCGTTCTATGGCAAGGCCAAACTGCGCGGCCGCTACCTGATCACGGCCCAGGCGGATACCACAGAGCGTGACCTGGACAAATTGTTCAATGGCTTCACCCAGGCCGACCCCCAGGATGTATTCCGGCGCCTGGATCCCGATCTGTACTACCCGGTCTATGGCGACGACTCCACGACCTACCGTGACGTGGACACGATGGGACGCTTCTACCTGCGGGCCGACTGGGACAAGAGCCAAGCGTTGTGGGGTAACTACTCCACCGGCTTCACCGGCACCGAATACGCGCAATACCAGCGCTCGTTGTATGGCGCGGCGCTGAACTGGCGCTCGGAAGGCGCCAATGCCTGGGGCGACGCGCAGACGGAACTACGCGCCTTCGGCTCGCAGGCTGAGACCGCGCCGGGCCACAACGAGTTCATCGGCACCGGCGGCAGCCTGTACTACCTGCGGCATACCGACCTGTTGCCGGGTTCGGACGTGGTCACCCTGGAAGTGCGTGACCGTACCACTGGCCGTACCGAGACGCGGGTCGTGCTGCAGCGTGGCAGCGACTATGAGATTGATGAACTGCAGGGACGCATCCTGCTGACCCGCCCGTTGGCGCAGATCAGCCGCGAGAACATCAGCACGCTGACCCGTGACATGCCGCTGGATGGCTTCGAACAGCGCTTGTTGGTGGATTACGAATGGGTACCGTCCGGCTTCGATGCGGACGATGTATCGGCGGGTATCCGTGCCAAACACTGGTTTGGTGATCATCTGGGCGTAGGTGCCACCCATGTGCAGGAGCAGCGTGCAGGCGAGGATTACACCCTCACCGGCGGCGACCTGACCTTGCAGGCAGGACGAGGCACCTTCATCAAGGCCGAGTACACACGAACCGAATCCTTCGGTACGCCGGTGTTCTTCTCCGATAACGGCGGCCTGAGCTTCATCCAGAACAACGACACCAGCGCAAACCGCAAGGGCGATGCCAAGGCGGTGGAGGCCCGGGTCAATTTCAAGGAACTGGGCTGGAGCGAACAGGATTGGAGTGCCGCGACCTGGTGGCGGCAGACCAGTGCCGGGTACTCGACGGGGCGCTACGACAACGGTTTGCCGGTGACCGAATACGGGGGCGAAGTGCTGGGCCAGTTCACCCCGACCCTGGGCATGTACGCGCGCTATTCGCGTGCCGAGCGCGGCAGCGATGCGCTTACCCAGGCGCAGACCACGTTCGACTGGCGGCTCAACGACGACAGTACGCTCAGTGCCGAACTGCGCCGGGTCAACGAGGAGCGCGATGGTTACGCCGTGGCTGGCATGCTCGGGGCAGTGAAGTACCAGCAGCGGATCAACACGTCGGTCGAGCTTTATGGGCTTGCCCAAGTAACGCTGGATGATGATGGTGGCAAGTATGCGGACAACGACGCGCTGACTGCCGGCGGCAAGTATGTGACCGGCAACAACTCCTCGGTGGGCGCGGAGGCGACCACGGGTGATCGCGGCAATGCGGTCACCATGAATGCCGAGTACCGCCTGCATCCGGAGCATGCGATCTATGGCGCGTACACCTACTCCACCGACACCACCGCCTACGACTCACTGTTCTCCAACAACGCCCAGAATGGATGGACACTGGGCCAGCGCTGGCGCTTGTCCAACCAGGTCAACGTCTATAACGAAAGCCAGTTCCTGAAGGAACGCGCGCAGTCCGGTATCGCGCACACCTTCGGCATGGATTTCTATCCCGCACAGGGCTGGAACCTCGGCTTCACCCTGTCCAACGGCGAGTTGACCACCGATGCGGGCGGCGATGTCCATCGTCGTGCGGTCAGCCTGTCAGGTGGCCGCACCTCGCAGGACACCGATTGGCAGAGCAAGATCGAGTGGCGTCGTGACCGTGGCGCCGAGCAGCGTGACCAATGGGTCAGCAGCAATCGCCTGACCCACAAGATCAACGACAGTTGGCGCATCGCAGCCCGGTTCAACTATTCCGATACCGATGACAAGCTCAACCCACTGGCCGGTGCCAAGTTCATCGAGGGCAATTTCGGTTTTGCCTACCGGCCTTGGAACAGCGAACGTTGGGCGCTGTTTGGCCGTTATACCTACCTGTATGACCTGGCGTCGCTGGGCCAGCTGGGTGGCGCCAGCTACGACCAGAAGTCACAGGTGCTTTCGTTCGAGGGCGTGTACAAGCGCGACCAGCGTTGGGAGTACGCGGCCAAGCTGGCGCGTCGTGAAGGCAGTGTCCGTTACGGACGCGGCAGCGGCCAATGGTTGGATGCGGCCACCACGTTTGCCGCAGTGCAGGCGCGGTACGAACTGGTCTATCAGTGGCACGGTCTTGCTGAATACCGCACGCTCGGGGTTACCGATGGCGGCCGCAAGCAGGGCTGGTTGGTTGGTGTGGACCGCGATATCACCCGCAACTTCCGCATCGGCGTGGGCTACAACTTCACCGACTTCAGCGACGACCTGACCGACTACGACTACAAGCACCGCGGCTGGTTCCTCAACCTGGTCGGCAAGTACTAAGCCGGGGACCGCAAAGCAGAACCGGGGCGGTGACGGCGCCCCATTGCGCCGTTGGCAAGGACGCGGGCGCGCGTGGATCGGCAGTGGCGGGTCAAGGGCGACCCGCAGCGCGGGGAATGGCTACACTGGCCCGGCTACGTCGCACGGGAACTACCCTTGGTCTCCAGCTGGATACTGCTCCTGGTCTCTCTCGGCTACGCCGCGCTGTTGTTCGGCGTGGCGTGGTGGGGCGACCGTCGCCCGCTGTATCCGGACCGCCCCTGGCTGCGGCCGGTGGTCTACAGCCTGGCGTTGGCGGTGTACTGCTCGTCGTGGACCTTCTACGGGGCAGTGGGCTCGGCGGTGCGTTACGGCATCGGCTACCTGCCCATTTATCTTGGCCCGTTGCTGCTGTTGATCTTCGGTTGGCGCATCATCGAGCGGCTGGCGCTGATCGCGCGCAGCGAGAACGTGGTGTCGATCGCCGACTTCATCTCCTCGCGGTTTGGCCGCTCACGGCGGCTGGCGGCCCTGGTCGCCCTGATCGCGTTGATCGGCGTGGTGCCGTACCTGGCCCTGCAGTACAAAGCTGTGGCCATGAGCCTGCAGGTGCTTAGCGGTGATGCCGCAGGCAAAGGCTTCCTGACCGATCCGGCGCTATACGTGGCGCTGTTGATGGCCTTGTTCGCCATCCTGTTCGGCACCCGCCAGGTCGATGCCAGCGACCACCACTACGGCATGATGCTGGCCATCGCCGTGGAGTCGATGATCAAGTTGGTGGCGATGGTGGCCGTGGGCGTATTTGCCTATGTGTGGCTGACCGACCGCGGTGACTCGGTGATCGAGTCCGCCCGCACGCTGTTTGAAGGCATGCCGCCGGTGGGCTTCGTCTCGCAGACGCTGCTCAGTTTCCTGGCGCTGATCTGCCTGCCAAGGCAGTTCCATGTGGCAGTGGTTGAATGTGGCAACGCCAGTGACGTGCGCCGGGCGCGCTGGATGTTTGGTGGCTATCTGATCCTCATTTCGCTGATGATCGTGCCCATCGCCAGCGCTGGCGCGGCGATGTTCGGCACCGGCCTGGCATCGGACGACACCCTGGTGCTGGCCCTGCCGATGGCCGGCGGCAGCACGGCTTTGGCGCTGGCTGCATATGTCGGCGGGTTCTCTGCAGCGACGGGCATGGTCATCGTGTCCTCGATCGCCTTGGCCACGATGATCAGCAACGATCTGGTGATGCCGCTGCTGCTGCGTCGTAGCGGTGACCACCGCGAGGCCGCCAATGTCGCCTCGCGGGTGTTGTGGATCCGCCGGCTGGCGATCCTGCTGCTGGCGCTGGTGGCCTATGGCTATTACCGCGGCAGCAACAACGACACCATGCTGGCGGCCTATGGTCTGATGGCCTTTGCGGCGGTGGCGCAGTTCGCGCCCGGTCTCATCGGTGGCCTGTACT
Source organism: Stenotrophomonas sp. (assembly GCF_032061965.1). GTDB lineage: Bacteria > Pseudomonadota > Gammaproteobacteria > Xanthomonadales > Xanthomonadaceae > Stenotrophomonas. Next base: position 12,345 of record NZ_DAMBEF010000055.1, on the reverse strand, counting down.
GGCGTGGTGCCAGCCGGCGCGGCGTCGAAACCGGCATGCTGGTCGGTTTCCTTGTCTGGGGCTACACCTTGCTGGTGCCCGCGCTCAGTCATGGTGGCTGGCTGGACGCGACATTGTTGGCGCATGGTCCGTTCGGCATCGAGTGGCTGCGTCCACAGCAGCTGTTTGGCGTGACCGGCTGGGACCCGCTGACCCACGGCACGTTCTGGTCGTTGCTGCTCAACACCGTGACGATGCTGCTGGTATCGGTGCGCTCGCGCCCGGATGTGGCCGAACGCCTGCGTGCCGCACCTTTCCTGGACCCCTACGCCAAGCGACCGGTGGTGGCTGGCGACTGGCCCGCCCACGTCAAGGTGCGCGACCTGCTGGCCTTGGCGACCCGCGTGATCGGCGACAACCGTGCACGGCGCGCTTTTGGCGAGCAGGCCCAGTTGCTGGATCGGGAGTTCCAGCCCGCCGCCGCTGCCGACCGCGTATGGGTGCAATTCACCGAACGCCTGCTCGCCGCCTCCATCGGCGCGGCGTCGGCGCGACTGCTGCTGACCAGCCTGCTGCGCGGCTCGGGCATGGACCTGGGCGAAGTGGTGGCGGTGCTGGATGAGGCCGGGCAGGAGTTGCGCTTCAACCGCGAAATTCTTTCAACGACGCTGGAGAACATCAGCGCCGGGGTCAGCGTGGTCGATCCCGAGATGCGGTTGACCGCATGGAACCGCCGCTACCAGCAGATGTTTGGTTACCCCGACGGCATGCTTTATGTCGGTCGCCCGGTCGCTGACCTGATCCGCTACAACGCCGAGCGTGGCGAGTTGGGGTCGGGCGACATCGAAGTGCAGATCAATCGCCGCATCGGCTACATGCGCGCAGGCTCACCGCATGTGTTCGAGCGCACCGGTGCCGATGGCAAGGTGATTGAACTGCGCGGCCAGGCCCTGCCGGGCGGCGGCTATGTCACCAGCTACAACGACATCACCGATTTCAAGAATGCCGAGCAGGCGCTGCTGGAGGCCAACGAAAACCTGGAGCAGCGCGTCACCGAGCGTTCGCAGGCAGCAGAAGCCGCGCAGCAATCCAAGACCCGCTTCCTGGCGGCGATCAGCCACGACGTGCTGCAGCCGTTGAACGCCGCGCGCCTGTTCGCCTCGGCGCTGCGCGACAGCCTGCCGGAAACCGATGAACAACGGCATCTGGCCGAACGCGTTGATGCCTCGCTGCGTGCCGCCGAAGAGTTGTTGGATGGTCTGTTGGACGTGTCGCGCCTGGACGCCGGCGGCCTGCGGCCAACCATCAGCGACTTCGATGCCAGCGTGCTGGTGCGTGAACTTGCCGCGCAGTACACGCCGGTAGCGGCAGGACGTGGCTTGCGCCTGCACGTGTTCGCCCGCCAGGCGTGGGTGCGCAGTGATCGCCGTCTGTTGCGCCGCGTGCTGCAGAACTTCATGGCCAATGCGCTGCGTTATACCCGCAGCGGCCGCATCGTACTGGCGTTGCGGGTGCGTGGTGAACAGGTGGAACTGCAGGTCTGGGATACCGGGCCGGGCATTCCCGAGCACCATATGCAGCAGATCTTCAACGAATTCCATCGTTACCAGCAGCCGTTCGATTGGGGCGAGCAGGGCCTTGGGCTGGGCTTGTCGATCTGCCAGCGCATTTCGCGCTTGCTCGACCACGGTTTGAATGCGCGCAGCCAACCGGGCCACGGCAGCATGTTCTCCATCACCTTGCCGCGCGTGGCCACGCCAACCCAGCCAGTACCGGCGCAACGGCAGCCCACGGCGTTCGGCGGCGACGATTCTTTGGCCGGCATGCGCGTGCTGTGCGTGGACAACGATCAGGAAATCCTCGACGGCATGCGTGCGCTGCTGGGGCGCTGGAAGGTGCAGGTGATCGCAGCAACCACGGTGGACATGGCACTGGAAAAGCTGGCCGAGAATCCGGATGTGATGCTGGTGGATTACCACCTGCATGATCGCCTCGACGGCCTGGATGCCTTGATTGCCCTGCGTGAGGCCGCTCAGCGACCCTTGCCCGGTGCGTTGCTGACCGCAGACGGCCGCGACGAGCTCAAGCGCATGGCGCGCGAACGTGGCTATCGCGTGCTGACCAAACCGGTAAAGCCGGCCTCGTTGCGTGCCTTCCTTACCGCACTGAACGATCCACGCCGGCGCTAGCCGCCGAAACGGTAGTGCCGAGCCAGGCTCGGCAGGGGCTTGACCGGCAATGCCCCACCGCAGCATGGCCGCGCTTCGCCAAAGCGACCCTCACCCCAACCCCTCTCCCACAGGAGAGGGGCTCAAACCGTAGTGCCGAGCCATGCTCGGCAGGGGCTTGACCGGCAATGCCCCAACGCAGCATGGCCGCGCTTTGCCAAAGCGACCCTCACCCC
>NZ_DAMBEF010000055.1:0-9862 GCF_032061965.1 Stenotrophomonas sp. | reverse complement strand
GCCATGCTCGGCAGGGGCTTGACCGGCAATGCCCCAACGCAGCATGGCCGCGCTTCGCCAAAGCGACCCTCACCCCAACCCCTCTCCCGCAGGAGAGGGGCTCAAACCGTAGTGCCGAGCCATGCTCGGCAAGAGGCTTCACCGGTAATGGCACCCGCGCAGCATGGCTGCGCTCTACGGATTCGCGGCTTACGCTGCTCCCACAACCTCGGCAGCGGCATGCAGGTGCTCATACAGGATGGTGCAGCCGATGATGATCAGGATCACGCCGCCGATGATCTCGGCGCGCTTGCCAGCCAGGTTGCCCAGCACGCGACCGAGCATGATGCCGATCGTCACCATGGTCATCGTGCACAGACCAATCACCAACGCGACCACGCCGATGTGCACGTCCAGGAAGGCCAGGCCAACGCCGATGGCGGCAGCATCGATGCTGGTGGCGATACCGGTGGCGGCCAGGCTCCAGAAGCTCTTGTGCTGGGAGCCACTGGCATCCTCGGCAACGTCTTCCTCTTCGGGTTTCAGGCCGGCAATGATCATGTGGACACCGAGCACGCCCAACAGGCCGAAGGCGATCCAGTGATCAAAGGCTTGTACGTACTGTGACGCCGCGCGGCCGAGTAGCCAGCCGATGATGGGGGTGATGGCTTCGATCACGCCGAAGATGAGGCCGGCGCGCAGGGCATCGGGCAGGCGCGGTTTGCGCATGGCCGCACCCTTGCCGACAGCCGCAGCAAAGGCGTCGGTGGACATGGCCAGGCCGATGAAAAGAATGGAAAGCGGGGACATTGCAGTTACCGGGTCGGGCGGACACAAACAGCATGCGTCGCGCCCAACCGTCGTTGCGCACGCATGCCGCTGGTCTCGCCAACCGGGTCTGGCTGCCCACGCCACGGCGCTCTGGCCGAGTATGTTGACGTGGGCGCTTCCATTGCTGGAAGCAGGCTACTCCCCAAGGGAGCGCGGATTGTAGCAGCAAGCGGCGCGCCGTTCTTGCAGGAGCGGCGTCAGCCGCCACGCCCGTGGATCACGGTGGCCGGGCACAACGCCATTCAGGAATCGGTGTTCTGCGGGGTGCCAGATGACAGGGACTTGGCTGCCCTTTGCAGGCTCAGTGGTTTCGCGGCTTACGCCGCTCCTGCCGGCTCAGTCCTCTTCCGGCGGCAGCACGATGGCGTCGTCGTCGATGGCCAGCTTGCCGGCCATCAGTACCGCCTGGGTGCGATTGGTCACGCCCAGCTTGCGCAGGATGGCGGTGACATGCGCCTTGATGGTGGCCTCGGAAACGCCCAGGTCATAGGCGATCTGCTTGTTCAGGCGGCCTGCGCCCAGCATCTGCAGCACGCGGAACTGCTGCGGTGTCAGCTCGCGCAGGCGCTGGCCGACTTCGCGTTCTTCGTTCGGGGTGGGCGGTACGTTGTGTGCCTCGGCCGGCGCCCAGCGCTCGCCATCGAGGATGGTGCCCAAGGCATGGCCGATGGTGTCCGAGTCGGCCGACTTCGGGATGAAGCCGAACGCCCCGTGATCAAGCGCGCGCCGCATCACCGTCGGCTCCTCGCGTGCGGAGACCACCACGATCGGCAACTGCGGATGCAGCGAACGCAGGTGCACCAGCGCGTTGAAGCCTTGCGCGCCGGGCATGTTGAGGTCCATCAACACCAGGTCGGCATCGGGATGCTGTTCGGCCAGTGCGTACAGCGCTTCGACGCTGTCGGCCTCCATCAGCTGCACGCCGGGTATCACGCGTTGCACCGCGCCCTTCAGGGCTTCGCGGAACAGCGGATGGTCGTCGGCAATGAGCAGGGTAGGCATGGGGGCAGGAACTAGGGGGAGGGAAATAGGAACTAGAGAGTGGAAGCGGGGGCGCAGGTAACCGTCAGAGCCTACTCCCCGCAGGAACCAGGAGCGAGCGGGGCCTGCTTTGGCCTTCGCTCGTTCCTGGTTTCTGGCTAGTGGTTCCTGGCTGTTTGCTGGCCTTACCTGACCTTGCGTTCTTCCACCAACGAGGCGACGACCGAGGGGTCGGCCAGCGTGGAAGTGTCGCCGAGCTGATCAGGCGCGTTCTCGGCGATCTTGCGCAGGATGCGGCGCATGATCTTGCCCGAGCGGGTCTTGGGCAGGCCCGGTGCCCATTGCAGATGATCGGGGGCAGCGATGGGGCCGATTTCCTTGCGCACCCAGGTCACCAGTTCCTTCAGCAGTTCATCGGTCTGCGCTTCGCCGGCAATCAGGGTCACATAGGCATAGATGCCCTGGCCCTTGATCTCGTGCGGGAAGCCGACCACGGCCGCTTCGGCCACCTTCGGGTGCGAGACCAGCGCGCTTTCCACTTCCGCCGTACCGATACGGTGGCCGGAGACGTTGATCACGTCATCGACGCGGCCAGTGATCCAGTAGTAGCCATCTTCATCGCGACGGCAGCCGTCACCGGTGAAGTAGCTGCCCGGGTAGGTGCGGAAGTAGGTATCGATGAAACGCTGGTGATCGCCGTAGACGGTGCGCATCTGGCCCGGCCACGAGTCGCGGATGATCAGGTTGCCTTCGGTGGCACCTTCCAGCGGTTCGCCGTCGGCACTGACCAGCGCCGGCTGCACGCCAAAGAAGGGCAGGGTTGCCGACCCCGGCTTCAGGTCGATTGCGCCCGGCAGCGGCGAAATCAGGATGCCGCCGGTTTCGGTTTGCCACCAGGTATCGACGATCGGGCAACGTGCATCGCCCACTACGTCGTAATACCAGCGCCAGGCTTCCGGATTGATCGGCTCGCCGACGCTGCCGAGCAGGCGCAGGCTCTTGCGCGAGGTGCGCTTGACCGGCTCCTCGCCTTCGCGCATCAGTGCACGGATGGCGGTGGGGGCGGTGTAGAAGATGGTGACCTGGTGCTTGTCGATCACTTCCCAGAAACGCGAGGTATTCGGGTAGTTCGGCACGCCTTCGAACATCACCGAAGTAGCACCGTTGGCCAGCGGGCCGTAGACGATGTAGCTATGGCCGGTGACCCAGCCGACGTCGGCGGTGCACCAATAGATGTCGTCCTCGCGCAGGTCGAACACCGCCTCATGGGTGTAGGCCGCATACAGCAGGTAACCACCGCTGGTGTGCAGCACGCCCTTGGGCTTGCCGGTGGAGCCGGAGGTGTAGAGGATGAACAGCGGATCTTCGGCGTTCATGCGCTCCGGTTCGCACTCGGCCGGCTGGGTATCGACCACATCGTGGAACCAGCGGTCGCGCGGTGCCTGCATGTCCACCGCGCCACCGGTGTGGCGTACCACCAGCACGGTTTCCACGGTGTTGGTGCCGGGCAGCTTGAGTGCGGCATCGACGTTGGCCTTCAGCGGCACCTTCTTGCCACCGCGCAGGCCTTCGTCGGCGGTGATGATCAGCTTGCTGGCGCAGTCACCGACGCGGTCGGCAATGGAGTTGGCGGCAAAGCCACCGAACACCACCGAATGGATGGCGCCGACGCGGGCGCAGGCCAGCATCGCCACCGCCGCATCGACGATCATCGGCAGGTAGATGGTGACGCGGTCGCCCTTCTTGATGCCGAGGTTGCGCAGGGCATTGCCCAGCCGGCAGACGCGCTCGTACAGCTCGCGGTAGGTGACCTTCTGCGCCGGGCTGTCCGGACCATCGGGCTCGAACAGGATGGCGGTCTTGTCGCCGCGGGAGGCAAGCTGCCGGTCAAGGCAGTTGACGCTGACATTGAGCTCGCCGTCCTCGAACCACTTGATGCGGAAATCGTCGAGCTTGTAGCTGACGTTCTTGATCTTGGTCGGCTTCTTGAACCAGTCCAGCCGCTCGGCCGCCTTGGCCCAGAACGCATCGGGGTTCTCGACCGATTCGCGGTACAGCTGTTGGTAGGTGTTCTTGTTGATGCGCGCCTTGTCAGCGAACGCGGGATCAACGGGATAAACATCAGTCATGGCAACCCTCACCTTTGCACGTGTAACCAATGAATGCGCCCTGCCTGATGGCAAGGCGGGACACCCCAAGTGTGCCGCATCCACCCCATGCCGCGCTGCCCTGTGACTTAGACGATGGTCGAACAGACGCCGGCGTACGACTAATGGCGAATAGCCGCCCGCTGGCAAGGCCGCGCACGCTGGCTGCGACCGTGCAACCGGTGCGGCCCGTTCGCCAGCCTGGAGAGAGGCAGTCCCAATGAATCGAAACATGTTGAAAACGGCCCGCCGGCCGCTCGCCGCTGCATTGTTCGTCGCGCTGGTCGCGCCCGGCATGGCGTTCGCCGAAACCGCCAAGGAAAAGGCGCTGGAAGCGCGCGTAGCCGATCTTGAGCGGCAGGTGCAGCTGCTGCTGTCCACCCAGCAGCAACAGCAGGGTGCCATCACCCAGACCCAGAACGATGTGGTGCAGGTGCGCAGCGCCCAGGCCGAACGCGCAGCCGCGCCGGCGGTGCCGGCAGGCAAGCAGCCCATTCAGGTCACCACCGTTACCCCGGGCGCCGCGCCGGGCACCACCTTCAAGGTGGGCGGCTTCATCAAGACCGATTTCCTGGCCACCCGTACCGGCGACGGTCAGCTGGCCGACGACGCCACCGGCCGTTCGCTGTACCTGCCGGGGCAGACCCCCGTGCATGGCGCCGGCGGTTCGGGCAAGGCATCGGACGTGGACTACAACGCCCACGCCAAGTTCTCGCGTTTCAACCTGGGCGTGGACCACGTGGCCGAAAACGGCGACAAGGCCGGTGCGGTGCTGGAGATGGATTTCTTCGGCAACTCGCTGGGCAACCAGACGGCCACCAACACCTACGGCGTTACCCTGCGTCACGCCTACATGTATTGGAACAACTGGCTGGCCGGCCAGACCTGGTCCAACTTCATGGATGCCGGTTCGTTGCCGGAAGCCGCCGACTTCGTTGGTCCCACCGATGGCGTGGTGTTCGTGCGCCAGGCACAGATCCGTTACACCAATGGCGGCTTGAGTGTTGCCTTGGAAAACCCGGAAACCACGACCCTCACCGGAACCTTCAACCCGGTCACCAACAGCTGGAACGTGCCGGCAGTGGCCAACTCCGATCGCGGCTCGTTGCCTGACCTGACCGTGCGTTACGGCTGGAAGGGCGACTGGGGCACCTTCGGCGTCGCCGGCCTGGTGCGCCAGCTCAAGCTCGACAACCAGACCACCGGCGCCGATGCCAGCAAGGTTGCAGGCGGTGTCACCGTCGGCGGCAAGTGGCTGATGGGCGACAGCGATACCCTGCACTACCAGTTGACCGGCGGCGAAGGTATCTCCCGCTACATCGGCCTTGGCATCACCGCCGACAGCGGCTATGACGCCATCCGCGACGAGATCGACCCGACCGGCGTGGTCGCCGCCTATGTTGGCTGGCGCCATGCATTCACGCCCAAGCTGCGTACCAACCTGATCTATGCGCGCAGCGATTACGACAACAATGCCTCGATCACCGGCGACCTGGTGACCAAGAACGTGCAGTCGATCCGCGGCAACATCTTCTACACGCCGATGCCCAAGGTCGATATCGGCGCCGAGCTGATGTATGGCGTGCGCGAAATCGAGAACGGCAACAAGGGCGATATCAGCCGCGTGCAGTTCACCACCAAGTACAGCTTCTGATTTATCCAGCGGCGTGGGCATCACGCCCGCGTCGCTGGCCCGAAGTCGCAGTACGCACCATCTCCCTACCCCCACGGGGAGCACTCATGTCACCGCCAGGGCCTGCCTTGCAGGTACCGCGCTCGTATTCCCATGCCTGGAGAATCCCGATGAATGCTTCCGTCGATCCCCGTGTTGAGCGGATCGCCTCCAACCCGGCCTACCAACGCTTGCGCAGTACGCGCAACAAGTTGGGTTGGACCCTGACCATCCTCATGCTGGTGGGCTATTACGGCTATATCGGCCTGATCGCCTTCGACAAGGCCTTCCTCGCCACGCCGATTGGTCCCGGCAAGATCACCACCGTCGGCATCCCCATCGCCTTGGGCCTGATGGTGTTCACCATCGCCATCACTGGCTTCTACGTGCGCCGCGCCAACAAGGAATTCGACGCGCTGACCCAGCAGATCGTGGAGGACGCACAATGAGCCACTCCCTGCTGCGCTCGGGCGCGTTGCTCGGTCTGCTGCTTGCCAGCGGTGCGGCCTTGGCCGCCGGTGGTGATATCGGCCAGACCGTGCGCCAGCCCACCAACTGGACGGCGATCATCATGTTCGCCGCGTTCGTGCTGTTCACCCTGGGCATCACCAAGTGGGCCGCGGGCCGCACCAAATCCGCGTCCGATTTCTACACTGCCGGTGGCGGCATCACCGGCTTCCAGAACGGTTTGGCGATTGCCGGTGACTACATGTCGGCCGCCTCGTTCCTGGGCATCACCGCTGCGGTGATGACCAACGGCTATGACGGCCTGATCTATGCGCTGGGCTTCCTGGTGGGTTGGCCGATCCTGACCTTCCTGATGGCAGAGCGCCTGCGCAACCTCGGCCGCTTCACCTTTGCCGACGTCGCCGGCTACCGCTTCCAGCAGAAGCCGATCCGCATGTTCGCGGCATCGGGCACGCTGGTGGTGGTGCTGTTCTACCTGATCGCACAGATGGTGGGTGCAGGTGCGCTGATCAAGCTGCTGTTCGGCCTGGACTACTGGGTGGCGGTGGCGCTGGTGGGCGTGCTGATGATGGTCTACGTGCTGTTTGGTGGCATGACCGCCACCACCTGGGTGCAGATCATCAAGGCTTGCCTGCTGTTGTTCGGCGTGACCTTCATGGCCTTGATGGTGATGTGGCACTTCAACTTCAGCTTCGAGGCCTTGTTCACCGAGGCGGTGCGGGTCAAGACCCAGATCGCGGCCAACAGCGGCAAGAGCGCGGAGGAAGCAGCCAGTACCGGCTTGGCGATCATGGGGCCAGGCGGCTTCGTGAAGGATCCGATCTCGGCCATCTCCTTCGGTATGGCGCTGATGTTCGGTACCGCCGGCCTGCCGCACATCCTGATGCGCTTCTTCACCGTTCCCGATGCCAAGCAGGCACGCAAGTCGGTGCTGTGGGCAACCACCTGGATCGGCTACTTCTACATCCTGATCTTCATCATCGGCTTCGGTGCGATCGCCTTGGTGCTGACCAACCCGGAGTATGCGGACCCGGTCACCGGCACCATCCAGGGCGGCCCCAACATGGCAGCCGTGCTGGTCGGCAAGGCCGTGGGCGGCAACATGTTCATGGGCTTCATCTCGGCCGTGGCCTTCGCCACCATCCTGGCCGTGGTCGCAGGCCTGACGCTGTCCGGTGCATCGGCGGTATCGCATGACCTGTATGCCACGGTGTTCAAGCGGGGCAACCCGCCGCCGGGTTCGGAGCTGCGTGTCTCGCGCATCACCACCTTGGCATTGGGTGTGGTTGCGGTGCTGCTGGGTATCGTGTTCGAGAAGCAGAACGTGGCCTTCATGGTGTCGCTGGCCTTCGCCATCGCCGCATCGGCCAACTTCCCGGTACTGATCCTGTCGCTGCTGTGGAAGGACTGCACTACCCGCGGTGCGGTGATTGGTGGTTCCCTGGGCTTGGCCTCGTCGCTGATCCTGACCCTGCTGTCGCCGTCGGTATGGGTGGACACGCTGGGCAACCCGGCCGGCAGCGCGCCGTTCCCGTACACCAGCCCGGCGCTGTTCTCGATGACGATCGCCTTTGTCGCCATCTGGTTCTTCTCGATCACCGACAAGAGCAAGAATGCCCAGGCCGAGCGTGCGGCCTACCCGGCACAGCAGGTCCGTGCCGAGACCGGCATTGGTGCGAGCAAGGCGTCCTCGCATTGATTGCCTGAGTAGCGGGTAATGAAAAGGGCCGTCTCCGCAAGGGGGCGGCCTTTTTCTTGAAAGGCAGAGCACCCCAACCCTGCCCATGCCTTTGGCAAAGGAAGAGGGCGGAATCGGTGCGCGGCGGTCAGCTGAGAGGTCACAGGCTTTGTTCCCTCCCTTTGCCGCAGGCAAGGGGAGGGTTGGGGAGGGGGGCTTTACCGCCTGGGCTCTCGGCTTTGCGCTGCCCGTCACGCCGGTGCCGCATGCCCCGCTTCACCTCCCGTCGCGGCTCGGTTTACAGTGGCCGCTGAGCTTGGGGGAGGCATCATGGATCCACAGACCGACGATTCCAGCAATCTGCAGGCACGTCTCACGCAGCTGCGCGAGGCCTGGCAGGCACGCAAGCCGGAGTACGCGCAGCGCCGCGATGACCTGCGTCGCCTGCGTGCGGCGTTCAAGGCGCGCATCCCGGCGATGACCGAGGCCATCGCCGCCGACTTCGGCCACCGTTCAAAACACGAATCGGTGATTGCCGATGGCATGACCGTCACCGGCGAGATCGATCATCTGCTCTCGCATCTGCGTGGCTGGATGCGGCCGGAGCGGATTGGCGTGGGCTGGCGCTTCTGGCCGGCACGGGCGCAGGTGCGGCCGCTGCCGGTGGGCGTGGTCGGGGTGATTTCACCCTGGAACTACCCGGTCAATCTGGCCCTGGTGCCGCTGGCCACCGCGATTGCCGCCGGCAACCATGTGATGCTCAAACCTTCGGAACATACGCCGAACAGCTCAGCCTTCCTGCAATCGCTGTTGGCGGAGGTGTTTCCCGCTGATCGCGTGGCGGTGGTGCAGGGCGATGCCGGCGTGGCCTCGGCGTTCTCGGGGCTGCCGTTCGACCATCTGGTGTTCACCGGCTCCACCGCGATCGGCCGCAAGGTGATGGCGGCCGCCGCGCAGCATCTGACCCCGTTGACCCTGGAACTCGGCGGCAAGTCACCGGCCTTGGTAGCAGCGGATTATCCGGTGGAAGGCGCGGCTGCACGGCTGGCGACCGGCAAGTGGTTCAACGCCGGACAGACCTGCATCGCGCCGGACTATGTGTTGATCGACGAGGGCCGGGTAGATGCGCTGGTTGCCGCGTTGCGTGCGCAGGTGCAGCAGCGTTATGGCGACTTCAGTGATGCGGCCGATTACAGCCGCATCATCAACGAGGGTCAGTACCAGCGCCTGCAGGGCTATGTGGACGATGCCCGTGCGCGCGGCCTGCAGGTGTTGCCCTTGGCCGCCATCGATGCGGAGCGCTCGCGGAGCGAGCGCCTGTTCCCGCCGACCTTGATCCTGCAGCCGGGTGATGACGCCGCGGTGATGCAGGACGAGATATTCGGGCCGATCCTGCCGATCCGCAGCTATCGCTCGCTGGATGAGGCCATCGCCACCATCAATGGCCGTGACCGTCCGCTGGCCTTGTATCCCTTCAGCCATGACAAGGCGACGGTGGAGAAGATCGTCGGGCAGACGCTGGCCGGTGGTGTCACCGTCAACGACACCTTGCTGCACTTCGCGATCAACGGCCTGCCGTTTGGTGGCATCGGTGCCAGCGGCATGGGCGCGTACCATGGCAAGGCAGGGTTTGATGCGATGAGCAAGCGCTTGCCGGTGCTATGGCAGACGCGGCGCGCGGGTAGCGACCTGCTGAAGCCACCGTATTCGAAAGTAGCGCGCTTCATCGAGATGATTTCGCGCTGAGCTGGAAAAGCCGCAACCAGGCCCCGTAGGGCCGGTTGCGGTGACCCCGGCACGAGGGAGAGGGAGCCGGGTGTCGAAAAGCTTTTGAAGGCAGCAAAAAAGCATGCGATCTTGAAGCCCCTCTCCCGCGCGCGGGAGAGGGGTTGGGGTGAGGGCGCTCTGAAAGCACGTGGAGCAAAGGCTTTTAAAGCTTTAGAAGCTTTTAAAGCTCCCCCTCATCCGGCCTTCGGCCACCTTCTCCCGCGCGCGGGAGAAGGGAGGAATCAAGCACTACGTTGATCGGCCGACTTCGCTCAGCCGCCCAACTCATCCGCAATCCGCTGACGCAAGGTCTGCAGATCCTTGGCAAACGCTTCGATA
>NZ_DAMBEF010000054.1:0-19831 GCF_032061965.1 Stenotrophomonas sp. | reverse complement strand
GCCAACAACATCATGTTCTTCCTGATCGGCTCGGTGTTCGGCATCGGCATGGCCGCCACCATCCTGATCGGCCAGTCGATAGGCGCCAAGGATCTGCCGCAGGCGCGGCGGGTGATGGGCACCAGCGCCACCTTCTTCATCAGCCTGTCTGCGGTGATTGCAGTGCTGGGCTGGTTCCTGTCGCACCGCTTGCTGGTGGCGATGGGCACGCCGGCCGAATCGCTGCCGATGGCCGATGCCTACCTGAAGGTGATCTTCCTGGCGATGCCCTTGCTGTATGCGTTCGCCTTCATCACCGCCGCCCTGCGCGGTGCCGGCGATGCACGCACGCCGTTCCGTTTCCTGCTGTTGTCGGTGCTGCTGGATATCGCCTTCAATCCGCTGCTGATCTTCGGCATCGGTCCCTTCCCGGAGCTGGGCATCGCCGGCTCGGCCTGGGCTACGTTCTTCTCGCAGGCTTTGTCGCTGTCGGCCTTGATGCTCTACCTGCGCAACAAGCGGCACATGCTGTGGCTGGGCCGCAAGGACATCGGCCTGCTGAAGATCGACCCCACCATCCTCAAGGCGCTGATCGTCAAAGGCGTGCCGATGGGCCTGCAGATGATCCTGATCTCGCTGGCAATGATCATGATGATCAGCATGGTCAACGGATACGGCGTGGATACCGCATCGGCCTACGGTGCGGCCATGCAGTTGTGGACCTACGTGCAGATGCCGGCGATGGCGATTGGCGCGGCGTGCTCGTCGATGGCCGCACAGAACGTGGGCGCCGGCCGTTGGGATCGTGTCGATGCCACCGCGCGCACCGGCGTGCTGTTCAACTTCCTGCTGACCGGCGCCTTGATCGCGCCGATCATCCTGCTGGACCGCAGCACCCTGGCGCTGTTCCTGCCCGAGGCCAGCAATGCGCTGGAGATCGGCCGCCACCTCAACCACATCGCGGTGTGGTCGTTCCTGTTCTTTGGTGTCAACTTCGTGCTGTCCGGCGTGGTGCGTTCCACCGGTGCGGTGGTACCGCCGCTGCTGATCCTGGCGGTAGCAATGTGGGGCATCCGCGTGCCATTCGCGCTGTGGTTGCAGCCGATGATGGGTGCCGACGCGATCTGGTGGAGTTTCCCGGTCAGCGCCTTCTGTTCGATGCTGATGATCATGGCGTATTACCGTTGGGGTAACTGGCGCAAGGCGACGATCCTGGAGAAGCATGCCCAGGCCACCCCAGCCGAAGTGCCGGCCACCCCGCCCTCGCCGGTGGCCGACCCCGACCCGGAAATGGAGCGGTAGTAACGGCGTAAGCCGCGAAGCGGGCGATGCGTGGAAGGCCAAAAGCCAACCCCTCCCCAACCCTCTCCTCCGCCTTCGGCGCAAGGGAAGTGTCGGCAACACCGTAACCCCGGTAAGCGCAGCGCACCCGGGGTTCTGCGAGGAAGGCCCCGGGTACGCTGCGCTTACCCGGGCTACCTGGTTACATCTGTAGAGCCTCTGCCGAGCCTGGCTCGGCACTACCGGTGGCTTAGTAGTTGCCGTCGAAGGCGAAGATCGGCTTGCGCTGCTGCCACAAGCCGTTGGTGAAGTCCGGGAACTCCAGGGTCTGGAAGCCATTGGCAATCGACTGCTCGGACAACGGGGTGATCGCACTCCAGGTCACTGCATCGAAAATATCAATCGGCATCGGCGCCTTGGCCTTCAGTGCTTCCACGAAGGCGTGGATCACGAACCAGTCCATGCCGCCGTGACCGGCGCTCGCCGCGGTGTCCGCGTTCTTCTTCCACAACGGATGCTCGAACTGGTCCTGGTAGGTCTTGAACTCTTCCCACTGGTGCGGCGGGCTGCGGCCTTCAATGTGGATGCCGTGGTTCACGTCCATCCACAGACCCTTGGTGCCCTGCACGCGGAAACCCATCGAATACGGGCGCGGCAGTGAGGTGTCGTGCTGCAACAGGATGGTCTCACCGTTCTGGCAGGCCAACGTGGTGGTGACGATGTCGCCCAGCTTGAAGTTGACCTTGGTACTGGGGTGGGTGGTGCCACCGCTCTTGGCCACGGTGTACTCGTGCAGGCCACGCGCCTTGCTGGCAAATGCGTTGATGTGGGTGAAACGGTTGCCGCGGTTGATGCCGGTATACATCGCGCAGGGACCAATGCCGTGGCTGGGATACAGCTCGCCGTTGCGCTTGACCGAGTGCTCGGTACGCCAACGTGCTTCCGACCAGCCCTTGGCACCGAACTCAACGCCGCTGTCGTAGGGATGCTCCGGTGTGCCGTCGTTGAACTTCACCCCGCGCAGATCGTGCTGGTAGCCGGCCTGCAGGTGGACCAGCTCGCCGAACAAACCTTCGCGCACCATCTGCAGGGCCGCCATCACGTCACGGCGGTAGCAGACGTTCTCCAGCAGCATGTAAGGGGTGCCGGTCTCCAGCTGGGTCTTGAGCACGTCCCAATGGTCCTGCAGGGTGATGCCGGCCACCACTTCGCAGCCCACGGCGATCTTGGCCTGCATGGCGGCGATGGCCATCGGCGCATGCCATTCCCATGGCGTGGCAATGATCACGCCATCCACGCCGCGCTGTTCCAGCACACGCTTCCAGGCGTTCTCATCGCGGTCGGCACCGTAGGCCTGCGGCGCCGGCTTGCCGGCCTTGGCCACCATGTCCATCGCCCGGCCCAGCATGATCGGCTCGATATCGCATAGCGCAACCACTTCCACATCGTCACGGCGTACCAGCTCCTTCAGCAGCACCTGGCCGCGCATGCCGGTGCCGATCACGCCCAGCCGCATCTTGCGGCCGCGAGCCCAGGCCGGGGTTTCCGGCAGCAGGCTGGTGGCGGCCAGGGCCGCACTGGCCATGATGAATTCCCTACGTTTCATTGTGTTTCCTCTTTCATCGAATCGCGCCGGCAGCAGGCTACCGGCTGGGGCTTCGTCCTCCCCTTCATGCCATGCATGAAGGGGAGCTTGCAATGCCCATCTGTGGTCAGAACTTGTATGTCGCAGTCAGGCTGTAGATACGGCCGAAGTTGTTGGCATAACCGGAGAAGTTCATCCAGTCGTTCGGATCGTAGAACGGCAGGCGGTTGAATACGTTCTTCACCGTTGCGCCCACGCTGAGGTGCTCGGTTGCCTGCCAATTCACACTCAGGTTTGCGGTCCACCAGGACGGCGCGCCGTGGCACTGCTTGGGCCCGGCATTGACGTAGCTGCCGGTGCAGGTTTCGGCATTGTTGTCTTCCTGGTCGATGCGGTCATACGCCCACTTGGTCTTGCCGACATAGTTGATGTAGAAGCCGGTGTCCCAATTGCCGTAGTTCCAGTTGGCGTTGAAGGTCGCACGCACGCGCGGGTTGTTGTAATAGCCGACGGTATTGCCGTAGTACCAGCCATCGCCGTTGTCGGAGTTGTACATGTTGCGGTTGGCGATGGTCGCGGCGACGCCGGTGGTCAGGCGGCCCCACTCGCCCAGATCGAAACGCGCGCGCGCATCGACATCGAAGCCATCGATCAGGGTGCGGCCGCGGTTGCGGTACTGGCCGATCACGCTGGCAACGTTACCGGTGCTGTAGCCCGGCAGGGTCGACGGACAGGTGACGCCGCTGGCCGGATCGCTGCACATGCTGGCCAGCGCGGCCAGGTTGGCAAGGTCGGTCTCGGTGATCGGGAAGCGCGTCATCGCGCTGATCTCTTCCTGCTTGCTGTAATCCGGCGCGACGATTTCGTCACGACGATAGACAAACCAGTAGTCCGCCGACACCGACAGCCAATCGGTCGGTTCCAACACGAAGCCCAAGGTCGCGATCTTGGCCTTCTCCGGCTTCAGCTCCTTGTTCGGCTGGGTCATGCGCGCCACGTTGCGGCTGCAGTCGCTGTTCCACAACGCGTTGCCCAGGTCCTTGTCCACGCCACGGCTGGACTGGCGCAACAAGCCGGCAATGGCATTGGTTTCCGCACAACGGGTTTCGTCGCGATAACCACCAATCTGCGCGTATACGCCGCCGCTACCGGCTTCGGCCAGGCTGGGTGCACGGAAGCCTTCCGAATAGGTACCCCGCAGCATCAGCTGCGGCAGCGCCTGGTACTTCAGGCCGATCTTGGGCGCGGCATTGGCGCTGAAACCGGGGTACTTGTCCAGGCGCAAGGCCAGGTCCATTTCCAACTTGTCGGTCAGCGGTGCCACCGCCTCGCCGAAGATCGCATAGGTGTTGCGCTTGCCGTCGAACCACGAGCCACCCTGCTGGGTGATCAGGCCATTGGCGGCGTCCGGGTTGCCCGGCGTGTAGAAGGTCTCACGAGTGGCATTGAAACCGAATGCCGCACGCACTTCACCGGCGGGCAGGTTGAACAGCGGGCCTTCGATCTTGCCGTCCAAGGTATGCAGGCGCGTCCACGACTGGATGTCGAAGGTCGGGAAGGCTTCGCGGATCAGCGCCGCGTTGGCCTCGCTGATCTCACCGAACTTGTACGCCGGGTGATCGGAGATGATGACGCGGCCGGTGCCCGGATCAATGGTGTACGGGCCAAACGCTTTCTCGAAGCCCTTCAGGTTCACGTTGGTGGTCTGGTAGGTCACCGAATGCGAACCTGCGGTGGCGAACGCGGTCTCCCAGTTCCAGTCACCCACGTTGCCACGCAGACCGGCGACGGCACGGTAGCTCTTGTCGGTATTGCGCTGGCCGAAGTGGTTGCCGCCCACGTCCTGCAGCAGATAGCCCAGGCCAACCACGCCGCCCATCAAGGCTTTCAATTCCGGGCTGGCGTGGTTGTATTCGTTGTTCGGGCCCAGCCACGGCGTCAGGAACTGGTTGACGGTATTGCCGGTATTGCGCGAGAACCAGCTCTGCGGATTGCCGGTGGTGGTGCCATAGGCGCGCGGCGTGCCGCCGTTGGCGCGCAGGTCGATGTCGGTATAGGTCAGCTCGGCAAACGCCTCGGTGGTATCGCTGACGCGGAAGTGGCCGTTGACATAGGCCGTCACGCGCTTGGAATCAGCACCACCGTTGATCTGGCTGGTCATCCAGTCCTGCCAGATGCAGCGGGTGCCGGTGGCAACCTGCAGCACGTTCTCGCAGCCGGGCGCGGCTTCGTCCACGCGCGCCTTGGTGACCGGGTCGATGGCGTAGTAATAGCCGGGATTGAACACCCCGGGTGCACTGCCGGTATCCAGGCGCAGGTTCTTGATGTAGTCCGGGTTGTTGGCGTAGTACTGCTTCGGGTGCTTCAGGTACCACTCGCGGTTGGGGATGCCGGCGCGCTCATACAGGTTGACGCTGCCGTAGACGTTGTAGCCGTCCTCATCCATGTCGCCGAAACCGCCGGTCACGCTGGCCTGCTTTTCATCGTAGGAATCAAAGCGCGGCGCGGTGTCCCAGGTGCCGCTGACTTCCAGGCCCTGGTAGCTGCTCTTGGTGATGACGTTGATGACGCCGGCCACCGCATCGGTGCCGTACACCGCCGACGCACCGTCGGTCAGCACTTCCATACGCTCGATCACCGCAGCGGGGATGGAGTCGATATTGACGAACTGGGTCTGGAAGCCCGCCGGGGCGCCGTAGTACGACAGGCGGCGGCCGTTGAGCAGCACCAGCGTGCCCTGCGCGCCGAGGCCACGCAGGTTGGCTTGCGAAGCACCGTCCGAACCGGTGAACAGCGATTTGGAATCGACCTGGCCCGGGCGCGCGGCAGGCAGGTTGTCGAGCACCTGCAGCAAGGTGCGCGCACCCATGTTCTCGATGTCCTGCTTGCTGATCACCTGTACCGGCGATGCGGTTTCCACATCGGTACGACGGATATTGGAACCGGTGACTTCGACGCGGGCCAGCTCGGTGGCCTTCTCTTTATCCTTTTCCTTGCCGCTGCTGTCCTGGGCGAAGGCAGGTGTGGCGATGGCAAACAACA
The DNA here is from genome assembly GCF_032061965.1 of Stenotrophomonas sp. Taxonomy (GTDB): domain Bacteria; phylum Pseudomonadota; class Gammaproteobacteria; order Xanthomonadales; family Xanthomonadaceae; genus Stenotrophomonas. Next base: position 13,944 of record NZ_DAMBEF010000054.1, on the reverse strand, counting down.
CGCTGGCGACAGCCAACGATAGGGGGGCTGGCAAACAGCGTTTGGCACTGCGATTGGCTGGCAACATCGGGTTCTCTCCTGGCAAAAGGCACGCAAAAAAATCAACAATCAGCGGGCAAAGCGATCCCGTGCCACGGGCATGGCGCCGTAGCCGGGGTATTCCGGGGGAAGAGCGGTGTTACGGGTGGGTCATGGCGCGAGGATGTCGGCGGAATCGCCCTCCTCGCCGATCAGCACGGCATTGGCCCAGTTGGCGCAGACCTGGGAGGGTTGGTTGCCCTGCGCGCCCAAGGTGCGCAGGCTCAGTCGGGACAGACCACGGATATCCAGCTCCGGCTTGACCACGCCCGGCGCCTTGACCAGGCCGCTGTCGTAAAGCAGGCGGTCATCGCCCCACACCTGGAACTGCAGGCCACCGGCCTGGCGGCATTGGTCATCGACGCCAAGGTCGGCGCGCAGCGTCTTCCATTGGCCCTTCAGGTTCATGTCGATGCGACTGTTCGCAGCGACGCCCAGGCCGCGGCGGAACTGCAGGCCGTTCATGCGCATCGGCACATCGGCGGCGAAGGAGCGGTCCGCGTGTACCTGGGCGGCCAACGCGGCCGGCAGCGGCAGCTGGGAGAGGTATTGCTGCCGCGCCGGCCGCTCGGCCGTTTGCTGCTCGAGGATATGGAAGGTGGACAGCGCAATCGGGCCAACGTCACGCGGCTGCAGTGCATCCACTGCACGTGCAGCATTGCCCTGCGCCGCCGTCACCATTGGGTCGGTGGCGCTGGCGCCATCGCCTTCGGGGTTCTGCACGCTGAGTACGCGGAAGCGCAGCAGGCGGCCGGCATGGGCCGGGAAGTCGATGCGCTGCACGCCCTCCTTCAGCTGCAGGTGGCCACGTGCGATGGGCTCACCCCATTCGCCATTGCTGTCGCCCATGTAGATTTCGTAATCGCGTACCTGGCCGTGCTTCCAGTTCTTGTCGTTGCGCGGTGCCAGTTCAATGCCGTCGATCAGCTTGCGCTCGCCAAAGCCCACCACCCATTCGTGGGCACCGGTGCGGATGGCCTGGTTGCGCACGCTGCGGAACCAGGTGCCGGGATCGTCGTCGAAGGCATTTTCCAGCGGATGTCCGGGTTCTTCGGCCGGACGGTTGACCACCAGCAGGCTGTCAGAAGGCAGCGCGCGGCCGAGCTCCGGTGCGCTGGCGAAGGTATCGTCGGCCAGCGCCGCGGCAACCGGGAAATCCAACTGCAGCTGCAGCGGCTTGCGGATGTCCTGGCTGGCGGTGCGTACGTGCAAGGTACCCTTGCGCTCACCGGCATCGAAGTACCAACCTTCCGCTGCCGACTGCAGTGCAGCGGCATCGGCCAGCTGCGGCAGCGCGCGGCCATCCTGCTGCACGTTGGTGGGCGCGGCACGGTTTAGTACGCGCAGACCATAGCGCCGCTGCGCCAACTGGCCTTGATACTCGCCCTGCACCGGTGCGATCGCGACCTGCACCGGGCCACTGCCCTGCGTCGGTGCCTGCACGCGGATCTGCTGCGTGCTGGACTCGCCCTTCTGGTAGCGGCGGGTGCTGCCGTCGTCTTCATACAGCGTGTAGCTGGAATCGCCCTGCGGATACAGGTCGAAGCTCACTTCGTCCAAGGGCTTTTGGCCGTCGAACAGCATCTCCGGATACATCGGCAGGATGGCGCCGGCACGCACGAACACCGGCAGCGTTGCCAGGTCCACCTGGCGATCCAGCTGGCGCCCGGCCGCATCAGCCTGCACATGGCGGCCATCCCAATAGTCGTACCAGCCACCGGCGGGCAGATGGATGTCGCGGCGCCAGCCACGGCTGGCAGCCTGGCTGCGATACACCGGCGCAACCAACAGGTCAGGGCCGAGCAGGAATTGATACTTGTAGGTTTCGTCCTGCGCGTGCGGGTCCTGCGGGTAGTCCCACATCAGCCCGCGCACGGGCGGTGCGCCGGTTTGCGCCGCGTCATGCACCAGGCCGTACATGTACGGGGTCAGGCGCATTTTCAGCTTGAGGTAGTCGCGGTTGATCGAGCGATACGGTTCATCGAAGGCCCACGGATGCTTGCGTGCATTCGACGACCAGCCCGACATGCCCATCAGCACCGGCGTGAAGGTTTTCCACTGCAGGTCGCGGGTGAAGGTTTCGGCGCTGCCGCCAAAGATCGCATCGACGTCGCCAGTGGCATACGCCATGCCGGACAAACCGGAACCCACCAGGGTCGGCACGTGCCAGCGGATATAGTCCCAACTGCTGCTCTGGTCGCCGGTCCAGGCCACCGCATAGCGCTGGATGCCGGCCCAGCCCATCACCGTCCACAGGAACGGGCGCGAGTCGGAGTTGTCCAGGATGCCGTTGAAGGCCTGCTGGTTGGCGTCCATCGCGAACTGATAGCCCTTGCCGGTCCAGGCCACGTCCAGCTTCTGCACGCGGGTGCCGGCCTTGCCTACTTCCCAGGCGATCTTGTCGACGCCGTTCTCGGTCCACAGGCCGGTCTTGAAGCCATAGCGCGCCAGCCCCTGCACGGTCTCCGGCAGCTGCTTGTAACCGCAGCCGTAGCCATCGTTGGGCAGGATCCAGCCGCCGGGCATATCGTTTTCGCGGTACTTCGCGGCCACGCTGTCGACCACGTCGATGGTCGTGCCGGTGGGGCCGTCACTCCAGCCCTCGGGCACGGTGCCGGGCTTCTTGACGTTGTCGCCATCGTTGTAGCAATCGGCATCGCCGTAGGACAACGCCCAGCGCGCGACCATGTTTGGCCGCCCGGTCAGTTGCGTGTAGCGCTCCAGCAGCTGCGGCAGGTCCTTGCCGACGAAGTAATACGCGTCGAAGCGGTCTTCCCGATGCAGCAGCGTGGCTTGATCCGGTTGGCGCAGGTCGTAGCTGCCGTCACTCCAGGTATTGCGCAACATGCCCCAGCCACGTGAGCTGAGCAGCATGGGGGCCGGACTGGGGCGGTCGCCCTCTTCCCAACCACCGGAATAGGACACCTCAAGCTCGCGGCCCTTGAACTGGAAACGCCCGTTCTGTTGGCCGCCGCCGTAAAAAGCTTCATCGGGCTGCGAGGACAGCACCTGCACGCTTTGTTCGGCGGCCAGGTCCAGCGGCTGCTGTTCCTGCCACAGCGGCTGCGCCTGGCCACCGTCGAGCCGCTCAAGGCGCAGCTGCAGCGGCTGGCGCTGCACATGCAGCACGAATGCCGGGGTACGCACGCGGATTTCCTGGGCGTCTTCCTCCAACTGCGCCTGTACGTGCTGCACGGCCTGCGGCAGCACGATGGGCGCGGCCTTGTCGCCTGCGCCGGTCAGCTTGCCGTTGCGGCCGGCCTGCACGCGCACGATGTCGTTGGCCGGCACCTCAATGCGCAGGGCACTGCCGTTGTCACTGACAAGATTCCACGCCCGCGCACCATCGCCGCTGTCGGCGGCGGTGATCGACCGCAGGTTGCCGATGGGCTCAGCATGGGCAGGCAGTGCCGGCGACAACAACGCCGCCAGCAGGGCCAGCAACAGCGGCGATTGACGAACGCAGTGTTCCACCTTGCCTCCAAGCCGTTCAACGGGGGTTTCGAAACCCAGTGCGGCCGACTCTAGGGCAGTAAATCGAAAGATGTCAACAAAATGAAAGCCAAAAGTAAGTAAGATTTCTTACAAACGAAAGATGCTGCAGGGCACCAAGTTTCACATCCACCCTTTCTCCGTATTCATTGCTGCGAAAGCGTTTCGCAGGAAATCTTTCGCTTGGGACGATTCCCAGGGCGAGGAAGGTCTTTGAGAAACTTTCTTTCGTTTTGCTTTCGCTATTTGACATTTCGAAAGAAAACACAGATGGTGCGCTGGCCAATCAGGAACCACACATGGATGCCACCCTGCTTCACGATCTGACCGCCTGGCAGCGCCTGGGCGGAGCCGATACCGCCACCGAAATCGCGCAGCAGCCTGCGCTGTGGGAAACCCTTGCCAGCGACCTGCATCAGGCCGCCGCGCGCCTGCAGGATTTCCTTGGCCAACGCCTGTCCGATCCGCGCCAGTTGGTGATCTTCACCGGCGCCGGCAGCTCCGGCTTCATCGCCGAGATGGTGGCCGACACGATCAATGCGCAATGGCCCGCCGAAGTACGCGCCGTGCACACCACCAGCCTGCTCACCCATCCCGCGCTGTACCTGCAGCGTGATCGCCCGACCCTGCTGGTGTCGTTCGGCCGCAGCGGTTCCAGCCCGGAAAGCGTGGCCGCGGTGGACCGGGTGCGCGCCGATGTGGACGACGCCCGCTTCCTGGACATCACCTGCAATGCCGATGGCGAACTGGCGCGTCGTGGCGCCGGCCGCGCGGACACCTGCACTCTGCTGATGCCGGCTGCGAGCTGCGACCGCGCCTTCGCCATGACCAGCAGCCTGAGCTGCATGCTGTTGACCGCATTGAGCGTGTTCGACAGCGCGCCGTGGGCCGAGCGCATCCAACGCCTGCAGCAGGTTGCCGCACTCGCGCGCCAGGGCCTGGACAACTGGGATGCGGCGGTCGCCGCCTTGGCAGCGCAGCCGTACAACCGCGTGATCTACCTGGCCAGTGGCCCGCTGGAAGCACTGGCGCGCGAAGCCGCGTTGAAGGTGCTCGAACTCACCGCCGGTCGCGTGCTGGCGTTGGCCAACACCCCGCTGGGCTTCCGCCATGGCCCCAAGTCCACGCTCAATGGCGACACCCTCGTGGTCGTGTTGCGCAGCGTTGAACCGCTGGCGCGCCGCTACGAGCAGGACCTGCTGGAAGAACTGCGCGGCGACGGTGTTGCCGGCAAGGTGCTGGCGATCGGCCCGCATTCGGATATCGGTGCCAATGATGAGTTCACCCTGCCGGTACCGGCCCTGCCCGATGCCTGGCTGGCACCGGTGTGGCTGCCGTTCGCGCAGTTGTATGCATTGCAACGCTCGGCCGCGCTGGGCCTGACCCCGGACAACCCGTTCCCGGACGGCACCGTCAACCGCGTGGTCAAGGGCGTCACCATCCACCATGGCTGATCCCCGCGCCCCAGCCTGTTACGGCATCGACATCGGCGGCACCAAGATCGAACTGGTGGCCTGCGATGCCGCCCTGCAGGTTGCGTGGCGCAAGCGCATCGCCACACCACAGGGCGACTACAACGGCTTCCTGCAAGCGGTTGAAACGCTGGTGGCCAATGCTGATGCCGAACTCGGCCAGCGCGCGGAGGCAATCGGTATCGCCCTGCCTGGCGTGCGCGAACGCCGCAGTGGTCGCCAACTCAGTGCCAATGTTCCCGCATTGACCGGGCAACAGGTCAGCGCCGATCTGCAGGCACGCCTGCAGCGGCCGCTGCATTTCGGCAACGACCTGCAATGCTTCGCCTTGTCCGAAGCGCATGGCGGCGCCGCGGAGGGTTATCCCAGCATGTTCGGCGCCATCCTCGGCACCGGGGCCGGCGGCGGCTACTGCCTGCACGGCAAGCTGGTCGGCGGCTTCAACGGCCTGGCCGGCGAATGGGGCCACTGGAGCGTGCCGGCCAACCTGCTGCAACGCCACGCATTGCCATTGCTGGATTGCGGTTGCGGCCTGCGCGGTTGCGTGGAGCGCTATGTCTCCGGCAGCGGCGTGGCGATGATCGAACGCCACCTTGGCGGCACCGCCGCCAATGCCAGTGATGTCATTGCCCTGGCCGAAGCCGGTGATGCCCGCGCGATCCAGGCGCTGGACATCCACCGCGATCTGCTGGGCCACAGCTTTGCCGCCTTGATCCTTGCGCTGGACCCGCACGTCATCGTGCTGGGCGGCGGTCTGTCGCAGTACGCACCGCTGTACCAGCAGCTGCCTGCAGCCATCGCCACACATCTGTTCAACGGCGTGGAAGTGCCCCCCATCGTGCCGCCGCGCTTCGGCGATGCCGGTGGCGCCCGTGGCGCCGCCCTGCTCGCCTGCCAACCTGCCTACTCCACCCCGGGAGCCTGATCATGTCACCGCTGCAATCCCTGCTTGCCACTCATCGCCAAGGCCACAACGTCGGCCTGTACAGCGTCTGCTGCAGCAACGAACAGGTGTTGCGCGCCGCGATGCATGTGGCCGCGCGCCATGGCACCGTGCTGCTGATCGAAGCCACCTCCAACCAGGTGGACCAGTTCGGCGGTTACACCGGCATGACCCCGCCGCAGTACCGCGACTATGTGCAGCAGTTGGCCGATGAAGAAGGCTTCCCGCGCAAACGTTTGATCCTGGGCGGCGATCATCTCGGTCCCAACGCCTGGCAGAAGCAGCCCGCCGCCGAGGCGATGGCCAACGCCCGCGTATTGATCGAAGCCTATGTCGCTGCGGGTTTCCACAAGATCCACCTGGACTGCAGCATGTCCTGCGCCGATGACCCCACTCCGCTGCCCGATGCAACGGTGGCCGCGCGCTCGGCCGAGCTTGCGGTTATCGCCGAAGCCACCGCCAAGGCACACGGCCTGCCGCCACCGGTCTACGTGATTGGTACCGAAGTGCCGATCCCCGGTGGCGAAGCCTCGCTGGCCGGCGGACTGGCCGTGACCACGCCCGCCGCCGCCGCGCAGACCTTGGCCATCCACCAACAGGCCTTCGACACGCCGGAACTGCGCGATGCCTGGCAGCGCGTGATCGCGATGGTGGTGCAACCGGGCGTGGACTTCGACCACAGCAGCGTGCACGACTACGACGCCGATGCCGCCGCAACGCTGGCCGACTTCCTGGAGCAGCAACCGCGCATCGTGTTTGAAGCGCACTCCACCGATTACCAGCGCGAATCTGGCCTGCATGCGCTGGTGCGCGACCACTTCGCCATCCTCAAGGTCGGCCCCGCCGCCACCTTTGCCTACCGCGAAGCACTGTTCGCCCTGGCCGCGATCGAGGCCGAGCTGCTGCCGCCAGCACAACGCTCCAACCTGCCGCAGGTGCTGGAACAGGTGATGGTCGCCAAGCCGAAGAACTGGCAGGCGCATTACCACGGCGACGAAGCCACCCTGCGCCTGCTGCGCGCCTATGCCTTCAGCGACCGCTGCCGTTATTACTGGGGCGAACCCGAACTGCTGCAAGCCGTGCAGACCCTGTTCGCCAACCTGGAACAGCATGCGCCGCCGCTGGTGCTGCTCAGCCAATACCTGCCCGGCCAGTACCTGGCCGTGCGCGAAGGCCGTCTGGCCGCCACGCCGACGGCGCTGGTGCAGCACCGCATCGGCCAATGCCTGGACGAATATGCACGTGCCTGCAGCGCCAACCAGGCCGGCAGTCACAAGCAAAGCGAAAGTTTGCATGCCGCAAACCTTGCGAACGGTTAATCTCGGCCTTTCCAACGCAAACGAGTACCGGCCATGCGCAACACCCGTCCCCGCCGACAGCAGATCCTGCAACGCCTGATTGACCAAGGTGCGGTGCAGGTTGCCGAACTGGTTGAACAGTTCGGCGTGTCGGCGGTGACCATCCGCACCGACCTGGGCCACTTCGAGGCACAGGGCCTGGCCACACGCACCCACGGCGGTGCCACGCTGGTGCGCATGCCGCCGCAGGAGCAGGACATCCACGAAAAGGATGCGCTGAACCTGTCGCTGAAGGAATCCATCGGTATGCGCGCCGCGCAGTTGGTGCAGCCCGGCGACAACATCATCATCGACTCCGGCTCCACCACCATGACGCTGGCGCGGCATCTGCGCGATCACCGCGACGTCACGGTGATGACCAATGGCTTGAACATCGCCTGGGAACTGGCCAATGCGCCGGCGGTGAATGTGCTGCTGACCGGTGGATTGCTGCGCAAGCAATCGCTGTCGTTGCAGGGCAGCCAGGCCGAAGCCAGCCTGACCTCGTACAGCTTCGACACCTTGTTCCTGGGCGTCGATGGCCTGGACCTGCAGTTCGGCCTGACCACCCATGACGAAGCCGAAGCCCGCCTCAACCACCGCATGGTCGAACGCGCCCGCCGCATCGTGGTGCTGACCGACGCTTCCAAATTCGGCCGTGTCAGCCTGCACCGCATCGCCCGCCTCGACCAGATCCACGCCATCATCACCGACCCTGGCATCGACGAGGCAACCCGCGAAGGGCTGCAGCGTCAGGGCATCGAAGTGATCACCGCCGAGCCACCGTTATGACCGACACCCGCAGCCTCTACGGCCGCATCCTTACCCCGCTGGGCTGGCGCCGCGGCCACGTCCACTTCGACCAGCAGCTGCGCACGCTGGAGGTGGAAGACCACGCCGGTGATGGCGGCGATCTACCGATCATCCTGCCCGGCTTCATCGACCTGCATGTGCATGGCGCCGCTGGCGTGGACCTGATGCAAGCCGGTGACGCCGCCCGCCGCATCGCACATACCCACGCCCGCTACGGCACCACCACCCTGCTCGGCACCACCATGACCGCCGAGTACGGCGAGATCGAGAACGCCCTGCGCGGCGTTGCAGCAGTGATGGCCGCCCCGGACAGCGATGCCGCGCAGATCATCGGCGTGCACCTGGAAGGCCCCTTCATCAGCCCGCAGCGGCTGGGCGCGCAACCGCCGCGCACGCTCGAAGCCACGCTGGAATCGGTGCAGCATCTGCACGCACTGGCACCGATCAAGGTGTTGACCATCGCACCGGAGATCGGCCAGCACACGGCCCTTATCCCCGCCCTGGCGGCGATGGGCATCCGCGTGCAGGTCGGCCACAGCGCGGGTACGTATGAAGATGCAGTGGCCGCATTGCAGGCCGGTGCCAGCGGCTTCACCCACCTGTTCAACGGCATGACCGGCGTTGATCACTACAAGCCCGGCATTGCCGCTGCCGCCTTGGCGCATGCCGAGTACGCCGAACTGATTCCCGACCTGCAACACGTGCATCGCGGCACCATCCGCATGGCTGTGCGCGCTATCCCGCGCCTGTATGCGGTCACCGATGCCACCGCCGCCACCGGCATGCCCGATGGCGAATACGCGCTGGGCGAGCAACGCGTGCACAAGTGCATGGGCTGCGTGCGGCTGTCCAGCGGCTCGCTGGCTGGCAGCGCACTGACCATGGATCAGGCGCTGCGCAACCTGGTCGATGTCGGCCTGGACCTGGCCGATGCCTCGCAACGTGTTTCCACCATCCAGGCCGATTATCTGGGCCTGGAAGACCGTGGCCGCATCGCCCCCGGCCTGCGTGCCGACATGGTGGTGCTGGACCCGCACCTGCAACTGCAACAAGTGTGGATAGCCGGCCATCCGGTCGATCCGAACTGACCCGCTACATGTAGTGCCGAGCCATGCTCGGCATACCGCGCGGATGCGCGGCGCGGTCCGGCAGCGCAAACGCCGGAGCGAAGTGCAGCCGAGCATGGCTCGGCACTACGAAATCTTGCCCCAGGAACGCGCCGATGACTGACACCACGTTTGCAGTGCCCGCCACCGACATCGCGCCGCGTTGGCCGGTGCGCTACCTGCTTTTCATCGCCGGCCTGGGTGGCCTGCTGTACGGCATCGACATCGGCATCATCGCCGGCGCCCTGCCCTACCTGGAAGCCACCGCCAGCCATGCCTGGCAGCTGAGCAGCCAGCAGATGGGCTTCGTGGTGGCGGCGGTACTGCTGGGCAGCGTGTTGTCCTCCTTGTTCGCCGGCATGGTCGCCGACCTGATCGGCCGGCGTGGCGCGATGCTGCTGGCCGGCGTGTTGTTCACCCTGAGCATCCCGATCATGGCGCTGGCCTCGGGCTATACGCCGTTGCTGCTGGGACGCCTGCTGCAAGGCATCAGCGGTGGTTTGATCGGTGTGGTGGTGCCGCTGTACCTGGCGGAGGTGCTGGGCCCGGAGCGACGCGGTCGCGGCGCGGCGATGTTCCAGCTGCTGCTGACCATCGGCCTGGTGCTGGCGGCACTGATTGGCCTGTATCAGGCGCATTCGGTGGACGCGGCGACCGAGTCGGTGCGCAACCTGCCACTGGTGCAGCAGGCACAGCACCTGTTCGCGGTGAAGGACCAGGCTTGGCGCACGATTTTCTGGAGCTGCCTGCTGCCCGGTGTGGTGTTCTGCATCGGCGTGTTCTGGCTCAACGAATCACCGCGCTGGCTGGTACGTCGTGGCCGCATCGATGCCGCACGCCGCGGCCTGCAGGCAACCTTGCCGGCCTCACAGGTGGAAACCACGCTGGCGCAGATCCAGAACCCGGTCATCGCAAAAGCCGAAGGCGAGCGTGACCGTCTTTTCAGCCGCCGCTACATGGTGCCGTTCGTACTGGCCTGCCTGGTATTGGCGTTCACCCAGGCCACCGGCATCAACTCGGTGCTCGCTTACGCAGTCAACATCCTCAACCAGGCCGGCTTGCCCGGTGCTGCCGCCAATGGCGCGGACGTGGCGATCAAGCTGCTCAACGTGATCATGACGCTGGTGGCCTTGTTCCTGGTGGACCGCAAGGGCCGCAAATTCCTGTTGATGCTGGGCAGCGGCGGTATCTGCCTGGCCCTGTTGGCGGCAGCCATGCTGTTCTTCAAGGCCGAGCAGGGCCGCGCCGATGTGCAGCCGGCGTTGCAGCACGCGGTACAGGCCGATGGCCTGCAGTTGCAGTTGGATCCGGAGCAGTGGCATCAGCTGGCCGGCACCCGCAGCCAGGGCGAGCAACCGATGCAGCTGACGGTATCGTGGACCTACGGCGGTTTCAGCGACGTGCGCTCACTGCGCAGTGACAACCCCAGCGACCAACAGTTGCTGATCGAACGCGCGACCACCGTGCGCGGGGATAGCGTGATTGGTCATTTCTTCCGTGGCCTGCATTTGAATCCGTTCCCCGATCCGAGCACCGCCGCCAATGCACCGCTGCGCATCGAGCAAGCCTGGATCGGCCCGGTGCCGCCCGCTTCGCATGGCTGGGCGGTGGCGGCCTGCATCCTGGTATTCGTCGCGTTCTTTGCGGTGGGCCCGGGTGTGTGCGTGTGGCTGGCCTTGTCGGAGCTTATGCCGAACCGGATCCGCTCCAATGGCATGAGCATCGCGCTGCTGATCAACCAGTTCGTGTCGACCACGATTGCGGCGGTGTTCCTGCCGACGGTTGGGCATTACGGCTATGCCAGCATGTTCCTGTTCTGGGCCGCGTGTACGTTCGCGTTCTTCCTGATCGCTGCGTTCTGGTTGCCGGAGACCAAGGGCAAGACGCTGGAGCAGATCGAGGCGCATTTTCGCTGAGTCCTGTTTCAGCGGTAGCGGCAACGGCATAAGCAAGCGCAGGGCAAAAGCGCCCTCATCCGCCCTCCGGGCACCTTCTCCCGCTTGCGGGAGAAGGGACTGCCAGGCTTTTCTGCTGCTTGATGGTTGGCCGCGCAGAGCACAAGCCAGAGCGCAAGCCAAAGCCAAAGCCAAAGCCAAAGCCAAAGCACAAGCCAGAGCGCAAGCCGGAACGCAAGCAATGCACGAGCGGATAGCAATGCCAGCTATCCCTTCTCCCGCATGCGGGAGAAGGTGCCCGAAGGGTGGATGAGGGGGCTTCTACGCTTCTACGCTTCTACGCTTCTACGCTTCTACGCTTCTACGCTCCTAAGCTTCTACGCTCCTAAGCTTCTGCGCCTCTACGCCACCCCCAAACGCAAACGGCCACCCGAAGGTGGCCGTTGCTGCAAACAGGCGGGGCCTGTTGGCGGGATTACTCGGCAGCCTTGGCGGCCAGACGAGCAGCCTTGGCCTGCTGGGCAGCAGCCAAGTCTTCCTTGATGCGGGCAGCCTTGCCTTCCAGGCCACGCAGGTAGTACAGCTTACCGGCGCGAACCTTACCGCGGCGCTTCACTTCGACCGAGTCGATGATGGCGCTGTGGGTCTGGAAAACGCGCTCGACGCCGTAGCCGTGCGAGATCTTGCGCACGGTGAAAGCGGAGTTCAGGCCAGCATTCTTGGTGCCGATCACGACGCCTTCGTATGCCTGCACGCGCTCACGGTTGCCCTCCTTGACCTTCACGTTCACCACGACGGTGTCGCCCTGGCTGAACTTCGGCAGTTCGCGGGTGATCTGGGCGGATTCGAATTCCGCGACGATGGACTTGTTCAGCTTGCTCATTGGGTTACACCGATTGTTCGGGGTGGGCGTGTCGGATCGACAGCTTAGGCTTATACAGTCGCCGGATTGCGCTGCACGTTATTGTTCTGGCTCCACGAAGGCCATTCAGCCAACGGGAACTCGCAATTCTAACCTACTGGTCGCCCTCGGCGCCAGTAGCTTGCTTGAACGAATCAGCAAGCGCCTGCCGGGCTTCGGCCAGCAACTTGCGATCAACCTTGTTCAAACGGGCTTCGTCCAGCAGATCGGGGCGCCGCAGCGAGGTGCGCAGCAGTGACTGCTGCCGGCGCCAGGCAGCAATGGCCGCATGGTTACCGGAGCGCAGCACGTCTGGCACGTCGCCCAGCACATGGCTGGCCGGATGGCTGTAATGCGGGCAATCCAGCAGGCCGTCACCTTCAAAACTGTCCTGGACGGCCGATTCGGCATCGTTCAAGGCACCTTCCTGCAGACGGGTGACCGCGTCGATGATCACCGCCGCCCCCAGCTCACCGCCGGACAGCACGTAATCGCCGATGGAGATCTCCTCGTCCACCTCACCGGCCAGGAAGCGCTCATCCACGCCTTCGTAGCGACCGCACAGCAGGATCATCCGCGGCAACGCGGCCAGCTCGCGAACCTTGGCCTGGTCCAGCGGACGGCCCTGCGGACTGAGGTAGATCAGCGGCGCCGGCGCTGGGTCAGCGGCACGCGCCGCCGCCAGTGCCGCGCGCAGCGGCTCAATCAGCATCACCATGCCCGGGCCGCCACCGAACGGACGGTCGTCCACCCGCCGATAGTTGCCCTCGGCGTAGTCACGCGGATTCCAGCCGTGCAGTTCCAGCAAGCCCCGCTCCTGTGCACGCCCGACCACGCCCAGCGCGGCCGATTGGGCAAGGAACTCCGGGAACAGGCTGATGACATCAATGCGCATTGTGGTGGGGATTGGGGAAGCGAGATTGGGGATTCGGGAGTCGGGATTGGTAAAAACGGGGGCTCGGTGGCGGGGGCATACCGGGACTGGCAAAGGCTGGAATCAACGCTCGCGCGATGCTGGTGGAAAGGCCAGCAATGCCAGAACAGCATTGTCCCCGCTTTGCAGATCCCACTCCCAACCTCAGGATTCCGCCGGTTTTCAGAACTCCGGATCCCAGTCAACCACGATCAGGTTGGCTTCGAAATCCACCGACTTGATGAAGTCATCCATCACGAACGGCACCATCCGCTCACGGTCGCCACGTACCACCAACACATCGTTGGAGCCGGTATTGAACAGGTGCGAGGCCACGCCCAGCTTGACGCCGTCCACGGTCTGCACGTCCAGGCCTTCCAGATCCACCCAGTAATATTCGTCCGGGCTCGGCGGCGGCAAGGCGCTACGCGCGATGTAGATCTCGGTGCCGCGCATGGCCTCGACCACGTCACGGTCGGTCACGTCCGGGAAGTTCGCGATCAGGTTCTTGCCCGATTCACGACCACGCACGCCGGACAGCTCCGACTCCTGCCCCGCAGGGGTACGCAGGATCCACGGCTGGTATTTGAAAATGGCGGAACGTGGCTCGGTCCAGGACTCAAGCTTTATTTCGCCGCGCACACCAAAAGCGCCGGCAACCCTGCCCAGCAGGATCCGGCGCTCGATATCTTTCTTCATGACTAAACAGTCGGGCCGCGCTTACGCGCGGCCCGTCAGGATCAGGCCGCGGTGGCCTGGGCCTTGGTCGCTTCCTTGTACAGGTTGCGAACCTTGTCGGTCAGCTGAGCGCCGTTGGCAACCCACTTGTCGACGGCCGGGATGTCCAGCACAACGCGCTGTTCAGCACCCTGGGCAACCGGGTTGTAGTAGCCGACGCGCTCGATGTTGCGGCCGTCGCGGGCGCTACGGACGTCGGTAACGATGATGTGGTAGAACGGACGCTTCTTGGCGCCGCCGCGGGTCAGTCGAATCT
>NZ_DAMBEF010000053.1:0-20844 GCF_032061965.1 Stenotrophomonas sp. | reverse complement strand
ATAAGATCAAAACCGGACTCTAAACCCGACCTCTACTCAGGCCGGGGGGACGTCGTTGATTTGCCTATTAAAGTAAGGGAAGCTTAAGCATGTCCGGCTCTGAATCAGAGCCACAGGGGGACACATGGAAAGTTACTTTTTCGACAAGCAGATTCGCACTAATTCAGATTCCAGCCTTCAATCAGGCCTCTCCGATCCTGATCCTCAGACTGCCGTATCACGTTTCTTAGAGACGAAGGCAGCATCTCTATCTGCTGGCCAACTCGAATTTGCGCGCGCCACGATCCCTGCATCCACGCATATCGCCAAGAATGTTGCTGAAACCTTCGGTGCAATCAATGGACGGTGCGAAGGAGCGCATTCCATAGAATATCTATCGCAGCTATCGCTCCAACAAGACCCCTGAGCTTCGCTCAAGCGTCCCGGCAAAGACTGCCCAGGCGAACATCCTCCAAATCATTTCAAATCAGAATAAAAGGTGCCCTGCCGTGCTAATTGGCGTTTTTATTAGAGGATACAAGTCCTATCGCGCAACAAAATTTATCCCGATCAGTACACCTGGGAAACTTGTCTCTGTTTACATCGGCCAGAATGGGGCGGGAAAGAGCGGAATACTTGACGCACTTGACAAGTACTTCAACGGCGGAACTTGGTGCATAAATTCGGCATATAAATCAAACACGGCACTGCCCGATGACAAAACACCTTTCATTTGCCCCGTATTTGCCATCAGTAAAAACTCTCCCCCCGCAACATTACCCTATGTTGCCAAGCAACAAGCCGAGAGGATCGATTCACTGATCAGAGAAGAACTTAGAGAGTCGAATTCATCATTCCTATCTCCCGCGCTTCGAGATTTCAAAATATTTCTAGACGTGAACGAACAGCAGCTGGAATCAAAATTAATCATACCCCTTGGCCGCAATGACAGCGAACCACAGCGAACATTCCTCGGCCCGTTTGAAAACCTGCAAAGAATACGATCCGGACTGGATGTCGCTGCAGATAAACCTATCACAGACAAGCTAAAGAACATAAGCAAAGCAATCGAGAAAACGTACAAATATTTCTACGTCCCAGTGGAAGTTGATGCAGAACTATTTACAAAACTCGGACAGCGACAAGTTCAACATCTTCTAGACGAGAGTTTACAACTACAGGTGGCTAAGGCCATTGGCAACGAAAGCATAGATAAAATTCACAACGAACTCACAAAATACATGGATGACCTGAACACTCATCTCAGCAACTACAAATATCACGGACCACAAATAAAGATCTCGACCGAAAACTTGGCAGAGCGAGTATTTGACCACTACTTCTCTTCAAAATCGTTGCACAAAGAATCCGCAACAGGACTAACCCCTCTATCCAGCTTGAGCTCGGGCGAGAAACGGCAGGCACTGATTGATTCTATAAAGTCGTTTCTACTAAGAAAAGAGGACAGAAAGAATAATGTAATTGTAGCGATCGATGAACCGGACGCCTCTTTACATGTATCGTCCTGTCACGACCAGTTCGAAAAGGTAGCTTCGTTGTCAAAAACCGTAGTACCCCACGCACAGGTACTGGTCACGACTCATTGGTATGGGTTTCTTCCGCTCTGCACAAACGGCGATGCTCACCATATATCGAAAACGGATGATAGCGTCGAAATATCCACTATTGACCTTTCCTCCTACAGGGAGTCAATAAAAGACAAAATAAGAACAACTGATGGAAAATTCCCAATCGATGCAGCCCTCAAAGGGTACAACGACCTTGTTCAATCTATATTTTCCTCTTTGCTAAGCGACACCCCATACTCTTGGATCATCTGCGAAGGACTGTCTGACAAAATATATCTAGATCATATTATCGGGTTATCCACCGAGCATAAGATTCGCATACTTCCTGTCGGTGGATATTCAGATGTGATCCGTATCCACGATCGCCTCCAGACCCCCATGTCTGAAAAAGACTACCGCGGGAGTATCAAAGGCACGATTATCTGCCTTATCGACACTGACGACGAAACTCCAGAATTTGCAAAGAAGGAAGGAACTTCACGACTCTTCTTCAAGAGGCTAGCCAGGGAAAAAGGCTCAAGTGAAGTCATTCTCGCTGACGCATGGAGCAACAAGTCGAGGTCCCCAACGAGCATTGAAGACGCCCTTGACGCCGCTTACTTCTGTAGCACACTGAAGTCACTATCTTCTGAAACGAGAGCGAACTCCACTGCAGCCAGAGAGATCCTAAGCAGATCCGCACATAATGCAAACGCAAAATATTCGCACGAGGCTCTTGACTATAAAATATCAGATCAGCATCTGATCTTGGATATATTTAAGACCGGAGAAGATAAAGTTAATTTCGCCTCTAAGTACTGCGAAATCGCCCCTCCGGGAAACGAAGATCTAAAATGGGCCGCTCAACTCAGAGACCTTATTTGTTGATTTTTACTGGATGTATGGCACACCAATTTCGTTTTTATGAAAACCACAAACTACATACTTTAGGAACCGGCCATGCGGTCCCCTGCACTACGCGTGTTTGTCGTGGCAATGCTTTGCCTTGCCGGCAACGCCATGGCGGCGCCACCGGATGCGGCCACGCTGCAGGCCATCGAGGCCACCGCGTACGACTATATGGACGGACAGCTGGAAGGCGACGTGGCACGGGTGACGCGGGCGCTGCATCCGGATCTGGCCAAACGGAACATCGTTGCCAATGCGAATGAAACCCTGGGGTTGGGGCGGATGAGTTCGGATGAACTGATCCGCTTTACCCGCGAGGGCGCCTTGAAGACACCGCGTGAGCAGTGGCAGCGAACGGTGACGGTGCTGCAGGTGGATGAGGATATTGCGACCGTGCGGCTGGAAAGCCCGTGGTTCATCGACCATCTGCAGATGGGCGGTTCGATGGGCGCTGGGTGATCGTCAATGCCTTGTGGCATCGGAAGGTTCGCGGAGGTTGAGTGCTGGGGCAGGGTTTTGGGGTCTGCTAGCGAAGAGCTTCCCCCCACCCCAACCCCCGCTCCGCGCCCCGGCCCTTGCGCTGGCGCAAGGGCGTTCGAGGGGCAGCGAACCGGTGGTTCGCAAACTGCCCCTCTCACCCCGTAAACGGGAGAGGGGCTCTACTTCGTTCCGGTTCGGTTTCGGCTCCGGCTTTGCTTCGTTCTGGCTTTTTATTGAGCTGCCACTGAACAGACTCGGCAAAGCCCGTTATCGTATGCGGCTTCTGCCTGCAGCCCGCCGCGCCCGCCCATGAGCCAGTCCGACGTAGTGCCCTCCACTTCAGAACATGGCAGCTGCGAGAACTGCCGCACGCCGCTACAGGGCCACTTCTGCCATGGCTGCGGGCAGTCGGCGCATAACCCGCTGAAGAATTTCGGGCATGCGGTGGAGGAAGTATTCGAGTCGTTCTGGCATCTGGATGGCCGCATCTTCCGCACCCTGCGCGACCTGCTGGTGCCGGGACGGGTGACGGTCAACTTCCTCAAGGGCCAGCGCGTGGGTTACGTGCAGCCACTGCGGCTGTTCGTCATCCTCACCCTCTTCACCTTCTTCGTCGGCAAGCTGACCCTGCATACCGATGACTTTGGCACCGGTACCAATGCCGACCCCGCCTATGCCAAGGCGCAGACCGTGGCCGAGGTGGAGGCCGTGCGCACCGCGCAGATGGCGCAGATAGAACAGCAGCAAATGAGCAACCCTGCCGCGGCCGCCGCCTTTGCGATGGCCACCGCAGCGATCAATGCGTCAGCAGCCCAGCGCACGGCCGAGATCGAAGCCAACGTGCAGCCTGACGCCAGCGCCAGCGCCTCGGCGGTAGCGCGTGCCAACCGCGCCGCCGCGCGCGCCGCGTCCGGCCAACGGGGTACCTTCATCAACATCCCGGTCAACGGCAAACCCTGGGATGCGGAGACCAACCCGATCGTGCTTGAGGGCTGGCCGACGTTCGTCAGCAACTGGCTCAACCGCCGTCTGGCCAATGGCCAGGCCAACGTCGACCGCATGGGCAGCAAGACCGATCTGTATGTGCAGGCCATCCTCACCGCACTGCCCGGCGCGCTGTTCTTCCTGATGCCGATCTTCGCGCTGGTGCTGCGCATCGCCTATGTAGGTCGATCGATGGGCTACCTGGAACACCTGGTGGTGGCGCTGTACAGCCATTGCTGGCTGATGCTGGTGCTGCTGACCACCTTCCTGATGGCCGGTATCAGCGGCGCGATCGGCAATGCGGTGGTCAGCTCGATCTGCGGCTGGTTGTACGTGCTGCTGTGGCTTGCGGTGCCGGTGTATCTGTTCTGGATGCAGCAGCGCGTCTATGGCGGCAACCCGGTGCTGACCCTGCTGCGCTACACCTTCATCGGCGGCATCTATCTGTTCCTGGTCACCTTCGTGGTGATGTACGCGGTGCTGGCAGGCGTATCGGCCTGATTCACCGTAGCCCGGGTAAGCGCAGCGTGCGAGGGAAGCGCCGATCAGACGTTCTTTCCGGCCAGCCAGCCAACAACCCCGGGTGCGCTGCGCTTACCCGGGCTACGCTGCTTACAGAGGCTACGGTGCCTGTAGGTGCAACGGTTCACGCCTGCGCTTGCTGCAACCAGTCCTTGCGAGCAGTGGCTGAGTGGAAACTCCAGGCAACAAAGCGGCTCTGCTTGTTGCCCTGTGCCATCGCCACTTCGCGCACCTCGGCAGCACCCGCCTTGCCCAGCTGCTTGCGGATATCGGCCAGGTGCTCGCTCTTGGCCACCAGCGAACTGAACCACAGCACCTGCTGCTGGATGTCCACGCTTTCGCGGATCATCCGCCGCAGGAAGGACGCCTCACCGCCGGTGCACCACAGCTCGTTGGCCTGGCCGCCGAAGTTCAGCGCCGGCGCCTTGCTGGCGCGTGCCTGCGTGCCACCCAGGTTGCGCAGCTTGCGCTGGCTGCCCTGTGCCGCCTCCTTGGCCGAGGCGTGGAAGGGCGGGTTGCACAGGGTCAGCTCGAAACGCTCATCGGCCTGCAGCAGGCCGGCGAACAGATTGCCGCGCGCAGGCTGCAGGCGCAGCGCGATGCGCTCACCGAGGTGGTTGGCCTGCACATTGGCATCGGCGGCCTGCAGCACGCCGGTATCGATATCGCTGCCGAGGAAACGCCAGCCGTACTCGGCCTGCCCCAGCAACGGATAGATACAGTTGGCGCCAACACCAATGTCCAGCGCACGTACGCCGGGACCCCGCGGGATCGTTCCGCCATTGTCCGCCGCCAGCAGATCAGCCAGGCCATGCAGGTAATCCACCCGGCCCGGCACCGGCGGGCACAGATAGCCGTCCGGGATATCCCACTGCTGGATGCCGTAGTCACTGGCAAGCAGCGCGCGGTTGAGCTCGCGCACGCCGGCCGGGTTGCTGAAATCGATGCTGTCAGTGCCCGCTGGAGTGCGTACCAGATAGCCCTTCAAGGCCGGGTTCGCTGCCAGCAACCGGGCCATGTCATAGCGACCCTGGTGACGGTTGCGGGGATGCAGGCGGGCGGCGGGAGCGGGCTTTGCGGCGGTTTGTGACGGCTTGCGTTGCTGCGGGGCTTTCATCTGCATATTAGACGCCAAGTGCCCGCCGATGCGCACGATTCTGGCTGATCAGCGGCCGTTGCCCGTTTGATCGCAGCCTTGCTGTGCGCAGATCGCCGCTGCCCGTTGCTGCTCTTCAGGCGTGAGCTCCGGCGGTGGCCGGGCAATGGCCGACTGGATCTGGTCGGGGCCGCCGGTGATCTTGTTCAGGCCCTGCGCGGCCTTCAGCAGGCCATAGCCGATGCCCATCATCAGGTAACCGCCGCTCATGCCAACCTGCTCCGGGGTGGGCGGCTCACTCCAGTTCTTGCTGAAGCGGTTGGGCTGCGCCTGCACCGGGTTCTTGAAGCGGTACAGGTCCAGCGGCTGGTCGTCCTCGGGTTTGATGGCCTTCACCTCGCCCAGGGTGGTGACGTTGCCCTGCGCAGGTACCTCAATCACATCCGTCGCTGCGGGCTGCGCATCGCTGGCAGGCTCGGGCTGGCCCGTTTGCGTGCCGACAGGCGGTTCGGGCGCGCCTTGTGGCACCGGCTGCTGTGCCTGTGCCATCCCTGCCAACATCATGCCGGCCAATACTGTGCTCCATCCTGCCTGTGTTGCCACAACCATCCACCCAGCCTGTTGTGCGTTGGCGCCAGCATACGCAGGCGGTGCTTCACTTTCCGTTGGGACGGCGCGACGCGTTCAGCATGTCTTGTACCTGCCGGTCTCACCGCGTGAGACACCAATATGCTTCCATAGGGCTCTTTGATCGGCAGTCCGTGCATGGCGTTTTCCCTCGCTCCCCGCACCGAAGCCAGCGAACGGGCGCTGGCAACCACCGATGGCCTGCCCTCGCGTGACGGTTCGCTGCTCGGCCAACGCCTGGCGCGGCGCTACAAGGACCGGGTCACCGGCAGCTTCACCATCCCCGGCCGTGAGGGCAGCTATGCGCCCATTCCGGATGACGTGCCCGAGGCACTGAAGGCGGCTCTCAAGGCGCGCGGCATCGAGCAACTGTACTCGCACCAGGCCGAGGCCTGGGACGCCAGCCAGCGTGGCGAGCACGTCGCCATCGTCACCCCTACCGCGTCGGGCAAGTCGCTGTGCTACACCTTGCCGGTGGTCAGCGCGGCGATGCAGGGCAATGCCAAGGCGCTCTACCTGTTTCCAACCAAAGCCTTGGCGCAGGACCAGGTGGCCGAGCTGCTGGAGCTCAACCGTGCCGGCGATCTGGGCGTCAAGGCGTTCACCTTCGATGGCGACACCCCCGGCGATGCGCGGCAGGCGATCCGCCTGCACGGTGACATCGTGGTCAGCAACCCGGACATGCTGCACCAGGCCATCCTGCCGCATCACACCAAGTGGGCGCAGTTCTTCGAGAACCTGCGCTATGTGGTGATCGACGAGATCCACACCTATCGCGGCGTGTTCGGCAGCCATGTCACCAATGTGCTGCGCCGGCTCAAGCGCATCTGCGCGTTCTACGGTGTGCAACCGCAATTCATCCTGTGCTCGGCCACCATCGGCAACCCGCATGCGCATGCCGAGGCGCTGGTCGAAGAGCGCGTCCACGCCATCACCGAATCCGGCGCGCCCACCGGACCCAAGCACGTGCTGCTGTGGAACCCGCCGGTCATCAACCCGGACCTGGGCCTGCGTGCGTCCGCCCGTTCGCAGGCCAACCGCATTGCCCGCATCGCGATCAAGAGCGGGCTGAAGACGCTGGTGTTCGCGCAGACGCGCTTGATGGTCGAGGTGCTGACCAAGTACCTGAAGGACATCTTCGACAACGACCCGCGCAAGCCGGCACGCATCCGCGCCTATCGCGGTGGTTACCTGCCCACCGAGCGCCGCGAGGTGGAGCGGGCGATGCGCGCAGGCAACATCGACGGCATCGTCAGCACCTCGGCGCTGGAGCTGGGCGTGGATATCGGCGCGCTCGACGTGGTCATCCTCAATGGCTATCCCGGCAGCGTCGCCGCGACGTGGCAGCGCTTCGGCCGCGCCGGCCGTCGCCAGCAGGCGGCGCTGGGCGTGATGGTGGCCAGCAGCCAGCCGCTGGACCAGTACGTGGTGCGGCATCCGGATTTCTTCGCCAATGCCACGCCGGAGCACGCGCGCATCTCGCCGGACCAGCCGCTGATCCTGTTCGATCACATCCGCTGCGCCGCGTTCGAGCTGCCGTTCCTGGCCGGCGAACCGTTCGGCCCGATCGACCCGCTGGTATTCCTGCAGGCGCTGGCCGAAACCGAAGTGGTGCACCAGGAAGGCGACCGCTGGGAGTGGATCGCCGACAGCTATCCCGCCAATGCGGTGAGCCTGCGCGCGGTGGCCGATGGCAACTTCGTGGTGGTGGACCGCAGCGACGGCAAGCAGCAGATCATTGCCGAGGTGGATTATTCCGCCGCCGCGCTCACCCTGTACGAAGGCGCCATCCACATGGTGCAGAGCACGCCGTACCAGGTGGAGCGGCTGGACTGGGATGGCCGCAAGGCCTACGTCACCCGCACGCACGTGGACTATTACACCGACAGCATCGACTACACCAAGCTCAAGGTGCTGGACCGCTTCGACGGCAATGGCGCTGGCCGCGGTGATTCACACCATGGCGAAGTGCATGTGGTGCGGCGCGTCGCCGGCTACAAGAAGATCCGCTACTACACGCACGAAAACATCGGCTACGGCCCGGTCAACCTGCCCGACCAGGAGCTGCACACGACCGCGGTGTGGTGGCAGTTGCCGCAGGCCACGCTACTGCGCAGCTTCGCGCAGAAGCAGGATGCGCTGGACGGTTTCCTCGGTGCAGCCTATGCGCTGCATATCGTCGCCACCGTTGCGGTGATGGCTGATGCGCGCGATCTGCAGAAGGCGGTGGGCAACGGCGATGGTGCGTGGTTTGCAGTAGCCGACCAGACCGGCCGTGGCCAGCTGCGCGGCAACGAAGCCGGCGAAGGCTCGGTGGAACTGATGCAGAGTTTCGTGCCGACGGTTTATCTCTACGACAACTTCCCCGGCGGCGTTGGCCTCAGCGAGCCACTGTGGCAGCGTCAGGGCGAATTGGTTACGCGTGCCTTGGAACTGGTGGAGCGCTGCGACTGCAATGCGGGTTGCCCGGCCTGTGTCGGCCCGGTGCTGGCCGCGCAGGAAGAGCAGAAGGGCGAGACACCGCGCTCGCTGGCCTTGAAGGTGTTGTCGCTGCTATCCGCCGAACGTTGTGACCAGGTGCGCGCTGTTGTCATGGATGAGGCGCTAGACCTGCTGCCATGAGCATCAGCCTGGACAAACTGAAGGCCCTGCGCAAGCAGGCCGGGCTGTCGACGGCGGCGCCTGCTGCAGCCGGCGCGCCCGCTGCTACTGCAGGAGCGGCGGCAGCCGCGAAGCCACCGATGGTGGAAGCTGTAGCGGCCATTGTTGCTGCGGATGCAACCGGTTCTACGCCGGCTGCGGATGCGTTGCCAGCTTCGCGGCCAACGCCGTTCCTTCGGGAAGCGAAGCAGGACGCTTCTGTATTTGGCTGGGTGGACCAGATCCAACACAAGCCTGCACCGCCGCAGGATGGCGCGGCGTTGCGACGCTTGCTGGCCACACGCAATCGCGCAATTGCGCCCGCTTCGCCGGTCGAGCGCGGGCCGGTGGATCGTGATCTGCCCGGCACCAAGATCGCCCCCGGCCTGCATCTGATCGAAGCCTTCATCCCGCAGCCTATTCCCGCTCAGCCCTTGTCGCTGGCTTTCAGCAAGCGTCCGGAAGAATCCGTCGCGCCGCAGGACCTGTTGTTCTTCGATACCGAAACTACCGGCCTTGCGGGTGGCACCGGCACCCGCGCCTTCATGATCGGCGCCGCCGACTGGCATCACGATGCAGCGCGCGGCGAAGGCCTGCGCGTGCGCCAGCTGTTGATGTCGACGATGGGCGCGGAGAGCGCGATGCTGGAATTGTTTGCCAGCTGGTTGGCGCCGAGCACGGTGCTGTCCAGCTACAACGGCCGCTGCTATGACGCGCCACTGCTGAAGACACGTTATCGATTGGCCCGTCGCGGTGATCCTATCTCCGCGCTGGACCATGTGGACCTGTTGTTCCCCACCCGCCGCCGTTATCGCGGCACCTGGGAAAACTGTCGCCTGGCAACCATCGAGCGGCAGCTGCTGTTGATCGCACGCGAGGATGATTTGCCCGGCTCGGAAGCGCCTGCAGCGTGGTTGGGTTATCTACGCGGTGGCAGCGCGCGCAACCTGCGCCGTGTTGGTGAACACAACCACCAGGACGTGGTGACCTTGGCGCAGCTGTTCCTGCGATTGGTGCAGGCAGAAGCGGATGAGCGGGCGGAGTTGGCGTTGGAGGCCGAGCGCTGAGTTTGTTGTTGTTCGCCTCGCTTCACTTCAAGAGCCTCCCCCTCGCCAACCCTCCCCTTGGCTGCGCCAAAGGGAGGGGGCAGAGCTTGGCTCCCTCCTTTTGGCGTAGCCAAGGGGAGGGTTGGGGAGGGGTGCTTCAAGCCGTGGCTCCAGAGCCAGAGACCAGCAAGCCCTCCCAAGACATCAGCCATCGATCGGCTGCGCTATTCCACTGCGGATCGCCTGCTGGATCATCTGCTCCGCGTCGCGGTTGGCCTTGGCGCTGGCCGCGGCCTGCTGCCTGCCAAGTTCGGCCTGCTGCCGGCCCAACGCTGCCTGCTGCGATGCCAGGCGTTGCATCTCCGCGCGCATCTTCGGGTTATCCATTTCCTGGCGTGCCCGTTCCATCTCACGCCGTGCTTGCTCGGATGCGCGGCGATGTGCCTCGGTCCGCTCACCGCCGCTCAAGGCCAGCACCGCCTGCTTCGACGCCAGCTCGCCGATACGTGCGCCGATTTCCCCCATGCGCTCGCCAATTGCGCCCTGCATGTCACCCAGTTGGCCCTGCTGGTCACCCAACCGACCTTGCGCATCACCCAACCGCTCGGTCTCGGCATACAGCTGCTCGAAACGGTCCAGGGTGCTGGCGTCGTGCACGACATAGCGCTTGCCATCACGATGCACCAGCAGTACGCCGTTGCCCTTGTCCAGCCGCTGCGCCTCGCGCAGCCGGGCTACGGAACCATTCATGACGTTGTGATTGCCACGGACCAGCACATAGCCATCGGCGTTATGGTCATCCGACAAGTGGATCACGCCGCGCGTGCTGACCGGTGCTGCCGGTACCGCCGGTTCCGCGGGCGCGGCCGGGGGTGCAGGGGGCACGACAAGACCTGCAGGCGGGGCCGGGGGGACCGGGGGCGCCGGCGGCACGGCAGGCAGCTCCGTACCGTCGACTACCGTGCGCACCACGGAGTGGGTTACCGGGGCGGCAGCGACGGCGGGCACCGCCGGTGCTGCAGGCACTGCCGGAGCGGCCGGCGGTGCGGGCGGCGCTGGCGGGGCAGGCATGGCGACCAGTCGCAACGGCGCCACGCCAACCAGCGCGACAACCGCCAGGATCAGTGCCGCACCAGCGCGCGGAAACGATGAGGTGTCCTGCAACATGAGCAATCTCCGTTTGAGACTGAGGAAGGTCGGCGATGCGCTGGCAAGGCCAGCGCTGGGCCGGGGGGCAACGCCCAGCTGCAGCAGCAGGCGTCCGTAGTGCTGACGGCAGTGACGGTCACCGGCGACCACGGCGGCATCCACCGCCGCTTCGCGGGCGATGCCGTATTCGCGGGCAGCCAGATGCACCACCGGGTGGAAGAAGAACAGGTGTTGGGCGAGCGCAGGCACCAGGCCCAACCACAGGTCGTGGCGTTGCAGGTGCACCAGTTCGTGGGTCAATGCCATGTCCAGCTGGTCATCCCCCATGCGCTCCAGTCCACGTGCCGGCAACAGCAGCACCGGACGCCACGGCCCGATCAGCTGCGGCGAATCGATCGCATTGCTCAGCATCAGCCGTGGTGCGCGGCGCAGGCCGTGCGCATCGGCGGCGAGTGCAAGCGCAGCGTTGAGCTTGTGGTCGCGGCAGGGCTGCGCAGCACGCAGCTGGGCGCGGCTGGCACGCAACGCCAGCACGGTACGCAAACCCATCACCAGCACGCCGGCCAGCCACATCGCCATCAACACCAGGCTCCACGACCAACCGCTGTCTACCGGCAAGGGCCGCATCACGATGATGGGCGTGGTTGTCGTTGCTACCGCAGGTGCCGCCGCCTGCAACACCACCGGCGCCGCCTCCACGGCCGGCAGCAGCGGCAGCTGCAGCGGGGATGCCCAGAACACGCCGACCACGGCCTGCAATGCCACCAGCCACCACAAGGCACATTGGGTGCTGGCCGGCAGGCGCCGCACGTAGCGGCACAGCAGCCACACCACGGCGGCCAGCAACACGGTCTGCACGCTGGTTGCCAGCAAGCGGCTGCCCAACAACTCAAGGGTAAGGGACATGGCTCAATCCTCCCGACGCTGCGATTGCAGCTTGCTGACCAGCGCTTCCAGTTCGGCCAGCTCGTTGTCGCTGACCTCGGCCTTTTCCGACATCCACGCCACGAACGGCGAGATCGAGCCTTGCAGGGTCTTCTCGACAAAGCTGCCGACCGCACCGTTGACCACTTCCTGCTGCTCGGCGGTGGTGCTGTAGCGGTACACGCCCTCGTCGTGTTCGCGTTGCAGGTAGCCCTTGGTGCGCAGACGCTCCATCATCGTCAACACCGTGGAGCGGGCCAGGCCGCGGGACTCACCAAAGCGTGCGGCAACCTCGCCAACGCTGGTGGGTTCGTTCTCTCCGATGTACTGCAGCAGGGCCAGTTCCTGGTCCCCGATGGTCTTGCGGCGCATGGCCGTCTCCGTGACTACATTTGTCGTCAAGGTAGAGTTGCCTACATTTGTAGTCAATAGCCCGAATGGCACCCTGCCCGTCGCCAGACTGAATGATTCAGCTGACCTCGCTATCGATCTGCCAACGCGCGAATTCGCTTTCGAACTCGGCCAGGGTCAGCAGGCCCATGCAGGTGTGGGCGCCGCTGGGCAGCCCTTCGCCACGGGCGAAACGGCGTGCCAACAGCACGGCGGCAAACGTCGGTATCTCCGGGCCATGCAGCATGGGGGCGGTCAGGTCCCAGTGCAGGCGATGCTCCAGTCCAGCGCGCTGGCCGCGCAGGGTGATGCGCATGCCACCCAGATCGGTGCCGAAGCGGTCGAACCAGCGCCCGGCGCGGGCAAACACACCGGCCAGTGTTTCCATCGGCAAAGGCAGGCCATGCCCGCGCAGCCATGCCATGGCTGCCAGGCAACGCGACAGGAACGGCAACTCCAGTGCCGCGCGGAAGCGCACCGTTGCCACACCCGGGTAGCGCTGCACGAGCAGCGTGTGGTCCGGCACATCGCAGGGCGAGGCCAGGCGCGGGCCGATGCGGGCAAAGTGCACCGGCTGTGGCTTGGCCCAGCCCAGCTGCGTCTGCCAGCGGCCATCTATCCAGCATTGGAAAGGTTTGCCGCAGTACGACAGCACCGCACGCACCGTGGCCATGCCCAGCGGCGTCGCCTGCGCCGGCGCGATCACCATGTCGATGCTGTGCAGTTGTTCGAACTGCGGCGCAAGCGCATCAACCACCGCGCTGGACAGCGCCGGCAAGGTGCTGGCACCGGTAATGGCGCTGCGCTGCGCCTGCTGCGCCAGCGCCTGCAGGTGCTCTGGGAAATCGGCAACGAAGTCACGGCCATCTGCCAGGTCGATGTAGTGCATGCCGGCACGCAGACACGCCTGCGCCACCTCGTAGCCCTGGCCCTGGAAGGGCCCCGCGGTGTGGATGACCAAGTCCGCTCGCGTATCCGCCAGCTGTGCTTCGAAATCTGCCGCGGCAGCATCCAGCCGGCACAACTCGATGGTCGCCAGATCCACCCCTGGGAGATTGGCTGCGGCCTGCGCTGGATTGCGGCCAGCGGCTATGACTTCAATGCCCGGCGTGATGGCGAGTGCACGCACGATGCGCGCGCCGAAATGACCGTAACCGCCCAACACCAGAACACGACAGCTTTCCTGCTGTGACATCGGATCTTCCTGCGTTGATTGCTGGGTGGATTATCGGCGAGGAATGAACGGCTTGGGTCCCTGCCTGCGCGCGGCGGCAAGGAGGAGGCTTTGGCCCCTCCCCTTTGGCGCAGCCAAGGGGGGAGGTTGGGAGGGGGTTGGTTTTCGGTAGAGCCGAGCCATGCTCGGCAGACGCGTTCCCGGTATGCCCCAGCCGAGCATGGCTCGGCTCTACCCGGTCAAAAGCTACCCCTCCCCAACCCTCCCCTTCGCTACGCGAAAGGGAGGGGGCTGTGGCCCTCCCCCCTATGCAGCCAAGGAGCAGGGCCGGCGGGAAAGAGGCTTGAGCCTGCCATCAACCGCGCGGGCCACCCATCACCGGCAGGATCGCGCCGCTGATGTAGCTGGCTGTGATCGGTGATGCGAGGAAAACATAGGCCGGCGACAGTTCCTCCGGCTGCGCCGGCCGGCCCATGTCGCTGTCCTTGCCGAACTCGGCCACGTCCTCGGCCACCTTGTCGGCCGGGTTCAGCGGCGTCCACACCGGCCCAGGCGCCACGCAGTTCACGCGTATGCCGCGCGGTAGCAGCTGGCTGGCCAGCGACAAGGTGAACGCATGGATCGCACCCTTGGTTGCCGAATAGTCAATCAGCGACTTGCTGCCGAAGATGCCCGTCTCCGAGCCGGTATTGATGATGCTGGCCCCTTCGCGCATATGCAGCAGCGCGGCCCGCGCCATGTGGATGTAACCAGCAATATTGGTCTGCAGGGTCTCCTGCAGGTGTTCATCGCTCAGGTCTTCCAGGTGATGGCAATGCAGTTGGAAAGCGGCGTTGTTGACCAGGATGTCGATGCCGCCGAACGCCTTGGCCACCTGTTGTACTGCCTTGTCGCAGAACGCGGGGTCACGCACGTCACCGCTGATTGCCAAGCTGCGCTGGCCTTCCTGCTGGATATGGTCGCAGGTGACCCTGGCGTCCTCGTGTTCGCTCAGATACAACACGGCGACATCGGCACCTTCGCGTGCGAACAGCACCGCCACCGCGCGGCCGATACCCGAGTCGCCGCCGGTGATGATCGCGCGCAGCCCCTTCAACTTGCCGCTGCCCTTGTAGGCGGGCGCCATATAGCGTGGTGCCAGTTCAAGATCGCCTTCATTGCCGGGCTTTGCCAGCTGTTGTGCCGGCAAGGTGGTGGGCTGCTTACGCGTACCGGCCTGCACGCTGCCATGATTCCTGGGCGTGGCGCTGCGCAGCTTTTCCTGTTGCTGCAGGTCTTCCTGCAGACGCCGCTGGCGGCTGGCAGTACGTTGCGCGGCGCTGTCCGCGGATGCCGTTGTCGACGTCTCCTTCACCGGCTTGCTCGCCTTCCTGGTTGCCTTGCGGGTTGCCGCCTTGCCCGGGGTTGTTGCTGTCTTCTTCGTGGTAGCCATGGGGTCACCCTTTGCGCTCAGCTGGCACGACGCGCGCAGTGCTCGCAGCAGTAGATGGTTCCGTTCGCATCAACACCGTGGCCGATCACCGCACACTCACAATGGGCGCAACGCGGCGCCATGGCGTGTATCGCGCATTCGAACGAATCAAAGGTGCCGGTGATACCGCCTTGGGTGACGGTGAAGCTCTTGGCGTAGTCGTTGCCACAGACGTCGCAGGTAGCCATTGCGCTGCTCCTTCCGCTATCAGGTGGGCTGCCAGTGTGCGCAGCAGCCGCGACACCCGCGGTGAAGAAAGCGTAGGCAGGATGTGTATTTCATCTGCCGCAAACAGCCCAACGGCGATGCTTCCGGCAACACGCCCTTGACGCAGGAGTCCGCCATGTACCGTCTGCTTGCCGTACCCGCCACCGTCCTGCTTTTGTCTGCCTGCAGCTCCGCCGGCTATGTGAGCGCGCCCCAGCCGATCGACGGCGTCATCTCCGGGCAATGCCATACCGACATGGTGCGCGGCGCGGTTGGATTGGCAGCGTCGCCGGATACCGTGGAAGGCGCACGCGTGGACAGTGACAGCCTGTCGGTGAATGTCGTGCGCGGCCGTGACCAACCCGAAGTCACACCGTCGATCGCACCTGCAGCGGCCACCAGCGGTGGCGAACGGCTGACCATCGAGGTCGGCCGAACCAACAACATCACCGCTATCCGTTGCGGCTGATTGCCGTCTTGCCGCGGTGTGCGGCACGCAGGAAACGCAGTGCCGCCGTTTCCCATTGGCGTGGCCCGCGCAATGAATTCAGGCGCGCCAGCTTGCCGTCGCGCCAACCGTCGAACACGCAAGGATCGATGTAGGCCTTGCGGCACACGGCCGGCGTGTTGCCCAGCATCGCGGCAACCGCTGCGATGACCTGGTTCTGCAGTGCCGTGAGGGCCCGCTCGCCGCCGCTGGCGGGCAACGGCAGCTGCGCCAGTTCGCGCAGCGCCACCAGGGTGCCTCCCCAGGTGCGGAAGTCCTTGGCGCTGAAGGTGTCGCCGGTCGCCTGGCGCAGGTACGCGTTGACGTCACCGGAGCCGACCGGACGCAATCTGCCCTCATCATCGCGATACTGGAAAAGCAGTTGGCCGGGCAATTGCTGGCAGCGCTGCACCAGCCGCGCCAGCCAGGGATCGTCGATGTGCAGTTCCTGCTGCTGTCCCGACTTGCCACTGAAGCGCAGCTTCGCCGCGCCACCGCTGACCTGCAGGTGCTGGTTGCGCAAGGTGGTGAGGCCATAGGAACGGTTGTCGCGCGCATAGGCGTCGTTGCCGACGCGGCCCAGGGTTCGCCCCATCACTGCCACCACGATCGCGACCACCTTTTCCCTCGGCAGGCCGGGCAGTTTCAGGTCCGCTTTCACCTTGCGACGCAGTCCCGGCAAGGCCTTGCCGAAAGCGACGATGCGGCCGAACTTGTCGTCGCTGCGCATCCGTATCCAATCGGGGTGGTAACGGTATTGCTTGCGCCCACGCGCATCGCGCCCGCTGGCCTGCAGATGGCCATTGGCCTGGGCACAGATCCACACCTGGGTATAGGCCGGTGGTATGGCCAGTTGGCGGATACGCTGCAGCGTGGCGGCAGCCGTCACCGCATGGCCGCGGGCATCGACGTAGCGGAAACCACGCCCAGACCGCAGCCGGCGTATACCGGGATCTCCATCACAGCTGTGGCGCAGCGTGGCGGCGCGTCGACCTGCCATTGAGCGCTCCGATCACATCGCGGGCCGGTCAGTATCGCGTCACCGGATGCGACCAGGCGTCAAAATCATCTTCACTTGGCGATATGCTTGGGGTCGACTGTCAATCTCCTGGAGTTCCAATGCAATTCCCGTCGACGCCGCGCGCCCTGCGCCGCCCCGCCGCCCTGATTGCCACCGCCGCCCTGTTGCTGGCCTTGAGCGCCTGCAAGGGTCCGGCGCCGGAAGAACAGGACGAAGCACTGAGCCAGGCGCAGCAGGCCGCTCAGGCCGCCGCTTCCACCGAAAATGCCACACCGCCGCCGCCGGCCGCCTGCGACGCCAGCCAGGTACAGGGTCTGGTCGGCCAAGCCTACAGCGATGCCATGCAGGCCCAGGCCAAGGAAGACGCCGGCGCCACCGACGTGCGCGTGCTCAAGCCCAACCAGCCGGTCACCATGGAGTTCATCGGCGAGCGCCTGAACATCGAAATCGATGAGAAAGGTATGGTCAGCGGCGTGCGTTGCGGCTGATTTTTGTATAGCCAAAGCCTTGCTGGGCAAGGCTTTGGTTGCGCTCGCAACGATGTATTGCGGCGCTGCAACAACTGTGATTTAGTCGAACCATCCGGTGACCTCAAGGTGCGCTCCAGGTTGAGCACATCATGTGCATTGGATGGGCGCGAGGGCGCTTGGATCGGGCGTAAGACGCCGTCAGGGCGCGCGCCGGGTTCTATCCCAACGGCACGTGCGGCAGCACGGCGCGAACCATCTGATAACCATGACGTGCTCAGTGAGCGGGTTGAAGTGTCGCCGCTCACCTGAATCGCATCGAGGCACAGATGGCAGTCCGCACCCCGCAAGGGCTTTACGACCCGCAAGACGAACGCGACGCCTGTGGTTTCGGCATGGTCGCCCAGCTCGACGACCAGCCATCGCGCCTGTTGGTGGATACCGCCATCGCCGCCTTGTCGCGCATGACCCACCGTGGCGGCGTTGCTGCCGATGGCCTGACCGGCGATGGCTGCGGCCTGCTGCTGCGCAAGCCCACGGTATTCCTGCGCCAGCTGGCTGAAGAAGCCGGCATCGCGCTCGGCCCCAACTTTGCCGCCGGCGTGGTGTTCCTGCCGCACGATGCTGCTGCCGCACAGCGCTGTCGTGACGAACTGGATGCACAACTGCGCACCGCCGGTTGTCATCCGCGCGGCTGGCGCGAGGTTCCCACCGATGACAGCGTCTGCGGCCAGTTGGCGCGCGACACCTTGCCGAAGATCGAACAGGTATTCGTCGATGCAGGCATTGAGCAGAGTGCCGAGCAGTTCGCCCTGGCCCTGTTCATGGCCCGCCGCCGCAGCGAGCAGAGCCTGCGCGATGTCACCGATTACTACGTCACCACGCTAAGCGCCGAGGCCATCAGCTACAAGGGTATGGTGCTGCCGGACAAGCTGAGCACCTTCTACCCGGACCTGCAGCGCCATGAACTGGCGTCCAGCGTGGTGGTGTTCCACCAGCGCTTCTCCACCAACACCCTGCCGCGCTGGCCGCTGGCACACCCGTTCCGCATGCTCGCCCACAACGGCGAGATCAACACCATCGAAGGCAACCGCCACTGGGCGCAGGCGCGCAGCAAGGTGTGGAAGACGCCGAAGTTCGACATCGCCGAGCTCGACCCGGTGATCTCGATGCACGGCTCGGACTCGCAGAGCATGGACAACATGCTGGAGCTGATGGTGTCCGGCGGCATGGAGCTGATCCAGGCGCTGCGCATCCTGGTGCCGCCGGCGACACAGTCGCTGGAGTTCAAGGACGCCGACCTGGCCGCCTTCTACGAGTTCTATGGTTTGAACAGCGAGCCCTGGGATGGCCCGGCCGGCATCGTTGCCTGCGACGGCCGCTATGCCGCCTGCACCCTCGACCGCAACGGCCTGCGCCCGGCGCGCTGGATGCTGACCTCCGACCGCCACTTCCTGGTGGCCTCCGAGGCCGGCGTATGGGAAGTGCCAACCGAGCGCGTGGTGCGCAAGGGCAAGCTTGGCCCGGGCCAGATGATGGCCATCGACCTCAAGCGCGGCGACCTGCTCGATTCGGAAGCCATCGACCGCATCAACCGTGCGCGTGCACCGTACAAGCAATGGCTGCACCAGGGCGTGACCTACCTGCAGACCGAGCTGATCGATCCCTCGCTGGCCGAGGAACCGTTCGACGAAGCCACGCTGCGCAGTTACCACAAGCTGTTCCAGCTCACGACCGAAGAACTGGAACAGGTGCTGCGGCCACTGGCCGAAACCGGGCAGGAAGCCACCGGCTCGATGGGCGATGACACGCCGATCGCAGTACTCAGCCGCAACACCCGGCCGCTGTACGACTACTTCCGCCAGGCCTTCGCGCAGGTCACCAACCCACCGATCGATCCGCTGCGCGAAGACTGCGCGATGTCGCTGACCACCCAGCTCGGCAAGGAGACCAACATCTTCCACGCCGGCGCGGAGACGGTGAACCACGTCATCCTCAACTCGCCGGTGCTGAGCCAGCGCAAGCTGCGCCAGTTGCTGAAGATGGAGCAGTACGTCGAACGCAACCGCCTGATCGACCTGTCCTACAGCGTCGAGGAAGGTTTGAAGGCCGGCATCGAACGCATCTGCGCCGAGTGCGAGCAGGCCGCGCGCGAGGGTGTGGTGATGCTGTTGCTGTCCGACCGCTACCCGGTTGCCGACCGGCCGATGGTGCATGCCCTGCTGGCCACCAGCGCCGTGCACCACCATCTGTCCAAGGTCGGCCTGCGTTGCGACGTCAACCTGATCCTGGAAACCGGCACCGCGCGCGATGCGCACCATATGGCCTGTTTGCTGGGTTTTGGTGCGACCGCGGTGTACCCGTACCTGGCCTACCAGACGCTGTTCGATCTGGGCCGTCGCGGCATCCTGCAGCTGAAGAAAGGCGGTGAGGTCTCGCAGATCGGCCGCAGCTACCGCAAGGGCATCTACAAGGGCCTGAGCAAGATCATCTCCAAGATGGGCATCTGTACCGTCGCCAGTTACCGTGGCGCGCAGTTGTTCGAAATCGTCGGCCTTGATCCGGACGTGGTTGAACTGTGCTTCCCGGATACCGCCGCCCGCATCGGCGGCGTTGGCCTGGCACGGCTGGATACCGAAGCACGCGAACTCACCGTGCGCGCCTGGAACGATCTGGCCGAGCCGGAAGTTGGCGGCCTGCTCAAGTACGTGCATGGCGGCGAATACCACATGTACAACCCGGACGTGGTGATGACGCTGCAGCGCGCATCGCGTACCGGCGACGCGGCCGACTGGCGCAAGTACATGGACGCGGTGCATTCGCGCCCGACCTCGGCGCTGCGCGACCTGCTGCAGCTCAAGCCGGCCACTACGCCGGTGCCGTTGGACGAAGTGGAACCGGCCGAAGCGCTGTTCAAGCGTTTCGACACCGCCGCCATTTCGCTGGGCGCGTTGTCGCCGGAAGCGCACGAAGCACTGGCGATTGCGATGAACCGCCTCGGCGGCCGTTCCAACTCCGGCGAAGGCGGCGAAGACCCCGCCCGCTACGGCACCGAGAAGCGTTCCAAGATCAAGCAGGTGGCCTCTGGCCGCTTCGGTGTTACTGCCGAATACCTGGTCAATGCCGAAGTGCTGCAGATCAAGGTCGCGCAGGGCGCCAAGCCCGGCGAAGGCGGCCAGCTGCCCGGCCACAAGGTCAACGAGCTGATCGCGCGCCTGCGCTATGCCAAGCCCGGCATCGGCCTGATCTCGCCGCCGCCGCACCACGACATCTATTCGATCGAAGATCTGGCGCAGCTGATCTATGACCTGAAGCAGGTCAATCCGGATGCGCTGGTATCGGTGAAGCTGGTCTCGCATGCCGGCGTCGGCACCATTGCTGCTGGCGTGGTCAAGGCCGGCGCCGACCTGATCACCGTGTCCGGCCACGATGGCGGCACCGGTGCTTCGCCGATCAGCTCGATCCGCTACGCCGGCGTGCCGTGGGAACTGGGCGTGGCCGAATCGCACCAGGCACTGGTTGGCAACGACCTGCGCAGCCGCACCATCCTGCAGACCGATGGCGGCCTGAAGACCGGCCTGGACGTGGTCAAGGCCGCGCTGCTCGGCGCCGACAGCTTCGGCTTCGGCACCGGCCCGATGATCGTGCTGGGCTGCAAGTACCTGCGCATCTGCCACCTCAACAACTGCGCCACCGGCGTGGC
>NZ_DAMBEF010000052.1:0-20860 GCF_032061965.1 Stenotrophomonas sp. | reverse complement strand
CGGTGTCTCCTTTGGGAAAACTAACACCTGAGCAGGTTTTCAGTGGGTCATTACATGGACGACAACTTCAGCCGCGAATGCCTGGCCATTGTCATGGGGCAGAGCCTGCGTGGCGAAGATGTTGTCGAAACGCTGGAATACCTGCGACAGGAACGCGGTTCACCGCGCCGGGTTCAGGCGGATAATGGGCCTGAATTCATCAGTATCGTGCTGGACAAATGGGCTTACGATAATGGCGTTACGATCGACTTTTCGCACCCGGGTAGGCCGACCGATAACGCGTTCGTCGAATCTTTCAATGGTTCATTCCGAGACGAATGTCTGAACGTGCACTGGTTCCTGTCCCTTGACGATGCCCGCCAGAAGATCGAAAAATGGAGAACCGACTACAATCATTTTCGTCCGCATTCGTCCTTGGGAAATGCCGCGCCAGCGCAGTTCGCCGAGGCATTTCGGACAGCCCCAAACACGCCGATTTTTCCACCTTAGATCGGCTCAAGATTTGAGAGGCCGTCAGCAGGCTAGATATCCGAACGTTTGCGTAGGGAGGCCCTTGGGCGCTGCGCCATTCCCAAAAGAGTGGAGTGCAGACGATCCTGTTGTAGTATCATTTCAGAACGAGCTGGAGTGCAGAGCTTACAAAGTGCAAATGGAATGCATAGATCGCCTCCGCGACGGTGGATTGGGCAGCTCAGATGCGGATCAGTCATTCAATCAAGCTTTGAACCAACGAAGAGATCGACAGTGCAACGCATCTGGGTGGTGACTCTCTTGGGACTATTAGCATCGTGCAGTCCTCCGGAAAGCTCGGCGGGAGCTTACGATGTAAAAATGGGCGGCATTATTTGTAAGCACTTCAAGGGCGTGGATCCGGATCCACCTGTGTCCGTTAGAAGGGCTCTTGACGAGAGAGGCATTAAAGACGAACGCCTCGCGGGCAAGACAATATGCGGCGACGTGACGAGCTGGAATCTTCTCCCTGAAGGGGCCGAAGTTGGGGCAATTCCGCCTCCGGGAATGTATCGGCGTGTTTCAATACGCAAGAATGGAGGGATTACGGTAAGTCCGGACGACTATCGCTGCGATTCGGCGAGCTGCCCGAATGAACGTTATTGACGGAAATATTTCAACCTCCTCTCGATGGGCGTAGACGGTGATTTCTTCTGAAAACTTGGTGTTGTCCCTGTCCCGAGTTCGCTTCTACTCAGCGGGAGACGAGGGTGCATTCTTTCATTGGTTGAATGGGATCAAGTGCGTACTTCGCCATGAAGGCGTTGGGACTGAGCTTCAATTGCATGTCGATTCCGGAGCTGTTGATGAAGCCTCCTTAAGGGAGTTGATTGCTTTTTTCTGGAGGTATGGTGTACCCATGGAACAGCTTGCGGTTCTTGACCGCCCTGCCTATTCGAGCTGGTTGCGCAATCAGAAGGCCTTCTGGTTTGCATCAATGTTTGGCACAGCCTCTCATTGAATCGAGAATGCTTTAGAGGTTCTAGCGTAGATAGATTCGAGGCAGCTGCAGGCTTATGTGCTTGCATGTCAGGCGGCTTGTAGACGGCTTACCCCTCCCCGGCAAGTGGCTAACTTCTTGTCCCGCAAAGCCCCCTTCCAACTGAAAGCTCGCATGACCTGTGCGACGCACTGAGGTTCAAGCGATCAACGAGACCAGCCCATGCCAATGCAGCTGGTCCTCGTCCTCACCCGCATTGACGCTTCATCGTAGAAGTAAGCGCAAGTGACGGCGACTCGCTCGCCCTCCCCGACCGCCTTACGCGAAACGCCCGCTGATGAGCGGGCGTTGGTTTAGTCATTGATCGGTGAAGCGATTCCGGCTTTTACCGGCCAGCTTGCGAACGCGACGCTCTCCCAGCTGAGCTACCGCCCCACACGACAGGGCCAGTGTACGCCCGCCGCCGGTGTCATGCAAAACCTACCGACCGACTAGCCACAGCCACTGGGAAGACGAGCATCTGATGCACCAAGCCAGCTATGAACTTGGCAGTGACCGCATGGCCCCACTTTTGGCAGCCGCCAAAATCGGGGATTACCGATGTTTTCATGGAATCTCCTAGGAAAGGGGTACGAGAAAGTTCCACTTCGGGCTTCAGCTAATCTGCGGGAATTAACTCCCCCACTATGCTTGTCGTGGGAAAGCGCAATGTGCTCCACATGGCCATTGGTGGCGGCGTCGGCGAGAAGGTTTGTGAGGTACGGTGACTCATTAATGGCTTGACGGTTTGTGTCAATTGCATCCGTCGGGAATCCATGTTCGCTTGCCAGATTCGCCAATAGCGGCTCAATCCGAGGGTCAACCGGCCTCACTAGTGCCTCCGTATAGAGCAATTCGCTGAACGCAGAGAGCGCCAGCCTTGGTTTTGTAGAGGCGCATATCAATAAACATACTCTCTGAGCCGGGCGCCTCACGGTGGTGTTCACGCAGCCAGCCGGAAGCGAAACGCTCAGTGATAGTTCTCTTGTAGCCACGCTGTTCCAAGGCCAGCGAGACAGCGTCGGCATCCATGATGCAGCCGGGATCTTCCATCTGCATCAGCCCGCGGCCATCCATCATTCCCATGTTGATGATGGCCTGAGTACCATTGCTGCCAGGTATCAGCTCGGCAGTGAACCCATAGCCTCCACCAAGTGATGTGATGGCGGATGTCCCGTCTGTTGGAGTTTTCCCCGGACCGCTGAGTGATACGCCGAGGGCGTTCCCGAACGAATCAGCCGTGATATCGCTGGATCTTGCCAGCGCATCGGCATAATCCAGTATCCGGTGTTCAAGCCCTCTGACCTCAAGTGCGTGGCTTGTGATGGCAACAGATACAGCGCCAGGGGCCGGAGCCGTCGCAGTAGATGGCGCAGTCTGCGTACAGGATGTGGCGATAAGCACCGTCCCTAGTGACGCTACGATGTTGGCTGGCAATCGTCCCATACCGTTCCATTGAGCACCTTGGCGATTAGCATAGTCACGCCGGGAGGCAATAAGGTGAACGGGCTGTTTTGCTAGGCAGTCTCAGCAGTGGTGCGCCGCTGGCCTGAGTTCAACGAAAGGGCATCCGCATCGCGTACATTCCACCAAGCAGGCAGGCGGAAAAATATCTATGTCGAACGCTTCAGCCGTCGCGTGCGCTGCCTATGTGGTCAGAACCCTGTTCGATTCGATTGAATAGGTGCAGGGGCGGATTCCCCCCCTGATTGTGTGAGTCCCCCGCGCCGGCAGTGACCACTTGGCAGACAACCCGCGCGCTCCTATGATCGGCGGGTCGAAAATGGCGGACCGGTATTTGGTGAGCTCCGGTCACTGTTCAACCTGAACAGCTTTTCCAGCCCTTCAAGGGCCGCGGACCACGACGGAAGCACGCGCCAGTGCTTGCCCGTCGGTTGCCGCCTTCCTGGCATCGTTCGAGTGGACTGAGCGCGTTGCATTACGCCCTTCCATTGATCGACCAAGGAACGTCACCATGTTCATGCAAACCATTCCCTACACCTCACTGCTGCCCTTGCTGTCACTCTGTGGCTGGCTGCTGATGTTTGCCCTGAAGCACAGAAGCCTTTTCGTTGGTGACTGCATGGGGTTGCTGTATCACCTCGCGCTGTTGCCGGTCGTGCACCTGTTGCCAGGCGCCATTGAACTGAAGTTTGCCGGGCATTTGTGGTTGCTCTGCGACGCGATGATCGACATGGCATCGATCAATGGCGCAGGCCACGACGCGATATGGAAAGCACGAATGGCCGTGCACCTGCCGGCAGCAATCTGGATCGCCGGCGCTTCATTCGGCATGTGTGGTATTGCCAGCTACATAGGCGTATTGCTCGGCGCGGGTCTGTTGCTGCACGCCCTGCTCGGCTCACGGCTGCGCAATAGCAAACAAGTCCTCGGAATCTTCGTCATCCCGATGATGTCGGCTTGGCTGCTCAGCGTCGCATGGTGGTTGCAAGCCTGAGCCATCGTCTGTCGCGCGGCCCATCCGAACAGCACATCAGCCCCCGTCCGGCCAAGCACAGGCAATCGCAACCGATGTGATTACGACCGCTTCCCCAACAGACCCATTCGGATGCGGCGTGACAGGCCTGCAACAAATTCGGACGGCGACCCGATGGAGGGGATCGGGCCGCCGCCCCAAGGAGCAATGGGCTACCCAGCAGCATTGCTCCATCGCCACAATGCCAGCGACACGGTGAAGCCAATGTCGAACCGGCGTTTCAACACGGAGACAGCGTGGATCAGGGCTCAGGCTTGCGTCGGTAGTCCAGCGGTGGATTCTCGCGCTGGAGCAAGGGCTGGTAGCGGAAGGCCTCACCGCGCCGGGCGGTGAATTCATTCTTCGCGGCAACGATTGTTTCCGGCGACTGCAAAAGCGTCACCCCCGCCAACGCCAGGACCTTGGCCGCATTCAGCGCGCCCTTGTTGCCGATGGACATGCCCGAGGCTGCCACTGCCTGCCAGCTGTGGGCAGGCGTACCGGGTACCCAGGTGGCCGTGCCCACGCCCACGGTCGGCACGTTCCAACTGACGTCACCAACGTCGGTGGACGCACTGCCTGCGAGGTCGGCGCGATAGGCTTGAAGCGCCGTCGCCTGCTTCAGGTCCGGATGCTTCTCCAGGCTTTGCTGCAGTTGCTGGGCAAATGCCTGCTCTGCTGCGTCGTAGTGCACGCCGCCCACCTGCTGCAGCGCCGCCTGCATCACCTGCCCCAGGGTATCGTTGGGCAACAACGAGAACACGCCCCCGGTCTGCTCGAATTCAACACAGGTGCCGGTACCCAGTGCAGCGCCTTCGGCTGCCTTGCGCAGGCGCTCGAACACATCGCGCACGACCGCCGGATCGGTGTGGCGCACGTAGTAATACGCCTCGGCTTCATCAGGCACCACATTGGGTGCGGCGCCGCCGTTGCTGATGATGTAGTGGATGCGCGTGCCCTCCGGCACGTGCTCGCGCATCAGGTTGGCCATGTAGTTGAAGGCTTCCACGCCATCCAGTGCGGATCGGCCACGCTCCGGGGCAATGGCTGCATGTGCGGCACGGCCATGGAAGCGAAACTTGCCACTTATGTTGGCCAGGCTGGTGCCTTGCGCAGCCGAGTTTTCTGACGACGGATGCCAGTGCAGCACTGCATCAACATCATCAAACAGACCGGCCTTGGTCATGTAGACCTTGCCCGAGCCGCCCTCCTCCGCCGGCGTGCCATACAAGCGCACCTCGCCCTCTTGCCCGCTGTGTTGCAACCACTGCGCGATGGCGCGCGCGGCGCCAACCGATGCCGCACCGAACAGATTGTGGCCGCAGGCTTGGCCGGCATCCTGGCCAGCGATGGGCGTACGTACAGGCGCGGCCGCCTGCGCCATCCCCGGCAGCGCATCCATCTCGGCCAACAGGGCGATCACCGGCCCCTTGCCCCGCCTGCCGTAGCTGGCAACAAACGCTGTCGGCATGCCGGCCACGCCGGCCTGTATGCGGAAGCCGGCATCGCGCAGTTCGCGCTGCAGCAGCGCCGAAGAGGCCTGCTCCAGGTAACCCAGCTCCGGCTGTTGCCATAGCTGCAGGCCTACCTCGGCCTGCCGCGACGCATAGGCGTCGAGCACGGCAATGACGTCCGCTCCATCATCGGTTGCGGCAGCCATCACTGCCGTAGGCAGAAGCAGCGCCATCAGTCCCAGGCACAAACATGTTGGCTTCAGCATCCAGGCAACTCCGCCGGGTCAGTAGAAACGCACGTTGTCGATTTCGAACCAGACCTTGCTACCCGGTTCACCCCCTGCAGAGAACACCAGTTGCTGCAGGTCATCGCCCCGCCACGTCGGCACCGGTGCCTTGCTGCGGTAAGGCGGTTGGCCCTGCAGTGCGACGAATGGAATCTCCACCGTTTGCCAGCCATCGGCGGCCTGCAGCGGCGCGGCAAAGCGGCGGTTGCCCAAGGCCCGCACTTCGAACCGCAGCGCCGGCGCGCTGCCGCGCAGCTCGAAGCGCACGCCGCGGTAGGCGGTGGCATCCACCGGCGCCACCGACCCACGGCTCAGCGGCAGGATGGCTGCGGCAAATGCAGTGTCCTTGCTCGACAGCTTGGCCTGCGTGACCAGCGCCTTGCCGCCGGTTTCGCGCGCCACCACCTCGGTCACCTGCCAGGTACGATCATTGCCACCATCTGCTTCATCCACCCGCAGCGTGTCGAGCGCGGTGCGGCCATCTGCCCGCTCAAAATCATCCACCAAGGCGGCAACTGCCATCGCTGGCAAGGCCAATGCCTTGTTTCCGGCAGGCAATACGGCCCCCTTGCCCTGCACCTGGCGGCCCGCCACATACACCTGCTGGGTGTTGCGGATATCTGCGATGTGTTGCCAGGGTTGGCCGCGTACCAGCAGCAGATCAGCGCGCTTGCCGACCTCGATGGTGCCGCGATCCGCCACGCCCAAGGCCTTGGCACTGGCGGAGGTGCCGGCCACCAGGGCCTCGCTGGGGCTGAGCCCTGCCTGCACCAGCAACTCCAGCTCGCGCAGGGTGGAGGCACCGTGGGGCGTTCCGGTCATGCCGGCATCGGTTCCGACCACCACCGGAATACCCGCATCGTGCAGCGCCTTGACGTTGCCCAGGGCATTGGCGAAGTTCTGCTCACGCTGTGCCAATACTGCCGGCTTGGCACCCTCGCGACCGCTGCCATCCACACGCTCGGGCAGGTACACCGCCAATGACGGTGCGTACGCAGTGCCATGCTCGCGCATCAGCTGGATCAACTCGGCGTCCACCGGGCCGTCCTGCACGCTGTGCGCGATCACGTCCACGCCGGCGCGGGCGGCAGTCTTGCCGCGCTTGACCATCACCGTGTGGGTGAACACCTTGAGCCCATGCTTGTGCGCCTCATCGACCAGTGCAGCAAGGGTTTCCTCATCCATCGAGCTGTTGTCGGCGGCGTTGGAATAGCGCCAGCCATCGGTAAATGCCTTGATGAAGTCGGGCTTGTAAGCGGCCACCGCCTGCACGCCGGCGCGCGCCGCCTCGGGCGAGTTCACCCAGCGGGTGGTGTTCTCGTCGCCCCAGTCGGCACCGTGCCCCAGTGGTGTGCTCATGCGCGCGGCGAACTTGACGTCCGGTGCGGCAATCGACGCCAACCAGGCACGACGCGGTGCGTAGGCTTCCGGCGGTTCATGGAAGTCGCTGACCGTGGTTACGCCAGCGGCCATATACAGGTTGGCAACCTGCGGCAGTTCGGAAGGCGTGGCATTCGGCGTCCAATGCGTATGCAGGTCAAACAGGCCCGGCAACAGCGCCTGCCCACGTGCGTTCACCACGCGCGCGCCTTTTGGCACGCTCAGCTGCTCGCCAATGGCGGCAATGCGTCCACCTTCGACCAGGACACTGGCCGCATACGGTGCGCGACCGGTGCCATCGAATACCACCGCGTCGCGGATGAGCACCGCCGAACCGGCGGTGGTCGCGGCGATGCTGGCCTGACCGTGGCCCAGCAGTAGCGCGGTCGCGACCGCCATGGCAAAACTACGCTTGATGCAGTGCTGCATGTTCATGTACCCAAAGTCATTGCATGGACCGCGCCATATGCGGCGCGGTATCGGGAGAGCTCAGCCGCACGACGTTCCCGTCCTGCTGCACCACCAGCCCAAGGCTGAGCGCGACACTGCGCGCAAACCCCGCCGGATCACTGGCCGAATACAGACCAACAATGCGGCGGCTACCCACCAGCGGGTCATCGATCACGATGCGGGTGTCGCTGTAACGCATGAACTGCGCAGCGGCCACCGACAAGGTGTCACCGTTGAAGGAAAGCATGCCCTCACGCCACGCCAGCTGCTGGTCGACGTCATCAGTAGGCACTGCCTCGATGCGAATGCCGTGGCTGCGATTGGCCAGTGCACGATAGTTGGCCACCAGCCGCGTGGGCGCCACCGCACCCTGCGTATCGGCCACATCCACCACGCCTTCGCGCACCAGCACTTCGACCCCACCACTGCGGCGCTCGGTCAGGCTCACGGCAAAGCTGGTGCCAACGGCAGTGACGTCGGTGTCATCCGCGCGCACCACGAATGGGCGGTCGGGATTCTTGGCCACATCGAACAGCGCTTCGCCCTGTAGCAACTGGATGTCGCGGCGACGTTCGCTGAAGCGAACACGCACCTGCGAATCCGAATCCAGCGTGATTGCCGAACCATCCTGCAATGGCACGCGCAGGATCTCTCCCTTGCGCGTAGCGTAGTACTCGTTGCCCGGCTCATGCCGCTGCACGCCGATGGCCAGCACGCCGACAGCGGCGGCGGCCGCAACCACCCAGCGCAGCACGCGCCGCGCTCGCCGCGGGGCATGCGGCGTATAGGCACGGCCCATGCCACCGGCCGACAAGGCCCTGGCGCGGTCGGTACGGGCCAGCACCGCATGCGCTCTCGCGTAGGCGCCGAAATGGCGCGCATCGGCCTGCAGCCACGCATCGCGCATTGCGGCCTCGTCCTGGGTCAGCGGCGCCCGATCCTCGCGCGCAACCCAGGCCGCGGCAATGTCATCAATACTCATATCAGCGCCGGCGCGCATTGCTTGCTCCTTCCGCGG
This sequence comes from Stenotrophomonas sp., assembly GCF_032061965.1. Lineage (GTDB taxonomy): Bacteria > Pseudomonadota > Gammaproteobacteria > Xanthomonadales > Xanthomonadaceae > Stenotrophomonas. Next base: position 12,306 of record NZ_DAMBEF010000052.1, on the reverse strand, counting down.
CGGACCGCTCCATTTCCTGCTCCACTCCATTGGCATCGCGCTTCATCGAATCCATCAATACCCGGATTCCCTTGCAGATGTGTTTCTCCACGGTGTTCTCGCTGATCTGCATACGCTGGGCGATCTCTCGCTGCGAATAGCCCTCCACCCGCCGCAGCACGAAGGCCTGCCGGCATTTGTCCGGCAGGCTGTCGATCAGTGCGCCGATACGCGCTAGTTCCTGCCGGGACGACGCTGTGCGCTCGGGGCTGATCTCATCACCGGCGATGGCAACCCGGTCTATCTCCGCCACCGCCTCGATCGATACCACCTGCGCACGCCGCAACTGTTGCAACACCACCGAGTGCGCAACCGAATAGACATAGGCTTTGGGCTGCTGGATGTGTGACACATCTGCCATGCCGGCGAGGATGGCGTAGGTTTCCTGGATGACGTCATCCACGTCCTGCCGCAGCGACAAGCGCCGTCGCAACCATTCGCGCAGTGCCGGCTCACACGGCAGCACGTGCTCGGCCAACCAACTGGCACGCTGCCGCGCAAGTGATGCGCTCATCGCACCACCCGCACGGCTTGTGCCGCCCAGCAACGGGCACATGGCTTGGGCATCAGAACGCCTTGCTCACGCTGACGTACCAGTAACGTGGATTGGCCAGGTAAACGCCGGACGGGTAACCGAACACATCGTCAGCAACCGGGGGGCGTTTGTTGGCGACGTTGTTGGCCCCCACTTTCAACGACACACCGCTGAGCCAGCCTTCGCGTTCAAAATCGTATTTGACGAAGGCATTGGCCAGGGTCTGGGACTTGACCGTCCACGGCGTACCGTCGGCGAGGGTCAGTCCATTGTCAACGTATGAACTGGCATAGCGCGCATTCGCGCCCACCGACATTTGCTGGTAACGCCAGGTAAGCGTACCTGACCACTTCCATTCCGGATTGCCGCCGTTGCCGATCAGGTCACCACCACCGGTGATGCGGATGGATGGGTCCACCAGACCACTGGCCTTTGCATCTTCCAGAGCCTGCAAGGCGGGCGAACGCTGGCGGTAGAACTCGATCAGGTGGGTACCGGTGACCGATACGTCGAAGCGACCGATCGCGGTTTCCGGGGAATTCCAGCTGAAGTTGTAATCCACGCCGCGCAGGGTCTGCGGCTCCAGGTTGACGTATTGATCCGTCACGTAGAGCACCTTGCCGGCCGCATCCAATCCGGTACCGGCGAAGCGCGCGATATCGTCCGCAGTCGGGTCAGCGCGGACCACCGCCGCATTGCTGCTGCCTTGCTGGCGCAGCAGATAGTCCAGGATCAAGGCATTGCCTTCGCCGAACAGGCCGATGATGCCTTCCTGCTCGTACTTGTAGTAATCCACCGCGAAGGTGAAGCGACCGTAGCTTTCCGGAATGAAACGCGGCTGGAAGACCAGGCCGGCGCTGGTATTGGTGGACGTCTCCGGCTTGAGGTTGGGGTTGCCGGAACGGCGCGCCGTGGTCGAGTAGGTATAGCCGCCACAGTTGGCGATCGAGGCCTGCGTGCCGCTACGCACATCGGCTTCGCACTGGATATAGTCGGTGCGGTTGTTGGAGCGGCTTACCACCGTGGCGTTGATTTGCTCCAGGTTGGGCGCACGGAAGCCCTTGGCCCATGACGAGCGCAAGGTCAGCCCGTCGAACAACTGCCAGCCCAGGGCGACCTTGGGTTTGGCCACATTGCCGAAGTCGTTGTACCGCTCAGCGCGGCCAGCCACCTGCAGGTCCAGCGAACGCACCAACGGGATGTTCATCTCCGGCGATACCAGCGGCACCGAGAACTCCGCGAACAAACCTGCAACCGTGCGCGAGCCGTAGGTATCCGGGGTCGGGCTGACGCCGTACATGTCGCTGGGGTACTCAACGCCGGTGATGGCATCGGTAAAGGTCACCGAACCATCCACGCGTGCATCGCGATCATCGCGCTGGGTTTCGTGGCGCACTTCCAGCCCTGCAGCCATCCCGACATCGCCCGCCCAGGTCTTGAACAGATCGGCCCGCGACGCCTTGAAATCCCACAGGAACAGCTCGGTCTTGCTTTGCCGCTGCGCCTTGTAGAAGAACTGGTCCAGCTTGTCCCAATCATTGCAGCCGCCGCAGAACGGGTTGTAGGCGGATGCCGTGGGATTGGCCAACGCCTGCTGGAACAGCGACATGCTCACTGCATCCTGCGTGTCCTTCACCTTCGCCTGCGAGTACAAGGCCGCCGATTCCCAGTCGAAGCCGTAATGGAAACCACGCAGGCCCGCCAACGCACGCACCTGGGTGTTGTTGACTTCGATGCGGGTGGGCCGTTCGAACCGGTAGCTGGTAATGGTGACCGGCACGCCGTCGGCGCCGATGTTCAGGCCTTCAAGGCGATTGGGGTTGAGCGACCCGTCCGGCAGGTACATCGCGCCGAACGGGTTCCAGTAGTTGCTGGCGGCCACCGTCATCGGCAGCGCGGTGATGGTGTTCACGCCATTCTGCAGGCTGTAGGCCCGCGAGTCGTAGATTCCCGCTTCGCTGAAGAACGACAGGCCATTGTCGAAATCGTGCTTGCCGGTGACGAACAGGTTGAGGCGGCGCACATCCGGGCTGATCGACAGGGGGTACTGTGCCTGCTGGTTGTCGCGAAGGTTGGCATCGGCCGCCGACGTCGCCTTGCTGCCGGACTGTACGCACAGGCCATCACCGATGGTGGCCTCGCAACCGCTGTTGCTGGTTGGTTGCACATGGAAGGCGCCGGCCGCCGTGGTCAACCAGGCGCCGTTCTGCGACACGCGCGGGCCATTGACGGTGAAGTTACCCCAAGGGCTGTTGGTATTGCGGTTGTCGGTACCGGCCAGGCCTTCAAACGGCGTGCCCAGGAAATCCGCCGCACGGTTGCCATTGCGTGTCCAGTCCTGGTCCAGCGAGTTCAGGCCCGTGGTGTTGTAGTAGTTGAAGGCGATGGTGATGTTGGAGCGCAGGTCTTCGGAATTTTTGCCCCACATGCCGTTGATGCCGATGTCACTCAGGTCGGTGCCCTCGCCAAACCCCTTCTGCACGCTGATGGTTCCGCCATCCATGTCGTCGCGCAGTACGTTGTTGACCACGCCGGCCACCGCATCGGTGCCGTAGATCGCCGCCGCACCGTCCAGCAGCACCTCCACCCTGCGCAGGTTGGCCACCGGCACCGCGTTGGCGTTGTAAGTCAGTACCGGCACCAGGTTACCGTCAGCCTGGCTGGTGGGGTGCACCACGGTCCGGCGTCCGTTGATCAGCAGCAAGGTATTGCCCACGCCCAGCCCGCGCAGGTTGACCGAGGCGATATCGCCGCGCGCGTAGTTGGAGCTGTTGCCGCCATTGGTACCACTGAAGGAGACATCACCCATCTGCGGGATCGACCGATACAGGTCGTCGCCGGAGACCGCGCCGGTCGCCTCGATCTGCTCGGCCTGCAGCGTTGCCACCGGCAGGATCGCGGCCGACTTGCTGCCCTTGATCTGGCTGCCGACTACGGTGACCTGGTCCAGCGTGTTGACCTTGGGACTGTCGGCGGCTGCCGTCTGCGGGGCCGGTTCCGGCTGCGCCGCCTGCCCTACCGCCAGCCCACCGAGTCCGGACAGCGACGCCAGCATCGGGGCCGCGGCACGCAGGGTGATGGTGCGACCGTCGTCCGAAGCCACCGTCAGGCCGGTTCCAGCCAGCAGCCACGCCAAGGCTTCGCGCGGCTCCATCTGGCCCTTGAGCTCAGCTACCGCGACCCGCCCGGAGTCACCTGAATGCGCAGGCGCCACGATCTGCACCCCCGCCTGGCGGGCAAACTCGGGCAGTACGTCTTCGATGGTGCCGGCCTCAAGGTCGAACTGCGGGGGCGCAGCCAACGCCGGGACCGCGGCGCACAGCGCCACAACTGCCAGACCGCCGCGGATAGCGCTTGCAAGCGGCAACAACTTGAATGAACGCATTGATGTATCCCCAGAAAGTGACGCGAAAGGCGGCAACCACTGCCCCTTGCATCACTTGATGCGCGACCGCGCAGGTTCCGCCATCCTGTCGCCAATTGGTCGCACGTGCATACCTGTACCCGCCCGCCGCGCCATACGCCGTAGTATCCTTCGCCGACAAGCTCCACATTCGAGGACCCAGACCCATGCGTTTCCGCCCTCAGTACGCCCTGATCGCCGTGCTTGCCCTTGTCCTCACTGCCTGCGGCAGTGGCCCGGTCAAGCGTGTGTCCGAGCCGGCTGCCAGTATCCAGCAGCTCACCGTGGGCAACGACGGCAACTGGGATGTGGAGCTGCGCCTGCGCAACTACAGCTCCATGCCGATGCGCTTTGAAAGTGTCTCCCTGGCCGTCAAGGTCGGTGACCAGGCTGCCGGTACGCTCAGCGCAACACCCGCTGTGTCGATCGGCCCCGAATCAGCCGACGTGATCAAGGTGCGCCTGCAACCGGCCTCGGCCGCGCGCCTGGTGGTGGCCGATGCATTGGCCGGCAGCAGCTCGCTGTTCTACGAGCTGGAAGGCAGCGTCAGCGTCACTCCGGAAGACAAGAAGCAACGCAGTTTCGACATCAAATCGCGCAACAGCCTCAACCAGGCCCCGGGCCTGCCCGGCGTGCTGCGCTGATCCCCCACCGTTTCCCGCATCGTTCGAGATCGTTCTGATGAGCAACTACAAAGCCCCCGTTACCGACCTCCGTTTCGCCCTGCACGACGTGCTGAAGGCCGAATCCCTGTTTGCCGCGATGGGTCTTGAAGACGCCAGCGCCGACGTGATCGACGCTGTGCTGGAAGAAGCCGGCCGTTTCAGCGGCGCCGTACTGGCCCCGCTCAATGCCATTGGCGACCAGACCGGCTGCAAGCTGGACAAGGCCACCGGTGAAGTCACCACCGCACCGGGCTTCAAGGAAGCCTATGCACAGTTCGTGGAAGGCGGCTGGACCGGCCTGACCGCATCGCCGGACTTCGGCGGCCAGGGCATGCCGGAAACGCTGGGCATGGCGTTGAGCGAAATGGTGTCTTCGGCCAACCTGGCCTGGAGCCTGTTCCCGATGCTGTCGCACGGCGCGGTTGAAGCGCTCAAGCACTACGGCGAAGACTGGCAGAAGGAAGCCTTCCTCAAGCCGCTGGTCGCCGGTAACTGGACCGGCACCATGTGCCTGACCGAGCCGCATGCCGGCACTGACCTGGGCCTGCTCAAGACCCGCGCCGAGCCGAACGCGGACGGCAGCTACTCCATCACCGGCACCAAGATCTTCATCACCGCCGGCGAGCACGACCTCAGCGACAACATCGTGCACCTGGTCCTGGCCAAGCTGCCGGACGCACCGGCCGGCCCGAAGGGCATTTCGCTGTTCGTCACCCCAAAGTACAAGGTCGACCGCGACGGTAACCAGGGCGAGCGCAATGAACTGCGCTGTGGCGCGCTGGAACACAAGATGGGCATCCACGGCTCGTCCACCTGCGTGATGAACTTCGACGGAGCGCAGGGCTACCTCGTCGGCCAGCCACACAAGGGCCTGCAGGCGATGTTCGTGATGATGAACTCCGCCCGCCTCGGCGTTGGCGTGCAGGGCCTGGCGCAGTCCGAGCGTGCCTACCAGGGCGCTTTGGCCTATGCCCGTGAGCGCCTGCAGTCGCGCGCACCGAAGGGCCCGATCCTGGCTGACAAGCCGGCGGATCCGATCATCGCCCAGCCCGATGTGCGCCGCATGCTGCTGACCACCAAGGCACTGACCGAAGGTGGCCGCCTGCTGGCCGCACATGCTTACACCCAGCTTGATGCCGCCCAGCACGCCAAGGACGACAAGGTCCGCGCCGATGCCGACACACTGGTCAGCTTCCTCACCCCGATCGTCAAGGCCTGCCTGACCGAGTGGAGCATTGAAGCCACTTACAACGGCCAGCAGGTGTTTGGCGGCCACGGCTACATCGCCGAGCACGGCATGGAGCAGTACGCCCGCGACGCGCGTATCACCACCTTGTATGAAGGCACCACCGGAATCCAGGCGCTGGACCTGATCGGTCGCAAGACCGCGGTTTCGCAGGGCGCCGGGCTGAAGCTGTTCCTGGCCGAGATCGAGCAGTTCATCGCTGCCAACGCCAGCAACCCGGCCGTGGCCGAGTTCCTGCCGGCACTGGGCGGCAAGGCCAAGGAATGGGGCAAGCTGACCATCGACGTGCTGCAGCGCGCCGCCGCCAACCCCGAAGAACTGGGCGCGGCCAGCTGGGACTACCTGTTCTACAGCGGCTATGTCGCGGTGGCCTACTGGTGGGCCCGCTCGGTGGTCGCCACCCAGGGCTCCAGCCACCCGGAGGCCTTCAAGCAGGCCAAGCTGGAAACGGCGCGTTTCTACTACGCCCGCATCCTGCCGCGCACCCTGAGCCACGCCGCCGGCATCGCCGCCGGTGCCGACTCGCTGATGGCAATGGATTCGGTCCGCTTCGGCGATTGATCTAACTGCCTACGCAGCTAAAAGCCCCCTCATCCGCCCATTGGGCACCCCCGCCTTCGCGGGGGCAGGCCCTTTGTTCTCCCGCACGCGGGAGAAGGGAGCGATCAGGCAAGCCTGCGACCTTGAAGCCCCTCTCCCGCCTGCGGGAGAGGGGTTGGGGTGAGGGCAGCTTTTGCTTGGCCCCCTCCCTTTGGCCGCAGGCCAAGGGGAGGCCTGGGGAGGGGTAGGCCTTTGGCGACCGGAAACACCCCAGCGTCGCGGCTCACGCCGCTCCCACAAAACCCACCGCGCCACCCGCCTTTACACAAACTGTCACGCATCGTGTATAAGCTTTTAACCCGATGGAGACAGACACTACACCGCGTAGTCTGATCGATAACGGAGCCGGCACGTCCGCTCCGACAGACGGGTTTTCAGTTTCGCCCTCCCTTCACCGCCTTGGCTCCGTGCGACTGCTGTCGCTGGATGCGCATGGCCGCGTGCTGGATTGGATCACCTGGCAGGACGCTGCCTGCCTCTACGCACGCGATGCCGTCGCCTGGACATTGGGCGACCCCTGCCTGCATGTGCACGGCGCAATGTCGCGCCTCACCGGCCTGCGCAGCGGGATGGACCTGCACCCGATCATCGCCTCGCGCGGACATGCCCGTTCGCGCGCAATCGACCCGACCCCCAACCTGACCAACACCGCCCTGTTCGCGCGTGATGCGCAGCTCTGCCTGTATTGCGGCCAGCACTTCAGCCGCCCGCAGCTGACCCGCGACCACGTCATGCCGGTCTCCAAGGGCGGCCAGGACACTTGGGAGAACGTGGTCACCGCCTGCTTCAACTGCAACTCGCGCAAGAGCAACCGGACCCCCCAGCAGGCCAACATGCCGCTGCTGGCAGTGCCTTACCGGCCCAGCTGGATCGAGCACCTGATCCTGTCCAATCGAAACATCCTGGCCGACCAGATGGCCTTCCTGAAGGCGCAGTTGCCACGCAAGGCACTGCAGCGCGGCGCGGCCTGAAACCTACGCCATCGCCCCCGATTTCACGCCAACGACACCGCCAGCCTGAACAAAGGCTTCATCTTGGCGCCAAACTACGTCATCCGGCATTCACGGGCGTCGCGCTTTGCTTGCCCCACCCTCTCCGGACGGGGAAAATACCGTTTCGAGTGAAACGCGAAGACCATGATCGACTCTGCCAGCTATCCGCGCCTGTCGCGCATCCAGACCCCCGATGACCTGCGCACGTTCGATGAGAGCGAGCTGGCAGCCATCGCCGGGGAATTGCGCGCTTACCTGATCGAATCGGTAGGCAAGAGCGGCGGCCATTTCGCCGCTGGCCTGGGCGTGATCGAGCTTACCGTCGCATTGCATTATCTGTATGACACGCCGGTCGACCAGTTGGTGTGGGACGTGGGCCACCAGACCTACCCGCACAAGATCCTCACCGGTCGCCGCGACAGCATCCACACCGTCAAGCAGAAGGATGGCGTGGCACCGTTCCCCAAACGCGAGGAAAGCGAGTTCGACACGTTTGGCGTCGGCCATTCCTCGACCTCGATCTCGGCCGCGCTGGGCATGGCCATCGCGCGCCAGAACCAGGGCGATGATCGCAAGGTGATCGCGGTGATCGGCGATGGCGCAATGACCGCTGGCATGGCCTTCGAAGCACTGGCCCACGCCGGCGGCATGGACGACGAGCCGAACGTGCTGGTCATCCTCAACGACAACAACATGTCCATCTCCGAAGCCGTTGGTGGACTGACCAAGATGCTCGGCCGGGCAACCGCCAGCCGCACCCTCAATGCGTTGCGCGAGAGCGGCAAGAAGATCCTCGGTGACAAGCGCAACAGCCCCCCTGCCCGCTTCGTGAAGCGCTGGGAAGAACAGTGGAAGGGCATGTTCGTGCCATCCACCGCCTTCGAGCAGATGGGCTTCCATTACACCGGCCCGATCGATGGCCACGACCTGCCGCTGCTGCTGTCCACCCTCAAGCACCTGAAGGATGCCAAGGGCCCGCACCTGCTGCACATCATGACCACCAAGGGCAAAGGCTACGAGCCGGCCGAGGACGACCAGATCGGCTACCATGCCGTCGGCCCGTTCGACCCCAGCAAGGGCCTGCCGGAAAAGGGCGCGCCCAAGAAGCCGACCTATACCGACATCTTCGGCAACTGGCTGTGCGACGCAGCTGCAGCTGATCCACAACTGCTGGCGATCACCCCGGCCATGCGTGAAGGCTCGGGCCTGGTGCGCTTCAGCAAGGAATACCCGAAGCGCTACTTCGACGTGGCGATTGCCGAGCAGCATGCGGTAACACTGGCCGCCGGCATGGCCACCCAGGGCGCCAAGCCCGTGGTCGCGATCTATTCGACCTTCCTGCAGCGCGCCTACGACCAGTTGGTGCACGACGTCGCCACCCAGGACCTGGACGTACTGTTCGCCATCGACCGCGCTGGCGTGGTCGGCCCGGACGGTGCTACCCACGCAGGCAATCTCGACCTGAGCTACCTGCGCTGCGTGCCGAACATGGTGGTCATGGCCCCAGGCGATGAAGCCGAATGCCGGCAGATGCTCAGTACTGGCCTGCAGTACAAGGGCCCCGCTGCAGTGCGTTACCCGCGCGGCACCGGCCCCGGCGTTGCGGTCGGCACTGATCTGTCCACCTTGGAGATCGGCAAGGCGCAACTGCGCGTGCAAGGCAGCCGCCTGGCCATTCTCGCCTTCGGTGCCGCCGTGCCCGCCGCAGAGCAGGTGGGCCGCGAGCTGGGCCTGAGCGTGGTCAACATGCGTTTCATCAAGCCACTGGACAAGGCAATGCTGCTGGAACTGGCGCGCACGCACGATGGCTTCGTCACTGTCGAAGACAACGTGGTTGCCGGCGGTGCCGGTTCCGGCGTCTCCGAGCTGCTCAACGCCGAAGCGGTGGTGATGCCGATGCTGCACCTGGGCCTGCCGGACAGCTACCAGCACCACGCCAGCCGCGAAGACCTGCTGGCCGAAGCAGGCATTGATGCGGCCGGCATCCGTGCCGCCATCCTCAAGCGTTGGCCGAAGCTGCAGGACAGCACAGCACCGTTGAGCGCGGCCAGCTGACTTCAGCACCGAAAAGCCCCGCAATGCGGGGTTTTTCATTTGGCCAGCCTTGATCTTGCAACGACGTCTGCCATAACCCGGATAAGCGCAGCGCGACCCGGCATGAGACGCCAGCTGTCATCCAGGCCCTCGCAGATCGTCCATCATGTACTGCGCTTCCCCCTTCTGCCCGCCTAGCCACATAAGATGCGCCGGGCACGCCACAGCTCAGGCGCCCCCTTTCAACCCAGCGCGTTTAGGCAACCCTGCGCGCGGTGAGTCACAGCTCGCTCAAAGCACCAGGTGGGCACCAGCTGCCATAGCAACCAAACCGATCGGGCAACCACCTGCGTGTCGCCCGCGCATCTGCACCTTCCACCACATAGGGCCACCGCGCGAAATCACAGCCCGGCTCCATTCAAGTAATGGCACATCATCTTCATCGCTGGGCCCGCACGCGGCGGCAAATCATTCAATCCTTGTATCCACAGCAACGGGCATCTGGCTCGCTGTCAACGGCGTTCGCCGAAAGCGGGATCACGGAACAAAAGCCGTATTCCCCCGATGACGAAAGACAGCAATGAAACGCGGGAAATGCCGCACCGTTGTCAGCGCTGGTAGACACACTCCAACGACTCCCGGTGAAACCGGAGTCCTCATACCACTGAATGAAACTCATCCCCGAAGACGCCAGCCACGCGCTACAACGTTGTGCTGAATGCTCGCGGACTACCGACAAATACGAAGTTCTCCTATGCGTGACATGGAGCGCACGTGTTTCAGTAACCGCCTCAAGAATTGTCCGAAAGGATAGAGAACGTCGGCTTCTATAACCCCTATACCACCCACTTACCGGCGGATAGATATGCAGTTGACGGTGTCAGTTTGATCAAAGCCTGCAGGAACGGGCTTACCCGCGAGGTCCATGCGCTGCGAGCACTAATTTCTCGCCAATGCAGTTCCACCCAGAGTCCATCCTCACTCAGAACGGACTCGACATCGAGAAAACAGGATTGTTGAAATGATTTCAAGCAACAAGCACATGGCGTGCCCTTCCGCTCCCGCAGCCATCGAAGTTGGAAGGGCCTGACATGGAAGACGTTGTAATGGGAACCAAAGCAGATGCACGTGCGTGGTTGGGATTTACCGCAGTACTCAGCCTTGTACTGCTGGTGGCGATGGACGGCTCAGTGCTCTACCTCGCCATGCCCCGAGTAACCGAAGCGCTGCAACCAACAGCGGCCCAAGCACTGTGGATACTGGATATCTACGGCTTGGTCGTAGGTTCGCTACTGGTGGCATTCGGCAACATTGGCGACCGCTACGGCAGGCTCAAGCTGCTGGTGGCAGGGTCATTGCTGTTCGGCCTGGGCTCGATATATGCGGCGCTCTCCAACAACGCCTGGGCGTTGATCATATCGCGTGCCGTGATGGGCATTGGCGGAGCCACATTGCTGCCCTCGGCACTGGCCATAGTAAGCAACCTGTTCACCAACCCCCGCCAGCGAGGACGGGCGATAGGAATCTTTGCTGCAACCTTCGCCGGCGGTTTTGCGGTTGGTCCAATCATCGGCGGGCTATTGCTTGCTCGCTACGAATGGGGGGCTGTCTTCCTGATCAACATACCAGTGATAGCGCTGTTCCTCGTAGGCGCCGGCACCTTACTGAAAGATGTCAAACACGAAACAGAGGGATCGATCGATGTTCTTAGCCTGGGGCTCTCCTTCGTCGGAATTCTGCTACTGATGAGCTCGACCAAGGAACTTGCCACGGCGGGCTTCTCCGCCGGCCAGGCCATCAGCGGCCTGGCGGGGTTGGCGGTCCTCACCTGGTTCCTCCGCAGGCAGACCGCGATCGATTCGCCACTACTTGATGTCTCGCTTTTCAAGGATCGCATCTTCTGCATTGCAATCGGCACCGGGCTGCTATCGCTGGTGGTCTGGGCGGCCGCGGGCTACCTGAGCGCAACCTACCTCCAGTCGGTGCTTGGCTACGATGTGTTGACCACCGCATTGCTGGCCATACCCGGCGCGTTGGTACTCACGGCCACCTGTGTGCTCACTGACAGCATTGTCAACCGCATCGGGCGCAAGCACGCACTTGTCGCGACCCATGGGCTAATAGGCATCGGTGCGCTGATGATGCTGGCTACCAACACCGACCACGGCACGCTGATCTTCATGGCATCCACCATGATTGCCGGCGTTGGCTATGGCCTTTCCTTCAGTCTTGTTGCCGAGATCGCGGTTTCAGCTGTCCCGAAAGAGCGCGCAGGCGCCGCTGCATCTCTGGCTGAGACCAGCAACGAAATCGGCAACGCATTGGGCATCTCGATCCTCGGCTCTCTTGCTGCATACCACTTCAGGATAGATGGGCCAGGCGTCGCCAGCACACTGGCGGAAAGCCTGATGCAAACCAACCTTTCCCTTCAGCTCATCAACGAATCCAAACTGGCATTCGTCGAAGGCATGCACCTTGCCTTGGCCACGGGCGGCATCACCATGCTGGCCTTGGGCCTTGCCGCTGCTGCCTGGCTCCCAAGCAAGCTTCCCGATTGATACCAACCCTTCCGCTGCAGACAGGGAATCCAATGCGTCAGCTCATGCCGTTGCTGAATTGATACAGGCTAACCGCGACCGCCCTGCGATCAGGGAGCGTGACAAGTACCACATAGTCGACACGATGACCGGGGTTATCCAGGGATTTACCCCGTTTACCCGGACTGGAAAGTTAAAAGTGTAATGACCCACCGCTTTCTGCTCAGGTCACGCGGTTAATGTAGCGGCATAAGC
>NZ_DAMBEF010000051.1:0-21042 GCF_032061965.1 Stenotrophomonas sp. | reverse complement strand
GCCCCAAGCACGGTGGCGCCAATGAAGTGGCTTTCGAAGTGCAGAAGCGCTACGAGACCCCGGACGAAGCCGAGGCGGACATCAAGGCCCGCGTCGAGCGCAAGGAAGTGGTGATTGGTTTCGGCCACCCGGTCTACACCGTGTCCGATCCGCGCAACAAGGTGATCAAGGACGTCTCGCGTGAGCTGTCGGCCGAGCAGGAGAACATGAAGATGTACGACATCGCCGAGCGTCTGGAAGCGGTGATGTGGGACATCAAGAAGATGTTCCCGAACCTGGATTGGTTCAGCGCGGTCAGCTACCACATGATGGGCGTGCCGACGGCCATGTTCACCCCCCTGTTCGTGATTGCCCGCACCGCAGGCTGGAGCGCGCACATCATCGAGCAGCGCATCGACGGCAAGATCATCCGCCCGAGCGCGAACTACACCGGCCCGGAAGATCAGACCTTCGTGCCGATCGACAAGCGCGCCTGAGGCAACCCAGCGCTCTCCGACACAAGCGAGACAAAGCCCCTCTCCCGTTCACGGGAGAGGGGTTGGGGTGAGGGGAAGCTCCTGGCACGTACAGCAGCTTCCAGCTCTTAATAACGGAACAAAGCTGAAGCAAGAGCAGAAGCAGAAGCAGAAGCTCCCCCCATCCGCCCTCCGGGCACCCCCGCCTTCGCGGGGGCAGGCCCTTCATCCCCCCGCAAGCGGGAGAAGGGAGTTGCCAGAATCCATGCAGTGCTGTGGGTTTGCTGCAATCGCAGGCACCCGCGGGTAAACCAAGCACACCAGCAAGCCCAGACCCTCACAGGCCAGCCATGAATACCGATTACCGCAAACACCTCGCCGGCAGCACGCTCGATTACTTCGATGCACGCGCCGCAGTCGATGCCATCCAGCCCGGCGCCTACGCCACGCTGCCCTATACCTCGCGCGTGCTGGCCGAAAACCTGGTGCGCCGCTGCAACCCCGCCACGCTGAGCGATTCGCTCAAGCAGCTGATCGAACGCAAGCGCGACCTCGACTTCCCCTGGTTCCCGGCGCGCGTGGTCTGCCACGACATCCTCGGCCAGACCGCGCTGGTCGACCTGGCAGGCCTGCGTGATGCCATCGCCGACAAGGGCGGTGACCCGGCCAAGGTCAATCCGGTGGTGCCGGTGCAGCTGATCGTCGATCACTCGCTGGCAGTGGAATGCGGTGGCTACGATCCGGATGCGTTCGCCAAGAACCGCGCCATCGAAGACCGCCGCAACGAGGACCGTTTCCACTTCATCGACTGGACCAAGCTCGCCTTCGAGAACGTGGATGTGATCCCGCCGGGCAACGGCATCATGCACCAGATCAATCTGGAGAAGATGTCGCCGGTGATCTACCAGCAGGGTGGGGTGGCCTTCCCGGATACCTGCGTGGGCACCGACAGCCACACCCCGCACGTAGATGCGCTGGGCGTGATCGCCATCGGCGTGGGTGGCCTGGAAGCCGAAAACGTGATGCTGGGCCGCGCCTCGTGGATGCGCCTGCCCGACATCATCGGCGTCAAACTGACCGGCAAGCCGCAACCGAACATCACCGCCACCGACGTGGTGCTGGCGATCACCGAGTTCCTGCGCAAGGAGCGCGTGGTTGGCGCCTGGCTGGAATTCTTTGGCGAAGGCGCTGCAGCGTTGACCATCGGCGACCGCGCCACCATTTCTAATATGTGCCCGGAGTACGGCGCAACTGCGGCGATGTTCTACATCGACCAGCAGACCATTGATTACCTGCGCCTGACCGGTCGCGAAGAAGCACAGATCGCCCTGGTCGAGAACTACGCCAAGACCACCGGCCTATGGGCCGATGCACTGGAAACGGCGAAGTACGAGCGCGTGCTGGAGTTCGATCTGTCCAGCGTGGTGCGCAACATGGCTGGCCCCAGCAATCCGCACAAGCGCCTGCCGGTGTCGGATCTGGCCGAGCGCGGCATCGCCGACGAAACCAAGCTGGAAAGTGGCAAGGTTGAAGAAGCCGAAGGCCTGATGCCGGATGGTGCGGTGATCATCGCTGCCATCACCAGCTGCACCAATACCTCCAACCCGCGCAACGTGATTGCCGCCGCGCTGCTGGCGCGTAACGCCAATGCGCGCGGGCTGACCCGCAAGCCGTGGGTGAAGTCGTCGCTGGCGCCGGGCTCCAAGGCCGTGCAGTTGTACCTGGAAGAAGCCGGCCTGTTGCCGGATCTGGAAAAGCTGGGCTTCGGCATCGTGGCCTTTGCCTGCACTACCTGCAACGGCATGAGCGGTGCGCTGGATCCCGAGATCCAGCAGGAAATCATCGACCGCGATCTGTACGCAACCGCCGTGTTGTCCGGCAACCGCAACTTCGATGGCCGCATCCATCCGTATGCCAAGCAGGCCTTCCTGGCCTCGCCGCCGCTGGTGATCGCCTATGCCATCGCCGGCACCGTGCGTTTCGACATCGAGAAGGATGTGCTGGGTGTGGATGCCGAGGGCAAGGAAGTGCGCCTGAAGGACATCTGGCCGAGCGATGCCGAGATCGACGCGGTGGTGAAAGCCTCGGTCAAGCCGGAGCAGTTTCGCAAGGTCTACAACCCGATGTTCAACATCCGCGTCGAACACGGTGAAAAGGTCAGCCCGTTGTACAACTGGCGCCCGCAGAGCACCTATATCCGTCGCCCGCCGTATTGGGAGGGCGCACTGGCCGGTGAACGCACGCTGCGTGGCATGCGCGCATTGGCCGTGCTGCCGGACAACATCACCACCGACCATCTGTCGCCGTCCAACGCCATCCTGCGCTCCAGCGCAGCCGGTGAGTACCTGGCCAAGATGGGCCTGCCGGAAGAAGACTTCAATTCCTATGCGACCCATCGCGGCGATCATCTCACCGCGCAGCGTGCCACCTTCGCCAACCCCAAGCTCTTCAACGAAATGGTGCGCAACGAAGACGGCAGCGTGAAGCAGGGCTCGCTGGCGCGCGTGGAGCCGGAAGGCAAGGTGATGCGCATGTGGGAGGCAATTGAAACCTACATGGAGCGCAAGCAGCCGCTGATCATCATTGCCGGCGCCGACTACGGCCAGGGCAGCTCGCGCGACTGGGCCGCCAAGGGCGTGCGCCTGGCCGGCGTGGAGGCGATTGCGGCCGAAGGATTCGAGCGCATCCACCGCACCAACCTGATCGGCATGGGCGTGCTGCCGCTGGAGTTCAAGCCGGGCACCAACCGCAACACGCTGGCCATCGACGGCACTGAAACCTACGACGTGCAGGGTTTGCGTACGCCGGGCACGGACCTGACCCTGGTCATCACCCGTCGCAATGGTGAAGTGCTGAAGGTGCCGATGACCTGCCGTCTGGATTCGGACGAGGAAGTAGCAATCTACGAGGCCGGCGGCGTGCTGCAGCGTTTCGCGCAGGACTTCTTGGAGGGCGCGGTTGCCTGAGGGCTAAAGCTACCCTCTCCCCCGACCCCTCTCCCGTAAAGGGAGAGGAGAGTGGTGATCCAACTGCGCTACGAGATTTGTGAGTCTGCATGAGCTTTAGCCCCTCTCCCCCTGTGGGAGAGGGGTTGGGGAGAGGGGGCAAAGGAGGCCCGCAATCATGCAGCAGCTCTAATTCGCAAAGTCGCTACGCAAAAACATGACCGAAGCCGAGCACCGGCTATGGCGACACCTTCGGGCGCATCGCCTGCTTAGGCAGAAGTTTCGAAGGCAGCAGCCCTTGGGGCCGTATGTGGTGGACTTCGTGCACTTCGGCGTGCGATTGATCGTTGAAGCGGATGGTGGGCAGCACAATCAGAGCGAGCGTGATGCAAAGCGCGATGCATGGTTGGAGAGCCAGGGCTTCAAGGTGCTACGGTTCTGGAACAACGAAATTATGGGAAATGGCGAAGCGGTGCTGGAAGTGATTCTTGCGACTGTGAGCGCCCTCTCCCCCAGCCCCTCTCCCGTAAAGGGAGAGGGGGGCAAGAGCAGTCAATGAGCTCCGCAGCAGTGCTCTAGCTCGCGCAGACCAAAGCCCTCTCCCCTCGGGGGAGGGGGGCAAAAGCAAATGACGCGAGTTCCAGAATTGCCGGCGCTCGCGCAGACCAAAGCCCCTCTCCCCTCGCGGGAGAGGGGTTGGGGAGAGGGGGAAAGGCTCCCACCCCACACAACAACAACCCAAGGGAACCCGCACCATGTCCCACATCCCCCAGATCAAGATCCCGGCCACCTACATGCGCGGCGGCACCTCCAAAGGCGTGTTCTTCCGCCTCGAAGACCTGCCCGCCAGCGCCCAGCAGCCCGGCGCTGCCCGTGACCACCTGCTGCAGCGGGTGATCGGCTCGCCCGATCCCTACGCCAAACACACCGACGGCATGGGCGGCGCAACCTCCAGCACCAGCAAGTGCGTGATCATCTCGCCCAGCAGCAAGCCCGACCATGACGTCGACTATCTGTACGGCCAGATTTCCATCGATACCGACTTCGTCGACTGGTCAGGCAACTGCGGCAACCTCTCCACCGGTGCCGGCGCATTCGCGCTGCATGCAGGTTATGTCGACGCTGCGCGCGTACCGCAAAACGGCATCTGCGAGGTTCGCATCTGGCAGGCCAATATCAACAAGACCATCATCGCGCACGTGCCCGTCACCAACGGCCAGGTGCAGGAAACCGGCGATTTCGAGCTGGATGGCGTGACCTTTCCCGCCGCCGAGATCGTGCTGGAGTTCATCGACCCGGCCGATGAAGGCGAAGGCGAAGGCGGTGGTGCGATGTTCCCCACCGGCAACCTAGTCGACACCCTCGATGTGCCCGGCGTCGGTGCATTGCAGGCAACGATGATCACCGCTGGCATCCCCACCGTATTCGTCAATGCGGCAGACATTGGCTACACCGGTGCCGAGCTGCAGCCGGTCATCAATGACGACAAGGCGGCGCTGGTCAAGCTGGAGGCGATCCGCGTTGCCGGTGCCCTGCGTATGGGCCTGATCAAGGCGCCTGAAGAAGCGCTCAAGCGCCAGCACACACCCAAGGTCGTCTTCGTCGCACCGCCGCAGGATTACGTGTCCAGCGGCAACAAGCAGATCCATGCTGGCGATATCGACTTGAACGCCCGCGCCATGTCGATGGGCAAGTTGCACCACGCGATGATGGGTACGGCATCGGTTGCCATCGCCACCGCCGCGGCGGTACCGGGCACCCTGGTCAATCTTGCCGCCGGCGGTGGCCAGCGCGATGCAGTGCGTTTCGGGCATCCGTCCGGCACGCTGCGCGTCGGCGCTGCGGTGAGCCAGGTTGATGGCCAGTGGGCCGTTACCAAGGCAGTGATGAGTCGCAGCGCCCGCATCTTGATGGAAGGCTGGGTGCGCGTGCCGGGGGATGCGTTCTGACGGGACTTTTGATGGGTCCAAGGGGCGTGCAACACGCTTGCCGCCCTGCACATGACGGGTCCTCGACGTTGATGGGACGGAGCGATCGGTAAAATAAGCGGCCCCCGCAGTTGGCAGCAGGCCGATGTCCTCTCCTCTTTCCACGGCCACGCCGTCCTCGCGTTGGCTGTTGCCGGTACTGGCCTTGTTGTCGGCAGTGGCTCCGTTGGCCACCGATATGTATCTGCCATCGCTGCCGCGCATGGCTCACGACCTGGGTACCAGTGCTTCCGGTATACAGCTCACGCTTACCGCGTTCCTGGCGGGCGTCGCCAGTGGCCAGTTGGTGATCGGCCCATTGTCTGATGGCCTGGGCCGTCGTCGTCCGTTGTTGCTGGGCACGGTCCTATGCTTGCTGGCCAGCATTGCCTGTGCGTTGAGCATCGGTGTGGAGATGCTGGTGGCGGCGCGTTTCCTCCAGGGTTTCAGTGGCGGCGCCGGCGTGGTGCTGGCACGGGCGATCATCGCCGATACCAGTAGCGGAGCCACGGCTGCCAAACGCATGAGCCTGATGATGGTGATCGGCGGCCTTGCCCCGGTGTTGGCACCGGTGATTGGTGGATTGGTTGCCAACCTGGGCGGTTGGCGAACGGTGATGTGGGTGATCGTGGGCCTGGTGGCACTGATGTGGCTGGGCGTCCAGCTTGTGGTGGCTGAGACCCTGCCCGTGGAGGCGCGGCACGGTGGCGGCCTGCGCGGCGTGTTGGGCAATGCCGGCAAGGTACTGGGCAATCGCCGCTATGTGGGCTATGCGTTGACCATGGTGTTCGCCTTTGCGGCCATGTTCTCCTACATCGCTGCCTCGCCGTTCGTGCTGCAGAATGTATTGGGCTTGAGTCAGACCCACTACGCAGTGATCTTCGGCTGTAACGCATTCGGCTTGATGCTGGGAAACATCGTCAACGTGCGCTTGGCCGGCAAGGTCGCGCCACGGCGTCTATTGTCCATAGGGGTATCCGGCCTGCTGTTGATGACGCTGGTGTTGTTTGCTCTGACGCTGTCCGGCATGCCGCGCGGGCCGTCGCTAGTCACGCTATGGCTGGTGATGCCCTGCCTTGGCCTGACCTACGGCAACGCGGTGGCGCTTGCGTTGGCCCAGGTCCGTGAGTATGCCGGCGCCGGTTCGGCGTTCATCGGGACCTTCCAGTTCCTGGGCGGGGCCTTGGTCGCGCCGCTGGTCGGCTTGGCCGGTGACCGCGACCCTCGGCCGATGGTAGTGATGATGCTGTTGCTGGCGTCTTTGGCGGCGCTCTCCCTGTTCCGGACGATTCGAACACCTGCCGGCTGACGCTTAGGCGGGGCCTGCACGGATGGCTGGGTATACTCGGGCCATCTGCTGGAGGACGCCATGGATAACAGGATGTCGGTGGGGACGCGGTGGGCGGCGGTTGCCTTGATGGCGCTGGCGCTGGTTGCAGGATGCAAGCGGAACGAAAGCGGGCAGTTGCCGGGGGCCAGTGGCGAGGCGATCCAGACCAAGCAGGAAGAGGTCAAGGGCTTCGCCATGCTGCGCGCCTACCCGGACCAGAAGAGCGGTGACGGCCTGGCGCTGGCGGTGGAGTTCTCGCGCCCGCTGGTCGGCACCCAGGATTTCGACAAGCTGCTGCGCTTCGAGGAAAAGGTCGGCAACGAGGACAGCAGTTGGTCGTTGTCCGATGACGGCAAGACCCTGCGCTATCCCTATGTGGAGGCGGCCAAGGAATACACCCTGATCATCTCGCCCGACCTGCTGGCTGCCGACGGCAGCCGGCTGGGCAGCGAGGTCAAGCAGAAGGTATTCACCGGTGAACTCGACCCGGCGGTGGGCTTTGCCTCGCAGGGCAGCGTGTTGCCGGCCAAGGACAGCCGCGGCTTGCCGGTGGTGTCGGTCAACGTGCCCGAGGTGGACGTGGAGTTCCTGCGCGTGCGCGAAAAGGACCTGCCCACCTTCTTCAGCCAGTACCAGCGCGGCGGCCGCCGTGGCAGCTGGGAACTGGACAGCGATTACAGCGACAACACCCCGCTCAACCAGCTGGCCGAGCCGGTCTATGTCAACCGCTTCGTGCTGGGCGGCAAGCAGAACGAGCGGGTACTGACCTATCTGCCTATCCAGGATGTGAAGGAGCTGCAGCAACCCGGCCTGTACTTCGCGGTGATGAAGCGCACCGGCAGTTTCGAAAATGAATTCGATACCTCGTTCTTTACCGTCAGCGACATCGGCCTGCACACCCGGGCCTACAAGGACAAGCTGTTCGTGCACACCGCCTCGCTGGCCGACGGCGCCCCGGCCAGGAAGGTCGACCTGAAGGTCATCGACGGCAAGGGGGAGGTCATTCTCAAGGGCCAGACCGACGGCAACGGCAATGCCTTGTTGAATTACACGCTGGATGCGGCCCATGTGCTGGTCGCCAGCAGTGGCAGCGACACCACCATGCTGCCGTTCAACCAGCCGGCGCTGGACCTGAGCGAGTTCGCCGTGGCCGGCCGCCAGAACGCCAACTTCGACGTGTTTGCCTGGTCCGGGCGTGATCTGTACCGCCCGGGTGAAACCGTGCGTATTTCGGCGCTGCTGCGCGACAACGACGGCCGGCGACTGCAAGGCCCCGCCACCGGCGGGCAGCCGGTGTTCCTGCGGCTCAAGCAGCCCGACGGCAAGACCTTCCGCGAGACCCGCCTGCAGGCGGGCGAGCAGGGCTATTTCGCGTTCGAGCAGACCATTCCGGTGGAAGCGCCCACCGGTCGCTGGACGGTGGAATTCCGCACCGATCCGGGCAGCAAGGAGGCGGTGCAGGGCATGACCCTGCGCATCGAGGAGTTCCTGCCCGAGCGCATGAAGCTGGACCTGGACAGCGCGCAGAAGACGCTCAAGCCGGGCGAGGCATTGCAACTGCAGGCCGATGCGGCCTATCTGTACGGCGCACCGGCTGATGGTAACCGCTTCACCGCCCGGCTTGCGGTGGCGGTGGAGCAACACCCGGTGGAGTCGATGCCGGGCTGGTTCTTCGGCGACCCGACCGTAGAGCTGCCGCGCGAAGCCAATGATGTGATCGATACCAAGCTGCCCAAGGACGGCAAGCTGCGCGAAGACGTGGCGTTGCCGGCCGAAGCGGGCAAGGCCACCACCGTGGCGGCCTTGTTGTCCGGCAGTGTTTACGAAACCGGCGGCCGTACGGTTACCCGCACCCTGAAGCGGGTGATGTGGCCGGCAACGGCGTTGGTCGCGGTACGTCCGTTGTTCGACGACACCGACGGTGCCGACGCCAATGCCAACGCGGGCTTCGAGGTCATGCGTGTCGATGCCGAAGGCAAACCGCAGCCGGCGAAGGGCCTCAAGGCCACCTTGGTACGCGAACTGCGCGATTACCACTGGACGTATACGGACAACCGCTGGGACTACGACTTCACCCGCCGCTTCGAGAACAAGGAAACCCGCACCATCGATGCCGGCACAACGGCGACCAAGATCGATTTCCCGGTGGAGTGGGGCGAATACCGCTTGGACGTGTTCGACCCGGCGACCGGGCTGACCCTGCGCTACCCGTTCCGCGCCGGCTGGAGCTGGGACGACGACAACCGTGGCCTGGATGCACGTCCTGACAAGGTAAAGCTGTCGCTGGACAAGGCGGCCTACCGCGCCGGCGACACCGTCAAGGTCACCCTGACCCCGCCGCATGCCGGCCGCGGCCTGCTGATGGTGGAAAGCGACCACATGCTGTACGTGCAGGACATTGACGCCAAGCCGGGCAGCACGTTTGAAATACCGGTCACCAAGGACTGGGAGCGGCACGATGTCTACATCACCGCGCTGGTGTTCCGTGGTGGCAGTGCGCCCAGCAAGATTACCCCGGCGCGCGCGGTTGGCGTGGCGCATGTGCCGATGGATCGCCGTGACCGTCGTGTTGCGGTGGGCCTGATTGCACCCAAGCAGATGCGGCCGGAGCAGCCGATGACGGTCACCGTCAGTGCGCCTGAGCTGGCTGGCAAGCCCGCGCACGTCACCGTATCGGCGGTGGATGTGGGCATCCTCAACATCACCCGCTTCCCGGTGCCGGATGCACCGGCGCACTTCTTCGCCCAGCGTCGCCTGGGGGTGGATGCGTACGACATCTACGGTCGGGTGATCGAGAGCTTTGAAGGCAACGCCGGCAAGCTCAAGTTCGGCGGCGACATGGCGTTGGCCGCGTTGCCACAGGCCAAGCGGCCGACCGCGCGCGTACAGACGGTGGATCTGTTCTCCGGTCCGGTGGCGCTGGATGCCAAGGGCAATGCCCGCGTCCGCCTGCAGGTGCCCGATTTCAACGGCACCCTGCGCGTTTCGGCCATGGTCTACGCCGATGACCGTTACGGCAACCGCGATGTGGAAACCCTGGTGCGTGCACCGATCCTGGCCGAGGCCAGCATGCCGCGGGTGATGGCGCCGGGTGACCGCAGCACGGTGACGCTGGACGTTCAGAACTTCACCGGCAAGCCGGGTGAGTTTGCCGTGCGGGTTGATGGCGAAGGCCCACTGGGCATTGCCGAGTCCACCCGCAAGCTGCAGTTGGCAGCCGACGCCAAGAGCACGCTGAACTTCCCGCTGAGCGCGCTGGAAGGCTATAGCGTGGCCAAGGTGCGGGTACGGGTGGAGGGCAACGGCTTCAAGGTGGACCGCCGTTACGACCTGCCGGTGCGTGCGGCCTGGCCGCAGGTGCTGCGTTCGCAGACCCGCACGCTGGACCCGCTGGCGCCGATCACCCTGGACAGCAACTTCGCCAGCGGCCTGATGGGGGGCTCGGTGAATGCCCGCATGCTGGTCAGCGCCTTGCCGCCGATCCCGTTTGCCTCGGCCCTGCAGGGAGCGCTGAACTACCCTTATGGCTGCGCCGAGCAGACCACCAGCAAGGGTTATGCGGCCTTGATGCTGGATGAGGCCACCTCGGCCATGCTCGGTGCCGATGGCCTGGACGCCAAGACCCGCCGTGAGCGCATGGAAGGTGCCTTCGGGCGGCTGGCCTCGATGCAGGTCGCCAATGGCAACTTCTCGATGTGGGGCGACGACGATTACATCAATCCGGCGCTGACCCCGTACATCGCCGAGTTCCTTCTTGATGCCAAGGACGCAGGCTTCGCGGTGCCGGACGGCATGCTGCAGAAGGCCTTGAACCGGATCAGCGAAGACCTGCTCAGCGGCGGCAACCAGTTCTACGGCAGTGATCGCCGTGATGGGCTGAAATTCGCCAACCAGGCCTATTCCGGCTATGTGTTGGCGCGGGTCAACCGTGCGCCGCTGGGTACCTTGCGTACCTTGTGGGACAACGAGCGCAGCAAGGCGGTGACCGGTTTGTCGCTGGTACACCTGGGTGCAGCGTTGTCCATCCAGGGCGATAGCAAGCGCGGCCAGGCCGCCATCGCTGCGGGCTTTGCCAAATCCAGTGCGGATCGTCCGGAATACTTCGGCGACTACGGTACCCGCCTGCGCGACGAGGCCTTGATGATCGCGTTGTTGCACGAGCGAGGCCTGTCCAAGCCGGAATACGACGCACGCGTTATCGATCTGGGGCGTACCCTGGACGTGCGTCGTGGCAGTGGCCTGATGTGGTTGAGCACCCAGGAGCAGGTGGCGCTGGCGCGCTTGGGCAAGGCCTTGATGGCCAACCAGAAAAAGCTGGTTTCCGGCGAGCTGGCGGTCGGCGACAAGGTCGAGAACATCGACGCTCGCAAGGCCTTCGGCCGGGTTTTCGACATGGCCCAGCTGGCGCAGGGCGTGCGCTTCTCGCCGCAGGGCGAGGCGCCGATGTTCGCCAGTCTTGATGTGGCCGGTATCCCGCGGCAGGCACCGGCGCCGGACAACAGCGTGATCGGCATCGAACGGTCCTGGTTCGGCACCGATGGCAAGCCATGGACGCCGCGACCGCTGAAGGAGGGCGAGGCCCTGATTGTGCGGCTCAGCGTCACCGCCAACTCGAACATGCCCGATGCCTTGCTGACCGACCTGCTGCCGGCCGGCCTGGAGATCGAGAACTTCAACCTCGGTGATGCCAAACAGTGGGCCGACGTGGTGGTCGGCGAGGTGCAGATCAGCGACCGCTCCAGCGCCGCCGACGTCAAGCACGAGGAGTTCCGTGACGATCGCTATGTGGCCGCGTTGAAGCTGTCGCGTGGCAGCACGGCACACGTGTTCTATCTGGTACGTGCGGTGACTCCGGGCACCTACACCGTGCCACCACCGTTGGCCGAGGACATGTACCGTCCTGACATGCGTGGCGTAGGCCGTTCCAACCCGAGCACGATCACGGTGGTGCAGCCTTGAGGCAAGGAACGAATGAAGAGGAACCAGTAGCGAGCAAGACCGAACAGCGGTTTGCCCGGCGTTTCTGGTTCCTTGGCTCTCGTTCCTGAGCGTGCGCTCCACTCCCTCCCTTTGCCGAAGGCAAGGGGGAGGGCTGGGGAGGGCTAAGCTCTTCCACGGCCAAGCCATTCCGCCCCAGCGCCATAGGCAACGTTTGAAGAACCATCCACAGTGAACGCGCGCGCTCCTCGGCTGAAACACCTTGCCCCCCGCTTGCGCGCCGCGTTTACGCTCCGCAACCTGCGCTGGGTAGCTGCAGCCTTGCTGACACTACTGCTGGTGCTGGACCTGGCATTTCCGCTGCCACTGCCAAAGTCGCGCGACACCAGCACGTTGGTGGTCGCGCGCGACGGCACACCGCTGCGCGCCTTCGCCGATGCGGAGGGCGTGTGGCGTTACCCGGCGGATGCAAAGAGCGTCTCGCCGCTTTATCTGCAGGCGCTGCTGACCTACGAGGACCGCTGGTTCTGGCGCCATCCGGGTATCAACCCGTGGGCCTTGCTGCGTGCAGGCAAGCAGATGGTGATGGAGCGCCGCATCGTCTCGGGCGGTTCCACCTTGACCATGCAGGTGGCCCGCATCCTTGATCCGCATACACGTACGCCTTGGGGAAAGCTCAAGCAGCTGCTGCGTGCACTACAGCTGGAGGTGCACCTGAGCAAGGCGCAGATCCTCGATCTGTACCTGGAGCGCGCGCCTTATGGCGGCACCATCGAAGGGGTGGAAGCCGCAAGCTGGGCCTACCTTGGCAAGTCGGCTGCGCATTTGTCGCAAGCGGAGGCTGCGTTGCTCGCGGTGCTGCCGCAGTCGCCCAGCCGGCTACGCCCGGATCGCCACCCGGAGGCAGCTCAGCGCGCGCGTGACAAGGTGCTGGCGCGCATGGCCGAACTGGGTGTCTGGTCAGCTGACGATGTCGCCGATGCGCGGGTCGAACCGGTGGTTGCGCGCTCATTGCAGCAACCACTGCATGCCGCGTTGTTGGCGCAGCGCCTTCGTAGTGCGCTACCGCGCGCCGCGCATGTCCAGACGACGATCGACAATGGCTTGCAACGCACGTTGGAGGAACGCGTTGCCGCTTATTTCTCGCAGTTGCCCGAACGTACCTCCGCCGCCTTGCTGGTGATGGACAACAGCACGTTGGAGGCACGCGCTTATGTCGGGTCCGTGGCGTTCGGCGACAAGGCACGGCTGGGCCATGTGGACATGGTGCAGGCCTGGCGCTCGCCGGGCTCAACGCTCAAGCCGTTCCTTTATGGCATGGCGCTGGACGATGGCTTGATTCACTCGGAAAGCCTGATCGTCGATGCGCCACAGAGCTTTGGCGGCTACCGGCCCGGCAACTTCGATGCGGCCTTCAATGGGCCGGTGGGTGCAGCAACCGCGCTGCGGCTGTCGCTGAACGTGCCATCGGTGGATCTGCTGGAGCGGGTAGGGCCGGCGCGCTTCGCCGCGCGCCTTGGCAACGCCGGCATCAACCTGCGTTTCCCGCGCGGTACCCAGCCCAGCCTGGCGCTGATCCTGGGCGGCACCGGTGCGCGACTGGAGGATCTGGTGGGCGCATTTGCCGCGTTCAACCGCGACGGCATCGCCGGCCGTGTGCGTTACACCCCGCAGGACCCGCGGGTCGAACGCCGGGTGGTGTCGCCCGGTGCGGCGTGGATCGTGCGCGAAATCCTCGAGTCCAATCCACGCCCCGGCTATGGCGTGGGCACTTTTGACACTGGCTCGCGGCCACGCGTGGCGTGGAAGACCGGCACCAGTTATGGCTATCGCGATGCCTGGGCGATTGGCGGCACGCGCGCCTATACCGTGGGCGTCTGGGTGGGGCGCCCGGATGGCACGCCATTGCCAGGGCAGTACGGCGCGGTGACGGCCTTGCCCTTGATGTTCGAGGTGATCGACAGCTTGCCGCGCCAAGCCGGCGACAACGCCGTGCGGGCGCGCCCGGACAGCGTCAGCGAGGTGGATATCTGTTGGCCGCTGGGCATCGCCGCCGAGCAGACGCCGGCGTCAATGTGCCAGCGCCGCTTCCCGGCCTGGGTGTTGGACGGGGTGGTGCCGCCGAGTTTTCCCGAGCGCGATGCGCGGCTTTGGCAATCCGGGCGCATGCGCTTCCAGATGGATACCAGGACCGGCCAGCGCGTATCGGTTGGTTGCGAAGGGCACCCGCAGGTCGAAGACCGGGAGATCGCACGTTGGCCGGCCTTGGCCTCGCCTTGGGTGACGGTTGCGCAGCGGCAGGCACAAGCGCTGCCCCCCTTGGCTGCGGACTGCGCTGACGACGGCCGGCAGTCGGACGCGGTGCTGCACATCGAAGGCCTGAATGACCTGGCGACGCTGGCGCGCCCGCCCGGTGCAGAACACGGTCCGCGTCTGCAGCTGCGCGCTTTGGGTAGCGAAGCAACGATTGAGTGGCTGCTGGACGGGCGCTGGATCGCCCGCACGCAGGGGGCGCGCACCTTTACCCGCGACTTCAACGACGCCGGCGAGCACACCCTGACTGCCCTTGCCTCGGACGGCGCGTGGACACGGGTGCGCTTTCGCGTGGTGAACTGAGGCAGCGCAATGCCAGTCGCCTGCTTCCTTTTCGGTGTCGACGGAGGAGGAGGCTGAGACGGTGGGTAGCCCGGGTAAGCGCAGCGCACCCGGGGCTTTGCACAAACAACCCGGGTGCGCTGCGCTTACCCGGGCTACGGTCGTTCAGGGGTTGAGCAGGGCAAGGCAATGCATGCGTTGCTGCGCTGAGCCGGGCATTGCCGAGCCATGCTCGGCAAAGGTTTTCCACGCCGTGCCGGTAAGGCCCTGCCGAGCATGGCTCGGCACTACAAGGGGGCGTGGCGGTAGCCCGGGTAAGCGTCAGCGCACCCGGGGCTTTCCGCGAACAACCCGGGTGCGCTGCGCTTACCCGGGCTACGGTTGTGCAGGGTTTGAGCAGTGCAGGCCAACGCATGCGTTTGCCGCGGTGAGCCGAGCCTTGCCGGGTAGTGCCGAGCCGTGCTCGGCAAAGGTTTTCCACGCCATGCCAGTAAGGCCCTGCCGAGCATGGCTCGGCACTACAAGGGGGCGTGGTGGTAGCCCGGGTAAGCGTTAGCGCACCCGGGGCTTTCTGCGAACAACCCGGGTGTGCTGCGCTTACCCGGGCTACGGTTGTGCAGGGTTTGAGCAGTGCAGGCAACGCGCGCGTTTGCTGCAGTGAGCCGGGCTTTGCCGGGTAGTGCCGAGCCGTGCTCGGCAATGGTTTTCCACGCCATGCCGGTAAGGCCCTGCCGAGCATGGCTCGGCACTACAGGGCGACCGGACTATTCGCCAATCCAACCTTCCAGCAGGTCGGCGAATTCATCGGCATGCTCTTCTTCCTGCGCCAGGATCTGCTCCAGGATGCGCTTGGTGGTGGTGTCCTTGTCGCCGATGAAGTTGATCATCTCGCGGTAACTGTCGATGGCAATGCGCTCGGCGATCAGGTTTTCGCGCACCATGTCGCGCAGGTTGCTGCCCTCCTTGTACTCGGCATGGGCGCGGGCGGTGAGGGTATCCGGATTGAGATCCGGCTCGCCGCCCAGTTGCACGATGCGCTCGGCCAACAATGCTGCATGCGCCTGTTCCTGCTGCGCATGCTCAAGGAACTCGGCTTTCACCGAATCGGCCAGCATGCCCTTGGCCATGTAGTAGTGGCGGTAGTAGCGCAGCACGCACACCCATTCGGTGGCCAGCGCATCATTGAGCAGCTTGATGACCGCGGGCCGGTTGGCGTTGTAGGTAGGTGTGACCGCACCATCCTCGATGCTCTTACGCGCATTGACGCGCAAGGTCTTGCGGTCGGTGATTCCTGACAAGGACGTTGTCTTGGTGGACTTGCTGGGCTTGGCGGCGGGCTGCTTGCTCATGGCTGGCCTTTCCTTTCAGTGAACCCCTAGTCGGGGAGATGGGCGAGTACGTACTCAGCCCCGGATACCTCGAATTGCCCCGGTTGCTCGATGAAGGCAGCGCGCACTACGCCATCTTCGACATACAGTGCGAAGCGACGCGAGCGCATGCCCATGCCGGAGCTGCTGGCGTCCATCTCCAGGCCCAGCGCGCGGGTGAAGTCGGCGTTGCCGTCGGACAGCATCTGCAGCCCGTCCGGCACCGACTGGCTCTTGGCCCAGGCCTGCATCACGAACGGGTCGTTGACTGCCATGCAGAACACTTCGATACCGCGCTTGCGGAAATCCTCGAAGTGTTCGACGTAGCCTGGAAGATGACGCGCCGAGCAGGTCGGGGTGAAGGCGCCGGGCACGGCAAACAGCACAGCCTTGCGACCATCAAACAGCGCGCGCGTATCGATCGTTTCCAGGCCTTCGCGCAGGCGCTTGAGGGTGACTTCGGGGATGGGCTCGCCGACGGTGATGGACATGGGGGCTCCTAATCTGAATTTGAGTTTAGTGATGGGGTGCAAGCACCGCGTCAACAGCTTGAAAAGGCGGTCTTCACACAATACGTCCTGGGCATGGGCAGCGGTGCTATTCCGGCGCGCTGCTCCCCACCTTTCAGGAGGACATCATGAGCATCGTACGTTACCGCCAGTGGCCGACCCAGTCGGAGATCCGCCAGTTGCTGGCGCCGTTGCTTGATAGCCCAACGGCCGCTACCCCGTCGGCCTGGGTTCCGGCAGTTGATATCCGTGAGGATGCCAGCCAGTTCGTATTGCTGGCCGACCTTCCCGGGGTCGATCCGGGCAGCATCGAGTTGCAGATGGACAAGGGCGTGTTGACCCTCAGTGGCCAGCGTGCCGTGGCTGCACTGGCTGAAGGTGAGCGGTTGACCCGCAGCGAGCGGGGCCAGGGTGCTTTCAGCCGTCGCTTCGCACTGCCGGACAGTGCCGATGCTGAAGGGATCGTCGCCAACAGCCACAACGGCGTGCTGGAAGTACGCATCCCCAAGCGTAGCGAGGCGGCCCCGCGCCGCATCCAGGTGGGGCAGGGCCAGCCCAGCGCCTGAGGGGCGTGAGCGAACTTCCACCTGCGCGGTCGCCGTGGCCCGGTAGAATGGGGTCACGGCGCCTGCCGATTGCACGATGGCCCGTTGCCGCAAGGTGTCGGGCCAGTTTTTTTTCAGAGGTGTAAGGATGGAATTCAAGGACTACTACGCCACGCTTGGGGTTGAGCCCAGCGCCGGTGACGCTGAAATCAAGACGGCTTACCGTCGGCTGGCGCGCAAATACCATCCGGACGTAAGCAAGGAAGCCGGCGCCGAGGAAAAGTTCAAGGCGGTCAACGAAGCCTACGAGGCGCTGCGCGATCCGCAGAAGCGCCAGGCCTACGACCAGCTGCGCGCGCAGGGCTATCGCCCTGGCGAGGAGTTCAACGCGCCGCCGAACTTCGGCGGCGGACAGGGCTTTGATTTCGAGGAGGTGTTCGGCGGCGGTGGCGCCGGTGGCGGCTTCAGCGATTTCTTCGAGAGCCTGTTTGCCCGTCAGCGCGGCGCTGCTGGTGCCGGCGCGCGTCGTCCGGGCCCGGGTTTCGGCGGGGCCGGTCCGCAACCGATGCGCGACACCCGCGCCAAGCTGTCGGTGCCGTTGGAGGCTGCGTATAACGGTGACAGCCTGCGCATCACCGTGGACGGGCGCCAGCTTGACGTGCGTGTGCCCAAGGGCATCCGTCCGGGCCAGGTGATCCGCTTGAGCGGGCAGGGCAGCGGCGGTGGCAATCTGATGCTGGAGGTGGAATACGCCTCGCATCCGCAGTTCGAGGTGGACGGGCGCAACATCCTGTACACCTTGCAGGTCACGCCGTGGCAGGCCGCATTGGGCACCAGCATCAGCGTGCCGACGCTGGGGGGCGCAGTGGAATTGAAGGTGCCGGCCGATTCGGACAGTGGCCGCAAATTGCGCCTGCGTGGCCGCGGTCTGCCGGGCAAGCCTGACGGCGACCAGATCGTGGAGCTGGAAGTGGTGGCGCCGGTGGCGGGCAATGATGCCCAGCGCAAGGCGTACAAGGATCTGGCCAAGGCGTTTGGGGAAGACTGAAGGCTCGCGCCTTCCTCTCACCCCAATCCCTGTCCCGCAGCAAGGGGAGAGGGGCTCAGTGCGCCCTGAGTTTCAGCATTGAGCGCAATTGCAGCTCTAGCCCCTCTCCCCTTGCGGGAGAGGGGTTGGGGAGAGGGGGAAGGCTCCGGGCCACCCACCGTCGCAAACAAAAAGGCGGGCCAAGCCCGCCTTTCCTGAAGGCTTTCCCCAACAAAGCGATCTCAGCCTACCGGCGGTGCCTCGGCACTGAACACCTGCGCGATCACCGCCGACAGATCGTCTTCGGTAAACGGCTTGGTGATGTAGGCCTTGGCGCCCTGGCGCATGCCCCACAGGCGATCGGTATCCTGATCCTTGGTGGTGACCAGCACCACCGGGATGTGCTGCGTGGTGGCCTCGCGCTTGAGCGTGCGCGTGGCCTGGAAGCCATTGAGGTTCGGCATCACCACGTCCATCAGCACCAGATCCGGCAGCACCTGCTTGGCAACCTCTACCCCAGAGGCGCCATCGGTGGCGGTGAAAATTTCATGCCCCAGCTTTTCGACAATGCGTTGGATGCCCATCAACTGCGATGGTGAGTCATCGACGATCAGGATACGCGCCATGTTTTTCCCCAGGTAGTGCCGGCAGTGTAGTGCTGGCACGCTCCCGGCGTGAAGTCGCGCGCTCCGCGCCGGGAATATCGTGTGACCGCCGTCAATCAATTCTTACGACGGTGCGGCCGAAGGATTTGCCGTCCAGCATGGTGGCAAACACCCCCGGCAACTCCTCAAGGCCCACTTCGCGGGTACAGATGCGGTCCAGGTGGGCCGGCTTCCAGTCACTGCCCAGGCGTTGCCAGACCTGCTCGCGGATATCGCGGGCGGTACCCGCCGAGGCCACGCCCAACAGCGATACCCCGCGGATGATGAAGGGCATCACCGTCATGTCCAGCTCGCCGGACGCCGCCAGCCCGGCTGAGGCAACGTTGCCATAAGGCGTAGTCTGCGCCAGCAGGCTGGTCAGCATGCTGCCGCCGACATTGTCCAGGCCGCCGCCGAAGCGGGCCGATTCCATCGGCCGGGTCGTGGCCAGGGCGTCGCGACCCAGCACCTGGCTGGCACCGATGGCGGTCAGATAGTCGGCGGCCTCGGCCTTGCCACTGATGGCGTGGACCTCGAAGCCGGCGCGGCTGAAGATGTCCACCGCCAATGAGCCAACCCCGCCGGTGGCCCCGGTCACGGCCAACGGCCCCTGGGCCGGCGACTGCCGGTTTTCGGTCATACGGAACAATGCCAGCGCCGCGGTGAAGCCGGCGGTGCCCAGCACCATGGCCTCGCGCAGACTGAGCTGGGCCGGCAGCGGGATCACCCATTTTGATTCCAGCCGCACGTACTGGCTGTAGCCACCATCGCGGGTCTCGCTCAGGCCGCAGCCGGTGGTCAGCACCTGGTCGCCCTCACGGAAGGCCGGGTCGCTGGAGCTGACTACTTCGCCTGCCACGTCGATGCCGCCCACCAACGGGAAGCGGCGCAGGATCTTGCCCTTGCCGGTGCCAGCCAACGCGTCCTTGTAGTTCACCGAGGACCAGCGGGCACGGATGACCACCTCGCCCGGGCTGAGCTGGTCCAGCGTCAGCGGCTCAAGCCCGCTGCGGTAGCCGGCGTCGTCGTTATGGATGCGGAAGGCGGTGAAGGGGGAATTGGCGGACATCGTGGGGCCTGCATTGGAACGGGGATGCCCACCATAGCGGTTGTGAAACGGCCGGTCTGCCCTTATTGAAGAGCAGTGCGGGGGCGTAGCCAGGCGTACCGCCCGGATGCCGGCGCGGATCGGCCCAACTGGCTTCGATCTGTCGGCATACCGTCCCGTTAAGGCTGGCGCCGACCGTGTTCATGGTCTGCCTTGCTAGAATCGGGATTCGATTGATGGCCGGACCATGGCGGGAGTTCCCGTCGCCGGCCCTTACAGATGGAGCATGCATGGCCTGGAATACACCCGGCGGCAATGGCGGTGGTGGTGCGGATGACAATCGCGCCCCGCGCAAGCCGCGTGGCGGCAATGGCGGAGGTTGGGGCGGTGGTCTGCCCGGACCGCTGCGCGACCTGTTTGATGGCGGCATCTGGCGTTGGGTGCTGGTCGCCCTGGGCCTGCTGCTGCTGTTCTCCAGCTTCCAGCTGATCGGCGAACAGCAGCGCGGCGTGGTGCTGCGCTTCGGCCAGTTCTCGCGCATCCTGCAGCCGGGCCCGAACTTCAAGTTGCCGTGGCCGATCGAGTCGGTGGCCAAGGTCAACGCGACCCAGATCAAGACCTTCAGCAGCAACGTGCCGGTGCTGACCCGCGACGAGAACATCGTCAACGTGTCGGTCAACGTGCAGTACCGCGTCGATGATCCGCGCCAGTACCTGTTTGGCACGGTCGACGCTGATCAGATGTTGGAGCAGTCCGCGCAGAGCGCGGTGCGTGAGCAGGTGGGCCGTGCCGACCTGAACTCGGTACTGAACAACCGCGGCCCGCTGGCCACGGTGGCCGAGCAGCGCCTGCAGGCCTCGCTCAAGGCCTACAACACCGGCCTGACCGTGACCGGCCTGACCCTGCCTGACGCCCGTCCGCCGGAAGAAGTGAAGCCGGCCTTCGACGAGGTCAACGGCGCCCAGCAGGTCAAGGAACGCCTGATCAACGAAGCCCAGGCCTACGCCGCCAAGGTGGTGCCGGAAGCGCGCGGCCAGGCTTCGCGTGCACGTACCACGGCCGAAGGTTACAAGCAGGCCATCGTGGCCCGCGCCGAGGGTGATGCGCGCCGCTTCACCCTGCTGCAGAACGAGTACAAGAACGCCCCTGAAGTCACCCGCAAGCGCCTGTGGCTGGAAACCGTGCAGCAGGTATTGGCCGAGAACCGCAAGGTCATCGGCGGCGACGGCCGTCAGCTGATCTACGTGCCGATGCCGGCCGACGCCGGCAAGACCGGCAATGCGCCGCAGCTGACCCCGGACATGGTGGCCCCCGCGCTGCCGGCTGCCAGCGACAGCATTCGCAACGCGGACCGTTCGGTCTCGCGCTCGGCAACGCGTGAGGAGGCTGGCCGATGAAAAATTCAGTCGTTATCGGCGTAATCGTCGCGATGCTGCTGGGCCTGCTGGGCTCGGTTTACGTGGTGCGTGAAGACCAGACCGCCATGGTGCTCAACCTGGGCAAGGTGGTGCGTGCCGACATCAAGCCGGGCCTGCACTTCAAGGTGCCGTTGGTGGAAACCGTGCGTGTGTTCGATCGTCGCTTCCAGGTGCTGGATACCGCACCGGCGCGTTACTTCACCGCCGAGCAGAAGGACGTGAGCGTCGACTTCTTCGCCATCGGTTACATCTCC
>NZ_DAMBEF010000050.1:0-22170 GCF_032061965.1 Stenotrophomonas sp. | reverse complement strand
GCGCGCCGCCGCACCTTCGCCATCATTTCCCACCCTGACGCCGGCAAGACCACGCTGACCGAAAAGCTGTTGCTGTTCGGGGGCGCGATCCAGATGGCCGGCTCGGTCAAGGGCCGCAAGGCCGCGCGCCACGCCACCTCGGACTGGATGGCACTGGAAAAGGAACGCGGCATCTCGGTGACCTCGTCGGTGATGCAGTTCCCGTACGAAGACAAGATCATCAACCTGCTCGATACCCCCGGCCACGCCGACTTCGGCGAGGACACCTACCGCGTGCTGACCGCGGTGGACTCGGCCTTGATGGTGATCGACGTGGCCAAGGGCGTGGAAGAACGCACCATCAAGCTGATGGAAGTCTGCCGCCTGCGCGACACCCCGATCATGACCTTCATCAACAAGCTCGACCGCGAGGGCAAGGACCCGATCGAGCTGCTGGATGAAGTGGAAACCGTGCTCGGCATCCAGTGCGCGCCAGTCACCTGGCCGATCGGCATGGGCCAGCGCCTGAAGGGCGTGGTGCATCTGCTCACCGGCGAAGTGCACCTGTACGAACAGGGCCGCAACTTCACCCGCCAGGATTCGACCATCTTCCCATCGCTGGATTCGCCCGGCCTGGCCGAGAAGATCGGCGAGAAGATGCTGGCCGACCTGCGCGATGAACTGGAACTGGTGCAGGGCGCCAGCCACCCGTTCGACGTGGAGGCCTACCTGGCTGGCAAGCAGACCCCGGTGTTCTTCGGCTCGGGTGTGAACAACTTCGGCGTGCAGCCGCTGCTGGACTTCTTCGTCAAGCACGCACCGGCACCGCAGCCACGCGCCACCACCGGCCGCGACATCGCCCCGCAGGAAGAAAAGCTGACCGGCTTCGTGTTCAAGATCCAGGCCAACATGGACCCGCAGCACCGTGACCGCGTGGCTTTCATGCGCGTGTGCTCGGGCAAGTTCACCGCCGGCATGAAGACCTTCCACGTGCGTACCGGCAAGGAAATGAAGCTGGCCAATGCGCTGACCTTCATGGCCAGCGACCGTGAGATCGCCGCCGAGGCGTGGCCGGGCGACGTGATCGGCATCCACAACCACGGCACCATCTCCATCGGTGACACTTTCACCGAAGGCGAGTCCGTCACCTTCACCGGCATCCCCAACTTCGCCCCGGAACTGTTCCGCCGCGCGCGCCTGAAGGATCCGCTCAAGCTAAAGCAGCTGCAGAAGGGCCTGGCCCAACTGTCCGAAGAAGGCGCCACCCAGTTCTTCCGCCCGTTGATGAGCAACGACCTGATCCTGGGCGCGGTGGGCGTGCTGCAGTTCGACGTGGCCGCGTACCGCCTTAAGGACGAGTACGGCGTGGAAGCGGTGTTCGAGCCGGTATCGGTCATCACCGCACGCTGGGTCAGTTGCAGCAACGCCAAGAAGCTGGAGGAGTTCCGCGAGAAGAACGCCAGCAACCTCAGCATCGATGCCGCCGGCCACCTGGTCTACCTAGCACCGACCCGGGTCAACCTGCAGTTGGCCCAGGAACGCGCACCGGATGTGCGTTTCTCCGCCACCCGTGAAGCCGCGCACACGGTTTCGGTGGATTAAGTCCAATGGCGGCGTGCACACGCCGCCATTCGGGGTGATGATAGCGGGCACCGGGCCTTCCCCCAGCCCGCGCCCTCATCCCCATGACCGCATCTGTTGCATCGATCCGCGAAGAAGTCGCCAGCGCCCTGACCCATGGTCTGGGCGCGGTCAGCGCACTGGCCGGTGGCGCCGTCCTCATCACCCTTGCCGCGATCTACGGCGATGGCTGGCAACTGGCCAGCGCCATCGTGTTTGGTGTCGCGCTGTTGCTGCTGTACACCGCCTCCACCCTGTACCACGCGATCCAGCACCCGGTGGCCAAGGGCCGGCTGAAGATCTTCGACCACTGCGCGATCTATGTGCTGATCGCCGGCACCTATACCCCGTTCACCCTGATCGGCCTGCGTGGTCCGTGGGGTTGGGGGTTGTTCACCGCGATCTGGGCGCTGGCCCTGTTTGGCGTGGTGTTCAAGCTGTTCTATACCGGCCGCTTCAAGAAACTTTCCACCGCGATCTACATCGCCATGGGCTGGCTGGTGGTGGTGGCGATCAAGCCGATGTGGGCCTCCCTCGATGGCTGGACCCTGGGCTGGCTGTTTGCCGGCGGCATCTTCTACACCCTGGGCACCGTGTTCTATCACCGCGAGCAACTGCCCTATTCCCACGCGATCTGGCATCTGTTCGTGATTGCCGGCAGCGTCTGCCATTTTGTCTCGGTAACCGCGCAAATCCTGTAACCGCAGCAAGGCAAGATCCACACGACGGCAACGGTATCTACACACTGCACGAATGTGCGCTTCGCGCGCCGTGCACGATGAACGCGCAACGATGGGGGCGTGAACACTTCCCCGCCCCTCGCTGCGCAGCGCGCGTCGCGCTGGCGACTGCAACCGCCCGGCAAGCGTGGCCGACGCTGGTTGATCGTGGCCGCAGCAATCATCGCTGCGCTCGTCGTGCTGATCCTGCTTTGGGACTGGAACTGGTTCAAAGGCCCCGTCGAGCGCGCGGTACAGGCGCGTACCGGCCGCGCCCTGGACATCGGCAACCTTGATGTTGACCTGGGCCGCACGACTACCATTCGCGGCGACCGCATCACCTTTGCAAACGCCAGTTGGGCCAAGCAGCCACAGATGGCCAGCGCGGACCGCGTTGAGATAGATGTTCGCCTGTGGCCATTGCTGCGCGGCAGTGTCCAACTACCGGAGATCCGCCTGATCAAGCCGGATGTCCTGCTGCAGACCGCGCCGCGCAAAGGCGAGCCCGGCAACTGGAACTTTCTGAGCGGCGGCGGTGGACAGACGCCGCAGTTGCGCCGCCTGCGCATCAACGACGGCAGGTTGCAGTTCCTGGACGAGCCAGGCCGCACCAACATCGACCTGGCAGTGCGCAGTGGCCAAGCCAGCAAAGCCGATGCCGCGCCGCCGGTATTGGTTGAAGGCAAGGGTCACTGGCGCGGCGCCGCGTTCACCCTAAAAGGCGGTACCGAGTCGCCGCTGGAGCTGACCAACAGCGATCACCCCTTCCGTGTCCATCTGGATGCGCGCGCGGGCGCCACCCACGCCATCGCCCGCGGCAGTTTGATAAACCCATTCCAACTGCAGGTATTCGACCTGCAGTTCCAGCTCAGCGGACAGGACCTGGACGATCTGTACCCACTGATCGGCATTGCCATCCCCTCCTCACCGCCCTACCGCCTGGATGGGCGACTCAAGCGCGACCATGCGCGGTGGCGCTACGAGAAATTCAGTGGACGCGTCGGTGACAGTGATCTGGCCGGCGATGTCGACATCGATGTAGCGGGTGATCGGCCCCGGTTGACGGCCAACCTGGTTTCCAAGCGCCTGGATTTCGATGACCTGGCCGGCTTCATCGGTGCCCCGCCGAAAACCGGCGGCCAGGAAACTGCCAACGCCGAGCAGAAGGCCGAAGCCGCGAAGCTCGCTGCCAAGGCCACCGTACTGCCCGATACGCCCTACAACCTGGGCAAGTTGCGCGCCATGGATGCCGACGTACGCTGGAAGGCACAGCACATCAACGCACCCAAGCTTCCGCTGGATGACATGGATGCGCACCTGCTGCTGGACAACGGCTTGCTGCGCCTGGAGCCGCTCAACTTTGGCGTCGCCGGCGGCGACATCCGCAGCACCGTGCGCATGGACGCCCGCCGCCCGCAGATTGCCACCACCCTCAACGCCAGCCTGCGCGGGGTACAGCTTGGACAATTATTCCCCGATGGAAAGCTGGCCGAACAGGCCTCCGGCGGTATCAGCGGCAATGTCCGCCTCAGCGGCCACGGCAACTCCATCGCTGCCATGCTGGGCAGCAGCGATGGCGATGTCGCACTGGGCATGGGCCGCGGCCATATTGGCAACCTGCTGATGGAATTGGCAGGGCTGGACGTCGCCGAATCACTGAAATTCCTGTTCACCGGCGACAAGCAGATTCCGCTGCGCTGCGCCTTTGGTGACTTCGGCGTGCGCGATGGTCTGATGCAATCGCGCGCCTTGGCATTTGATACGTCGGACACCCTGGTGATCGGCGAAGGCACCGTCAGCCTAAAGCAGGAGAAGCTCGACCTGCTGCTGCGGCCGCGCCCCAAGGACCGGAGCATCCTGGCCCTGCGCTCACCGTTGCGGATAGGCGGAACCTTCAAGGATCCATCGTTCCGCCCCGACTTCAAGGCACTGGGGATACGTGGCGCCATCGCCCTGACCCTGGCCACCATCACGCCTCCCGCCGCTCTGCTGGCCACGATCGAAACCGGTCCGGGCAAGGATGCTGACTGCGGCGGGCACTACGCCCGCTGACGCGGCGCCCTCAGCTGCCGGTGATGTATTGCTGCAACTGGCCCAGTTCCTGCCGCTGCTGTTCGATCACCGATTTGACCAGATCGCCGATCGAGATGACGCCGACCACCTGATCACCGTCCACCACCGGCAGGTGGCGGATGCGTCGATCCGTCACCAGCGTCAGGCATTGCTCCACCGATACCGTGGGCGCCACGGTCACCAGCTCGGCGGTCATGATCTCGCGCACCGGGGTGGTTGCCGACGAGCGATTCATCAACACGATCTTTCGCGCGTAATCACGCTCGGAAAGGATCCCCACCAACGCCTGGCCATCCATGACCAGCACGGCGCCGATGCCCTTCTCGGCCATCAACCGGATGGCCTGCACCACCGCCACATCGGGCGGCACCGCATGGATCTCAGGGGACTTGGCCCCAAGCAACTGTCGAACGGTCTGCATGGCGTTCTCCTGCGCTGGCGGATGGTGCAGATACTGCCACGTTCGCTGGCTGCCATGTGTCGACCAGGTACAGGGGCCGCTGTTTGGCTTCCATGTACAACCGCCCCAGGTACTCGCCGATCAAGCCCAGGGCGATGAGCTGCACACCGCCAAGGAAGAGGATGGCGGCCATCATCGTCGGCCAGCCCGCCACCCGATCGCCATACAGCGCCGCCTTGAGCACCACCCACGCGGCGAACGCAAAGGCAGCGGCGGCGGTGAACAGACCCAGGTAGGTCGCTACCCGCAACGGTGCGGTGGAGAAGCTGGTAATGCCCTCCAGCGCGAAGTTCCACAGCTTCCAGAAACCGAACTTGCTGTGCCCTGCCAAGCGCGGCTCACGCCGATATGGCAACGCAACCCGTTGATAGCCGACCCAGCCGAACAGGCCCTTCATGAAACGTTGGCGCTCGCGCAGTTGCCGCAGGCCCGCCAACGCGCGCGCCGACAGCAAGCGGAAGTCGCCGGTATCGGCCGGTATCGGCGTCTTTGAAAGCCGGCCGATCAAACGATAGAAAACAGCCGCGGTGACACGCTTGAGCCAGCTGTCGCCATTGCGCTCCTCGCGCACGCCGTACACATCATCATTGCCCTGCCGCCACAGTTCGACGAACGCCGGGATCAGCTCCGGTGGATCCTGCCCGTCGGCATCCAACAGGATCACCGCACCGTCTTCAACGAAATCCAGACCGGCGGTCAGGGCGACTTCCTTGCCGAAGTTGCGCGACAACCGCAGCAACGCCACGCGCGGCTCCTGCGCCGCCAACACCAGCATCACCTGCCAGGTAGCGTCATTGCTGCCATCGTCCACATACAGGATGCGCCCGTCGATATCGGGCAATGCCTGCAACTGCGCGCAAAGCCGCGGGTGCAGCAGCGGCAACGCGTCCTGCTCGTTGTGGGCGGTGATGACCAGGGTCAGGCGATCGTAGGCACTCATGCGCCGATTCTACGCAGGCGGGGCATTCAATCGGCCTCGTCCAGATAACCGGCACCACCCAGCTGCCGTGCCTGTCGCTGGATCCAGGCGGCGCGACGTTGCACATAGGGACCGGGCTTGGCGGCACTGTAACGGCGCGGCGCCGGCAACACCGCTGCCAGGCGCGCACTTTCGGCGGGCGTCAGGCGCGATGCATCCTTGCCCCAGTAAGCCTTTGATGCTGCCTGCACGCCATAGATGCCGTCGCCGAACTCAGCCACATTGACGTACATCTCGATGATGCGCTGTTTCGACCACAGCGCCTCGATCAAGGCGGTGTACCAGACCTCCAGGCCTTTGCGCAGCCAACTGCGTCCCTGCCACAGGAATACATTCTTGGCAGTCTGCTGGCTGATCGTGCTGGCACCGCGCAGGCGTCCACCGCGCTCGTTGTGCTTACGCGCCTTTTCGATGGCCTGCAGGTCAAAGCCGTTGTGTTCGGGGAAACGCTGGTCCTCCGCCGCCACCATCGAGATGGGCACGCTGCGGGCCATCTGATCCAGATCCCGCCACTCATGGCGAATGCGGAACCTGAAGTCACCCTGCCCCCAAGCCTCGAGCTGGCGGAACACCATCACCGTCGAGAACGGCGGATCGAAGAACCGCAGCCAGGCCACCTGCAGCACGCTGAACGCCGCAAACAGCACCGGCAGCCACAACAGCCGGCGCAGCCAACGTCGCCCACGTCTTGCTTCCACCGCCTGCCCCGCCTTGCGCTCGGCCTGCTCTGCCCCCATATCCATCACCTGATAACTCTTCTGTCCGGCGCATTATCCGGCACCGGACCCACCTCGCGCAGATGCAGCCCATGACCGACACCTCCGACCTGCTTGTCCGTTTCCTCCTGCCCGATGCCGGCGTCCGCGGCGTCCATGTCCGTCTGGGCGCAAGTTGGCGGGAAATCCTCTCCCATGGCGACTATCCGAGCGCCGCCGCGCGCCTGCTGGGCGAGGCAAGCGTGGCCTCTGCATTGTTCACCGGCCATACCAAGGTCGATGGCCGCCTGTCGATCCAGTTGCGCAGCAGCTCCGCCTTGCGCGCGCTGTTCACCGAGTGCACCTCGGCAGGCACCCTGCGCGGCATCGCCCAACTGGCCGAGGGCGAAGACGCCCCGGCGACCCTGGAAGGCCTGGGTGAAGGCGCCCTGCTCGCGATCACCATCGAAAACCCCGGCCTGGACCCACGCGAGCCGCAGCGCTACCAAAGCATGGTTGCGTTGAGCGGGGACAACCTCGACGAGGCGTTCGAGAACTACTTCCGCCATTCCGAGCAGCTTCCGACCCGCCTGCTGCTGGCCAGCGACGGCGAGCATGCCGCAGGCCTGCTGCTGCAGAAACTGCCCGGTGACGAAGGCGACGAGGACGGCTGGATCCGTACCGGCGCCCTGTTCGACACCCTGGGCCGCGACGAACTGCTGGCCTTGCCGGGCAGCGAGTTGCTGCACCGCCTGTTCCATGAGGAGACCCCCGAGCTGGTCGGCGACAAGGCCCTTCGCTTTGGCTGCTCCTGCTCGCGCGAGCGGGTCGCCAGCATGCTGCAGTCGCTCGGCGAGGACGAGGCCCGGGCGGCCGCCGAGGCCACCGGCCAGGTCGATGTCCGCTGCGAATTCTGCGGCCAGGAATATCACTTCCCATTGGCGGAATTCGGCGTATTGTTTAGCTCCACACCGGCCAACCAGCCCGCTCCCGAGCGGCTGCAATAAGGTCCAACGAGTACCGTTCTGGGGAGGGCGAAGACTTGTTAAGAATCCATAAACCGCATAGGATCGATCGCTCACGCGCTGGGAACTTCCTGGCGCACCTGGGGTCTGACTGAGTCCATGAACGCCTTTCTGCGCCTACCGCTAGCCTTGCTGATCGCCCTTGGGTCGGTCACGGCAGCGCATGCACAAAGCAGGCCGGGCGCCGACAGCACGGTATTGCCGGTTTGGAACCGGGGTAGCGGCAAGGTGGAAGCCCTGCTCTATCTGGAGCCCACAGGCACCCAGAATGCCGGTGCGCGCTGGAATTTTGGCCGCAGCTCCCTTGATGCGGCTTTCGGCCTGTCTTCCGGTGACTCGCTGGGACTGCTGTGCAACAGCAGCCGCGGCAGCAGCATTGGCGGCCTGGCCAGCCATTGCATGCTCGCCAGCCTGGGCGATGACGATGACGACAACGGCCGGCATATCTCGGCCACCACGGCGTTCAACCGCCCAGGCGGACGCGTAGGCGTCAGCGTGGGTACGGGCCGCGACACGCTGCCCGCATGGCTGTCGGGCGGCAACAAGAGTGGCGCCGCGCGGATGGAGCAGAACGACCTCACCGTCTTTGGCCAGAAGAACATCGGACGCGAAGGCTTCGTGTCCATCGGCGGCACCTACGCCAAGGCGCGCCTGGTACCGCTGACCGACGCGGCCCCGGCAATCGCTGACCAATGGGACAGCAAGAGTTTGAGCGTTGGTGGCGGTTATGGTGCTTTCAGCGCCAACGTCATCGGCCGCGTTGTCGACGCACCCGGCCAGAGCGGCAAATGGGAAGGCCTCGGCCTGGGCATCACCTGGCGTACGCCGTGGAGCGGCCAGCTCACCGTAGGCGCGGAGAACGTCATCACCCGTGGCAAGAACCCGTTCTCCCCGCGCAACGAAAGCAATGACGACGGCGCCGTTCCGTACGTCCGATACGAACAGGACCTGTAATTTAAATTTCCTTTTCCGTATTCAGAAACGCCCCTTCAGGGGCGTTTTTTGTTTTCTGCTTGAAATTCAACACTTTGCCGAATTTCACCAAATTTCATCCAATCATTAACCAATCTTTAATTTATTTGCAGGCGCAAGTACTATCGGTGCCAGCTTAGGGATTTGGGTTCGCCTTTCGAACCCACCCGGGCCACACCAAGCACCACCCAAGTCCACTTGGCAGAGAGAGAGACCCAATGATTTGCAAGACCACCAAACTGCGTGATGCAGTTGTCATCGCGTTGGCCGCAAGCGCAATCCCCGCGGGCGCCGCCTTCGCTCAGGACACGACGCAAACGCTGGACAAGATCGAAGTCACCGGTTCGCGCATCAAGCGCGCTGACGTGGAGACCTCGCAGCCGGTATTCACCATGAGCCGCGAGCAGATCCAGGCCCAAGGCCAGACCTCCATCGGCGATATCATCCAGAACATCAGCACCAACGGCTCCAGCCTCAACAGCACCTACAACAACGGCGGCAACGGCGAGACCCGCGTCAACCTGCGTAACCTGGGCTCGAACCGCACGCTGGTCCTGGTCAATGGTCGTCGCTGGGTCGGTGGCACCGGTCTGGGCGGTGCGGTTGACCTGAACACCATCCCCACCGCTGCCGTTGAGCGTATCGAAGTGCTGAAGGACGGCGCATCGACCATCTACGGCTCCGACGCCATCGCCGGCGTGGTGAACGTTATCCTGCGCCAGAACTTTGATGGTGCCGAAGCGAACGCCTACTACGGCCAGTACGACAAGGGCGATGGTTCCCGCGAGTCGTACGACTTCACCATTGGTTCCAGTGGCGATCGCTGGCATGCAACCGTGGGCGTCGGCTACGTCAAGGAAGAGCCGGTGTGGGCAGGTGATCGCGCGATCTCCGCAGTCCCGGCGTTTGGCTCCCTACCGAATACCGGCAACAGCAGCACCACCCCGGATGGCCGCTTTGGCTTCTTCGGCCAGACCGGCACCAACGCCGACGGCTCGCCGAAGTTCGAATCCACCCGTCCGGATGGCAGCGCTGGTTATTTCGTCACCGGCAACGGCGGCGCTAC
The DNA here is from genome assembly GCF_032061965.1 of Stenotrophomonas sp. GTDB lineage: Bacteria > Pseudomonadota > Gammaproteobacteria > Xanthomonadales > Xanthomonadaceae > Stenotrophomonas. Next base: position 12,582 of record NZ_DAMBEF010000050.1, on the reverse strand, counting down.
CTGGCGTCCCTACGGCGCCGCCGATAGCTTCAACCATGCCCCGGGCAACCTGCTGGTGACCCCGCAGGAGCGCACCTCGCTGTTCGCCGACGCTGGCTTGTCGATCACCGACAACGTCCGCTTCAAGACCACGGTGACCTACAACGAGCGCAAGTCCGAGCAGATCCTGGCAGCAATGCCGATCGTGCTGGGCCGTGCCGCACCGGGCACCAATGGTGCCAATATCGTTATCAGCAAAGACAACATCTATAACGAAACCGGCCGCGACATCGACTACATCCAGTATCGTGCGATGGAGACCGGCGGTCGTATCTACAAGCAGAACGTGAAGACCTACGGTTTCAACGGCGCGTTCGAAGGCGACTTCGAAGTTGGCAGCCGCTTCTGGAACTGGGAAGCCGGCATGTTCTACGGCAAGAACGACCAGACCGACATTACCTCGGGCTTCTTCAACATTTCCGCACTGCGCAACGCCTTGGGCGCTTCGTTCATCGACGCTGACGGCGTTGCCCGCTGCGGCGCTGCCGGCGCGGTGATCGACGGCTGCGTGCCGATGAACATGCTCAGCGGAACCGGCTCGCTCACCCCGGACATGATCAAGTACGCAGGCTTCACCGCGCACGACGTCTACGGTTACGAGCAGAAGACCTATTACGCCAACATCGGTGGCGAATTGTTCGACCTGCCGGGCGGCGCACTGGCCTTCTCGGCCGGCGTCGAGCGCCGTGACGAATCGGGCTTCGATGATCCGGATGGCCTGATCAACTCGGGTGACACGACCGGTAATGCACGCACCGCCACCGCGGGTGGTTACGACCTCGACGAAGCCTATCTGGAACTGGCTATCCCGTTGCTGGCCGGCGTCACCGGCGCCCAGCTGCTGGACTTCAGCGTTGCCACGCGCTTCTCGGACTACAGCAACTTCGGCAACACCGTCAACAGCAAGTTCGGCTTCCGCTGGAAGCCGATCAACGACCTGATGATCCGTGGTAACTGGTCTGAAGGCTTCCGTGCGCCCTCCATCAGCGAGCTGTTCTCGGGCGTGAGCGACACCTTCGAAGACGTTGCCGACCCGTGTGCCGGCACCATCGGCGAGGACCCGAACACGCCGCCAGCCAGCTGCGCTGGCGTGCCGGCCTACACGCAGTCCAATTCGCAGATCCGCACCACCGTGGGCGGCAACACCGAACTGGGCCCGGAAACCTCGGTCTCCAAGACCCTGGGCTTCGTCTACAGCCCGAGCTTCGTCCAGGGCCTGGACATCTCGCTGGACTGGTGGAACATCAAGATCGAAGATGCGATCTACGCCCAGACCGCCCAGCAGATGCTGGACGCCTGCTATTCGCAGGGCGTGAGCTCGATCTGCGACATGATCACCCGTGACACCACTGGCCAGATTTCCAACATGCTGGCCGTGCCGAACAACGTGGGCACCATGGAAGTGGAAGGCTGGGACTTCACGGTCGGTTATCGCCTGCCTGATACCCGTTTCGGCAGCTTCAGTTTTGTCTGGGACAGCACCTACACTTCGAGCTACACCATCGAAGATCCGGTGACCGAAGGCTACAACCGCGTCGGCAACTACCTGGACCGCGACAATTACTGGCGTATCCGCTCCAACCTGCTGGTTGCATGGCAGTTGGGTGACTTCGGCGCAACCGCTTCGGCCCGCTATTACTCCAGCCAGGTTGAAGACTGCGTAGGTTCGAACTACACGGGCGGCAACTTTGCCCGCCTGTGCTCGGACCAGGACCATATCGGTCGCGGCAACGAGGCGGATCCGCAGCGCCACATTCCGAGCGTGACCTACACCGACCTGAGCGCCTACTGGAAGACGCCGTGGAATGGTCAGATCACCGTCGGCGTGAACAATGCCTTCGATCGCGATCCGCCGAAGGCCTACACCACGTTCGCCAACTCGTTCGATCCGCAGTACGAAATCCCGGGCCGTTTCTTCTACATGCGCTACAACCAGAAGTTCTGATAGCAGCCACGTAGCAACCCGGTAAACAAGACCACGGCCCCTTCGGGGCCGTGGTTTTTTTAGCTCTTTTTCGTGAAACACCGCGCACAAAAAAACCGCGGCAAGCCGCGGCTTTCTCATGGGCACAACACCGCACCGCGTCAACTATTGGGAATCAACGTCTCGATCACGTGCTCGACATAGGCCTCGAAATCCTCGCGGGCCTGCTTGGGCTGCTGCAGCTGCAGCGACAGCTGCAGGAAGCCCACATACGCTGCATAGGCCAAGCGTGCACGGTGCCGCGCATCGGTGGAGCTGAGCCCGGCCTGGCGGAACGAGGCGATCAGGTATTCCATGCGTCGCTGCGATACGCGATCAATCACCGGCCGCACCATCGGATTATCCAGCGCCTTGAGCAGCTCGCTGTAGATCACGTGCGGGGTGACTTCGTGAGCAACCAGTTGGAACAATGCGCGCAGCCGCGTACGCGGATCGGGCACCTCCTCCAGGCTGCCAAATACCTGCTGCTGCTCGACTACTTCCCAACGCTCCAGCGCCGCTTGCAGCAGCGCGTCACGCGACGGGAAATGCCAGTAGAAACTGCCCTTGGTGACACCCAGGCGGCGTGCCAGCGGCTCCACCGCCACCGCACCAACACCCTGCTCGGCAATCAGATCAAGGGCCGCTTGTGCCCAGTCATCGGCACTGAGGCGGCTATGTCGGGTGCTGCGGGTGTCTGCGGGGGAATCGGTTGAGTCGTTCATGAGCAGATTTAACCATACGCCGGGGACTGGTTGCAGTATGCGCAAGCGAAATAGCGCAAATGCGTGCTGCCTTCCGCGCCAGCCCAGGACCGCGCGCGATATCGCCAGAGAAACCACCATACTCAGCGGTATTGACACGGCACCGAACGCAACCATACCATCTCGTATGGTTACACTCGACGGTGCCCCTATGCGCAATGAAGATGTTCGCCTGCATGGCGCGCATGGCGTGGAATTGGCCGCAACGCGCTCATCGGGCCGTCGCACGCCGGTATTGATGGCTCATGGTTTTGGCCAGACGCGCGGCGCCTGGACTACAACCGCCGAAGCACTCGGTGAAGCCGGCCATTCCACCCTCAGCTACGACGCCCGTGGCCATGGTGACTCTGATTGGAATGCCAGCGACCTGCCCTACCACGGTGACCAGTTCACCGATGATCTGATCGTGGTCGCCGGTGAGCTGCCGCGCCCGCCGGTGCTGGTGGCCGCCTCGATGGGGGGCCTGTTCGGCCTGATGGCCGAAGCACGCTGGCCGGGCCTGTTCTCGGCGATGGTGCTGGTCGACATCACCCCGCGCTGGGAAACCCGCGGCGTGGAGCGCATCCTCGCCTTCATGAGCGCGCACCCGGACGGTTTCGCCTCACTGGAAGCGGCAGCCGACAGCATTGCCGCCTACATGCCGCACCGCCCGCGCAAGAGCGAGGATTCGCTGCGTGCCCTGCTGCGCCCTGGCAAGGATGGCCGCTGGAGCTGGCATTGGGACCCGCGCCTGGTCGACGAGCTTGCCCGCGACAGCGAGCAGCATCAGGATGTGATTGCCGAGGCAGCACGCAAGGTGCAATGCCCGCTGTTGCTGGTCAGTGGCGGCCGCAGTGATCTGGTCTCGCCGCAGACCGTTGAAGAATTCATGGCGCTGGTGCCACACGCACAGCATGTCCATCTGCCCGATGCCACCCACATGGTGGCCGGCGATGACAACAATGCGTTTACCGCCGCCGTGTTGAACTATCTGGACGCCCTGCCTTCTGCCGCAGCGTCCGCCCGAACCGAGCACGTTACCGGAGCAAGCCCATGAGCATCGTCGTACCTTTCCTGGCCCTGCTGCTTGCAGGTGCCTTTGTTGCCTACCACCGCATGCGCCTGGTGGTATGGACGCTGATCAGCGTGGTGGCCCTGGCCATCTGCTGGTTTGCCGGCGTCAACCAGACCGCGGTCATCGTCGCCGCCGCCATCATTGCGCTGGTCAGCGTGCCGGTGCTGCTGCCCTTCCTGCGCAAGCCGCTGATCACCGCGCCGTTCATGGGCGTGTTCCGCAAGGTGCTGCCGCCGCTATCCAAGACCGAGCGCATCGCCCTGGAAACCGGCTCGGTCGGTTTTGAAGGCGAGCTCTTCACCGGTGACCCGGACTGGAACATCCTGCTCAACTATCCCAAGCCGCAGCTCACCGCCGAGGAACAGGCCTTCATGGACGGCCCGGTGGAAGAACTGTGCAAGATGGTCAATGACTTCGAGATCACCCACGTCTACGCGGATCTGCCGCCGGAAATGTGGGAGTTCATCAAGAAGAACAAGTTCTTCGGCATGATCATTCCGAAGGAATACGGTGGCCTTGGCTTCAGCGCGTTGGCCCACCACAAGGTGATCCAGAAGCTGGCTTCGGTTTCCAGCGTGGTCAGCTCCACCGTCGGCGTGCCCAACTCGCTGGGCCCGGGTGAGCTGCTCAACCATTACGGCACGCAGGAACAGAAGGACTATTACCTGCCGCGTCTGGCCATCGGCCAGGAAGTGCCCTGCTTCGGTTTGACCGGCCCGTTTGCCGGCTCCGACGCGACTTCCATTCCCGACTTCGGCATCGTCTGCAAGGGCATGTGGAAGGGCGAGGAAGTGCTGGGCCTGAAGCTCACCTTCGACAAGCGTTACATCACCCTGGCCCCGGTCGCGACGCTGATCGGCATGGCCTTCCGCATGTACGACCCGGACGGCCTGCTCGGCGATACCAAGGACATCGGCATCACCCTGGCACTGCTGCCGCGTGACACCGATGGCGTGGAAATCGGCCGTCGCCACTTCCCGCTGAACTCCACCTTCCAGAACGGCCCGATCCGCGGCAAGGACGTGTTCATCCCGCTGACCCAGCTGATCGGCGGCGCCGAGAAGCGTGGCCTGGGCTGGAACATGCTCAACGAGTGTCTGGCTGTTGGCCGTTCCATCACCCTGCCCTCCACCGCTTCGGGCGGTGCCAAGGCCGGCGCGGTGGTGACCGGTGCTTACGCACGCATCCGCAAGCAGTTCGGCCTGTCGGTCGGCCGCTTCGAAGGTGTGGAAGAAGCGCTGGCCCGCATCGGCGGCAAGGCTTACAAGATCAGCGCGCTGTCGCAGGCCACCGCGGCCGCGGTTGATCGTGGTGACGTGCCGTCGGTGCCGTCGGCGATCGCCAAGTACCACTGCACCAACATGAGCCGCGAAGTCATTTCCGATGTGATGGACGTGATCGGCGGCAAGGGCATCATCCTGGGGCCGCGCAACTTCGCCGGCCGCAGCTGGCAGGCCGCGCCGATCGCCATCACGGTGGAAGGCGCCAACATCATGACCCGCTCGCTGCTGATCTTCGGCCAGGGCGCCATCCTCTGCCACCCGTGGGTGCTGAAGGAAATGAAGGCCGCGCAGGATGAAGACCGCAAGGCTGGCCTGCGCGAGTTCGACCAGGCATTGTTCGGCCATGTCCGCTTCGGCATCTCCAACGCCGTGCGTTCGCTGTGGTTCGGCCTGACCGGTTCGCGCTTCGGCGCCGCACCGGGCGACGCCTACACCCGCCGCTACTTCCGCAAGCTGGACCGTTATTCGGCCAACCTGGCGCTGATGGCCGACATCTCGATGATGACGCTGGGCGGCAAGCTCAAGTTCAAGGAATCGCTGTCCGGCCGCCTGGGTGATGTGCTCAGCCACATCTACATGACCAGCGCCATGCTCAAGCGCTACCACGACGAAGGCGCACCGACCGCCGACCAGCCGCTGCTGGCCTGGGCCTTCCATGACAGCGTGCACAAGATCGAAGAGTCGCTGTCGGCTGCACTGCGCAACTTCCCGATCCGCCCGATCGGCTGGCTGATGTGGGCACTGATCTTCCCGTTCGGCCGTCGCGCCGAAGCACCGGGTGATCGCCTGAGCCGCCGCGTTGCCGCCACCTTGATGGCCCCGGGCGAAGCCCGTGACCGCCTGGCCCAGGGCGTGTTCCTCACCCCATGCGAGAACAACCCGGGCGGCCGCATCAACAGCTACCTGTCCAAGGCGATCATGGCCGAGCCGGTGGAACGCAAGTTCATCAAGGCGCTGAAGACCAAGGGCATCGAAGCCTTGACCTTCGCCAGCCAGCTGGACGAAGCCGTGGCCGAAGGCGTGATCACCCAGGACGAGCGCAAGCTGCTGGAAGAGCTGCGCGAGCTGACCATGGACACGATCACCGTGGACGACTTCGATCCGCACGAACTTCGTTCGGCCGGCTACTACGACCTGCCGGGCAAGCAGCGCCCGCAGCCGCAGCAGGCCGCGTAAGCCAAGCCACATGCAACACCGACGGCGGGCCTTGTGCCCGCCGTTTTCATATCAGGAATCCATCTCATGACCGCTCCGCTGCTTTCGCTATACCGCCGCTTCACCCACTGGCCTGCCGGCAACTGGTTGTTCTCGCGTGCGGTGTGCTTCAAGGCGCCCTACTTCGCCAGCATCTCGCCGCTGATCACCGCGCTGGAGCCGGGCCGCTGCGAAGGCGTGATCCGCCAGCGCCGCCGCATCAGCAACCACATCGGCACCGTGCACGCGATTGCCATGTGCAATCTGGCCGAGCTGGTCGGCGGTGTCATGGTCGACGCCAGCCTGCCCGCCGACATGCGCTGGATCCCCAAGGGCATGGAAGTGAAGTACCAGGCCAAGGCGCTGGGTGTATTGACGGCAGTGGCCAGCCCGGAAATTCCCATCGTCAGTGCTGCCTCCGGTTACGACCTGCCGGTGCTGGTGCGGGTGAACGACAGCAAGGGCGTGGAAGTCTTCCAGGCCCGCATCGCGATGTGGGTATCCCCCAAAAAACCCTGACCCTGTGTAGTGCCGAGCCATGCTCGGCAGGGGCATCACCAATGAACCATCCGAACCTGCTCACGTAGCCCGGGTAAGCGCAGCGCACCCGGGAGTTTTTCGCGAAAAGCCCCGGGTGCGCTGCGCTTACCCGGGCTACGTGTACTGACGGGGTATCGGTAACACCACTGCCGAGCATGGCTCGGCACTACATGTGCGCTGTGCGCAGCAGCAGCGCGAGGATGGCCGGCAATGCCTGGATGAAGAAGATCCGACGGTTCACGCTGTAAGCGCCATACGCGCCGGCCACCACCACGCAGACCAGCGAGAACGTCACCAGCACCGGCTGCGCCAACACCAGCCCGGCGATGATGCCGGCGGCTAGAAAGCCGTTGTACAGCCCCTGGTTTGCCGCCAGCACCCGCGTGGCCAACGCCTTCTCCCGCGTATTGCGGAAGGTTTTCATGCCCAGTGGCTTGGTCCACAGGAACATTTCCAATACCAGGAAATACGCATGCAACGCCGCCACCAGCAGCGTCAGCAACAGTCCACACAGGGCCAGCACGCTCATCGGTAGCTCATCCAGGCAGCTCAGCGGCAAACCCGCCGCAGGGAATCACTCAGCGATCCTGCGGCAGCTTCTTCTCTTCGCGCAATACGCCCAGCGCCGACAGCGTCATCAGTACCGCCACCGCCGCGCCACCAATGAACACGGCCCGCGACCCAAACAGCGACAAGCCCTTGTGGACCCAGGCAAAGGTAAGGTCGGCACCGCGGTAGAGGACCGTATCGATGGCCGCGCCCGCCTTGTAGCGCCATTGCCGGTCCACGCGCGTATAGATCGTCTCGCGCGCCGGCTTGCCCAGTGAGAACTCACTGGCACGCGTCAGCACCTGCACCACCGCCACCATCAGCGGGAACGGCGACGCCGCCAACACCGAGAAGCCTATGATGATCGCCAGCCCAGGGATCAGCAGCGCCGGGGCAACGCCATAGCGTGACAACAACCAGCGGGTCAGCCCCAGCTGGATCACCAGGGTCAGCGCGTTCACCGCCAGATCGATGCGCGAATAGAAGGCGGTGCTCGCGGCCGGATCGGTGATCAGGCGGCGGGCGATCGATGCCTGCTCGTTGTACAGCATGGTGCCTATGCCCACGCCGAACACCACCATCAGCGCCAGCCAACGCAGCAGCGGTTCGCGCGCGATCAGCTTGAGCCCATCGAACACGCTGCCGCCCATCGGCTGTTCGCCGTCAACCAGTTGCTGCTCGCGCTCGCGCTGCACCGCCCAGGGCCGCAGCCGCCAGATGCAGAACAGGCAGATCGACAGGAAACCGGCCGACACCAGCATCAGGTTGGCGATACCCACCCGTTGCACCAGCGAGCTGGTGATGATCGGCCCAAGGAATGCCCCCACCGTACCGGCCGCACCGATATAGCCGTAATACGCCCGTGCCTGCACGTTGGAAAACACGTCGGCCATGAAGCTCCAGAACACCGCCACCGCGAACAGGTTGAACACGGTGATCCAGAAGAAGAACGCCATGCCCCGCCCCGGGACGCCGGCATTGAACATCGCGTAGAAGACCAACAGGGTGAAGATGAAGAAGCCATACACCAGTGGCAGGAACACCCGTCGCGGGTAGCGACTGACCAGCCAGCCGTACAGCGGCTGCAGCACCAGCATGATCAGGAACACGCAGGAAAACAGGAACTGCAGGGTGAAGTCCTTCAGCGGCATGCCATGCGCCGCAAACCAGGCAATCAATCCCGGCGGGAACAAGGTGTCCATGTTGGACGAGGCCGCCATCGCCTCGCGCACCGGGCGCAGCACGTAGTAACCGCTGAGCAGGCAGAAGAAGTACAGGAACGACCACCACAGCGGCGGCGAGCCGCGCAGCGCGTGCAGCAGGGACCGTGCACCGGATCCGCGCATAGCGGTCATGCGGCACCCCAGCACTGCGGGTGGCGAGAGGACGGCGGCATCGGAAACTCCGGGGTTCGGCGGAGCGCGTACGTTATCTAATGCACTGCAACATCGCCAGTGCGCCAGGGCTTACTCCCGCACAACGTGCCGTTCTATCCTCAAGCATGGGAAAGGGGAAAGCCGTGAAGGAATTCGACTACATCATCGTCGGCGCGGGCTCGGCCGGCTGCGTGCTGGCCAACCGGCTCAGCGCCGATCCGCAGGTGCGCGTATTGCTGATCGAAGCGGGACCGCGTGACTGGCATCCCTTCATCCACATGCCGGCCGGCATCGCCCGGCTGGTCAACAACCGCCGGGTCAACTGGAGCTACGACACCGAGCCCGAGCCCGCGTTGGACAATCGGCGCCTGTGGTGGCCGCGCGGCAAGGTGCTGGGCGGTTCGAGCTCGATCAATGCCATGTGCTACGTGCGCGGCGTGCCCGGCGACTACGATCGTTGGGCGCAGGGCGGCGCCAGCGGCTGGAACTGGGACAGCGTACTGCCGTGGTTCCGTCACAGCGAAGGCAATGCACGCGGTGCCGATGCGCTGCACGGCGCCGCCGGTCCCTTGCAGGTATCTGACCTGCGCTACGTCAATCCGCTCAGCCATGCCTTCATCGAAGCCGGGCAGCAAGCCGGTTATAACCACAACAGCGACTTCAATGGCACCCGGCATGAAGGCGTAGGCCTGTATCAGGTCACCCAGAAGAATGGCGCACGTTGCTCCTCAGCGGCCGCGTATCTCGCTCCAGCGCGCGCGCGTGCCAATCTGCAGGTACTCACCGGTGCACTGGTGGAACGGCTGCAGATCGACGCAGGGCGCGTTAACGGCGTGCACCTGCGCGTAGGCGGCAAACGTGAGCAGATCTTTGCTGCATCCGAAGTATTGCTCAGTGCCGGCGCGATCAACTCACCGCAGCTGCTGATGCTGTCCGGCATCGGTCCGGCCGATGCGCTGCGCGCCCACGGCATCAAGGTGCAGTTGGACCAACCCGGCGTCGGCGCCAACCTGCAGGACCACCTGGATATCTGCACGCTGTACCGCACGGTGCCGGGCGTCAGCTACGACCGTGCCAGCGAAGTGATGATCGGCCTGAACTACTTCCTGCGTGGCCACCAGGGCGCCGGCACCAGCAACGTCGCCGAGGCCGGTGGTTTCGTGCGCTCGCGCTTTGCGCCGGACGAACGCGCCGACATCCAGTTCCACTTCGTGCCGGCGATGCTGGACAACCATGGCCGCCACCGCCTGCCCGGCGATGGCTACACCTTGCATGCCTGCTACCTGCACCCGCGCAGCCGTGGCCACATCGGCCTGCACAGCGCCGACCCGGCCGCTCCGGCGCGCATCCACGCCAATTACCTGAGCGATGCGGAAGGCTTCGACATGAAGATGATGGTCGAGGCCGCGCGCCTGAGCCGCGACGTCCTGCAGCAGGCGGCATTTGCACCCTGGCGCAAGGCCCCGCTGTTCCCGGCCGATGAACACCTGGACGACGCCGGACTGGAAGCCTTTATCCGCGCCAAGGCCGAAACCATCTACCACCCGATTGGCACCTGCCGGATGGGCAGTGACGACGCTGCCGTGGTCGACCCGCAGCTGAAGGTGCGCAGCATCGATGGCCTACGGGTGATCGACGCCTCGGTGATGCCCACCCTGGTCAGCGGCAATACCAATGCGCCGACCATCATGATGGCCGAGCGTGCGGCTCACCTTATCCACCCCGCGTTGCCGGTTCCGGCCTGAGCAAGCCCCGCCGCCGCCTGCCGCAGATCCCCCCGCCGTAGCCCCGCCTTGCGGCTATCACTCAGCGCGACGCAGGGCCGGTTCGCGTCGCGAGGAATCCCGACGACGATGCACGCTCTGGCAACCCGGCACGGGCACCGCCCCGCTGCCGACAGCCGACCCCAAGCCTGACCGGACAAGGGCCGGCAGGACGGGCTGGCGAAGACCGCAGGCCATCACAAAAAAGCCCTGAGATATCAACGCGATGCCCATTCATTCTGCTGCCGTTTGTGCAATGGAGAAAAGCGGCGCTAGAATCACCGGCAGCAGTAGCTAACAGGCACCGATCACGATGAAAGACAAGAGCAAGCGCCGGCACATCCGTCCGGTGGCATCGGGATTGCTGGGGGTTTTGATGCCCTTCGCATTGTCGTCTACCGCGCAGACACCGACGCAAGCCAGCCTGCCCATGGCGCAGGCTGCTGCCGCACTGCCGGTGAACCTTGAGAATGCACCGCAGCAGTCGCCCACCCAGCCCATGCCCTACCGCGTTGCACTGCGGCCAGACCAGGTGCAGCCGTTGCCGGCCGACTTCAATGTCGCCGCCATCGAATCGCTGGCTGAGCAACTGACCTACGGCAACCGTGTCCCGGGCATGGCGATGGCCATCGTCCAGAACGGTCGTGTTCTCTCCGCGCGCGGTTACGGCGTAACCGATATCAGCAACCCGCAACAGGTGGACGCGCATACCGTGTTCCGCCTGGCCTCGCTGTCCAAGGCCTTCGCCGGCACCATGGCCGGGCTGCTGGTCAACGATGGCACCCTGCGCTGGGACAGCAAGGTCACCGATTACGTCCCGGGTTTTCGCCTGGCAACGCCCGAGGCCACCAGCAAACTGACCGTCGCCGATGTCCTCAGCCAACGCGTCGGCCTGACCAGCAATGCCTATGACCGCGATGTCGAGGCCAATGCCGACTATTACTCGCTGACCCAGAAGCTGGCCACCGCGCCACTCAAGTGTTCGCCGGGTGAATGCTATTCCTACCAGAACGTCGCTTTCAGCCTGGTTGGCGACGTGGTGTTTGCCGCGTCCGGCAACTTCTACGAGCAGGCTGTGGAAAAGCGCATCCTCAAGCCCTTGGGCATGAACGATGCCAGCCTCGGCCTTGCCGGCATCCAGGCCAGCTCGCGCTGGGCCCGTCCGCACGTACGCAGCCGCAACGGTTGGGTATCGCTGACGCCCAAGCCCACCTACTATCGCGTCGCGCCCGCCGCTGGCGTAAACGCCAGTGCCAGCGACATGGCGCAGTGGTTGCTGGCCCACACCGGGCATCGTCCGGATGTGCTGCCCGCCCCGCTGCTGGCCACGCTGCACGCGCCTTTGATCAACACGCCGGGCGAGATGCGTTCGGGCTGGCGCCACCAGCGTCTGGATTCGGCTGGTTATGCATTGGGCTGGCGCGTGTTTGATTACTCCGGCCACCAGGTGGTATTCCATGCCGGTGCCGTGCAGGGCTACCGCGGCCTGGTCGCATTGCTGCCTGAGCGTGACCTGGGTATCGCCATCATGTGGAACGGTGAAAGCAGCCTGCCCAGCGGCATGATGCCGACCATCCTGGATCGTGCAATTGGCCTGCCGGCGCAGCGCTGGCTCGATGTCGACACCGACTTTGGCAGCGACAACCTGATGGCCGAAGATGCCGCACCGGCCCGTGGCGGCAAGAAGGGAGCATCGTCTGATCGTGCGGTGGCGTCGCCACGCTGATCGATGGTCGGTTCCAAGCTGTGCCAGAAGGGCGGCCGATGGCCGCCTTTCTTTTGCCTCCCGCGACGCGGGCATCAACAGCCGGCCGGATCGATTGGACGCAGCCCGGCCCAAGCCTTGCTTGCGCTATTGATCCCCTCTCCCGCGTGACCGGCAGACGCGTCTTGCTGCCTGCTGCTGCTCGCCGCTAACCGGAAAGCCAGGCAGGTGGGTAGCCGTCCGGATGCATCAGGCCGCGGTCCCGGACAGCGATTGCCGGCCAACGCGCAGCGCCTGTCTGTAATGACCCACTGAAAACCTGCTCAGGTGTTAGTTTTCCCAAAGGAGACAC
>NZ_DAMBEF010000049.1:0-22191 GCF_032061965.1 Stenotrophomonas sp. | reverse complement strand
TAGGCGGTGAAGCGCATGCCATTGGTGTGGTACGGCAGCTTCTGGCGCTTGTTCATGGCCAGGTCGCGCTTTTCGTCGAACGCGATCTCGCGCTGGCCCATCAGGTTGATGCGCTTGCTGCTACGGATGCGTTCCAGTGCTGCCGGAATGATGTCCGGGTCGATCTGGTTGGGGCGGTGGCCTTCCAGGCCGAGCAGCACGGCCTTGTCGGTGCCGTGGCCGCGCCCGGTCAGGGCCAGCGAGCCGAATACCTCGGCGCGGATGCGCACGGTGTTCTGTAGTTGGCCCGGGTCCAGCAGCCAGCGGTGGACGAAGCGCTCGGCGGCGCGCATCGGGCCCACGGTGTGTGAGGAGCTCGGGCCAATGCCGATCTTGAACAGGTCGAACGTGCTGACGGACATGCGGATTCTGCGTACTGCGATGAGATGGCCGCTATTCTACGGGTTCATTGCTGCAGGCCATGTCTGCAGCGCAGCATTCCCGGCACAGGTGATGAAATGGGATTGATCCTCTATCAACGTGACGACTGCCATCTGTGTGACCTTGCGCTGGCGGTGCTGGCACAGGCGAGGGCGCCGGAATTTGACAGTGTGTTCATCGACGACGATGACGTGCTGGAAGCACGCTACGGGGCCCGTGTGCCGGTGCTGCGTGATGCCGCTGGCAGGGAGCTGGACTGGCCGTTTGACGGGGCCAGGTTGGCCGCCTGGTTGCAGTTTGCAGGGTAGCGCCGACGTTACCCCACCGTAGCTCGGGTAAGTGCAGTGCACCCGGGGTTGCTCGCGTGGGAAACCCGGGTGCGCTGCGCTTACCCGGGCTACTCGTTTGGCTTTGTCGAGAAGGCTTCTGCCGCGCATGGCTCGGCACTACACACCCTTCTCAGGGAAGCCCTCTGCCGAGCATGACTCGGCACTATGGGGCGCTTGATTACTTCGCGTTGAGCTTGACGATGGTGCTGATCGCGGTTTCGTCGGGGATGGTCTTGGTGTCGGCCCAGTCGCCGCCGCCCACGCCGAAGTCCAGGCGCTTGACCGTGGCCTTGCCCTTGAGCACGGGCTGCGCACCGTCGGTCCAGGAGAAGGTCAACGTCACCGGCTTGCTGATGCCGCGCAGCTGCAGCGTGCCATCGGCAGCAAACTCGTTGTTGCCCAGTGCGCGGAAACCATTGGCGGTGTAGCGCGCTTGTGCGAACTGGGACACGTTGAAGAAATCCGCACCCTGCAGGGTGGAGTCACGATCGCTGTTGCCGCTTTTGGCGCCAGCCAGCGGAATGGTCACGTCGAGCTTGCCGGCGGCCGGGTTGGCCGGATCAAAGCTGACCTGGGTCTGGAAGCCGGGGAAGTTGCCGGTGAACACCTCGCCGTCGTACTTGGTGGCGAACACCAGGATCGAGCCTGCACCCGGTGCCTGTACATAATCGGCAGCCATTGCCGGTGCAGCAGCCAACATGCCGGCCAGTGCAGCGGCCACGGCGGCGGGGGAAGAAAGCTTGATGTTCATGCGGAATCCTTTTGGGGAACGTTGAGCCAACCTTGCGGCAGCATGCGTGCCAGCGTGGCATCGCGTTGATGAATGTGGTGATAGAACGCCGCGCCGGCATGTGCCAGCACCAGCAGGATCAGGGCCCAGAAACCCCACTCGTGGATGCTGTGGGAAATCTGGCTGGCCTGCTCGCTGGGGGCAACCAGCTTGGGCATTTCAACCAGGCCGAACCACTTGAAAGGACGCAGGCCGCTGGCCGAGTCGTACAGCCAGCCGGACAGCGGGATGGCGAACATCAGCACGTACAGCAGCCAATGGGTGGCCGAGGCAATACGTTCCTGCCAGCTCGGCGTGCCGGGGACCGGCTCGGGGGCCCCTGCATACAGGCGCCATCCCAGTCGCACCGCAACCAGCACCAGCACGGTGATGCCGATCGACTTGTGCATCGTGTACACCCAGAAATACTTCGGCGTCTTGGGCAGCTCGCCCATGGTCAGGCCGACGATGCCCAATGCCAGGATCAGCAGCGCAATCAACCAGTGCAGGGTCTTGCTCATGCTGCCCCAGCGCTGTGCGGAGTTCTTCAATGTCATGGATGTTGTTCCGTTTCCGTGGCGGATTTCAGGGCAGCGTCGGCGGCATCCTGAAGATCGGTGGCTGGGGTGGGCGGGATGGGTTGTGCAGCGGGTACTTCAGCGTTCTCATCGCGTACCGCCTCGGCTTCGATACGCAGCTCGACCTGGTCGCCAATCACGGATTTCCAGGCGTCGATGCCGAAATCAGCGCGGCTCAGCAAGGTGGTCGCGGAGAAACCGGCGGTGCGACGGAACGGTGGCATCGGGTGCCGCTTGAGTGCATTGAGGGTCACGTCCAGCACGACATCGCGGGTAACACCGCGCAGTGTCAGCTGACCGTGTACGCGGGCATGCGTGGCGTCGATGGGCTCGACCGAGGTGGAGACAAACCGCGCCTGGGGATGGCGTTCGCCATCCAGCAGGTTGCGCGCCAGCGTGGCCTGGTTCCACTTGTCGTCGCCCAGGTCCAGCCGGTTGAGTGGTACCACCACGTCCAGGCGTGCGCTGCGCCAGTCGTCCGGGTCGAACGCCAACACGCCCTCACTGCCGGACACCGCCCCCAGCGCCTTGGAAAAGCCCGCGTGCTCGATGGCAAACACCACGCGGGTGTGGACCGGGTCGAGCCGATAGCGGTCGGGCGCGGCCAGCGCGGTGAACGACAACAGGCAGCAGCTGAGCAGTAGCAACAGGCGCGGCAAGGTTTGGCTCCGGTGAGGAATGCGGGGATTCTAGGCGGATGGACCCATCCGTTTGTGCCCATATTGCGCAACGGTTTGTTACGGCACTGCCCACGTCATTGCAAGGTCGG
Organism: Stenotrophomonas sp.; assembly: GCF_032061965.1. Classification (GTDB taxonomy): domain Bacteria; phylum Pseudomonadota; class Gammaproteobacteria; order Xanthomonadales; family Xanthomonadaceae; genus Stenotrophomonas. The sequence goes on along the minus strand of NZ_DAMBEF010000049.1, from coordinate 19,326 downwards.
GGTTTTGCCCGTGGCCCGGCGCGGCGGTAAAGTCGCCGCCATCAGGGGATGCCAGCGCCGCCGTGGGGGTTGTGGGCAATGCCGACGGTAGCAGGGAGAGGCGGACGTTGATCAAGCGGTTGCTGCGATGTGCCTGGGTGGGCGCGATGCTGGTGTGGGTCGGCCTGCCGATGCTGGCCGCTGCCCAGGGCGTGGCCGAAACCCCGCGCCTGCGGCGCCTGGGAGTGGCCGAGGGATTGCCCTCACGCATGGTGCTGGCGCTGGCGCAGGACCGCCGCGGCTACATCTGGGCGGCGACCGATGACGGCCTGGCCCGTTACGACGGCCAGCAGATGCGGGTATGGCGCCAGGACCCCTCGCAGGCGGAGGGATTGCCGGGCAATGCGCTGGAAACCCTGCTTGTCGACTCCAGGGACAGGGTCTGGATTGGCATCAATGGCGCCGGGCTGGCGATGCTTGATCCAGGCCGCAAGCGCTTCACCCGGTTTGCCACGCTGGAAAAGCAATGCGCCGAGCAGGTCTGGGCACTGGCCGAACATGGCGGCCAGATGTGGGTCGGTACCAGCGGCTCGGGCATCTGCCTGCTGCACCAGGACGGCAGCGTGAGCCGTTACAACCATCAGCCCGATGACCCGCGTAGCCTGCCCAATGACACCATCTATGCGTTGCTGGCCAGCGCGGATGGCAGTGTCTGGATCGGTACTGCGGATGGCCTGGTGCGCTGGACCGCCACCGGTGGATTCGTGCCCGTCAACTCCCCGCTGTTGCAGGGCAAGGTGGTCATCCGCCTGAGCCGGGATCGCGATGGCGGCGTTTGGGCAGGCACCGGCAATGGGCTGCTGCGGGTGTTGGCTGACGGTACGGTGCAGGCCGCGCCGTGGCCAGGCGCGGAGCAGATGCGGGCGGCGGTGGTGCTGCATGACCGCAACGGCGGCTACTGGGTGGGCGCTTCCAACGGTCTGTATCGCAGCCATGGAAGCCAGCTGCAGTTGCTGGAGGGCGATCGGGGCAGCGGTTTCCTGACGGGCAGCAGCGGCGTGCTGGATCTGTTGCAGGATCACGAAGGCGGGGTGTGGACCGCGCTGTTGACCCAGGGAATCGGCTACCTGAGGCCGGACTGGTCCCGCTTTGCGAGCTTCGACCAACTGGATGGTCAGGCGCTGGAAAGCCAGTACCTGCTCAACACGGCCGCAGATGGCGATGGTTATCTGGTCGTGGGTGGGCATGGTCTCTACCGCGTGGATGCAGCCGGCACGCTGCAGCACCTGGCCGACACCGCGCGGCTGGGCAGCGGCAGCATCTGGTCGGTGCTGCGCGGTCGCGACGGCGTAATCTGGATGGGGCGGGCCGGCAGCGTGCTGCTGTACGGGCCGGGACGCGATCAGCTACGCCGGATTGATCTGGGCGTAGGGGATGATCCACAACTGCGCGCCGATCTGATGCAGCGTGCCGCCGATGGCAGCGTCTGGCTGTCCATCATCAATCATGGCCTGCAACACCGCGCCGCCGATGGCAGCCTGCTTGCGGATTACCCGATGGGTACCACCCCGGGCCTGCCCGACAAACTGGTCGAACAGCTGCTGTTGGCCAAGGACGGCACCTTGTGGCTGGCCGGCGGGTTCGGCGTGCTGCGGTTTGATCCTGCACGGCAGCATTTTGTCCCGGTCCCGGGCATTTCCAACGACATGGCCTATGGGCTGGCGTTGGCCGACGACGGCGGCATCTGGGTAGCTCGGCAGGGCGCACTGGAGCATTTCCAACCCACTGCGACGGGTTTCACCCGCGACAGGCAGTTGGGGACGGACGAAGGCGTGCCGATGACGGCGATGGGTGGCCTGGTACTGGGCTGCAGTGGGCAGTTGTGGGCGACCACGCCACGTGGATTGTTGTGGTGGCGCCCTGGTGATGCACGGGTGCGGGTGTTGGGCAGTGCCGACGGCGTACCCGACGCGGAGTTCACGTCGCGGCCACCGGCGCATGCCGGCTGCGGCCAGGCCTTGGCGGTGTCGGCGACCGGCCTGCTCGGTTTCGACCCGGATGCGGTGGCGCCTGCGCCGATTGCCTCGCAGATGGTGATCGACGCCATCGGTGTACGTCGCAACGATGGCCAACACGAACAGTTGTTGGGCAGCCGTGCGGTGCGGCTGGCAGCCAATGATCGCGATCTGCGGGTAAGGGCGCGCCTGCTGGCGTTCGCCGATCCATCGCAGCACCGCTTCCGCATGCGCGTGCAGGGCTATGACCAGAACTGGGTGATGCTGGGCAGCGATGGCGAACGTGTTCTGTCGCGCCTGCCGGCCGGCAGCTACACCCTGCAGGTGCAGGGCGCGGTGGGTGAGGGACCATGGCTGCCGGCGCAGCAGCTGGGCATCGAAGTTACGCCGCCTTGGTGGCGCAGCACGGGCGCCATTGCTGTCTATCTGCTGCTGGCGCTGACGGTGGCCGCCATGGCGATGCTAGGCTACCGGCGGCGGCTGCGTCGACGCAGTGAATGGCAATTGACGGTGCACAAGAAAGAACTGGCCGAACAGGCGTCGCAGGCCAAGACCCGTTTCCTGGCCACACTTGGCCACGAAGTGCGCACGCCGATGACCGGCGTGCTGGGCATGAGCGAGTTGCTGCTTGATACCGATCTGGACCCGCGCCAACGGCGTTATGCCGGCGCCATCCAGCAGGCGGGCTCGCACCTGCTGCGGCTGGTCAACGACGCGCTGGATCTTGCACGTATCGAATCGGGAAAGCTGGAGCTCGATGTCCAGCCTTTCGACCTCGGCGCGCTGTTGCAGGAGGTGATCGGCCTGATGGCGCCGATGGCCGAGCGCCGTGGGCTGCAGTTCGAAGGGGACGGCCAGGAGTTTGTCGGCGTGCAGGTGCTCGGTGATCCGATGCGTCTGCGCCAGATACTGATGAACCTGCTCGGCAATGCGATCAAGTTCACCGAGCAGGGGACGGTTGGCGTAAGCGCAACCCTGCTGCCCGGCAGTGTGTGCTTCTGCATCCATGACACCGGGCCGGGCATCAGCACCGAGCAGCAAGGACGCTTGTTCCAGCGTTTTGAACAGGCCGAGGGGCCGCGGACAGCCTCACGTTACGGCGGCAGCGGCCTGGGCCTGGCGATCTGCAACGAGTTGGCGGTGGCGATGGGCGGCGGCATCCAGGTGGACAGTCGGCTGGGCGAGGGCGCACGCATCACCGTCGAACTGCCGTTGGCATGGGAACGCCTTTCCGTTGCCGAGGCCGAAGCTGCACTGCAAGTGCAACCGTCGCTGCCACCGTTGAAAGTGCTGCTGGTGGAAGATGACGCCACCGTGGCGCAGGTCATCAGCGGGCTGCTGGCTGCGCGAGGGCACCAGGTGATACACGCGGCGCACGGGCTGGCGGCATTGTCGGAGGTAAGCCTGCACGCGTTCGATATCGGGCTGCTCGACCTGGACCTGCCGGCCCTGGATGGCATCGCCTTGGCGCGCCAATTGCGCGACATGGGCAACCTGTTCCCGTTGGTGGCGGTCACCGCCCGCTCGGATGCTGCTGCCGAACACGCTGCGCTGGCGGTGGGCATGGAAGGCTTCCTGCGCAAGCCGGTTACCGGGCCGCTGCTGCATGAGGCCATGCTCAAGGCCCTGCGCAGTGCCCAGCACCACCGTGGCGATGTGGAGTTGTCCGTATGAGGTGGTGGCTGCGTTGCATGCTGGCCTATGCCTGGATCCTGCTGCCCCTGTTGGCGCTGGCTGAAGTTCCGGCCACACCGCAGCCGCGGCAGCTGACCGTGGCCGATGGCTTGCCGTCCAGCAACATCAATGCCTTTGCCGAGGACAAGATGGGCTATCTGTGGCTGGCCAGCCGCGATGGCCTGGCCCGCTACGACGGGCGCAATTACCGCATCTGGCGCGCCGAGGATGGGTTGCGCGACAACCTGATCTGGAGCCTGCATGTGGATGCGCGCAACCAGCTCTGGATTGGCACCCAGAACATGGGGTTGGCGATGCTGTCGGCCGACAGGCGCAGTTTTCGCTTCTTCAATCGCCAGACCCACCCGGAGATCGGCAGCAACACGATATGGTCGGTCACCTCCACACCCGATGGCAGCGTCTGGTTTGGTACCGCGACCGGCGGCCTGCACCGGCTCAGCCCGGAGGGACGGATCACGCGATTCATGCCGAAGGCGGGCGATCCCAACAGCCTGCCTGCGGCGGCGGTGGGCTATCTGGCGGTGACGCTGGATGGAAACCTGTGGGTAGGCACCAAGGGCGGGCTCGCGCGCTGGAGTGGTGAAGGTTTTGAACCAGTGGACACGCGCCTGTTGCCCTCCAACCGCATCAACGGCCTGGAAGTCGACCGCGAAGGGCGCATGTGGGTGGCCACCAACGGTGGCGTCGTGGTGCGCAATGCCGACGGCCATTTCGCCCCGGCGCACTGGCCCGGTGCTCCGGCGGGCGAAGTGCTCAATGTGTTGCAGTACTCCAGCGACGGCAATTACTGGTTGGATACCCGCACCGGCCTGGGACGCTTCCGCAACTCGGTCGTGCACAACGTGCCGCTCTTCAGCGCACAGGAACGTGGCCTGGTGCGGCCCAACTGGTCCAGTGCCTTCGAGGATCGCGAAGGCGGCCTGTGGTTTGCCAGTACCAACGCCGGCCTGTGGCACCTGCCGCCAAGTTGGCGGCAGTTTTCGGTGCTGTCGCGCCTGGTCGATGAGCCGGGTTCGCTGCGTAACCCGTATGCCCTCGCGCTGGCGCCCTCGGTGTCCGGTGGCGTGTGGGTAGCGGGTACACGCGGTGCCCTGGATCGGTTTGATCCCGGCACGGGCGCGGTGGAACACCACCTGACCGTGATCGATGACACCAACTGGCCCCAATCCTTGGCCGAAGATCCGCAGGGGCGGGTATGGATCGGCAGCCTGGACAGCCTGGTGCGCTACGACCCAAGCGATCAAGGGGTGCGCCGTTGGCACCACGATGCCAAGCAGGATGCCGCAATGTCGGGTGACGCCGATATCCTGCGCATCTGCGATGGCGGGCGCATCTGGGTGTACTCCGAAATAGGCGGATTGCAACTGCGCGATGGCGAGGGGCGGGTACAGTTGCAGCTTGGCATCGGCCAGGCCGGCGTGCCGGCAGCCACCGTCGAGGACATGCAATGTGGCCCGGCCGACCATCTGTGGTTGGCGGCCGGCACTGGCTTGCTGATGTGGCAGCCGCAGGACCAGCGCTTCATCCCGGTTCCTGGCGCACCGACCAGCCGGATATCCACCTTCGCCATTTCGGACAGCGCGGTGGCCTGGGTCGCCGGCCAGGGGCGGATAGATCGCCTATTGTGGAACGGGCACAGCCTGTCGCCGCTGGACAGCCTCAGCGGTCGCGACTTCCCGATGCTGGCGCCCAATGGCCTGGTGGTCGATGCCGACGGTGTGGCCTGGGCAAGCAGTGCGCGTGGATTGATCCGGATCGATCCGGGCAGTCGTTCGGTGCGCCTGTATGGCGTGCATGACGGCCTGCCAGGGCAGGAGTTCCGTCGTCGCAGCCTGGTGCAGGCACGCAGCGGGCAGATCGCCGGTGGTACGCCGGAGGGCGTGGTGCTGTTCGACCCGACCCAGGTCAAACCCTCCAACCGGCAACCGCCATTGGTGATCGAACGGGTGAGCGTGCGCCGTGGCGACCAGGAGCAGGAACTCACCAACCAGACGCCGTTGTTGATCCTGGAAGGCGACCGCGACCTGCGCATCGTCGCCCGCCTGCTGTCGTTTGCCGACTCGGCGACCAACACCTATCGGTTCCGTCTGGGCGGTTATGACCCGGATTGGGTGGAGGCCGGCGCCAACGGCGAGCGCGTGTTCTCACGCTTGCCGCCCGGCAGTTACCAGCTGGAAATACAGGCGGCCACCTCGGACAACGTGTGGTCGCCAGTGCGCACCCTGGCCTTCCAGGTGCAGCCGCCCTGGTGGCGCAGCGCACCGGGGCTGATGTCGATGATACTGCTGGGTGTCGCGCTGTTGTTGGGTGGTGCCTGGCTGTACCGGCGCCGGTTGCGGCGGCGCAGCGAGTGGCAGCTGGCGCTGCACAAACAGGAACTGGCGGAGCAGGCCTCATTGGCCAAGACCCGCTTCCTGGCCACGCTCGGCCACGAGGTGCGCACGCCCATGACCGGTGTGTTGGGCATGAGTGAGCTGCTGGCTGCAACGGACCTGGACGACCGCCAGCGCAGCTATGCGCAATCGATCCGTCGCGCGGGCGAGCACCTGCTGCGGCTGGTCAACGATGCCTTGGACCTGGCCCGTATCGAGGCGGGGAAGCTGGAGCTGCAATCGCAACCGCTGGAGCTACAACAGCTGCTGGATGATGTGCGTGGTTTGATGGAGCCGTTGGCGCAACGGCGGGGGCTGGATTTCCAGCTGGAAAGCAACGCACCACCACGCACCCGCGTGGTGGGTGATGCGATGCGCCTGCGGCAGATCCTGCTCAACCTGCTGGGCAATGCGATCAAGTTCACCAGCCAGGGCCATGTCCGTCTGCGCGTTGGCCTGGAACCTGATAGCAAGGGGCTGTGGCTGGAAGTGGCCGACACCGGCCCGGGGATCAGCCCGGAGCAACGCAAGCGGCTGTTCCGGCGCTTCGAACAGGCTGATGGTGCACGTACCACGGCACGCTACGGCGGTAGCGGCCTGGGCCTGGCGATCTGTCATGAGCTGGCGATGGCGATGGGCGGTTCCATCGACGTGGACAGCGTGCTGGGCGAGGGGACGGCCTTCACGGTACGGCTGCCGCTGGCCTGGGAGGCCGGAGCCCGCAGTGCGCAGGAAGAGGCGGCCGCTGCATGGGCGACCTTGCCCCCGCAACGGGTGCTGCTGGTTGAAGATGATCCCACCATCGCTGCGGTCATCCGTGGCCTGCTGGAAGTGCACGGCCACCAGGTTGCGCATGCTGCGCATGGTTTGGCGGCGCTGGCGGAGGTGTCGTCCAACGAGTTCGATGTAGCGCTGCTGGATCTGGACTTGCCCGGCCTGGATGGCATCGCCTTGGCGCGACAACTACAGACGATGGGCTACACGATGCCGTTGGTGGCAGTTACCGCGCGCTCCGATGCCGAGGCCGAGCCGACCGCACGTAGTGCCGGCTTTGCCGACTTCCTGCGCAAGCCGGTGACCGCACAGATGTTGCTCGAATCCATTGCCGGGGTACTGGCTGAGCAGCGCCGTCGCAACCACGGCCTGGGCTGATCATTCGGCCACTTCCTCGACCGCGCGTGGATGCGGTCGGTTGTCCGGCAACTGCCAGAAGACAAGTGTCGAGCTCAGTGTGATGGCGCCCACGCACAGGAACGTGGCATGCAGGGCGGCGGTGGCGCCATGGCTGCTCAGGTGGGTGCCGAAGGTGGACAACAGGCTGCCAGCGGTGGCGGCACCAAAGCCGGTAGCCAGCATCATCACCATCGACAGCAGGCTGTTGCCGCTGCTGGCCTGGGGCGTATCCAGGTCGCGCAGGGTGACGGTGTTCATCACCGTGAACTGCATGGAGTTCACGCCGCCGAAGATGGCCAGCTGGAGCAAGCGCAGCCAGAGCGGCTGGCCGGGGTTGATCAGCGCGAAACTGGCCATTGCCAGCCCCACGCAGACCGTGTTGATCATCAGGATGCGGCGGTAACCAAAGCGCTCGACCAGGCGTACGGCGGCTTTTTTCGCGGCCATGCCGGACAGCGCCACCGGGATCATCATCATCCCTGCGGTCATCGGGCTGTAGCCCATGCCGACCTGCAGAAGCAGCGGGATCAGCAACGGCATCGCGCCGCTGCCGATACGCGAGAACAGGTTGCCAAGGATGCCGATGCGGAAGCTGATCACCTTGAACAGGCTCAACGGGAACAGGGCATTGCGCGTATTGGCCGCATGCAGCCAATACCCGGCCAGCGCGGCGATGCCAATCACGGCCAACACGTGCGACGAGCCGATCGCGGAGAAACCATCCAGCGCCAGCGACAAGGCGATCATTCCCAATGCCAGCATCAGGTAGCCGGCCAGATCAAAGCGATGCTGCTGCTGGCCGTAGTGGTCGGGCATGATGCGCAGCGCGGCGATGATGCCGATCACGCCGATGGGCAGGTTGATCAGGAAGATCCAATGCCAGGACGACACCTCCACCAGCCAGCCGCCCAAGGTCGGGCCGAGCAGGGGGCCGATCAATGCTGGAATGGCGATGAAGCTCATCGCCGACAGGAACTGATCGCGCGGCACGCTGCGCATCACCGCCAGCCGCCCCACCGGCAACAACATCGCCCCGCCGATGCCCTGCAGTACCCGCGAGGCCACCAGCCATTGCAGGGTGGGTGACAGCGCACAGGCCAGCGAGCCCAGGGTGAACAACACGATGGCGGCCAGGAAGGTGCGGCGCGTGCCGAAGCGGTCGGCAATCCAGCCAGATGCGGGAATGAAACTGGCCACCGCCAGCGCATAGCTGAACACCACCGACTGCATCTGCAACGGGCTTTCGCCCAGGCTGCGCGCCATCGCCGGCAGTGCCGTGTTGACGATGGTCGAGTCCAGCATCTGCATGAAGATCGCCAGCGACACCAGCCACAGCAGTGGCTTTTGCGCGGACGCGGCGGGCAGGGTGCTGGGCGGTGGTGCTGGCATCGGCTCGACTCAGGCGGGGCAGGTGCCCATTGTCCTCCGATGCGTGTGCAGATGCTGCGTGGGTCAGCGGCCGCCGCTGCTGCTGAGCACGTACTGTGAACGCGACGGGTCGTCGGCTGCGGGCTTCAGCATGATCATGCGGTTCACACCGCCCATCAGCAGCAACCAGGAATCACCTTCCTGTTGCAGGGTACAGGTGGGTACTGCGTCGGGGTTGCGCTGGTGCAGCGGCAGGCACTCCCGCTCGATCACCGGGCCAAGCGCACTGCGCAATGCCGGTAGCGGCGCGTCGACGGTGTAGCTTTGCGCGTGGTGCATGGCACCGCCGCTTTCGCTGTAGCCCAGCACCGGCAGGCCCTGCAACTGCACTGTGCCGGGCTTGAAGCTGGCGTTGACGGTGTAGGAAAGGTAGCTGGCGCTGATCACCGGCATTCCCATCTCGCAGGACGCCAATGTGAGCTGCTCCACGGCCGGTTGCCAGCGCGATGACAGTTCGTCCAGCCGCGCCACGCGCAGTTGCGAACAGCTGCCGGGAAAACCCTTCATCCCGGCAGAGAACACCACGAGGCGGGAGCCATCAGCGCTCCGTGCAAGGCTGGGAAACTCATCCAGGGCAACCTGCAGCGGCTTGCCGGACTGTGCTGCTGCCGGCCAGGCGATGGCCAGCAGCAACAGCGGCAACGACAGTTTGAACGAGCGCGCAGACAGCATGGTTTTTCCAGCGGATTTGACTGCAGCCGATGGTGCCACGCCCGTGTCGTCGTGCGTGTGAATCAGCGGCGGCTGAGGCGATGCACTGCGTCCACCAGCACACCGACGTGCTCGGGGTTCATGTCCGGTGACATGCCGTGACCGAGGTTGAACACGTGGCCTTCGCGCGAGCCGCCATTGCCGGCGGCATAGCTGTCCAGCACCTTGCCGACTTCACGGTTGATCGCGTCGGGCGAGCCATACAGCGTGGTCGGGTCCAGGTTGCCCTGCAGCGCAACCTTGCCGGCGGCCGCACGCGCGGCGTCTTCCAGGGTGATGGTCCAGTCCACGCCGACGCCTTCGGCACCGCTGCTGGCCAGTTCGGCCACGTACTGGCCAGTGCCCTTGCCGAACAGGATCAACGGCGTACGCTCGGCGCCTTCGCCACGCTTGAGTTCACTGGCGATGCGATTGAGGTAACGCAGCGAGAACTCGCGGTACATCGCCGGACCCAGCACGCCGCCCCAGGTATCGAACACCTGCAGCGCCTGCGCGCCGGCCGCGCGCTGTGCCGACAGGTAGGCGATGACCGCATCGGTCACCACCTCCAGCAGTTGGTGCAGGGCCTTGGGGTCGTTCAGCGCCATCGCCTTGATGCGCGCGTAATCCTTGCTGCCGCCGCCTTCGATCATGTAGCAGGCCAGCGTCCACGGGCTGCCGGAGAAGCCGATCAACGGCACCTTGCCGTCCAGCTCGCGGCGGATCAGGCGCACCGCGTCCATCACGTAGCCCAGCTCGGTTTCCATGTCCGGCACCGCCAGCTTGGCGATGGCAGCGGCGTCACGCACCGGGTGCTTGAACTTGGGGCCTTCACCTTCGGCGAAGTACAGGCCAAGGCCCATTGCATCGGGCACGGTGAGGATGTCCGAGAACAGGATGGCGGCGTCCAGATCAAAGCGCTGCAGCGGCTGCAGGGTCACTTCGCAGGCGATTTCCGGATTCTTGGCCATGCCCAGGAAGCTGCCGGCGCGGGCGCGGGTAGCGCGGTATTCCGGCAGGTAACGGCCGGCCTGGCGCATCAGCCAGACGGGGGTGTAGTCCACGGGTTCGCGGCGCAGGGCGCGCAGGAAGCGGTCGTTGCGAAGTGGGCTGGTCACATGGAACTCCTGGGGGTTGGAACCGCGGGCGCAGCGTGGCGCGCCCGTTTGGAATACGGGATTCAGGGCGCTGCCTGGCCGGCGGTGAACATCACCTGGAAGCCTTTCCTGATCTGCCCATCGCGGGCCTTTTCGAAGGCGTGGATGGCGTCGTCGTGCTGCAGGAAAAGTTCACGGCGCAGCTGGATGCGGCCACCGGTCTGGCCGCTTTCGCGCAGCAGTTCCCAACCGCCGAGCAGATCCGGCACCAGGGAAAGCTGGACATAGCGGGGGGCTTCGTTGCCGCTGGGCGGCTGTTGCAGTAGGACGCGCATGGCGGCGATTGTAGCCGGTGTGCGGGTTTTGGGCTGGTTTGGGGGAACCGCGAGGTCCTTCTCCCGACGGGAGAAGGTGCCCGAAGAGCCTGCCCCCGCGAAGGCGGGGGGGCGGATGAGGGTGCGGGCGAAGCCCCATGCTCTTTTGACGCCATCAGGCTTCGCCCGGGCCCTCACCCCAACCCCTCTCCCGCCGGGAGAGGGGCTTCAGGCACTGCCGCTCAGCCTTCCCGCAACACCGCCAGCACCGCGGCTTCATCCACATCCGGCACCACCTCGGCCTTGCCGATGCCGCGCCACAACACCAGGCGCAGGCGGCCGGCGATGTTTTTCTTGTCCAGGCGCATGTGCGCCAGCAGGGTTTCGGCATCCAGCCCGGCCGGAATATTCGTTGGCAGGCCATAGGCCTGCAGCAGCTCGCGCAAGACCTCGGTGTCGGCCGCATCGGCCATTCCCAGGGCCGCGGACAGTTTGGCCGCCAGCACCATGCCCACGGCCACCGCTTCGCCGTGGTTGAGATTGTCGTTGCCCGGCGCACCGTAACCCTGCGCCGTTTCAATCGCGTGACCAAAGGTGTGGCCCAGGTTGAGCAGGGCACGTTCGCCTTTTTCCAGCGGGTCACGGGCGACGATTTCGGCCTTGTGCTCGCAGCTGCGGGCAATGGCCTGGGCTAGGGCGGTGTCATCGCCGGCCAGTAGCGCTTCCCGCTCGGCTTGTAGCCATTGGAAGAACAGCGGATCACGGATGGCGCCGTACTTGATCACTTCGGCCAGGCCGGCGCGCAGCTCGCGCAGCGGCAGGCTGCGCAGGACGGCGGTGTCGGCGATCACCGCGCGCGGCGGATGGAAGGCGCCCACCAGGTTCTTGCCCTGCGGAATGTCAACGGCGGTCTTGCCGCCCACCGAGGAGTCGACCATGGCCAGCAGGGTGGTAGGCAGCTGTACGCAGTCCACGCCGCGCATCCAGCAGGCGGCGGCGAAGCCGGCCAGATCGCCTACCACCCCACCGCCCACTGCCAGCACGCAGGCATCGCGGGTGGCGCCCAGGCTGGCCAGCGCAGTGATCGCTCCGGCGAAGTTGTCCAGGGTCTTGGAAGCCTCGCCCGCCGGCAGGATGTGCTCTGCCAGTTTCAGGTCCGGGCGCTTGGCCAGCAGGGTCGCTCGCACGCGTTCCAGGTAAAGCGGGGCGACATTGTCATCGCTGAGCAGCAACACATGGCGGCCGCGGATGGGGGCGGCCAGCAGTTCGCCATTGCTCAGCAGGCCGGGGGCGATGTGGATCTGATACGGGCGATCGCCACTGACGGCGACGCTGCGGGGGGAGGTGGTCATGCGGTTGGGTTCCAGGATCTGCCATTGCGCGGCAAGCTTGACCACGGCGTGTGCGGTGGCATCGGCGGGGGAATAAAGGTCGGTGTCGATGATCAGATCGGCGACTTCGCGGTACAGCGGGTCGCGGATGACGGCCATCTCCTGCAGCACCTGTTCGCGGTCGGGGCGTTGCAGCAGTGGCCGGGTCTTGTCGCGTTGCAAGCGCGACAACTGCGAGGCCACGCTCACCCGCAGGTAGACCACGAAACCGTGCTTGCGCAGGTGTCGGCGGTTGTCCGCATCCAGTACGCAGCCACCGCCGGTGGAGATCAGTTGGCCATTGCCCGCCAGCAGCTGTGCCAGCACCCGCTTTTCATGGGCACGGAAGCCGGCTTCGCCAGCGTGCTCGAAAATGGCCGGGATGCTGGAGCCGACGTCGTCCACGATGGCTTGGTCGGCATCAACGAACGCCAGGCCAAAGCGCTCGGCCAGGCGGCGGCCGATGCTTGTTTTGCCGGCGCCCATGGGGCCGACCAGGATGAGATTGGGGGCGGGATTCATTACTGAACGATGCTAGCACCTCATGTCGGCGCCTTAACAAGGTAGCAGCCAAGCTGGGCGACTCCACGAATGGTTCGTGGTGCAACCAAGGAGTCGTACATGTCAGTGGCGAAAATCATTGAAGTCAGCGCGTCCTCCAAGACCAGCGTCGAAGACGCGGTGCGTAGCGGCCTGAAGAAGGTGGCCGAGACGGTCAAGGGCATCCAGGGTGCCTGGGTCAGCGAAACCAAGGCTGTCACCGATGAGCAGGGCAATGTCACCGAGTGGCGGGTCAATCTGCGTATCACCTTCCTGGTGCAGTAAGCCGTTGCGCGGCACCCTGCAGCAGTAGCGCAGGGGCCGTGGCGCGGTGAAGTGCCCGGGGTGGCATCCCGCCCCGGGGCACTTTCATGACGACGATGAAAGCGTCACCGGCTGCCGTTGGGCATCCAGGGCAATGACCCGGTCGGCAATGGCCGGCAGTGTGCGCAGGGCCTGCCGGCTGACGCGCTCATAGAACTGCACGAAACGCTCCAGCTGCGGCCGGCTCATGCTGCTGCGGCCAGGTGAGGCTTGCTGCAGCGCCTGCTCCTGCTGCCAGCGCCAGTGTGGCACCACCGCGAAGCTGGGCGGTTGCAACATCCACAGGCGGTCGAAGCGCTGCCACAAAGCCGGGTAGTGCTCGGCCAAAGCCTGGTTGCACCAGTGTCGCCAGGTGCCTTCGGCGTCGGCATCGCGTTCCAGAGCGTTCAATGGCATCCGTAGCGCCTCATCGGCTTCGGCCGGGGTGCCCAGGAACCAGCCTTCGAACACCAGCAGGTCCAATGGCTGCTCGATCTGCTTCCATTGCGCCTCGGGGACGCGTTCGTCCGCAAGTTTGTCGAAGCGCGGCAGCGCAAATGCCTGCCCTGCCTTGGCTGCATCCAAGGTTGCCAGCGCCAGGGTGAGATCATGCGTGCCGGGCGGTCCACGCGTGGCCAGCAAGGGATGGATGCGATCGGCCAATCGCTGGCGCTGCGCACGGGTAAGGTAGGTGTCGTCGATGGAAAATGCCGCCGCATGCAGGCCGCGGCTGTGTGCCAGCTCGACGATCTGCGCCGCGAGGGTCGATTTGCCGCTGCCCTGCACACCGCTGATCGCCAGGATGGGCGTGCTGCTGGCACTGGCCAGCGCCTCATCCAATGCCTGCGCCACCAGCTCGGGCGCATAGCGACGCGGGGGAAAACTGTGCGTTACGGGGGACATGGCGCCACAATAGCCCAAACACGAGCCCTACGAAGCACGACCATGACCAATCTTTATGCAGAAGCGTTATCGACTTTCGCCGCATTGTTTGAAGAGGCCAAGGCTGGCAAGGAAATCGATGCAACCGCGATGACGGTAGCGACCGCTGACATCGACGGCCGGCCCTCGGCGCGCACCGTGCTGCTCAAGGCCTTCGACGAGCGTGGCTTCGTTTTCTACACCCATCTGGACAGCCGCAAGGGCCGTGAGCTGCATGACAACCGCGCAGCCGCCTTGTTGTTCCTGTGGCGCAGCCTGCGTGAGGCGGGCATCCAGGTGCGCATCGAGGGTGACGCGCAACTGGTGTCGGCTGCTGAGTCCGATGCTTATTTCGCCAGCCGTCCGCGCATGAGCCAGATTGGCGCCTGGGCCTCGGTGCAGTCGCAGCCGCTGGCCTCGCGCGAGGAGTTTGAACAGCGCCTGGCCAATTTCGAGGCGCGCTTCGAAGGTCGCGATGTGCCGCGTCCGGACGGTTGGGGCGGCGTGCGTATCGTGCCGCGCCGGATCGAGTTCTGGTACGGCGCCGATTTCCGCCTGCACGAGCGTTGGTGCTATGAGGCCGATGCGGCGGGGGAGTGGAGCAAGCGGCTGCTGTTCCCGTGAAACAGATCGACGTCGACATCCGCCGCGCGCTGGCCAGTGACTGGCCGGCGTGGGCGCGGCTGCGTCGCGCCTTGTGGGCTGATTGCGATACGGATCTGGCCGAGCTGCAGCAATTGCTGGAAGACGCCGGCGGCACCGTGTTGCTGGCCTTCGCGCAGGGGCAGCCGGTGGGCATGGCCGAAGCCAGCCTGCGCCATGACTACGTCAATGGCAACTCGAGTTCGCCGGTGGGCTTCCTCGAGGGCTGGTATGTGACTGAAAGCCTGCGCGACAAGGGGATAGGCCGCGCGCTGGTCGCCGAGGTTGCACGCTGGGCACGCGCGCAGGGCTGCAGCGAGCTGGCCTCCGATACGGGACTGGACAATGTGCAGGCCCAGGCCGCGCACAAGGCCAGCGGCTTTGTCGAAACCGAACGCGTGGTCTATTACCGCATGGGCCTGGACGCGCCGGCGACATGAAACTGCTTCCGCTCTACCGCATCACCGTGTTTGTGCCGCCGGCCGAGCTGGCACGGCTGAAGCAGGCCATCCTGGCGGTCGATGACCTGGCCGCCGGTGGTTACGCCGATGGCATGTGGGAATCGGATGCACGCGAGCAGTTCCGGGTCCTGGAAGGTACCCGCAGCGTGCAGGGGCAGGGCGGTGAGCGCGTATATCAGCCCTCGGTACGGCTGGAGTTCTGCATCCCGCGCGATGCGCAGCGCCTGCAGGACCTGTTGGCGGCCATCGCCGCGCACCATCCCTGGAATACCCCGGCGATTTTCGTCGATACAACGGAGTTCGCCGTCGCATGATCGGCCCGCGTCGCATTGTCTGCCTTACCGAAGAACCCACCGAGACCCTGTACGCACTGGGTGAGCAGGACCGCATCGTCGGTATCAGTGGCTTTACCGTGCGGCCGCCCGAGGCGCGCCGCGACAAGCCCAAGGTCAGTGCCTTCACCAGCGCCAAGGTGGGGGAGATCCTCAAGCTCAAGCCGGATCTGGCGATTGGTTTTTCCGACATCCAGGCCGATATCGCCGCCGAGTTGATACGCAACGGTGTGGAAGTATGGATTGCCAACCATCGCAGCGTGGCCGGCATCCTCGATTACATCCGCCGCCTCGGCGGCCTGGTCGGCGTGGCTGAGCGCGCCAACGCGTATGCCGATGAACTGCAGCGTGGCCTGGATGCGATCGCCGCACAAGCGGCAAGGCTGCCGCAGCGTCCGCGCGTCTATGTCGAGGAATGGGACGAGCCCATCATCACTGGCATCCAATGGGGCGCCGAGTTGGTCGAGATCGCCGGCGGTATCGATGTGTTTCCGGAGTTGTCGCGCGAACCCTTGGCCAAGGCACGCATTCTTGCCGATGGCGAGCCGGTGATCGCACGCAACCCGGACATCATCATCGGCTCGTGGTGCGGCAAGAAATTCCGTCCCGAGCGGGTCGCGGCGCGGCCCGGTTGGGAGGCCATCAATGCGGTACGCGATGGCGAGCTGCATGAAATCAAGTCACCACTGATCCTGCAGCCGGGCCCGGCTGCGCTGACTGATGGTGTGCAGGCGATCGCGCAGATCATCAACCAATGGTCCAGGCGTGTTGCAGGAACGGCATAAGCCGCGAAGCTGGAAATGTGAGAAGGCCCCCAAGGCTCGCCCATCCACAACCCGCCCCTTTGCTGCGCAAAAAGGAGGGAGCAACGGCGCGTCACCCTCTCGGCGCCAACCCGGTATAACGCGCACGTGGCCGTATCAAGGTTCCCAGTGCTTGCTGCTCCAGCGCATGCGCCAGCCAGCCGGTAAGGCGTGCGGTGGCGAACATCACCAGCGCATGCGCGCCCGGCAGCTCGTACACGTAGCAGATGGCACCGAGCATGCCGTCGATGTTTGGATGTTGGCCGCTGACTTCTTCGGTAGCCGCCAGCACCGCGTCCACCAGACGCATGCGTGGCGAGTCGCCGCAGGAGGCACGCAGCTGGCGCAGCACTTCAGCACCGCGCGGGTCGCCATCGGGGTAGAGCAGGTGATGGAAGCCCGGCAGCTCGTCGCCGCGCCGCCAACGTTCGGCAATGAAGGCGGCAGGTGCGCCACTGGCCTCGGCATCCAGCAACAAGGCATGTGCGCGGGCGGTGGCGCCGCCGTGGCGGGGACCGGACAGCGCGGCCAGGCCGGCACTGACCGTGGCATGCAGATGTGCGCCGGTAGAGGCAACCACACGTGCGGCGAATGCGGACACATTGAGCTCGTGATCGGCGCATAGCACCAGCGCCGAGCGCACCAGCTCAGCGAAAACCGCATCGCCCGGCCGCCATGCGTCGGCCAGCAAGCGATGCACCGGACGTGCATCCGGCGCGGTGCCGACCAGCAGCGCCGCGTTCTGCCGTAGCAGCATGGCCGCGACTTCACGGCGAACCGCGATGGCTGCATTGAGTGATTGGCGTTGTTCCAGCGCCAGCAAGGGAATACAGGCCATCGCACGTTCGACCGGGGGCAGCTCGGCATCCAGCGCCAGGCTGGCGATACGTGATGGCCATGCGGCTGGCGCGTTGACGGCAAACGGGTCCTGGTCCTCGCATTCCCATAGCAACCGCGCGATGTCCTCGAGGGTGGCGCCGGCCTGTGCCGCAGCCACCGCCGAACGGCCACGGTAATAGGGCGCATCGGGGCGGATCAGCGAGATGCGTGTCTCCAGCACCGGCAGGCCGCGATCCAGGCTTTGCGCAGCACCGCGCTCAGCCCCACGGCCGGCCCGCTTGCGTTGTGCCAGCCGCTCCACCTCCGCCCGCAGGTATACCCGGCTGCGCGCCTGTGGGCCAGGCCGCGAGCTCAGTTGCCCGCGGCTGACATAGGCATACAGCGTGGCGGCACTGATGCCGAGCAGGGCACAGGCTTCAGTGGCGGTGATCAGTTCGGTGTCGGCGTGTTCGGGCATGCGTATTCAATATGTTGATTGATTGAATCAAGATTGATCAATGCATTCGATAGTGACAGATTAATCGTCATAGCGGAATGGCATGCTCGCCTCCGCCCCGCCAGGAGCCACCCCATGAGTCTTTCTTCCGCCGGCGCAGCCTTCCGCGCCGCACTGGCCACCGAAACCCCGCTGCAGATCGTGGGCGCCATCAATGCCAACCACGCCCTGCTGGCCAAGCGCGCCGGCTACCGCGCCATCTACCTGTCCGGTGGCGGCGTTGCCGCCGGCTCGCTGGGTCTGCCGGACCTGGGCATCAACACGATGGAAGATGTGCTGATCGACGTGCGCCGCATCAGCGATGTCTGTGACCTGCCGCTACTGGTGGATATCGATACCGGCTTCGGTCCGAGTGCGTTCAACATCGCGCGCACGGTGAAGTCGCTGATCAAGGCCGGCGCTGCGGCCTGCCATATCGAAGACCAGGTCGGCGCCAAGCGCTGCGGTCACCGCCCGGGCAAGGAGATCGTGTCGCAGGGTGAAATGGTGGACCGGGTAAAGGCTGCGGCCGACGCCAGGACCGACCCGGATTTCTTCCTGATCGCCCGCACCGATGCCATCCAGATGGAAGGCGTGGACGCTGCCATCGAGCGCGCGCTGGCCTGTGTGGAAGCGGGCGCTGACGGCATCTTCGCCGAGGCCGCGTATGACCTGGACACCTACAAGCGCTTCGCCGATGCGGTGAAGGTGCCGTTGTTGGCCAACATCACTGAATTCGGCGCGACCCCGCTGTTCAGTCGCGATGAACTGGCCTCGGCCGGTGTTGCCATGCAGTTGTTCCCGCTGTCGGCATTCCGTGCGGCCAACAAGGCCGCCGAAAGCGTGTATGAAGCCATCCGCCGTGACGGCCACCAGCGTAATGTGGTGGACAACATGCAGACCCGCGAGGAGCTGTATGACCGGATCGGTTACCACGAATTCGAACGCAGCCTGGACAAGACGTTTGCTGCGAAGAAGTAACTGCACTTCCTTCTCCCACTGGGAGAAGGTGGCGCGCAGCGCCGGATGAGGGTCGGTGCCACTACTGCTGAGTATTTCAGCGTGTCCGACCCTCACCCAAACCCCTCTCCCGATGGGAGAGGGGCTTCAAAATCCCGTATCTGAGCGAGGTTCACACCATGTCCGAATCCACCGCCGCACCGGCATTCAAGCCGAAGAAGTCCGTCGCCCTGTCCGGCACCGCTGCCGGCAACACCGCGTTGTGCACCGTTGGCCGTAGCGGCAACGATCTGCACTACCGTGGTTACGACATCCTGGACCTGGCCAACACCAGCGAGTTCGAGGAAATCGCCCACTTGCTGGTGCACGGCAAGCTGCCCAACAAGGCCGAGCTGCGCGCCTACAAGGCCAAGCTCAAGGCGCTGCGTGGCATCCCGGCATCGGTGAAGGCCGCGCTGGAAGAACTGCCGCCGTCGGCGCACCCGATGGACGTGATGCGTACCGGCGTTTCCGTACTCGGCTGCGTGTCGCCGGAAAAGGACGACCACAACCATCCGGGCGCCCGTGACATCGCTGACAAGCTGATGGCCTCGCTGGGTTCGATGCTGCTGTACTGGTACCACTGGAGCCACAACGGCAAGGTCATTGACGTGGAGACCGACGATGATTCGATCGGTGGCCACTTCCTGCACCTGCTGCACGGCGAGCAGCCGCGCGAGTCCTGGGTCAAGGCCATGCACACCAGCCTGATCCTGTACGCAGAACACGAATTCAATGCCTCGACCTTTGCCTGCCGCGTCATCGCCGGCACCGGTAGCGACATGTACAGCGCCATCACGGGCGGTATCGGCGCACTGCGCGGCCCCAAGCACGGTGGCGCCAATGAAGTGGCTTTCGAAGTGCAGAAGCGCTACGA
>NZ_DAMBEF010000048.1:0-22698 GCF_032061965.1 Stenotrophomonas sp. | reverse complement strand
GCTCGATGCTGCACTACGCGCTGCTGCACCTGAGCGGCTACGACCTGCCGATCGAAGAGCTCAAGGCCTTCCGTCAGCTGGGCAGCAAGACCGCCGGCCACCCGGAGCGTCATGAAACCCCGGGCGTGGAGACCACCACAGGTCCGCTGGGTCAGGGCTTTGCCAACGCCGTGGGTTTTGCACTGGCGGAGAAGCTGCTGTCGCAGCGCTACAACCGTCCGGAATTCGAAGTCGTCGATCACCGCACCTGGGTGTTCATGGGTGACGGCTGCCTGATGGAAGGCATCTCCCACGAAGCCGCTTCGCTGGCTGGCACCTGGGGCCTGAGCAAGCTGGTCTGCTTCTGGGACAACAACAACATCTCCATCGACGGTGAAGTGGAAGGCTGGTTCACCGACAATACCCCGGAGCGCTTCGAGGCCTATGGCTGGAACGTCGTGCGCGACGTCGATGGCCACGACCCGGAAAGCATCAAGGCTGGCATCGAGCAGGCGCTGTCGCAGTTCGACAAGCCGACCCTGATCTGCTGCAAGACCACGATTGGTTTTGGCTCGCCGAACAAGGCCGGCCAGGAATCCAGCCACGGCGCACCGCTGGGCAAGGACGAACTGGAAGCCACCCGCAAGGCACTGAACTGGCCCTACGGCCCGTTCGAGATCCCGGAAGAGATCTATGCCGGCTGGCGCGCTGGCGGCACCGGCACCCTGCGTCAGGCCGAGTGGGAGCAGCTGTTCGACAAGTACGCTGCACAGTTCCCGGCCGACGCTGACGAACTGACCCGTCGTTCGCACGGCGAGCTGCCGGCCGACTTCATTGCCCAGGCCGATGCCTATATCGCCCAGGTGCAGGCCGAAGCGCCGAACATCGCCTCGCGCAAGGCTTCGCAGAACGCCATCCAGGCCTTCGCACCGCTGCTGCCGGAAATCATCGGTGGCTCGGCTGACCTGGCCGGTTCCAACCTGACCCTGTGGAAGGGTGCGCAGACCGTGGTCGGCGAAGACCCGCATGCCAACTACGTGCACTACGGCGTGCGTGAGTTCGGCATGAGCGCCATCGCCAATGGCCTGGCCCTGCACGGCGGGTTCCTGCCGTTCGACGCTACCTTCCTGGTGTTCAGCGACTACGCCCGTAATGCGCTGCGCATGAGCGCACTGATCCCGGCGCACGTCATCCACGTGTTCACCCACGACTCGATCGGCCTGGGCGAAGACGGCCCGACCCACCAGCCGGTGGAGCACGTGTCCTCGCTGCGCTACATCCCCAACAACGATGTATGGCGTCCCTGCGATGCCGCCGAATCGGCGGTCAGCTGGAAGGCCGCCATCGTCCGCAAGGATGGCCCGAGCTGCTTGATCTTCAGCCGCCAGAACCTGGCACCGCAGCCGCGTACGGCTGAGCAGGTGCAGCAGATCGAACGCGGTGGTTATGTGCTGGCCGATGCTGCCGGTACCCCGGACGTGATCCTGATCGGCACCGGTTCGGAAATTGGCCTGGCCGTGGCCGCCAAGGCCGAGCTGGACGCTGCCGGCATCAAGACCCGCGTGGTGTCGATGCCGTGCACCGACGTGTTCGATCGCCAGGACGCGGCTTACCGCGAATCCGTGCTGCCTAACGCCGTGCGCAAGCGCGTGGCCGTCGAAGCCGGTGTCACGGGTTTCTGGCGCCAGTACGTGGGCCTGGACGGTGCGGTTATCGGCCTGGACACCTTCGGCGCGTCGGCCCCGGCCGACAAGCTGTACAAGCACTTCGGCATCACTACCGAAGCGGTTGTGGCAGCGGCCAAGGCGCTGACCGCCAACTGATCGGCGTGCGTCACAGGTGTTGAACAAAGGCCGGGGAAACCCGGCCTTTGTTTGTCTGGGCCCATGGCGCTCGCTGCTTCGAGCGTCGATGGATGGCGCGCAGCACTACTACTGGCTCATTGCGGCGAGGGCACGATCACTTCCACGCGGCGATTGCGTTGCCTTGCGTCGGGATCGTCGCTGCCGTCGGCCTTGCTGTTCGGCGCGACCGGGTCCGCTTCGCCACGCCCTTCGGGCAATAGACGCTCCGATGCGATGCCACGTGCGCCCAGCCATACCGCCACCGCATCGGCGCGGCGTTGTGACAGGGAGAGGTTATAGGCCTCGTCGCCCTTGTCGTCGGTATAGCCCAACAGCTTGATCGGGCCTGTGGTTTGTTTGAGCAGCGCCAGCAATTTGTCCAGGTTGGCGGTTGCGGCAGGTGCGATATCGGCTTTGTCGAAGGCAAACAGCGTATCGGCGGGAAGCGCGACATGGATCTGCTGGTCACGGACTTCCCCGCCCAATGCACTGATCAAGCCCTTCAGGTCCGATACCTGCGCGCTCAATCCACTGACGGTTCCGGTCAGCCCCGAGCCCTGCGTGGCGATAGGGGCAGGTTGCGGCGTCGGTGTGGCGGGTGATGCGGCTGCCACGGCCGCTGCGGGCGGCTGCGCGGTGCCAGCAGCATCATCCACCGGGGGCGGCCTGCTGCAGGCAACTAACGCCACGGCCAGCAGACATAGCGATGCTCGCAAGCGTTTCATCGGCTGACCTTGATGCCGTCGAACGGACCCACTTCAGGAATGATGATCGACACGGTCTGCGATGTTGCCGGTGGCGCCGGGAACTTCAGCCACACCACGCCGGTGGAGTTGGCGCCGATGCCGATCTTCAGGGTGTCCCCGCCGTCTTCGATCGGTGAGACCATCGGCCGGCCGGTATCGTCCTTGAGCACGCTGTAGCGCTGGGCGGTAGTGTCGTCGATCAGCGCGATCTGCTCGACCTTGATGCGGCTGTATTCGAACAGTGACTTGTCTGCCTGCGGCGTTACCGTGAACTGCAGGGTGAGGATGTTGCCTGTCACTTGCGCGCGGGTGAGGTCCCAGGTGCTGCCGGCGATGCCCGACTGACTGGCGATCACGGTATTGGCAGCCGGTGCCGGTGCCGGTGCCGGTGCCGGTGCCGGTGCCGCAGGTTCTATCGTCGGCGCTGCAGCGGCAGGTGCGGCCGCTGCGGGCGTGGCAGCTTCGTTGGAAGGCTCGTTCTTCTTGCAACCACCGATCAGGGCAACGCTGGCCACGGCAAGGAACAGGATCTTCGGCGTATGCATGGGCGCGGCTCCGGGTTGGTTTGACCCTTGGCTTATAGCAAAGCCCGCCATGTACGCTTTCACGCCGTGCGCACACGCCCGAATGGGCGCGCATGGCGCCCACTCGGACCATCTGCTTACTCAGGCATTGTCGCGCGCGTATTCGTAAGCGTTCTGCGCGTACTCCAAGCCTTCTTCTTCGTCATCGCCACCCCAGGCCAGATAGTCGATGGCCTCCAGCGGGGTCTGGAAGATGCGCAGCACTTCCTCCTCGTCGTTGCACCAGGACATGGCATTGGCAAAGCGGTTGAGCAGGCTCAGTCCGTCGAAGCGTGCGTACAGGTCCTGGTAGGCCTGCTTCAGCAGTTCGGCATCGCAGGCGGTGTCGTCGACATCCAGTTCGCCCACGTTGGCAAAGCCGCCGTAAGCAGCGGCGTAGGCGCCGCGGCCAAGTTCGGCGCGGGTGGCCTCGATGGCGTGTCGTGCGAAACCTTCGGCATCCTGCTCCGAGGCACCGTACCAGCGCGGCAGCAGGCTGTTGGCATGGTTGGCGATGACCGTGGTGTTGGCACGGTCAAGCGACCACAGGGCTTCGAATGCCTCATGAAAGCGGGCGTCGCCGGCAAAGGTTTCCAGACCGGTGACGTAATTGGCCCAATGCCAGACAAAGCAGCCCTGGGCTTGCTGGCGATGGCGTTCGAGCAGCGCACGTGCCATCCCGTGCAAGGAGGTGAACGTGCCCCATTGCTGGGCACTGACCTTGTCGGCCCACTCTGCGCCACGTACCTCGTGGGCCAGGTCGTAGATACGGCTGGCGAACAGGCCGGCACTGAACGCGGACGGGTTGGCGGCGTAGGCGTTGGCGTAGATTTCCAGCTCGCGGTCCGAGGTCTCCGGGCCATCCAGGTCAAGCTCGGTCCAGCCGAGCAGGGTCTGGTACACACGGTCTCCGGAAGGGGTGCATTCCTTGCTTTGCCAGGCTTGCTGGAACATCTGCTCGAAGCCGGCGATGTCGCCGGCCTTGAGCAGGTTCTGCGCCCTAGAATAGTGTGACGCGTAGGCGCCGTATGCCTCGTCGGCGGTGATGACGCGCAGCCGTGGCTGGTTGCCAGCTGATTTGCCGTCCTTGCGCAGGAAACCAAAAAGACCCATGTATCTCGCCGGAGCTGTAAGTGAGGGCCGGCGAAGATAGCAGGGGCATCGGTGAAAGCCCGGTTAAATGCGTGTGCCTTGCGGGAACGGGGACGCTGTGCGCGCCAAGGCCAGTCGCAGCAGTTTTGCGTCCAGTTGCTGCTTCAGCCCGACGGGATGTTCGAGGTCCATGCGTTGCAGATAGATCGCATCGCTGTCTGCACCGGGTTGGCGCAACGCGTCCAGCACCGTGCGCAGTTTTCCCAGTGGCGTACTGGTGGCCGATTTCAGCCAGCCCAGGGCACGCAGCAGGACCTGTTCGACGGCGTCGAAGTCGCTGCCCAGCGGATAGTCGGGCAGGCTGCCATCGGCCCGGAACGGGGCCAGCGCCGCGCGCAGTACATCGGCACGGTTCTGTTGCCACTGTGGTGCGGCGGTGAATGCGGTGGCCAGCTTTTTTGAGGTCTTGGCCTGGGCCAGCAGTTCCGGCTGGAAAGCCGCATCGGTGATCCCGGCCATGGCGATCACGCAGTCCTCGTCGGTGAGCCCGCGCAGGTCGGCGATGCCGTATTCGTTGACGAATACGTCGCGCAGGTGGCGCGGGATGGTGGTGTTGCCGTAGTTCCAGCGGATGTTGGACTGCAGCTTGCCCGCATCCTGGCGCACAGCACGGAACATCAGGATGCTGCGTGCGTCCGGCAGGGCGTGGGCCATCGCCACGAAGTTGTACTGCCCGCCGACGCCGGAAACCACCCGGCCATCTTCCAATGCATCGGAAGCGGCCGCGCCGAGTGCACTGGCGATCATGCAGGAGTTGAAAAAGCGTGCATCGCGGCGTTGCAGTCGTTCCAGCGCTTCGTTGCCGCCGTACAGCTGGTTGATCTCGCTGATGCGGCGCATGCCAATGGCGCTGCATTCGGCTTCGGGCAGGTTGCGCAGCCAGTCGTAGAACTCGGATGAGCCCAGATAGAACGCGCCATGCAGGTATTCGCCCTCGCGTGCCAACCGGCCGTGATCGCCTTTGCTGGCAGTGCCATCGGCAAGCCGCTGCATCAGGCCCAGATCGTCGTGTACCTTGCGCCAGATGACGCCGGTCTGCACCAGCTTGCGGAATCCTTCGTTGAGCATTTCGCTGCAGCCGTACAGGCCAACTTCGAAAGGCCCCAGGCCGCCGGCTTCGCGCACCAGCGGGTGTTCGGCCAGTCGCGGGTCCAGCGCCTGCAGGATCTGCCGATAGCGCGCGTTGTCGGTGTGGCGCAGTACCAGCGCGTGGCTCAGTGCGTCTGCCAGGGTGCCAATGCCGATCTGCAGGGTGCCACCATCGCGCACCAGGGTGCTGGCATACAAACCGATGGCGTAGTCGGCGTCAGTGACCGGTTGCCGCGGCAGGCCGAACAGGCGCGGATAGGGTGCCGGTGGGCTGATGATCAGGTCGAAGAAATCGAGATCGACTGTGGCGCTGCCACCCAGCCAGGGCAGCTGCGGATCGATCTCTGCAATCAGCAGTGGCTTGGGCAGTCCGCGCGCGGCGATCGCATCCAGCGTGTCCTGGGTGATGTCGTTGTTGCAGGACAGGGACAGGCGCGCATCGCCTTCGCGATAGGCCACCTTCTGCACGATGGCGTGCGGCGCGCGCTGGGCCACGGCATCGGCGGCATGGGTGTAGTTGAGGCTGGTGTAACTGCGCTGCGCCTGCGACGAAGCCAGCAGCGCGCCGGACTGCATGTAGAACTCTTCCACCTGGATATGCGCCGGCAGCGCATCCCGGGCGATGGCGTCGGCATAGGCAAGGCGGGGGAAGTCATCGCCAAAGTGGCGTTGCACGAATGGGCGCATGAAGCGCGCTTCCAATCCATCGCCCTTGGCCTGCGGTGGATTGAGCGACAGCGCGGTGTAGAGCTGCAGCGGCCGCGCCGGGTCGTGTTCGATGCGCGCATACAACGCATTGAGCAGGCGGTGGGGTTTGCCCAACGCCAAAGGCGCACCGATGCGCAGGGGTCCCTGGGTATTGCTCAGCAGCCAATCCACGGCGGCATCGAGGTCGGTCACGTGATGGGGCATGGTGTCCGGTATCTGCGGGGTTGCCGGCATTACAGCACGGTGCCGCTGAACCACCTGAAGGGGTCTTGACAGGCATTTCGTTTACCCGTGTAATCGATAAAAATTACAGGCGTAAACGATGATCAGGATCAGCGAGGCCGAAGCGGTGGTGATGGAGGTGCTATGGGGGCAGCATCCATTGTCTGCCGACGAAGTAATGACGCGCCTGCCCGGTGGCAATGAATGGGCGGAGGCCACGGTCAAGACCCTGTTGAACCGGCTGCTCAACAAGGGGGCGATCAGTGCGAGCAAGGACGGCCGCCGCTATCTGTACTCGCCGTTGGTGCAGCGCGACGCCTGGCTGCTGGAGGAAAGCAGCAGCCTGCTCGACCGGCTGTTCGATGGCCGGGTGGCGCCGCTGGTAGCGCACTTCAACCAACACCAGCGGCTGAGCCGCGATGACGTGGCCGAACTGCGCCGACTGCTGGAGGAGCTGGACGATGAGCAGCATTGACCTGTTATCGCTGCTGGCGACCTCCACGCTGACGCTTTCCGCAGCTGTGCTGCTGGTACTGCTGCTGCGCCGGCCGGTGCGTGCATGGCTGGGGTCCAGCGCGGCCTATCTGCTGTGGTTGTTGCTGCCAGTGGCCTTGCTGGTGGTAGTGCTGCCGGCTCCGCAGAAGGATGTGGTGCAGATGCACGCGGTCGGCAGCGCGGTGCAGGTGGGGCAATTGCTTGCGGCGGGTACAAGCACGCTGCCTGCCTGGCCGGGCGGAATATTGGCCGTGTGGCTGGCGGGTGCGTTGCTGGTGGCATTGCACCTGTTTCGGCAACAACGTCGCTTCCAACGCGGGCTGGGAACGCTGCGGCAACGCAGTGACGGCCTATGGCAGGCGCAAAGCGTCAGCGGCCTGCCTGCGGTGATGGGTGTGCTGAAGCCGCGCATCGTACTGCCGCTGGGCTTTGAGCAGCGCTATTCGCCGGCAGAGCAGGAACTGGTGCTGCTGCATGAACAGGTCCATCTGCGTCGTGGCGATGTGGTGGCAAATGCGCTGCTTGCATCCTTGCACTGCCTGCAGTGGTTCAACCCGTTGCTGCTGTTGGCGGTGAAGTACAGCCGTCAGGACCAGGAGTTGTCCTGCGACGAACGCGTCATTGCGCGGGCAGCGGGTGCCCGTCGCAGTTATGGCGAGGCCATGCTCAAGACCGGGCTGACCTCAATCCTGTTGCCGGTGGGTTGCCACTGGCATAACCATCCCTTGAAGGAGCGTATCGCCATGCTCAAGCGTCCCGTGCCCGGCACCAAACAGTGGGCTGCAATGTTGCTGATGTCGGTAGGGTTGTTCTCTGGATTCGGCTTCGCAGCCTGGGCTGCGCAGCCGGCGCGTGCCGTCGCGACGACGCCCGGCGCGACGTCGGGCGCGATGTATGCGACTGCCGTACGCGCAACCCTGGAAGGCCAGGAACATCGGTTCGAGCTGCGCGAAGCCGCCGGCAAGCCTTTTTCGTTCAGCACGAACTCGGACAAGGGCGTGCAATGGACCGGGGAGTTTGTCCTGCAGCCGGCGCAGGGGGGCTTGTTGAACCTGCAAGGCAGCTTGAAGGCCAATGGCACGTTGGTGTCCTCACCGACCTTGCTGATCAAGCCCGGCGTACCGGCGGGCATCGAGGTGTCCACCGCGGACGGCAGCTCGATGTGGAAGCTGGAAATCACCTCGACAGCCGTTGCATCTGCCACCCCGGATACCGCAGCTGCAGCGACGCAGCCCGCCGCCGTGGTGATCAGCAGCAAGAACCAGGCGCCGCCGTCCTATCCGAAGAATGCCTTCGACCAGAACATTTCCGGCAAGGTGGTGTTGCAGATCGAAGTAGGGGCCGACGGTCAAACGAAGGATGTCAGCGTGGTCGAGTCACAGCCGCAGGGTGTGTTCGACGCGGTCTCGATCGCCGCAGCACGGCAGTGGCGTTTTACCCCTGCGCAGCAGGATGGCAAGCCGATGGCGGGCAAGGTTCGGGTACCGATCTGGTTTGATATGGATGAGGATGTAGTGCACACCGATGATGCCGCGGGTAGCTGAGATGCGCTTGGCATCGGGTCTTTTGTTGCTGCTGTTGGTGGGCTGCGCGAGCCAGCGCAGCGCACCGGAATCGGCGGCGAACACCTACAACGTTGATCGGCGCATGCTGCAGCAGGAGACGGCCCAGGGCGGAGCGGCATCAGCCCACTATTCGTTGTCGGCAACCCAGGGATTTCGCATGCCGCAGGCGTTGCACGCGCCCTCGCCGCAGATGCCCGACAACTACCAGCAGCAGTCACTGCCGCCGACCACCTTGTGCGTGCGGGTGATCGTGGATGCGCAGGGGGCGGTGACGCGCAGCGAGCCGTTGCTGACGCAGTCTGGCTGCGCTGCGGGTAGCGAAGCGGACAATGCGGGCTTGATGCAGGCGGCGTTGGCAGCCACCGCGCAGTGGCGGTTCCGGCCGGCAGCCCAGTGCAGCTACGTCGAGGGCGTTGCCCGCACTGGTAGTGATGATTGCCAGGGCGCCGAACAGGTGGAGAACGTGCCGGTAACCCTGGCTTACGCGTTCACCTTCGAGGTGGTGGAGGGCAAAGTGGTGGTGCGCAGCCGCGATGGCCTGCGGTGACCCTGCGCGACCGCCGGGCGGCTGCGCAGGATTGGGGGCTCAGTGTGTGCCGAGCAACTGGTTCAACAGGGCTGCCAGTTGTTCGCCTGCAAGCCGGACCTGTGCTTCGGCGACCGGGCGCCAGGTGTTGCCATAGCGCTCGCCGATCTTGTGGCCGGACGGATAAAGCCCCTTGCGCGTCGCGATGCGGCAGGTCTGTTCAGCCCATGCCGGCGCATCCTGCTGCAACGACGGCGGTCGAATGTCGACAGGCGCCGGCAGCGCCTGCAGGCGTGACAGGAACTGATCGTCACTCAGGTGCAGCTGATAAAACATGCCGCTGTCCCAGACCGAGTGCAGGTTGGTACCGCGCCCGTCGTACTGGACCTGGTAATTGTTGCCGCCGCGGTCATGGCCATAGCCGGCATGCATGGGCTGGTGCAGGTCGCCGACCAGATGCACGACGAACTTCAATGCCTGCAGGCGCTCGCTGTCAGGCTGGGCGTGATCGGCCAGGATTGCCGCCTGGGCCTTCAATGCCTCGACCACGCAGTTGCCGTCGACGCAATGTCGGGGCTGCTGGTAGACGCAATCGTCCTCGGCCATGTTGACGTAGTGCCAGCTGGCCGAACGGCGGCCCAGGTCGGGGTCTTCCTTGCGCAGTTGGTCCGCCCAGGGCGCGATGCTGCTCAGGGTGGCGCCGGGCTCCAGGGCGAGCAGGCGGTCGATCTCGGCTTTGGCTGTGGTGTTCAACGCGGGCTCGGCCACCCGCGCGACCAGCCGGTGGCCTTGCGCGCCCCAGGCCAGGGCGTCGGCGGATGCAAGCGAAAGAGCCAGGACGAGGCTGGCCGAAAGGAGTGCGGTGTTCTTCATTGCCGCTATCTTAACGATGCGCCGGCTCGGTCGGTTGATCGGATATGGCCGCAGGCGCGTGAAAGGAAAACGGCGCGTTGCTCTCTGCGATGAGAGACCGTCAGTCCAGCAGACACGGCATCTCCTCGCCGTAGCCCGGGCAAGCTCTGCGCACCCGGGGCAGGTCAGCCGGGAGGTTGCAGATAGCGGGTCCTCAGCCCGGTGCGCTGCGCTTGCCCGACCCGCCTCATGTGGCTGATGACGTTCCGCGCGCTATCCCCGCGCTGGGGCACCCTGTGGACGCGGACGCCAGGCAATTCCACTGGCGAGCGCCGAAGCATGAAGCCGGCGCGCGGGTCGAATACAGGTGTCTACCCAGGGGAAAAAAAGGCCCCGGCACCAGGCCGGGGCAAGCATGCTGCGGAACGCTGTTGGCACCGTTGCGGGTGCTTAGAACTTGAAGACGTAAGCCACGCCGTAGACCAGCGGATCGATCTTGGCGGTGCCGAGCTTGTTGCCGTTGACCTTGACCTTGGTATCGATGTCGGCCCAGCGCAGGTCCACGCGCAGGGCGCCCTTGTCGCTGACGGCGAAGTCCAGGCCAGCGTGCGCTGCCAGACCCCAGGAATCTTCCAGCTTCAGCTTGGTGCCTTCCAACGCACCCTTGCTGTCGGTGCTGAAGAACTTGGTGTAGTTCACGCCCAGGCCGACGAACGGGGTGACCTTGCTGCTGTTGGCAAAGTGGTACTGCAGCGAGACCACCGGCGGCAGCTGCTTGGTTTCGCCGACCTTGCCGACGCCGTCGATGCTGATTTCGTGCTTGAACGGCAGGGCAGCGAGCACTTCGATACCGACGTTGTCGGCGACGAAGTATTCAAATGTAACGGTCGGCTTGACGTCGCTGTCGACCTTGGTGGACAGCGCGCCCAGACCCAGCGCCGCGCCATTGAGGTCGCCGGCATCGGAGGTCGGGTCGACAGCGTGCACGCCGACACCCAGGGTCCAATCACCCTTGGACTGGGCCATGGCCGGTGCGGCGGCCAGCGTGAGGGCGGCGGCCAGGCCGGAGAGCAGCAGGGTGGAGGTCTTGCGCATGTGGAATTCCGTTGCTTGTGGAGGTGGCGCCAGTGTTCCCGCGCCGCGCTGGGACCGCCTTGATCCTGATCAAACACGCGTTTGCACTCAGCCTGCGCTCAGCTGCCGGCAAGCGTTGGTCGCCAACTGGCCGTGCCGGGCCCCACGCTTGCGGGCCCCGGGGGCGCTGCCGGTCCTGTTAGAATGACGCCCCCTTCCACCCCCCGCCGCAACGGGTTTGCGGCTGCAGGAGCTTGTGAACATGGCAATCAAGGTCGGCATCAACGGTTTCGGTCGCATCGGGCGCAATGTGCTGCGTTCGGCAGTGTTGAACTTCGGCAACGACATCGAGATCGTGGCCATCAATGATCTGCTGGAGCCGGATTACCTGGCCTACATGCTCAAGTACGACTCGGTGCACGGCCGTTTCAAGGCTGATGTGGAAGTGTCGGGCAGCGACCTGCTGGTCAACGGCAAGAAGATCCGCCTGACCCAGGAGCGCGACCCGGCCAACCTGAAGTGGGACGAAGTGGGCGTGGACGTGGTGATCGAATCCACCGGCCTGTTCCTGACCAAGGACACCGCGCAGAAGCACATCGATGCCGGCGCCAAGAAGGTGATCCTCTCGGCACCG
The DNA here is from genome assembly GCF_032061965.1 of Stenotrophomonas sp. GTDB lineage: Bacteria > Pseudomonadota > Gammaproteobacteria > Xanthomonadales > Xanthomonadaceae > Stenotrophomonas. The sequence continues at coordinate 11,249 of NZ_DAMBEF010000048.1, read as the reverse complement.
TCCAAGGACGACACGCCGATGTTCGTGTTCGGCGTGAACCACAAGACCTACGCCGGCCAGAGCATCGTCTCCAACGCCTCGTGCACCACCAACTGCCTGGCCCCGCTGGCCAAGGTCATCAACGACAAGTGGGGCATCAAGCGCGGCCTGATGACCACCGTGCATGCGGCCACCGCAACCCAGAAGACCGTTGACGGCCCGTCCAACAAGGATTGGCGCGGCGGCCGCGGCATCCTGGAAAACATCATTCCCTCGTCCACCGGTGCAGCCAAGGCTGTCGGCGTGGTGATCCCGGAATTGAACAAGAAGCTGACCGGCATGAGCTTCCGCGTGCCGACCTCGGACGTGTCGGTGGTCGACCTGACCGTCGAGCTGGAAAAGGAAGCCACCTACGCCGAGATCTGCGCCGAAGTGAAGGCACAGAGCGAAGGCGCGCTGAAGGGCGTGCTGGGTTATACCGAAGACAAGGTGGTTGCCACTGATTTCCGCGGTGAAACCCATACCTCGGTGTTCGATGCCGAAGCCGGTATCGCGCTGGACGGCACCTTCGTCAAGCTGGTGAGCTGGTACGACAACGAGTGGGGCTATTCCAACAAGTGCCTGGAAATGGTGCGCGTCGTCGCCGCCTGATCCATGCAGCAAGTTGCAAACAGAAAGGGCGCCTAACGGCGCCCTTTCTGCATTTCAACGCCCTCACTTTCGCCGCAGGCGAATGGGAGGGGTGGGACTGGGCCGTAGCCCGGGTAAGCGCAGCGCACCCGGGGTTGCACGGTGATGGGAAGGCTGATGGCAATGCCCTGCGCAGGGTGCCCCGGGTGCGCTGCGCCTACCCGGGTACGCGAATCCATCGCTTACTTCACCGGTGGTTCTTCGATCGCATCGCTGCCGGGATGCTTGGCAAAGCGTCCCTGTCCAGCCGCGTGCACCGGCCCATGGCTGGACCAGGGCCAACCACCGAACTGGGTACGGCCGTAATCGCGACGCGCCTGCTCGATCTCTTCAGCGGTATTCATCACGAATGGGCCGTAAGCCACCACCGGCTCACCGATCGGCACGCCTTGCAGCACCACGATCTGCACCACGTTGTCGCCACTGTTGTGCAGGGGGACAGCGCTGTCGGCGATCACTTCGATCAGGCGCGGGCCGCTGATGGCTTCGCCATCCACCTGCAGCTGCTTGCCATCATGGAAGTACACGGTACGACGCGTGCCCTTGCCGGTTGCCGGCGGCAGGGTCAGCGACGCACCCGGCTGCAGCGTGATCTGCCACACCGCCACATCGGCATCCGGATTGGCTGCCCATGAATTGCGGCCGGGTGCCAACGGCACGATCTCGGCCTGACTGCCTTCCTGCGGCAGGTAACGACCGGCGATGACGTTCACCTCGGCGCCGTCGGTGCGGTACTTGGGGATGTTCTCGCCCCACAGCATCACGAACTCCGGATCGGCCATCTTGCTGCGCGCCGGCAGGTTCAGCCAGATCTGGTACAGGTCCAGCGGGTTGCCGTGCTCGCGCGAACGCAGCGGGAACATCTCCGAGTGCTGTGCACCGCGCCCGGCGGTCAGCCATTGCACGTCGCCGTCGCCGTAGCGGGCGGTGGCGCCCAGCGAGTCGGCATGGTCCACCAGGCCCTGCGGCACGATGGTGATGGTTTCAAAGCCGCGGTGCGGGTGGGCAGGAAAACCGGGCACGTTGACGCCGTGATACATGCTGAAGCCGTCCTTGCCACTGAAGTCATGGCCCAGTTCGCGGCCGCCCAACTGGCGCATATCCACGCCCTGCTCGGCGGTGGCCTGCGGGTACTGGTCCAGGTGGTGGGCGCAGAACAGGAACGGGTCAGTGCCCGGCCACGGACGGCCCAGCGGTTCGTTGCGGAGGATCAGGTTGGACATCGTTGACTCCTTGGCCTTGGTTGGGGGCGCGATGGCAGACTGGCGTCCACCTGCGTCGACATGCTCTATTGATGGGTGCGCGGATTTACGCCACAAGGAGGCACGCCGATGGCAGCAACTCACACCGGTGATACTGAGCCCACAGCCTGTGAAGGGGCGGCGCAGTGCCAGCAGATGCGCTCGCTGCTGGACCGCGTGGGTGAAAAGTGGAGCCTGCTGGCGGTGCTTGCGCTGCGCGAGCAGCCGCGACGCTTCAACCAATTGCGACGCGACCTGCAGGGTGTATCGCCGCGCATGCTGGCCAGGACCTTGCGCGGGCTTGAACGCGATGGACTGGTCAGCCGCAGCGTATACCCGACGGTGCCGCCGCAGGTGGACTACGCCTTGACCGAATTGGGCAGGTCGATGCTGCAGCCGGTGGATGCACTGCTGCAGTGGGGGCTGCGCTTCCAGCAGCCGATGGACGCGGCGCGGGCGGCATTCGATGCCCGCAACGAGCCTGAAGATGAATCCGTGGGCGTGGCGGGTGCAGAAACCTGACTGCGGGCGATTTTGCGTTTGCGGGCAGCCCGGCTAAGGTGTTGCGGCATCCCAAAGGGGGACAAGGACGACGGATGGACGACACGCTGGTGATGTTCGGGGTTATCGCGGTACTGGCGATACTCGCGGTTCCCGTACTGTTGATAGTCACCTGGCTGTCGGTGGCATCGCTGAAGCGGCGGGTTGCCGCCCTGGAGGCACGCCTGCGCGAGCAGCCGGAGTTGGCGCCGCGCACGCAGGCGCCGCCGGCGGATGAATGGCGGCCGGCTGCGCCAGTCGCAGCGGCGCCGGAACCGGAGCGATCCAGTCCTGCAGTTGCGCCGCCGGTTGTGCCGCCGTTGCCGCCATTGCCTGAACGCGCTGCCGCGCCGGTAGTCCAGGCCAGCGTCGAGCCGGCCCCCGTCTCGCCGCCGCGTCCGGCCGCACCCGAGCCGCAGCCCTGGGTCGCGCCCACGCCGCCGGAACCCAATTTCATCGAGCGCGGCATCGCCCATGCCAAGCAGTGGCTGACCACCGGCAATGTGCCGGTCAAGGTTGGCATGCTGGTCCTGCTGGCCGGTGTGGCCGCACTGCTCAAGTACGCCAGTGACCAGGGCTGGTTCGTGGTGCCGGTCAGCCTGCGCCTTGCTGCCATCAGCGCCGCGGCATTGGGTGGCCTGGTCTTTGCCTGGCGCAAGCGCGAGAGCCACCGCAGTTTCGCCTTGGCGATGCAGGGCGGCATGATCGGCATCCTGCTGTTGGTGGTGTTCGCCGCCTGCAAGAACTACGGCATGATCGGGACAGGCCCGGCGTTCGCATTGAGCGTGGTGCTGATTGCCGGTCTGTCGGTGATGGCGGTGCTGCAGGAAAGCCGAACGCTGGCCATCCTCGGCGTGCTGGCCGGCTTCATGGCGCCTATCTGGCTGTCCGACGGCAGTGGCAACCATGTCGCGTTGTTCTCGTATTACGCACTCCTCAATGCCGGCATTTTTGCCATCGCGTGGGTGCGGCCATGGCGCGTCCTGAACCTGTTGGGCTTCGCCTTCACCTGGGGCATCGGCACCGCATGGGGCGTGCTGGACTACGTGCCGGCCAAGTTCAACAGCACCGAGCCGTTCCTGGTGTTGTTCTTCGTGTTCTATCTGCTGTTGCCCTTGCTGTATGCACGCAAGGCGGCCACTGCCGGGAGTGCGCGCATCGATGGCTGCCTGCTGTTTGGCACGCCGTTGATCGCGTTCTCGCTGCAGGCCGCGTTGCTGCAGGGCGAGCGCATGCCGCTGGCGTTGTGTGCGCTGGGTGTAGCGGTCCTGTACGCGCTGCTGGCGCGCGCGCTGATCGCGAACCCGCGCTTGAACGTACTGGCCCGCGGCTACGCCATTCTCGCCGTTGGCTTCGCAACACTGGCGGTGCCGTTGGCGCTGTCGGCCAAGGCCACGGCCTCGGTGTTCGCACTGGAAGGTGCGGGCCTGGTCTGGTTGGGGCTGATGCAGCAACGGCGGCTGGCACGCTGGACCGGCATTGCGCTGCAGCTGGCCGCTGCAGCAGCGCTGGCCATCGGTGTATCCGATTCCCATTCGGTCGCCACCACCGCCATCGCCAATGCCGCGTTCATGGGAGCGCTGTTGATCGCCGTTGCGGGCTTCGCCACTGCATGGCTGTACCGTGGCGCCGGCAACCTGCACGTGGCCACCGTGGCCTATGTGTGGGCGCTGGCTTGGTGGATCGGCAACGTGATCATGGAGATCGGCGACTTCGTCGAGATGGGGAGCCGTCTGCACGCGGTACTGCTGTTGTTGGGCGTGACCGGCTGGCTGGCAGCCGAGGTGCAGCGGCGTGTGCCGGCGCTGGCGCTTTCACTGACGACGCTGGGTTGCTTCCTGGCGGCATTCCCGGTGGCCTTCCTGCAGGTAACCGAGTACGGACAACCGTTCGCAGGGCGGGGCGTCTGGACCTGGCCGCTGTTCGCGGTGCTGGGTGTGCGCAGCCTGATGTGCCTGCGTGCGGGTAGCGGCGCGGTTGCAGGTCTGGCGCAGCTTGTGTGGTGGTTGCTGTGGCCGACGGTGCTTTCATTGCTGGCCTGGCATGTGGGCGAGCGTTTCCACCTTGCCGAAGGTTGGGTGGGCTTGCTGCTTGCACTGCCTTGGCTGTTGTTGGCGGTGCTGTCGATGCACCGTTGGGGATGGTTGTCGCAGCCCTTGGGCGTGGCGTTTGATCGCTACCGCACGGCCTTGCAGGTGGCCGTATTTGCGGTATTGGGGCTGTGGTGGCTGACCTCGCTGGCCGGGGCGGGCAGTGCCGCGCCGTTGCCATGGGTGGTTGTCTTCAATCCGCTGGAATTGGCCGAGATTGCGGTGCTGGTGCTGCTGGCCACGCGGCTGTGGCAGGGGCGGCAAGGGCATACACCGCCGTTGCAGCTGGTTGGCGTGGCATTGGCGGCCTTGGTACTGGTCACGGTGATGACGCTGCGTGCCGTGCACCATTGGGGCGGTGAGCCCTGGGGCGAGGCCTTGCTGGGCACCAAGTTGGCCCAGACCAGCCTGACCGTGGTGTGGAGCCTGCTCGGTGTGGTTGGCTGGGTCAGTGGTTCGCGCCGTGGGCAATGGGGCCTGTGGCTGGCCGGTGCCATCCTGATGGGTGTGGTGCTGGCCAAGCTGCTGCTGGTTGATCGCGGCAATCTGGGTGATCTGCTCGGCATCGGTGCCTTCATCGCCTACGGCCTGCTGTGCACGCTGGTTGGCTGGCTGGCGCCGGCACCCCCGCGCCGGGCCGCGGCAATCAACAACGAGGAAACAACTGCATGATCAAGCGTCTGCTTGTTCTGGCCTTGCTGCCGCTGAGTGCGCAGGCCAACGCGGATTTCGCCCAGCAATGGCCGCTGCAGCTATCGCAGGCCGACGCAGGCGCCTACCGCGTGCCGCTGGACGCGACGGTGTACCAAGCGGCGCATTGGCGTGACCTGCGCGACGTACGGGTGTTGGATGCCGATGGTGTGCCGGTGGCCAGTGCGGTCTATGCGGCGACCACGCCCTTGGGTGGCGCGGTGCGCACTGCGCCGCTGCAATGGTTCGCCTTGCCAGCCAGCGCGGTCGGCAGCGATGACGATTTGAGCGTGGTTGTGCAGCGTGATGGTGCGGGCAAGGTTGTGTCGATTCGCAATTCGGTCGCCAGCAACCCCGGCGCGGGTACTGCCGATCCGGTCTGGTTGGTTGATCTGGGGCAGGAGGCCGGCAAGCTGCGCAGGTTGCTGGTGGACTGGAGCGACACTACCGCCACGCTGGATCTGGGCTATCGCCTGGAAGGCAGTGATGACCTGCGCGGTTGGCAGGTACTGGACCCACAGGTGCGGCTGGTACAGCTGCGCAACAACGGTAACGAGCTGCGCAGCAACGGCATCAAGATTGAATCGGGCCTGCGTTATCTGCGCCTGGTGCCCTTGCAGCGCAGTGGTGCGCCACCGCTGCAGGGCCTGCGCGGTGAATTCGCCGATGCGGTTGAGGTCAGCGATTGGCAATGGCAGGAACTGCAGGCGGCTGCCGGCGGCAATGGCAAGGACGGCTATCTGTATCGCCTGCATGGGCGGTTCCCGGTGCAGCGCCTTGACGTAGTAATGCCGGCCAACAGCGCAGTGAGCTGGACGGTATCCAGCCGTGACCAGGACCGCGTCCGCGCCGACGATGGCGAACCCGCGTGGCAGGTGCTGACCAGCGGTTGGAATGCCTGGAATCTGAGCGAAGCCGGTAAGCAGCAGCGTTCACCACCGTTGGAAACATCCGGCATCGTCGATGACCGCCAATGGCGCTTGCAGGCCGAACCGGGGGCGGTGCCCGCATCGGCACCGGCGCTGCGCCTGGGCTATCGGCCGGGCAGCGTGGTGTTCCTTGCACAGGGCAAGGCGCCTTACCTGCTGGTCGCCGGCAGCGCGGACGAAGGCAAGGCGCAGGCCGCGCTGGACCCGATGCTGGCCGCGCTGCGCACACGCAATGGCGCGCAATGGCAACCTGCAGCTGCCAGTTTGGGCACCATGGCGCAGCGTGCTGGCGAGGCGGCTTATCAGCCAGCCGAGGTGCCTCGGGATTGGAAAAACATCGTGCTCTGGGTGGTGCTGGTGCTGGGCGCCCTGGCGGTTACCGGCTTTGCGTTGAGTCTGATGCGCAGCAGTCGCGGCAAGACGGAAACCTGATGGTTTCTGCCTGGTGGTGTCCCGCTGTGGTTCGGCAGGGGGCATGACATCTCGGTAGACGCCTGGGTGCGCGTGGCTAATGAGGTGTGGTGATTGCAGGTTCGGGACCGCGGAGGACGGAAAGAGGATGTCCAGGATATTTCTGCAATCTCAGGGGCCTTCGCCGGACGAGCTGGCCTTCGCCGCGCCGTTGTTCACGCCCGTGTTGGCGCTGATCGGGATTGGCATCAGTTCCTCCGGGCCGCTCAACGGGTTTGATCTGCTGCTGATGTTTCCCTTTTTGGCGGTCATCGCCGTCGCCTTTGGTTACATTGGCCCGTTCTCCATCTGCATACCGGTGATGGCGGTGCTGTTGCTGGTGAAACGGCTCAATGCCATACGCCTGTGTTTCTTCACCACGTTGCTGGGAATGGGGTTATGGGCGGCGTGGTCTGTCCACGGCGCGGTGCGACCGCCAAGGCTGGAAGACCTGCTGTCGGATCTGTTTGTTGGTGGCTTGTGCAGCTTCGGGGTGACGGCGGTGTTCTGTGCGCTCGGTGGTATCCCGCTATACGGCAGCAACGCGGAACGCTCACCAATGTAGTGCCAAGCCATGCTCGGCTTGGGCTTTCCCGGTCATCCTCATGGGGGACCGGCGTCAGTGGCGAAGCCGGCGGTGCCCCAGCAGCCTGACCCGGTTGCAGTTGCAGGCGTCTTGCGCTGGTTTCGCGGTTGACGCCGCTCCCAAGAGTCTGGGTTTGCGGGTGAGGCTTCAGCCGAGCATGGCTCGGCGCTACAGCTTGAGGTCCGTGCGCAGCAGGCCGTACATGGCGCTGTCGCAGATTTCGTTGTTTACGTTCCAACGTTCGCGGAACAGGCCTTCCTGGATGAATCCAAGCCTTTCCACCAATCGGCGCGAGGGCTGGTTGCGTGGGTCGATGTCGGCTTCGATCCGGCGCATCCCCAGTTCGTCGAATGCGTACAGCAGTATCAACGTCAGGGCTTCGCTGGCCAGGCCCTGGCCCTGCCAGTCGGGGTGCAGGCTGTAGCCGATTTCGGCGCGGCCCTGGGTGCGGTCGATGGCGAACAATGCCGAACTGCCGATCAACAGGTCGGTGCTGGCATCGGCAATGGCGAAGATCAGGATGTCCAGTTCGCGGCGCTGGCGCTGGATATCGACGATCTTCTGTTCGGCCTGGCGCAGCTCGGTCCAGGCTGGGTAGCTCCAGTAGCGCATCACCTGTGGGTGGCTGTGGATGGCGAACAGCGCTGGAGCATCATCAGCACGCACTTCGCGCAGAAGCAGGCGGGGGCTGGACAGTTCAGGTTGCAGCAGCGGCGGCATCCATTTCACCTTGGGTTTGCCCCATCAGTCAGGGCGGGCGAGAATTGGGGTTTCCCCACACTTTGCGGAGCTGATCCTGCCATGTCCATCGTTCGCATGACCGACCTCGACCTTTCCGGCAAGCGCGTACTGATCCGCCAGGATCTGAACGTGCCGATCGATGAGAGCGGCAAGATCACCTCCGAGCAGCGCATCACCGCATCACTGCCCACCTTGAAGCTGGCGCTGGAGAAGGGCGCTGCGGTGCTGGTGACCTCGCACCTGGGCCGGCCCAAGGAAGGCGTGTGGACCGAGGCGGATTCGCTCGCACCGGTGGCCAAGCGCCTGTCCCAGCTGCTGGGCGTGGACGTGCCGCTGGTCAAGGATTGGGTGGACGGCGTGGACGTGGCCCCGGGCCAGATCGTGCTGCTGGAAAACTGCCGCATGAACGTGGGCGAGGGCAAGGACGACGAGGCGCTGTCGAAGAAGTATGCGGCGCTGTGCGATGTGTTCGTGATGGATGCCTTCGGCACTGCGCACCGCGCCCAGGCCTCCACCCATGGCGTGATCCGCTTTGCCCCGGTCGCCGCGGGCGGCCCGCTGCTGATGGCCGAGCTGGACGCACTGGACAAGGCCCTGGCCAACCCGGCCCGCCCGCTGCTGGCCATTGTTGCCGGCTCCAAGGTCTCCACCAAGCTGGAACTGCTGTCCAGCCTGGTGAGCAAGGTGGACCAGTTGATCGTCGGCGGCGGTATCGCCAACACCTTCATCGCTGCCGAAGGCCATGGCGTGGGCAAGTCGCTGGTCGAGAACGATCTGCTCGATACTGCCCGCAAGATCGATGCCGATGCCAAGGCACGTGGCGCTGAAATTCCGTTGCCGACCGACGTCGTCGTGGCACCGGCCTTTGCTGCCGATGCGCCGGCCACGGTCAAGGCTGTGGACGCTGTTGCTGCGGATGACATGATCCTCGATATCGGCCCGCAGACTGCTGCGCAGTACGCCGAACTGATCGCCAAGGCCGGCACCGTGGTGTGGAACGGCCCGGTCGGTGTGTTCGAGTTCGACGCCTTCGGCAAGGGCACCGAAGCGCTGGCCAAGGCCATTGCCAGCTCCGATGCGTTCTCCATCGCCGGTGGCGGCGACACCCTGGCCGCAGTCGACAAGTACGGCATCGCCAAGCAGGTCAGCTACATCTCCACCGGCGGCGGCGCGTTCCTGGAGTTCCTGGAAGGCAAGACCTTGCCGGCGGTGGCAGCCCTGGAGGCGCGCGGCAAGTGAGAACGCCCTCACGAACCTGTTGCGTTCGACCTGTGCCACGCGTGCGGTGCTCGCAATGCTCACGTATTCAACATACGTTGCGCTTGCTGCGCTCCACCACGGTGCACAGGCCTTCGCTCACGACGGATCGTGAGGACGTTGCATGAGCCGCGATGTCTTCTTCTTCGATCTCGACGGCACCTTGATTGATTCGGCCGTCGGCATCACCCGCTGCGTGGCCTACGCGTTGGAAAAGATGGATCAGCCGGTGCCGGGTGATGCCGAGCTGCGCAAGTGGATCGGCCCGGCGCTGCGGACGAGCTTTACCCCGGTATTCGGCGACGCACAGCGGGTCGAGCAGGCGGTGGAGCTGTACCGCGAGCGTTTCGACGTGCTGGGCTGGCAGGAGCACGAGATCTATGCCGGTATCGGCGAGGTCGTGCAGGGACTGCACGCGGCCGGCCATCGCCTGGCGGTGGTCACCGCCAAGAACGAGCCGCATGCGCGTCGCATCGTTGCCCATCTGCCGTTTGGCGAATGCTTCGAAGACATCATCGGCGCAACGCCGGATGGATCGCGCAGCCACAAGCCGGAGCTGATCGCCGAGGCCTTGCAGCGCTTGTCGCTGCCGCCATCGCAGTGTTGGATGATCGGCGACCGGCGCATGGATATCGAAGGCGCTCGCCACCACGGCATGCGTAACGTCGGCGTGTTGTGGGGCTTTGGCGGCAGCGAAGAGCTGCAGGCTGCTGGAGTCGGTGCCTTGGCGGCGACTCCGGAGGAATTGGCCGTGGTGTTGCGCGGCTGATTGACGGCAGGCATTTGTGTGGCTGTGGCGTCCGGAGCCAGACGAACGCAACAACTTCAAAAATTGATTCGTCATTCCCACGCAGGCGGGAATCGCTCTGGCCTTTGACGTCGCTCCTGATGTGTCGAATCGGAGTGGTCAAACGCAAGGCCAAGGCCAAGAGCAGGAGCGATTCCCGCCTGCGCGGGAATGACGGTGTGTGGGTTTCCGAGGGAGGCCCTATGCAGGAGCGATTCCCGCCTGCGCGGGAGTGAGGGTCTGCATGGTTGCAGATGCGTTTCCGGTCGCGTTGCGTTTTTGCGATGCCTGTCATTTGATGTCCCCGGCATGTCTCAGAGGCCATCAGCTTTTGTTGCGAAGCAGCACGATCTTCCGATCAAGCACTCATGCAATCGCAATACTCCCGTGCTGAGCTATCCCATCTGCTTATTGACCTATGCAAGCCAGCTATAGGTCCCGCGTTGTCATGCCGTACGGTCTGTCCAGACAGCTTGTCCGGACTGTCTTTGGGACACTGTAGAAAGTGTCTTATGAAATCGTATGCGACATCGTTGTCATGCAACGGATGTGCTACTTTCGGCGGTCTATTAGGGAGACCACGCACAATGATTGAACGTCAGCGACGCACCAAGATCCTCGCCACCCTCGGGCCGGCAACCGATGCGCCTGGCGTGCTGGACGATCTGTTCCGCGCCGGCGTCAACGTTGTGCGCCTGAACTTCTCGCACGGTGACCCGTCCGGCCAGGCCAAACGCGCTGCCGACGTGCGCGCCGCTGCCCAGCGCGTGGGTGTGGAAGTCGGCATCCTGGCCGACCTGCCGGGCCCGAAGATCCGCATCGAGCGCTTTGCCGAAGGCAAGATTTCGCTCAAGGCCGGTGACCGCTTCGATCTGATCGCCAGCACCACTGCACCGGCCGGTGATACCAACCAGGTGGGCGTGAGCTACCTGGGCCTGCCGCAGGATGTCGGCCCGGGCGACGTGCTGCTGCTCGATGATGGCCTGATGCAGCTGCAGGTGGTGGAAGTGCAGGGCGAGCGCATCATCAATACCGTGCTCAACGACGGCGTGCTGTCCGACCGCAAGGGCTTGAACAAGCAGGGCGGCGGTCTGTCGCTGGGCGCGTTGACCGAACGTGACAAGGAGCTGATCGGCATCGTTGCCAAGATCGGCGTCGACTTCATCGCCGTCTCGTTCTGCCGCAATGCGCAGGACATGAACGATGCGCGCGAAATCGCCGAATCGCACGGCTGCTACGCCGCGCTGGTGTCCAAGATCGAGCGCACCG
>NZ_DAMBEF010000047.1:1117-22850 GCF_032061965.1 Stenotrophomonas sp. | reverse complement strand
TGCTGGCCTGTCACGCCGGAGGTCGCGGGTTCGAGTCCCGTCCGCTCCGCCAGTTGTCTCAAAGCCCTCGGCGCAAGCCGGGGGCTTTTCTTTTTGGGGTACGGGCGGGCCCCAGTTGGGCCCCGGGCGGGAAGCGGGTTAAACTGCCGGGCTCGCCAATCAGGCCTAGATTTGCCCATGCTGCAGAAACTTCGCGACAAGACCTCAGGCTGGATCGTTACCGTGATCATGGGCCTGTTGATGATCCCGTTCCTGTTCGTCATCGACAACAGCTACCTCGGTGGCGTCGGTGCACAGAACGTGGCCAAGGTATCGGCACCGCCGAGCTGGTGGCGTGCGGCACCTTCGTGGTGGCCGATGTCGTTCCTGTGGAACCATCACGAAATCAGCGTGGAAGATTTCCGCGCGCGTTTCGAACAGGCGCGCATGGCGGCACGCGATCAGCAGGGCGACAACTTCGACCCGCGCCAGTTTGAAACCACGGAAAACAAGCTGGCCGTGCTTGATCAGCTGATCGATGAGCAGGTTGTGCGCCTGGCTGCGGAAGATGCGCATATCGTGATCGGCGACACGGCCGTGCGCGATTACATCACTGCGATTCCTGCGTTCCAGAAGGACGGCAAGTTCGATCCGGACCTGTATCGCATGACGCTGGCACAGGGCAACCCGCCGCGCACGCCGGACATGTTCGACCAGCTTGTGCGCACCAGCCTGCAGCAGTCGATCATTCCCACCGCGCTCGCACAGTCCGGTTTCACTACCAAGGGTGAGGCCGAGCGCCTGCTCAAGTTGCTGGGCGAAACCCGTGACGTGGAGTTCGCCATGCTGCCGCCGCCGGCTGCCGATACCGCTGCCGTCAGCGATGCCGAGGTGGACCAGTGGTACAAGTCGCACCCGAAGGATTTCCTGCAGCCGGAAACCGTGGCCATCGAGTTCGTTGAACTCAATGCTGCGACCCTGCCTGCCGCAACCGCCGCGGACGAAGCGACCCTGCGTCATCGCTACGATGAAGAGAAGGCACGCTTCGTTACCGCCGACCAGCGCTTGGCCTCGCACATCCTGATCAGTGCCGGCAGCGATGCCGCCTCGCAGCAGGCTGCCGAGGCCAAGGCCAGCAAGCTGGCTGCCGAAGCCAAGCAGGGCGCTGATTTCGCCGCACTGGCCAAGGCCAATTCGGAAGATCCGGGTTCCAAGGATGCCGGTGGTGATCTTGGTTGGGTCGAGAAGGGCGTGATGGTCAAGCCGTTCGAAGACGCACTGTTCGCAATGAAGGCCGGTGACGTCGTCGGCCCGGTCAAGACCGAGTTCGGTTACCACGTGCTGAAGCTGCGCGAGATCAAGGGTGGCGAAGGCCGTTCCTTCGAGGAAGTGCGCGACCAGCTGGCCGCCGAGCAGTTGCAGGCAGACACCGAAAAGTCGTTCAGTGAGTTCAGCGGTCGCCTGGTTGATCTGGTCTACAAGAACCCGACGGCGTTGGAGCCGGCGGCCAAGGAAGTTGGCCTGCCGGTGCAGACGCTGGGCCCGTTCACCCGCGCTACCGCCAGTGGCATCGCCACCAACCCGGCCGTGCTGAAGGCAGCCTTCTCGGATAACCTGGTGGAAGACGGCACGGTGAGCGACCCGATCGAGATCGCGCCGAACCACAGCGTGATGATCCGTGTGACCTCGCATACGCCGGAGCAGGCCACGCCGCTGGCGCAGGCCAAGGACAGCGTGATTGCTGCCGTGCGTGCACACCGTGCGATGGAAGCCTCGAAGAAGGCCGCCGACGCCCTGCTGGCCAAATTGAATGCTGGCCAGACCCTGCAGGCACTGGCAACTGCCGAACAGCTGCAGCTGGCGCCGATCCCGGGCCTGCCGCGTACCGCGCCGATGCCGACTGCCGCCGCCAATCGTGCAGTGTTCACCGCGCCGGCTCCGGTGGGTGACAAGCCAAGCTACGGCAAGGTGGCGCTGGAAGATGGCCGCTACGCGGTGTTCGCGGTGACCAAGGTCACCCCGGGCAATGTGGCCGAGGTGCCGGAGCAGCAGCAGACGATGCTGAAGCAGCAGCTGAGCCAGATCGATGGCGCCGCAGCTGCCAAGGCCTATGTCGACGGCATGCGCAAGCGCTACAAGGTGCAGGTGCAGGAATCCCAGCTCTGATCCACGCCAACGCATGAAGCAAAAAGCCCGGTCCTTGACCGGGCTTTTTGTTTGCAGCACCCAACTCATCAAGCGCCGCCCCGCCGTTGTAGTGCCGAGCCACGCTCGGCAGAGTGGCCTCCCAAGCCATCCCCGTAGTGCCGAGCCACGCTCGGCAGAAGCCTCCCAAGCCATCCCCGTAGTGCCGAGCCATGCTCGGCAGAAGCCTCCCAAGCCATCCCCGTAGTGCCGAGCCACGCTCGGCAGAAGCCTCCCAAGCCATCCCCGTAGTGCCGAGCCATGCTCGGCAGGAAGCCTCACAAGCCATCCCTGTAGTGCCGAGCCATGCTCGGCAGAGGCTCCACGCTAATCCGCCAAGAACCAAAAAAAAGCCCGGCACCAGGCCGGGCTTTCCATACGCTGGCAAACGCAGGCGTCAGCGCACTTCGTCGTAGCGCAGCACCATGCCAGGCCGCAGCACGGCACTGGCGTCCAGATTGTTGGACGACAGCAGGGTCTTTACCGAAATGCCGTAGCGACGCGCAATGGTCCATGCCGACTCACCGTTGCGGACGGTGTGGCGACGACCATTGCCGGCCGATGCGACGGCACGTGCGGGGCTGGCTGCGCTAGGGGCGGCAGGTGCCGGAGCGTCGTTGCTCGCCACCAGCGTCGCGGTTTCGCCAGCGGTGCCGATCTCGTCGTTGCCTAGCGCAGCTGCCGCAGGCACCAGCACGCGGGTGCCAGAACGGGACCCGGTCAGGGCCGGGTTGAGGCGGGCGATACGTGCCGGGTCCAGCGCGTTCTGTGCCGACCAGGCGGCCAGCGTGATATTGGGCGGCAGGGTGTGGCCCTTGAGGATGGGCACCGGGCGGTCCAGCGCGGCCATCACGTCCGGGTCGTTCTCGGACTGCTCCAGTACGCAGGCCAGCGCATGCAGCTTTTCCACGTAGGAATAGGTGATCGGCGACAGGCCCGGCAGGGAGGCGGCGTCGGCATTCTGTGCGTTCATGCCGCCGCGGCGCAGCGACTGCAGGATGCGGTATTCGCCAGCGTTGTACGCCATCACCGCCAGCTGCCAATCACCGGCGAACATGCCATGCAGGGTTTTCAGGTAGCGCACCGCCGCGCGGGTGGAGTCGACCGCCGACAGTCGGCCGTCATAGCCCTTTTCCATCGGTACGCGGTGGTTGCGGGCGGTGGTGGCGATGAACTGCCACAGGCCGGCCGGGCCACTGGCGTTGCGGGCACCCGGGCGATAGCCGCTTTCCACAAACGGGATCAGTGCGAATTCGGTGGGCAGACTGGCAGCACGCAGCTCATCGACCACATAGCCAAACAGGGGCAGGGCGTCGTCATCGACATTGCCCAAGCGTGCCGGTGCGTGGGCGAACTGCTTGCGCCAGCGTGGGCTTGTGGCCTCTGCATCGCACTGTGGTGCGGCCAGGCCTTCACGGAAATTGGTGAAAATCTCACGGCCGTTGCGATGGGTAGGCTCCGGCAGCGAGGTCGGATCCACCGGCAGTGCTGCGCCGGCCAGGTTGTCCTGGACGTGGCCGCTGACGGCCCCCGGCGGGATTGCTTGGGCGCTGGCAATGCTGCTGGTCGTGCCGAGCAACAAGCCCAGCGCGACCCCGAGGCGAAGGCCCCTCACGCGCGGAAACCGTCTTTCCACCGCCGCAATTCGGCGAACACTTCCACCTCGTCGGTGGCCGCACGACCCAGTCGTGCGTTTACTGCTTCAACGATCGCTGCGTCATTGGTACGCAGGAACGGGTTGCATTGAAGTTCACCAGCCAATGCGGCGGGAACGGTAGGACGAGAACGGCTGCGCATGTCCATGGCTTCCTGTTGGCGGCGTTGCAATGCCGCGTTGGTGGGATCGACATGCCGCGCGAAGACGGCATTGGCCAGCGTGTATTCGTGCCCACAGCAGACCCATGTCTGCGGGGGCAGGGCGGCCATTCGCTTGAGCGAGGCCAGCATCTGGGCGGGCGTACCTTCGAACATGCGTCCACAGCCCAAGCTGAACAACATGTCGCCACTGAACAGATGGTTGTGGCCCAAATAAGCAATGTGGCTGCGGGTGTGACCGGGTACTTCCATCACGGTGAAACCGAAGCCGGACAATTCTACCCGGTCGCCTTCGCCGACCCGTTCACATTCCAGTGCGATGCGTTCATCTTGGGGTGCGAACACCCGCAGGCGCGGCCAGCGCTGGCGCAGTTCGGCTACCCCGCCGATATGGTCGTCGTGGTGGTGGGTCAGCAGGACCGCGGCCGGCTGCAGGCCTTGGGTGGCAGCCTCGAGTACCGGTGCGGCCTGCCCGGGATCAACGAACACGGTCAGGCCATCGGGCGTTTGCAGCGCCCAGATGTAGTTGTCCTGAAATGCAGGCAAGGCGGTCAGTCGCATAGAATTGGAAAAATGCCTGCCGCCCCGTTCCCCCGTCAAGCTGCAGTCTCGGCCTGGTTTGAGAAGCCCGGTGCGCTGGCGATGCGGGATTGGGAGCACCGCTACCTGTCTGAACAATTGCGCGGATTCCCCTCGCAGCCCTGGCTGTGGCTGGGGCCGAGCGCCAGCTGGCTGCCCCAGGTTGCTCCCGCGGGCCGCGGCCTGCGCCTGCATCGCAGTGCCGACGGTCAGCAATGGGCCGGAGAGCTGCGCTGCACGTTGCCGTTGCCGTTGCCGGCAGAAGCGGTCAAGGTGATCGTCATCCAGCATGCGGCTCCGGCGGAACTGGAAACACTGTTGTCCGAATGCGAGCGGGTGTTGATGCCCGGTGGCCGGATATGGATGACGCTGTTGAACCGCTGCAGCCCCTACCGGGCACACTGGCAATGGCAGGGCGCGCGGCCACCGTCGGTGGCACGATGCCAGTCTTTATTGCGGCAACAGGGCATACGAACCCGTTCCATGCGGCACTATGGCCCGTTGTGGCAACAGTCCAGCGCCACGGCGGGCACCAGCTTGCCGGTGCTACGTGCGTTGTGCGTGCTGGAAGCAGAAAAACGAAGCGAGGCATTCATCGGGCCAACCCCCATCAAGGTGGCATGGCGCAGCCCGGTGGCGACCTGAAATCCAACGGAAGAACATGAAGTCAATTGAAGTACATACCGACGGCGCCTGCCTCGGCAATCCGGGGCCGGGCGGCTGGGCTGCACTGCTGCGCTACAAGGCGCACGAGCGTGAGCTGTCCGGTGGCGAAGGCCACACCACCAACAACCGGATGGAGCTGATGGCGGCCATCATGGGCCTGGAAACGCTCAGCGAACCCTGCAACATCACCCTGTTCACCGATTCGCAGTACGTGCGCCAGGGCATCACCGAATGGATGTCGGGCTGGGTGCGGCGCAACTGGAAAACCGCGGGCGGCGACCCGGTCAAGAACCGCGAGCTGTGGGAGCGCCTGCATGCCGCCACCCAGCGCCACCAGATCGACTGGCGCTGGGTGAAGGGCCATTCGGGTGACCCGGACAACGAACGCGTGGACCAACTGGCCCGCGATGCTGCAACCCGCGTGCGCGATGGCGCCGCAAGCAACTGAGGTAAGGCGTGCGCCAGATCATCCTTGATACCGAAACCACAGGCCTGGAATGGAAGAAGGGCAACCGCGTGGTCGAAATCGGCTGCGTGGAGCTGCTTGAGCGTCGCCCCAGTGGCAACAACTTCCACCGCTACCTCAAGCCGGATTGCGACTTTGAAGCCGGCGCCGCGGAAGTCACCGGCCTGTCGCTGGACTTCCTCGCCGACAAGCCCCGCTTCGAAGAAGTTGTGGATGAGTTCCTGGCCTATGTGGACGGCGCCGAACTGATCATCCACAACGCCTCGTTCGACATGGGCTTCCTGGAGAACGAGCTCTCGCTTGCCGGCAAGGGCAGGTTGGCGGGGCGGGTCAGCGTCACCGATACCTTGTCGATGGCGCGCGAGCGCTTCCCCGGCCAGCGCAACTCGCTGGATGCCTTGTGCAAGCGCCTGGGCGTGGACAATTCGCACCGGCAATTGCACGGCGCTTTGCTCGATGCGCAGATCCTGGCCGACGTCTATATCGCCTTGACCTCCGGCCAGGAGGAAATCGGCTTTGGCCTGCCGGAGATCGAGAGCGCCGGCAATGGGGGCGCGGCGCAGGCATTCGAAGCCGCCGTGCTGCTGCCGCGGCCACGGGTGTTGGTCACCGCATCGGAGCAGGAGGCGCACGAAGCGCGCCTGGCCAAGCTGCGCAAAAAGGCCGGCCATGCCTGGTGGGATGGTGAGCGGCAACCGGAACCGGAGCCGGCACAGGCCTGAGGCCTGCGGTGTCCGCTGCCTTAGTGGCAGCGGACCAGGATGACGGTGATGTTGTCCGAACCGCCGCCATCCAGCGCGGCGGCCACCAGCGCGTCCACGCACTCCTGGGCGCTGCAGTCGCCATGGCCCAATGCCTCGGCCAGGCCCTTGTCGTCGACTTCTTCGGTCAGCCCGTCACTGCACAGCAGCAGTTGCATGCCGGGGCGCAGTTCGCCGGTCATGGTGGCCACGTTGAGATGGGCCGGATCGGTGACCCCCAGCGCCTGGGTCACCACGTTGCGGTGCGGATGGGCCCGGGCCTGCTCAGTGGTCAGCGTGCCCTGTGCGATCAGCTCCTGCACATAGCTGTGATCCTGGCTGAGTTGGGCCAGCTTGCCATCGCGCCACAGGTAGGCACGGCTGTCGCCGACCCAGGCAACCTCGAAGCGGTTGCCCTGCACGCGAGCGGCAACAACGGTGGTGCCCATGGGCAGGCTGTCGTTGCGGCGGCGCGAGGTGCGGATGATCTCTTCGTCGGCGGTGCGGATGGCCTGCACCAGCGGTGCGCCATTGCGGACTTCGCGGACGATGGTTTCGCGGGCCAGGGCGCTGGCGACCTCGCCACAGGCGTGACCGCCCATGCCATCGGCCACCAGCCACAAACCAAGCTCGCCGTCACCGTAGTAGGTGTCTTCGTTGAGCTGGCGACGCAGGCCGGCGTGGCTTAGGTGTCCAAATTCGATCATGGGTGCCCGTAGGCGCTGTCTATCAACAGGAGATGCATTGCATCATCGCGTTCATGGAAGTGTAGGGCAAGCACTGTGACCGGCCTGCGGCAGCGCGCGTTCGGCTGTGTTCAAGCCGCGCCTGCAGGGTTTTGTGAAAAAACTGCTTGTCGGCGATGGCGATGCCCTTTATTATTCGCAGCCCGGTTCGCCGGGGACCATCTGGAGAGGTGGCAGAGCGGTTGAATGTACCTGACTCGAAATCAGGCAGGCGTTTATAGCGCCTCGGGGGTTCGAATCCCCCCCTCTCCGCCAGATAAAAAAAGAAAAGGCCACCCAATGGGTGGCCTTTTCTTTTGATCTTCGAAACGCATGTAGGCGACAAACCCCGATGCAGGCGGTCGGAAGCTGCAGGAGCTATCGCCCCGAAGACAGCACGGCGGGGCGCATTGAGGTGCAATCGATGACGCATCCAGGACCTGGTTCCCGGGTGCGCTGCGCTAATCTGGGAAGCATGAGGATGCTGCCCGGCAGCCGCGAGACGAAGTGAAAAGCCTTCAGCGCAATAGCGCGGCGGCCTTGCTCTCGGCTTCTTCGGTGCTGGCAACGACCAGCATCGGGTAGCCCCAGAAGCTCTCGAAGATGCGGCTGAACGCCAGGGCCTTGCTGCGCTCGTCCTCGCTGCTTGCCACATGCAGCTGTGCCTTGATGAAGCGAAGGATCAGCGGTTTGTTGGCTTTCATCCAGTTGGCGACTTTGCGCCGTTCTTCGATATCCGGCTCAGGCGCGTCAAAACCACCTGAGGCCAGGAACACGAACGGCTGTTCGCGTGCCAGCAGGGCTGACATGTCGGCCAGCACTTCATCCGTGCCATCGGCGTTTTCTGGGGTGTTGTCCAGCCAGACCAGCGGGAAGCGGGAAGGATCGACGCGCATGAGAGCAGCTCCTGTTTAAATAAGAATCATTATCATTTGAAGAGTTGGGCGATTCAAGCCGGGCACGGCGACGCACTGTTCCGTGCATCGCACATACGCCGGCAGAGGGCGGGTGCCGCGGGTCTTGCACCGATCCGAGGGGGAGTGAGCGGTTAAACTGGGCATCTCGTTACAAAGGTGTCCCCCATGTCTGAAATCCTTGTGCCTGTTTCCTTTGGTGAGCTGCTCGACAAGATCTCGATCCTGCAGATCAAGTCCGAGCGCATGAGCGATGCGGCCAAGTTGGCCAATGTGCGCAAGGAATTGGCAGCGTTGGATGGCACCTGGGCGGCACACCCCGCGGCGGCGCAGGACATCGCCGCGTTGCGCACCGACCTGAAGGCGGTCAACGAGCGCCTGTGGGATATCGAGGACGACATCCGCCTGAAGGAAAAGGCGCAGGCCTTCGATGACGGCTTCGTGCAGTTGGCACGCAGCGTCTACATCCAGAACGACGAGCGCGCGCGCATCAAGAAAGCGATCAACCTGGCGCTGGGCTCGAGCTACGTCGAAGAGAAGTCCTACCAGGACTACCGCGCCGGCTGATTGCCGCGGGTGCGGGAACGAAAAAGCCGCCCATGGGCGGCTTTTTCGTGTCTACAAAGGCATCACGCCAGATGATCGGTGCGGTAACGCTCGAAGGCGGCCACGGCATCTTCCACCGTGATCAGGGACATCACTTCGTCGAATTCGATCTTGGTGCCCCATTTGAGCTCGGCTGCTGGCTTGTGCAGGTACTGGCGTGCGGCGTCGTCGTAACGGTCCACGCAGTAGCGTCGGTCCGAATAGGGGCCACTGCGCGCCGGGTTGCTGGCCGCATGCAGGCCCAGCACCTTGCAGCCTACGGCGTTGGCGATGTGCATCGGGCCCGAATCCGGGGTGACCACCAGGTTGGCGCGGGCCAGCAGCGCGGGCAACTGTTTGAGCGTGTCCTTGCCGACCAGGTCCAGTGCGGGGTGCTGCATGGCGGCCAGGATTGCATCGCTGGTGCTGCGCTCCAGTTCGCTGCGGCCGCCACACAGCACCACCCGCCAGCCCTGGCTGGCGGCATGGTCGGCGAGCGCCGCGTAACGCTCGGCATACCAGTTGCGGCGCTGATGGCTGGAGCAGGGCGAGATCATCAGCACCGGGCGGCCATCGTCGTCCCATTGCGCGCGCGCCCATTGGTGCGCTTCCGGCGGTGTGGCCAGGTCCCAGCTGACTTCGGTCTGCTTGAAGCCCAACGGCTCACAGAAGCTGCCGATGGCATCGAGCACATGGATGCCGGGCCGGTCGGGGATGCGCTCGTTGATGAAAAGCCCGTGCAGATCCTTGGAGCGCGACTTGTCGTAGCCGATGCGGCGGCGAGCGGGAATGAAGGCCGACAGCAGGTTGGCACGCGCAGCGACCTGCATCTGCAGCAGCGCCTGGAAGCCGCCAGCCGGAAATTCGCGACGCAGCGCACGCATTCCAGCCAATCCGGTCTTCTTGTCGTAGACGTGGAACTGGACCCCGGGCAAACCATCAAGCAGTTTGTGGCCCGCCTTGTCGATCACCCAATGCAGCGGCGTGCCCGGCATGGCGGCCTGCAGCGTGCGCACCAGTGGCACAACATGGGTCACATCGCCCAGCGCCGACAGGCGCAACAGACACAGCGGGGGGGACGATACGGGCATGGTGTTGTTAGACTCGCAAAGAATGGTCGCATTCGACGCCACTGAAGCTCTGACGCCGTGCCGCGATGGTCGTGGCTATGGTGCCATTCTGTTCGACCGCGAACGCCTGCGGCAAGCCGAACCGAGCCTGTTTTCGCCCGCACACTGGGGCGACAGGGCGCGGCCAGTGGGCGAGGGCGGCCGCGGTGGTGCCTGGTTCGTGGACGCGCCGTTCGGCAGTTGCGTGCTGCGGCACTACCTGCGTGGCGGCGTGGCGGCGAAGTTCAGCCGTGACAATTATCTGTGGCAGGGCTCGCACCGTACCCGCAGTTTTGCCGAATTCCGCCTGATGCGGAAGCTCATCGCGCTGAAGTTGCCGGTGCCGCGCCCGTTGGCGGCGTTCTACATGCGCGAAGGCCTGCGTTACCGCGCGGCGATCCTGATGGAGCGTCTGGCCGATGTGCGTTCACTGGCAGATCGCGCGCTGGTTGCCGGGCGTGGTGCACCTTGGGAGGAGGCCGGTCGCATGATCGCGCGCTTCCACCGGGCGGGCCTGGACCATGCCGATCTGAACGCCCATAACATCCTGTTCGATGCCAATGGCCATGGCTGGCTGATCGATTTCGATCGTGGCGTGATGCGCATTCCCGCTACCCGTTGGCGCGAGCGCAACCTGAAGCGCCTGCTGCGTTCCTTGTTGAAGCTGCGCGGTGATCGCAGCCGTGAGGACGTTGAGCAGGACTATGCGCGGCTGCGCCGCGCCTATGATCTGGCCTGGAACCGGGGCGTGTGAGATGAGTTGGGCGTTGCGTTTCCTGGGTGTCGGCAATGCGTCGGCGGTGAAGCTGGGCTCGCCGATGGCGGTGATCGAGCACGACGGCCAGCCGTGGCTGACCATCGACTGCGGTGGCGAAGGGCTGACGGCCTATCGTGATTGCTACGGTGCCCTGCCGGATGCCGTGTTCGTGACCCACGTGCATCTGGACCACGTTGCCGGCTTTGAGCGCCTGTTCGTGGATGCGTTCTTCAATCGCGCGCGTCGCGGCAAGGTGCGACTGTACGTACCGGCCACCGTGGTGCCGCTGTTGCACAAGCGGGTAGGGGACTATCCCAACGTGCTGGCCGAAGGTGGCGCCAATTTCTGGGATGCCTTCCAGCTGATCGTGGTGGGCGATGCGTTCTGGCATCAGGGCGTGCGCCTGGAGGTATTCCCGGTACGCCACCATTGGCCAGAAACGGCCTATGGCCTGCGCCTGCAGGGGGCGGTTACCTGGAGCGGTGACACCCGCCCGATCCCGGAGATGCTGGCGCGCTTTGCCGGCGACAACGAGTTGATCGCCCACGATTGTGGCCTGCACGGCAATCCCTCGCATACCGGTGTCGAGGATCTGGAGCGCGAATACGACGCGGCCACCCGGGCGCGGATGATGCTTTACCACTACGCCAGCACTGCCGATGGCGAGACCATGCGCGCGCGCGGCCACCGCGTAGCGATGCCGGGCGAGTGCGTGGCCTTGGCCGAGCCGACGGGGCCACGGGCAGAGCTGTTTGAGGGCTGAGGGTGGGATTGCAGGCGTCGCGGCGTTAGCGCTCGCGCAACTGCACGGCGCGTCAGTACCTCAATAGAAACACTATCCGAGCCCCTCTCCCGCTGGCGGGAGAGGTGTTGGGTTGAGGGCAAGCCGGAGCCGGTCCAAGTCAGTTCCGTCCGAACCTTCCGCAGCAACGTAGCCCGGGTAAGCGCAGCGCACCCGGGACGCACGTCGGGTAGCGCGCAACCCATAAACGGCCCATTCGTGATCGACGATCAATCGATTGCCAGGCAGAAGTGCTGAGCGGCCAAAAGCCCCGGGTGCGCTGCGCTTACCCGGGCTACGACGCGGCACTGGCTTCAGTCGCGCAACAGAAACGATATCCGAGCCCCTCTCCCGCTGGCGGGAGAGGGGTTGGGGTGAGGGAAAGCCGGAGCCGGGTTGAACAGCCCCGCAGGCACTACCCCAAGGCAACGTAGTCCGGGTAAGCGCAGCGCACCCGGGACGCACGCCGGGTAGCGCGCAACCCATAAACGGCCCATTCGTGGTCGACAATCAATCGATTGCCCGGCAGAAGTGCTGACCGGCCAAAAGCCCCGGGTGCGCTGTGCTTACCCGGGCTACACGCGCACAGGCAATCCCGCTGCTCAGGCAGCGTCACTCCAAGGCCCCAAAAGGTGGCGACCCCGCCGGCTGACCTCGGCGCCCGCGTCGATCGATACCGTTGCTGCCTTCCGGCCCTGGCGGGATTTTCGACCTAGCGTCGCGAGGGGCCGACGGGGCCACCATAGAGACGGTTAGGCCGCGCAATGCGCGGCCATTCACGATTCCAGAAGCCGGGGCGATGGATCATCAGCCGCCGAAGCCAGGGACCGGACACAAACTGGAGCTGGTCCTGATCGTGTGCGGCGATTGTAACGTATGCAGGCACCGGCCGACCACACTTCCGGCTTTAACCGAATGTAACCCGTCAGCTGGAGTTGACGGCCCATCACGTCCGGCTTGGATAGAATGCCCGCGCAACGGAGGACGACCTCCGCCCATCACGGGACTTCACCCAGGACGGCCTGGCTTCTCAAGGAGGCTGTATGGCTTGGATCTATCTCGTGATCGCGGGTTTGCTGGAAATTGTCTGGGCATTGGCGATGAAACAATCGCACGGGTTCACCCGGCTGGTACCCAGCATCGTCACCATCGTCGGCATGATCGCCAGCTTCTGGCTGCTGGCGGTGGCCATGCGCACATTGCCGCTGGGCACCGCGTATACGATCTGGACCGGCATTGGCGCGGTTGGCGCCTTCATCATCGGCATCATTTTCCTGGGCGAACAGATCAGTGCGATGCGTATTGGCGCTGCCGTGCTGATCGTCAGTGGGCTGGTGCTGATGAAGCTGTCCAGCAGCTGATAGCGGCTTCAGTCCGCGCGCCGAATCAGCGCATCCGAAGCCGCGAGGCTTGCCGTTGCTTATTGAGCCCCTCACCCCTCGTGGGGTAATAGGGGTAACGAATCGCAGGTTCGTGTCCCCTTGAAGGCCATTGCGCTGGCGCAAGGGATGGGGGCGCGGCGCGGGGGAGAGGGAAGCGCGAAGCGTGCGGTGGCTTAAGCCCCTCTCCCCTTGCGGGAGAGGGGTTGGGGTGAGGGGAGCGCGAAGCGTGCTTTTCTACCACCGAGCACGGCGATAAAACGCAAACATCCAAATCACCGCGACATCGAATAAGGTAGCTTCGCCGCATCAGCAGCCCAAGACTTGTTCGGCTCAGCCTGCATAACAAACCGCAGCTCCCCACCCGCAACAATCTCCTGGTGCGTCACATAAGCCCGATCCAGCGGCTTGCCGTTGAGGCTCACCGAGCCCACATAGGTATGCGCAGCATCCAGCCCGTCAGCCACGATGCTGAAGCGTTTCCCATCAGGCAGATTCAAGGTCGCCTGCGGCAGGAACGGGCGGCCGATGATGTATTGGTTGCTGCCCGGCGTGACTGGATAGAAACCCAGCGCGGTAAACACATACCAGGCCGACATCTGTCCCAGATCATCATTGCCGGCCAAGCCATCCGGGCGCGCGGCGTACTGCGTATCCATGATCTGCTTCAGCCGCGCCTGTGTCCGCCACGGCTGCCCGGCATGCGCATACAGATAGGCGACGTGATGGCTGGGTTCGTTGCCATGCGCATACCAACCAATCAGGCCGGTGATGTCTTCCATATGCGCGAAGATGGACGGGTCAACCTTGGCTTCAAACACATCGTCCAGGCGCCGCAGCAACTTGTCGCTGCCGCCATGCGCCGCCGCCAGTCCGGCTACATCCTGTGGCACATACCACGAGTACTGCCAGGCATTGCCCTCGGTGAAGTCGGTGCCATAACCGCTGGCGCTGGGATCAAACGGCTCGCGGAAACTGCCATCGCGCTTGCGCGCTCGCATGAAGCCGGTGCCCGGGTCGAAGGCATGCTTCCAGTTGGCCGCACGCTTGTTGAACTCGCTCGCCACTTCGGTCTTGCCCATGTCCTTGGCCACCTGCGCGATGGTCCAGTCGTCATAGGCGTATTCCAGCGTCTTGCTGGCCGCTTCGCCTTCCTCGTCGATAGGCACATAGCCGAGCTCGCGGTATTGCGCGATGCCGTCATAAGGGCCGTAATTGGCGCTGGCGACCATCGCCTGCAGGGCCTCTTCGGTGTCGTAGCCGCGGATGCCCTTCATATACGCATCGGCGATCACCGGTACTGCGTGGTAGCCGATCATGCACCAGGTCTCCAGGCCGTGGAACGACCACACCGGCAGCACGCCGTACGGGCTTTCGCGGCGTGAGGCCAACAGCGAATTGACGAAGTCATTGGTCCGCTGTGGTGGCTGCACCAGCGTGGCCAACGGGTGCAGGGCGCGGTAGGTGTCCCACAGCGAGAAGGTCGAATAGTTCGTCCAGCCCTTGGCCTGGTGCACCGCATTGTCCGGCCCGCGATAACGGCCATCGCTGTCCATGAACAAAGTCGGCCCAAGCAGCGTGTGATATAGCGCGGTGTAGAAGCGGGTGCGTTCGTCCGCGCTGCCCTGTGCCTCGACCGCACCCAACGCCTCGCTCCACTGCTGCTTGGCAGCAGCGCGCATGCCATCGAAATCCCAGCCCGGGGCTTCCGCATCGAGGTTGGTAATCGCGCCTTCCTCGCTGACCGGCGAGATCGCCACCTTCACCAGCAAGGGCTTGCCAGCCTCCGGCGCGACATCAAAGGCCGCAACCAATTGCCGCCCCTCGATCTGCGCGCGCTGCGTCGGATCCTTCTCGCCCGGCGGCGGAAAGCCCTTGTAGACGACATCCTGCTCGGTGTCGTGCAGTTGATGACCGCTGAGCGGCTGCGAAAAGCGCATTGCGAAGTACAGCTGCCGGCCCGGCGCCCAACCGCGCGTCTCGCGGAAGCCGGTAACCGTGCCATCGGGGCGCACCCGTACACGTGACCACAGGATCTTGCCCGGGTAGTCATACATGCTGGTACGCAGGTCCAGCACCACATGTGCAGGCTTGCCGGTAGGGAATGTATAGCGGTGCATGCCGACGCGCGCGCTGGCGGTGAGCTCGGCGCGCACCTTGTAGTCGTCCAGGGTCACCGCGTAGTAACCCGGCTGTGCGGTTTCGCTGGCGTGGCTGAAACGCGAGGTGTAACCGCTCAAGGGCTGATCCGGATTGCCGCGCTCCAGCTTCAACGCGCCGGTAGTCGGCATCAGCAGTAGGTCACCCAGATCCGAGTGGCCGGTGCCGGAGAAATGCGTATGCGAGAAGCCGACTATCGTGCTGTCGTCGTAGCGATAGCCAGCCGCCCAGCCGTACCCATCTTTGCGCGACTGGATGCGGGTATCCGGCGACAGCTGGACCATGCCGTACGGAACGGTCGCACCCGGATAGGTATGGCCTTCGCCGCCCGTGCCGATGAAGGGGTTCACAGCGGCGTAGGCAGCCTCGTTGGCGGCGGGTGAGGCCGCCATTGCCGAAGACGGCGCCAGGGAAGAGGTTGCTACGGTTGCTGCAAGTGCCAACAGGGTCGCGCCAAGCTGCTTCATCCCGCACCTTTTGGATCGGTCTAAGTGGTGAAACTAGCATGTGCTCGGCGCCTTTGGCAGCTTGTGGGTGTGGCGTCGGCCCTCTGTCGATGTGGCGGGATACGCTCCGGCACCTGCCGGGCTCAATTTCAGGCGCTGACAACAAGCCTCGCAACATTGAAACGCGGGGCTATTTGCCATGGAATCTTCAAAGCAGGAAGCCGCTTCGCCAAAACGCTGTCGGCGTGTGTTTTGCTGCTGGGATTGGTCGCGTGCGTGGAGTCTTTGAGCACCCAACAGCAGAAGATCACGCAGGAAGCGAGCTCGCGCTGCGTGTCGCGGGTGAGGCTTGAAATGGATAGCGCGTTGGCTGACCAACACGACATTGTCCGGTTGTTCCAGGATCTGGAGCTGCGACCGGACCCCTCAAAGTGGGCGCTGGTCAAGTTGGCATGGCATTGGTGGCCGGGGATAAGCTGTCCCTGCAAAGCTAAGGCCACTCGACAGGGACGGAGCACCTTGCATGGATTCGACAACGATCAAGCGACCCAAGGCTGGAGAGTTCTTCATCCTGGAAGCAGGCAAGATCAACGGGCCGGCGAATGGCGTGGTCTTCGAGAACCTGGATCGATTGCTATCGCCACCACGATTGATCTTGAAGCCACAAGGGGGCGGTTTCCCGCCGTTGCGTGAGACCCCACTGCTGGTTCACAACCCCAGCAAGGGCCCGCCGCCGTTGGACCTTGAACCCGGGTTCAGTGGTTACTGGCTGGTCTCCCAACGGCTTCAGCAAGCCATGGCAGCGGTCGATCCCAACGCGTTTGCGTTCGCTGACGTCGACTATCGCCTGGCAGACGGCAGCCGCGGCGCGCGCCACTACCTGTGCGATGTGGTTCAGGAGATCGACGCACTGGACGAGGATGCATCCAAGCTTTTCATTGACACCACCGAGCCCTTCATCAACGGCAAGTTCTACGACCTCACAGGTGGAGCAAGCGTTACCTTTGTCAGGGACCGTCTGGGTGCGGCCCACGTTTTCCGCACGCCGTACACGTCAACGGTGTTCTGCGACCGGATGTTCGTAGACGCGGTCTCGGCGGCTGGCATAGCGACCGACTCGGATGCAGACGGCCTCTGGCTCATCGATGCTTCGGACATCTAGCCGCATAACAACTGCGGCCCGGGAAGGAGTCTGACTAATGCCTCGCAAGGGACCTGTTTTTCAAGACCACCCTGCCATCGAACAGCAGACGCCGGACCGAAGCCGGCTGCTCAAAGCGTCGCCTGGTCGATATGAGTATGCGGTGCGTTGTACTAGACAGCCGGAATGCGTAATCCGCCTGCCCCATACCCTTCGGGCGGCTGCGCCGTCCCACCGGCTACGGCGGCGGTCGAACCCGTTGGGGCTCTCATCGCCTATGCTTTCCGTCCAATAACTGACAAAGCCGCCCACAAGGGATGGCTTTTTCAGTTATCTGGCGGAGAGAGGGGCCGCTCGGTAGCTGCTCCCTTGGCGAACAGCAGCGAACGTTTGAGGACGAGGTGAAATAAAGTACAGGCTCAGGAGCTAGGGCAGCGATCTCCTCCAGAAACCAGATATGGCCTGCGTCAGGCCGGCTTCCATCGCTGGGGTGTCCGCAGCATTTTGTGAATCCTGCCGAAGTTGTAGTACATGAAGTGTAGTTTCACCGCGTGCATGTGGTCTGCCACCTTCTTGCTGAAGCCGTTAGTCAGGCGTGTGAACCAGTGCATTGACATCCGCATCGTCAGGTTGTGGCGCTCGACATAGCTGGTCGAGACCTGGGACAAGTCCGGACTGCCGGTGATCGGCCTCTTGGCCGCGCAAACGAACTCTGAGGGGCTGTATTTGCGTTCCGGTGTCTGCGGCCCTTCACCATATGTTTTCACCAGCATGGCGTAGTCGATGCTGCCGCCGAAAGCATCTTCGACGGCCTCGATTCAGTCCTTTACCTCATGCCCCTTCCTGGAGCCGTTCATGGCCATCTTCATCACGGGGCTTGTTTACGCGTGGCCATGGCATTCACGGTGGCTGCCTCGCAAGTCGGGTAGCATCCAGTCCAAGCTTTCGCTTAGCGCTTTGCGAGACGATCAGGATGCGTCGATTTGCTTTTACACTTGCTGGTTTATTGCCGGTTTTATGCGCCGCCCTGATCGCTTGCGCATCTAGCCCATCAGCGTGGGCAGCCAACGCAAACTTCGATGGCGAATGGTCCGTGGAATGGTGCGACAGAGCTGCCCCAGAGGCGGATTGTGGCGGCTTCACCGCTTCACTCGTTCAAGATGGCGATCGGCTTTGTGGCGATTACAGTGGTGCGCGGGTACGCCTGACTCAAATCGATGAAGGGGGAAGGATTCTTGGCATCGTCATCGGCAGCACGGCGGTTCTCACCATTGAAAGCGAGCGCAGCGGTGGAATTTATCTGGTACAGGCTTCGGTTGATGGTGACCGCATGGACTGGAAGATGCGCGACACAGTGCGAAGGGCCGATCACGATATCGATATCATTGCGCAAAACGATGAGTTGAAGCGCCGGACGCTGGATGCAGGATTGAAGCAGCAGCATGCGAACGTGACCTCAGAATGCCAAGTTGGCTTTCAGTAAGGGGGAAGCGCTGCGCTGCTCCTGTTCCTGCAGGGCAGAGAGAGCGCTCTCTCGGGTATCGCGGAGTAGCCGAATTCGCCCAGCGCACCGACCAGGGTCGACTTCCCGCCCCTGAGGCGCCTGTAATCACATGGAAGTTCCGGTCCCGGTCAATGCGAGCCATCCGCACGACGTAGTGCACGCATGCTATAGCGTGCTGGATGACTGCTTCTGGCCGGAGGCGGTCGTTGGCTGAAGACTTGGGCAATGCCGGAGTGTCGAGTTGTTTGGGGCTGCTGCCCAACCCATTCGGCGGCGCCGTCCAACGCGCTGGTATGTGCTGCGTCCGAAGAATTGGATATTTGCGTTCGGCAGATCGACGGATTCACTCGGATGACCATCAATCGGCGCAGATCGACTGCGCTGCTGAAAAAACGGTCACCAGTAAGCGATGCGAGTGATTGTCAGGGCAGGTTGATGCCTCGTGCCAACCATGTGCCAAAACATGGCTGCCAACCCGAACTGATCCACATGGTGCTTCATGAAGGCGTACTTTGCTCTTACCCCTTGGCAAAGTACGCGGCGGCTTTTTTTGGATGTCTCGCTCTTCAGTGACGCGACGCAACTCAGCTTTCAGCCGTCGGGCTTCCGCGTTCTGATCAACCTCAACGCGGTGGCCTAGCTCTCCCAGTCCGTGCTGACGTCTCCAGCCCTACAAACTGTGGACCGATATACCCAGCCGCTCAGCAACTTCAGCTACTGGCCAGCCATATTCGGCAATTTGCCGAACTGCCTCGATCTTGAACTCATCCGTGTAACGTTTCGTACTCATAACCACTTCCGCCTAAGCCATAGTTTATGGCTGCGAGGTATCTACGAAATCCTGGGCGATTCAACGGCCGCGCTCAGCTGTCCATGACGAAGGGGGCGGTAGACTCATGGGTAGAGCAATGGGTTGACCCCCGCATGGAGGAGACCAGATACATGGAAACGAAGACGATCAACGAACCTAAGGTCGGTGAGTTCTTCCAGTTGCGTCCCGATGCCCGCCGAGGCGGAAAAGGCCATGGCGTGGTCTTTGAGAACGAGAAGGCATTGCTGTCGCCTCCGCGGCTCATCTTGAAGCCAGACGAGGGTGGGTTTCCTCCGTTGCGCGAGACTCCGCGCTTGGTCTACATCCCCAGCGAAGGGGAGTTGCCGCAGGACCTGGAGGGGGGCTTCAGTGGCTACTGGTTGGTCTCCCAACGGCTCCGCAAAGTGATGGAGTCCGTGGACTCGGACGCCTTCGTTTTCGCTGACGTCGACTATCGGCTGGCCGATGGCTCCAAAGGGCCGACGGTCTTCCTCTGCGATGTTGTTCGCACGTTGGATGCCTTGGACGAGGACGCGTCCGAACTCGACATCAAGATCAGCGATGACTACGAGGACGGGAAGTATTACAGCTTGGCCGGTGGGAGTCGTTTGGCTTTCAAGCGTGACGTGCTTGGAGAGGCCCGCGTTTTCAGGCTTCCCTTCCATGGCGGTGTTTTTTGCGATCGGGTGTTCAAGGACGCTGTTGAGGCGGCGGGGATCGGCAATGAAGGCCAGTCGGATGGCCTCTGGTTCTACGACGTAGTGAACCGTTGACGCGAGCCGCAAGCAAACAGGAGGGAGCCTGAGTCATGCCGAACTATCGGACGCTTTTTCAAGATCACCAGTAAGACCCGGCGAATTTACAAGTTCATTGATGCGCATCGGGACGAGTTCAGCATCCAAATGATGTGCCGCCTGCTTGGGGTTGCTCGAGCCGGCTACTACGCCTGGCGTGAACATCCTGTTTCCGATCGAGCTCAGGAGGACACGGCTACTTCGGCTAATACATGCGTCGTTTACTGCCAGCCACGGCATCTATGGTGCGCCCAGGGTATTTCTTGACCTGCGGGAGCGCGGGGGGACATGCAGCAAGCACCGGGTTGCTCGCTTGATGCAGGAGAACGGATTGCGCGCATTGCATGGCTATCGCATACGGCGCATCCCGACTTCAAAGCCACATGTCTTGATTCCCAACCTGCTGCAGCGTCAGTTCACCGTATCGCGACCGAACGAGGCATGGGTGACAGATATCACTTACATCCGCACCTGGGAGGGCTGGCTGTATCTGGCCGTTGTCTTGGATCTTTTCTCACGCAGAGTTGTTGGCAGGGCAGTCAGGTCGACGATTCATCGGGAACTTGTTCTGGATGCCGTGATGAAAGCCGTACGCAGCCGACGCCCGCGAGAAGCCTTGATTCACTCAGATCAAGGCTCGCAGTATGGAAGCGATGCATGGCGGCGTTTCTGCAAGGACAACCATCTTGAGCCAAGCATGAGCAAGCGCGCCAACTGCTGGGACAACGCGGTCGCCGAGTCCTTCTTCAGCAGCTTGAAGAAGGAGCGGATCAAGAAGCGCATCTACGCCAGTCGAGAGCTAGCGACCTCGGACATCTCCGAGTACATCGAGGGGTTCTACAATTTGACGCGCCGCCATATCCATCTCGGCGGCCTCAGTCCTGACGAGCTCGAAGCGGCGCATCGTCACCCTCGGTCAGGTGTCCACTAAAAGCTGGGAACTCCAGAATGGCATCCGGTCTGGGAAGTGGACAGATCGAGTCTGAACCAGCTAAGCACGGTGATAGTGGTACTTTCCACACTGTTTTCACGTTAGTTGGAACACGTTCGACACAAGCTGAGCAACGTCGTTAGGCGGACGCGCACCAAAAATGGAACAGATCTCTTAGCCTCATCTTGGCGACGATGGGAGTGCAGCTGCCTATGCTGATTGGATACTTAGCTCGCAGATACACATCCGATATCAACCGGATAGATGAATTTAAGTGCGCCAGTAGGAATGAGGTGAAGGGATCTGGCAGAGGTTGAATTCGGTCGGAAATGAGAGGTAACCCCTAATGGCGTCTGTAACCGCCAAAGTCCGTACATCATCACTCATACTCACTTGCTGTCTATCGCAATTGGCATGCTCTCAACCCATTTCAACGAATGGGCCCCAGCCTGAGTTAGAAGCAAATGTTCAATTGGATAACGCCACTCCGGCGCATGGGGGGCAAATGGATTTTGAAAAATTACAAAGTAGTATCATATCTTTTGCGGAGTCATTCAAAAGGCCGGGTGACCTTACTGGCGAATCTCTGGCCAAGTCGCTAGGGATACCACTAACACTTAGCACTGACGGATCGAATGTGCTTGCATCAGGAGGCCTCCGACTAGCCAATAGTTTCTCTTATGAAGTCATCTTTGACGACAATTTCAAAAGTAAAGAGGCGCGGATATCTTTTTGCATGCCTGGGGGCGTTGACCCATTCTCCACGCCATCGCCGCCGTGCTTATTGAAAGCGGATGAATTCACGAAAAAGCTTGAGGCTGTTGGCTATGACAGCAATGAAGACTACTACTGGGACCCGTCCTGGCTACGCCAACACAGCAGACCAATCCATAACAGTGAAAAAGTAGCCATCGTAACCCTAAGGCTCTACAAGCAAGCTAACGGAGACCTATGTGTAAATTCAATTGAGATTGAGGAGGGCGACCCGTGAGCGGACTCGACCCTAGACTAGAGCCACTTCTTGAAGACTTGAAGCATCAGCAGAATCTGCCAAAGGATGCCGAGCGTTATATCCGGCAGGCCATTTCCGAGTCGCCGTTGCTCCAGCAATCCCTTTGTCGCCTGCCCGTAAAATTGATCCAGGCATTCTTGGCGGTCTCCGGGCGGCTGCGCCGTCCCACCGGCTGCGCCGACGGTCGAACCCGTTGGGGCTCTCATCGCCCATGCTTTCCGTCCAATAACTGAAAAAGCCGCCCACAAGGGACGG
>NZ_DAMBEF010000047.1:0-1017 GCF_032061965.1 Stenotrophomonas sp. | reverse complement strand
ACCCTTCGGGCGGCTGCGCCGTCCCACCGGCTGCGCCGGCGGTCGAACCCGTTGGAGTTCTCATCGCCCATGCTTTCCGTCCAATAACTGAAAAAGCCGCCCACAAGGGACGGCTTTTTCAGTTATCTGGCGGAGAGAGGGGGATTGATTCGGTGCTTCGCACCTTCACCCTTCGGGCGGCTGCGCCGTCCCACCGGCTGCGCCGGCGGTCGAACCCGTTGGGGCTCTCATCGCCCATGCTTTCCCCCGAATAAAAAGAAAAGGCCACCCAATGGGCGGCCTTTTCTTTTTATCTGGCGGAGAGAGGGGGATTCGAACCCCCGAAGCGCGGTTTAGACGCTTACACACTTTCCAGGCGTGCTCCTTCAACCACTCGGACACCTCTCCGGATCCTGCCGCTGTAATGCCTCAGCAGGGGCGCAGATTCTATAGTGACTGGGCGCCGGCCACAAGCACCCTCTGAACAGGGTGCTGGCGGACAGGTCGGCCATGGCACAATGGGGCTTCAGATGAAGACGGTTGCCTGATGTCCTATCTCGTCCTTGCCCGCAAGTGGCGTCCGAAGCGTTTTGCCGAGCTGGTGGGCCAGGAGCACGTGGTCCGTGCGCTCAGCAATGCGCTCGACAGTGGCCGCGTCCACCACGCCTTCCTGTTTACCGGCACCCGGGGTGTCGGCAAGACCACCATTGCCCGTATCTTCGCCAAGTCGCTGAACTGCGAGCAGGGCACCAGTGCCGACCCCTGCGGTCAGTGCCGGGCTTGCCTGGACATCGATGCGGGCCGCTATATCGACCTGCTGGAAATCGATGCCGCGTCCAATACCGGCGTCGATGACGTGCGTGAGGTGATCGAGAACGCCCAGTACATGCCCTCCCGTGGGCAGTACAAGGTCTATCTGATCGACGAAGTGCACATGCTCTCCAAGGCGGCGTTCAATGCGCTGCTGAAGACGCTGGAAGAGCCGCCGGAGCACGTGAAGTTCCTTCTGGCCACCACCGACCCGCAGAAGCTGCCGGT
>NZ_DAMBEF010000046.1:0-23824 GCF_032061965.1 Stenotrophomonas sp. | reverse complement strand
TCGGGCCACAGCACGTCGGTGAACCACAGTTCGGTATACGCCAGCTGCCACAGCAGGAAGTTGCTGATGCGGGTATCACCGCCGGTGCGAATGAACAGGTCCGGCGCCGGCAGGTCGGCCAGCGCCACGCCACGGCCCAGCAGTTCTTCGTCGATCTGCTCCGGGCGCAGGTGGCCATCGGCAACCTGTTGTGCGAGGGCACGGGCGGCCTGCGCGATGTCCTGGCGGCCGCCGTAGCTGGCGGCGATGTTCAACACCATCGCACTGTTGCCGGCGGTGCGGAGCTCGGACTTGTCCATGCGTTGAACAATGCCCGCGGCAAAGCGCGAGCGGTCGCCAATGAAGCGCACGCGCACGCCGCGACGGTGGAGTTCGTCCACCTCGCGGTCCAGCGCGCCGAGGAACAGCTTCATCAGCGCATCCACCTCATCCTGTGGCCGCCCCCAGTTTTCGCTGGAGAAAGCAAACAGGGTGAGCACGCCAATGCCGTGCTGCAGGCAGAAGTCGATGGTGCGGTTGACTGCGCGGGCACCGGCGCGGTGGCCGATCATGCGTGGCCGGCGGCGTTGCTGTGCCCAACGGCCATTGCCATCCATGATGATGGCAATGTGCCCTGGCAGGCGTGGTGCGGGTATGCCGTTGGGCATGACGGGCGGCACCGGTCAGACTGCCATCAGTTCCTGTTCTTTCTGCTTGACGACGTCGTCGATGTCCTTGATCGCCTTGTCGGTCAGCTTCTGGATGTCGTCCTGCGCGCGGCGGTCGTCATCCTCGGTGATGGTCTTGTCCTTGAGCAGCTTGGCCACTTCCTGGTTGGCATCGCGACGGATGTTGCGGATGGCGACCTTGCTTTCCTCGCCTTCCTTGCCCACCGACTTGGCCAGCTCGCGGCGGCGTTCCTCGGTCAGCGGCGGCAGGTTGAGGCGGATCACCGTGCCCATGGTGGTGGGGGTGATGCCGATGTCGGAGGCGTAGATGGCCTTTTCGACGTCCTTGATCATGTTCTTGTCGAACAGGGTGATCACCAGCGAGCGTCCTTCGGACACGCTGATGCTGGCCACCTGGTTCAACGGCGTATCGGTGCCGTAGGCCTTGACCTTGATGCCGTCCAGCAGGGCCGGTGACGCGCGGCCGGTGCGGATGGTGGTGAGGGTGTGGCGCAGAGCATCGATGCTCTTGGTCATGCGCGCCTGCGCATCTTGCTTGATGTCGTTGATCATCGCCCGAATCCTGGATGTTTCTTGAACCGGCCGATTATAGGCCAATACCTGGCCCTGCCGGCCGGCAGAGATGGCTCAGTGTGCGTCGCGGCCGTGCACCAGGGTGCCGATGTTCTCGCCCTGCAGGATCTTCAGCAGCTCGCCGGGCTGGCTCATGTCGAAAACGCGCAGCGGCAGGTCGCTGTCACGGGCAAGGGCGAAGGCGGCGGTGTCCATGACCTCCAGGCCCTGGTTGATCACCTGGTCGTAGCTCAGGCTGTCGTAACGGACGGCATCGGAATGCTTGTTCGGGTCCTTGTCATAGACGCCGTCGACCTTGGTGGCCTTGAGCAGCAGGTCGGCGCCGATCTCGATCGCGCGCAACGCAGCGCCGGAGTCGGTGGTGAAGAAGGGATTGCCGGTGCCGGCGGCGAAAATGACCAGGCGGCCCTTTTCAAGGTGGCGGATGGCGCGGCGACGGATGTAGTCCTCGCACACATCGTTTATTTTGATGGCGCTCATCACCCGCGCCTTGCCGCCGGCCTTTTCCAGCGCGTCCTGCATTGCCAGGGCGTTGATCACGGTGGCCAGCATGCCCATGTGGTCGCCGGTGACCCGATCCATGCCGCCTGCGGCCAGGCCGGCACCGCGGAAGATGTTGCCGCCGCCAACCACCAGGGCAATCTCGACACCGGCCTGCTGCGCCTCGATCACTTCGTGGGCCAGACGGTTGATGACCTTGGGGTCGATGCCGTAGTCCTCATCTCCCATCAGCGCCTCCCCGGAAAGTTTCAGAAGGATGCGTTGGTAGGCGAGTTTGGACATGACGACCTCAGATGGCTGGAAAACGCGGGAATTCTAACGGATGCCGTGGTTTCAGGTGAGATCTAATTGTTGCAGCGCAGCGACAAGATCACTTATCGGGCGCTGCCATTCAGCAGGCGGTCGGTTGCGGCGTGGGTGCGCGGGCGATGACCCGGTTGCGGCCAAGGTTCTTCGAGCGGTACAGCACGTCGTCAGCGGCCTTGAGCAGGTCGCGCATGTCGGTGAAGCGCTCGTAGGCGCCGTGGGTTGCCACGCCGGCCGAGAACGTCACGTACAGGGGTGACTCGTTGACGATGGCCATCGGCGTCTGCGCGATCACGCCCAGTACCCGCCGGATCACTTCCACTGCGGTCGACTCGCTGGTGGCCGGGAACATCACCACGAACTCCTCGCCGCCGAAGCGGGCCACGGTGTCGCTGCCGCGCAGTTGGCCCTGCAGCCGGTTGGCGAAGGCCTGCAGGACCTGGTCGCCGACCAGGTGGCCGTGGACGTCATTGATCTTCTTGAAGTCGTCCAGGTCGATGAAGGCGATCGAGAGGGGGCGCTCGGCCTGGCTGGCGCGGCCGAATTCCTGCTCCAGCACAACTTCCAACTGGCGACGGTTGAGGACGCCGGTCAGTGCATCCAGGTGCGCCTGCTCGGCCAGTCGCCGCGCCTGCTGCTCGTAATCATCGGCGCGAACTCGCGCGCTGGAGGCGTCGTGCAGTTCACGCAGGTTGCGCAGGGCAATGAGCTCGGCGGCGTGGTCCAGCAGGAAGGTCACGCGTGCCGGTGAAGGCACCGGCACGTCGAACAGCGCGCTGATCTCTGGAAGCATCTGGCTGACCTGCTGCAGCACCTGTTCAAAGCGGGTGCTGTCCAGCTGCAACGCAGTGTTGACCTCGCGTAGCGCGTGGTTGCGCGCCTGGTCGACATCATCGGCCAGCCAGATGTCGGCGATGCAGCCGGACAGGGCCACGCAGCGCTCGAACAGGTCGTTGGGTGTGGCGGGCGGTTCGCTATGGGCAATGGCATCGCCGAGGTAGCGGGGCAGGCCCCATTGCTCGCACAGGCGGGCGCCGACTTCGGCATGGGTGCAATCCAGCACGCTGCGCTCCTGCGCAAGCAGCTGCATGTTGTCCGTGCAGTTGCCCAGCAGGGCAGGGTAGATATCCGCGCGGACCTGCAGCAAGGCAAGCATGCCCATGTCCTGCAGCAGGCCGGCCAACATCAGTTCTTCCAGGCGTCGAACGCCGCACGCGGCGCCGAGGTAACGTGCAGCCAGGGCGCTGAGCACGCCGCGGCGCCACACTGCATCCAGCAATTGGCTGTGGCCTTCGTCATCGCGCAGGGCGCGCGACAGGCTGAAGCCCAGTGCAAGCTGCAGCGTGGCATTGAGCCCGAGCATGGTCAGTGCCTGCGACAGGTTTTCGATGCGGCGGCGGCTGGCGTAGAGCGGGGAATTGGCGATGCGCAGCATGCGTGCACTCAGTGCCATGTCCAGCGCGATCACGTCGGCTGCACTGGCAATGTCGGTTTCCGGGTCCTGTGCCAGTTCGATCAGTCGTACCGCGATGGCGGGCGGCGATGGCAGGTTGCGGCACAGGGACAGGGCTGCGTTGAGCTCGGGTGACATGTCGTTGAGGCGGGCGGCAGTGGCCCAAGCATACAGGCATGCCCTGAATAGGAAAGGGGCGTTGGCGCTTCATCCCTGTGCACGGGTGCACTGCAAGTGATCATGGCCTGCCTGTAGAAACAACGAAGCCGCGGAAATCCGCGGCTTCGTTGGTGTTGCATGCAGCAGGCTTTAGACCTGCATCGCCTTGGCAACTTCGGCGGCGTAGTCTTCAACCACCTTCTCGATGCCTTCGCCAACCACCAGGCGCTGGAAGCTGATGACGTCGCCGCCAGCAGCCTTGACGGCCTGCTCAACGGTCTTGTCGCTGTCCAGCACGTAGTTCTGGCCGTACAGGGTCACTTCGCTGATGATCTTGTTGATCTTGCCGCTGATGATCTTTTCCAGGATTTCAGCCGGCTTGGCCTTGTCCTTTTCGCTCATCTTGGCCAGCTCGATTTCCTTTTCCTTGGCAACGAAGTCGGCCGGGACGTCGGCAGCCTTGTTGTGCGGCGGGTTCATCGCGGCCACGTGCATGGCCAGGCCCGAGGCCAGTTCGGCGTTGCCGCCGGCCAGCTCGACCAGCACGCCGATCTTGCCGTTGCTGTGCACGTAGGTGCCGACGGTGTTGCCACCTTCGATCTTGACCAGGCGACGGATCTGGATGTTTTCACCCAGCTTCTGGATCGCGGTGGCGCGGGTTTCTTCGACGGTCTCGCCGCTCGGCAGCTTGGCCGACTTCAGGGCTTCAACGTCGGCAGCGCCAGAAGCCAGTGCGGCAGCGGCGACGGCGTCGACGAACGCCTTGAAGTTGACGTCGTTGGCAACGAAGTCGGTTTCCGAGTTCACTTCGACCAGCACAGCGTTGCCGCCGTTGCTGGCAACGCCCACGCGGCCTTCGGCGGTGACGCGGTCGGCTTTCTTGTCGGCCTTGGCAGCGCCGGACTTGCGCAGGGCTTCAGCCGCTGCATCGATGTCGCCGTTGGTCTCGGACAGAGCCTTCTTGCACTCCATCATGCCGGCGCCGGTGCGCTCGCGCAGTTCCTTGACCAGGGAAGCAGTGATTTCCATGGAATTACCTCATCAATAGAAAGGGGTAGGCCGGCAATGATCGCCGGCCGTTGTTACGCAGCCCTGTCAGTGACCGGCGCCGGTGGCGCTGGTACAGGGGAAGCGGGCGCAATGGCTGCGCCCGCCGAGGTGCATCAGGCCGAAGCCTCGTCGCCCTTCTTGGCCGGAGCCTTCTTGGCCGGAGCGCGGCGAGCCGGCTTGGCTTCTTCGCCTTCGGCAGCGGCGTCAGCGAACTCTTCTTCGCGCACGGTGGCGGCGTTCGGAGCGGCAGCCTTGCCTTCCAGCACGGCGTCGGCAGCGGCGCGAGCGTACAGCTGCACGGCGCGGATGGCGTCGTCGTTGCCCGGGATAGCGTAATCAACCAGTTCCGGGTTGTAGTTGGTATCGACGACAGCGATCACCGGGATGCCGAGCTTCTTGGCTTCCTTGATGGCGATGTCTTCGTGACCGATGTCGATGACGAAGATGGCGTCCGGCAGGCGGTTCATTTCCTTGATGCCGCCCAGCGAGGCTTCCAGCTTGTCGCGCTCACGGCGCAGGCCCAGCACTTCGTGCTTGACCAGCTTGTCGAAGGTGCCGTCGGTTTCACCGGCTTCCAGTTCCTTCAGGCGGGCAACCGACTTCTTCACGGTGGCGAAGTTGGTCAGGGTGCCGCCCAGCCAACGCTGGTTCATGAACGGCATGCCGCAACGCTCGGCTTCTTCCTTGATGGCGTCGCGCGCGCTGCGCTTGGTGCCCAGGAACAGGATGGTGCCGCGCTTCTGGGCAACGGACGAGATGAAGTTCATCGCATCGTTGAACAGCGGGACGGTCTTTTCCAGGTTGATGATGTGGATCTTGCCGCGGGCGCCGAAGATGTACGGAGCCATCTTGGGGTTCCAGTAGCGGGTCTGGTGGCCGAAGTGGACGCCGGCTTCCAGCATCTGACGCATGGTGATCTGGGACATTGCAAAACTCCTGATAATGGAACTGACACCGCGCTCGGCCGTTTGTGTTGGGGCCGTGCAGCGATGCGCGGCTTCTGGTGAGAGCGCGCAACAGTTCCGGGGTTGGGCTTCCCTGGCGCCTACGTGGCCGAACCCTGACTGGCAGGGCACCCCGGCACGGATGGGGGCGACAGGTGAGGATTCACCGGTGACGCCCGGTGTCGGCGTGCTCGTGGGGCCAAGGCCCAACAAAGCCCGGCGAGTATAGCCGGTGGCCCAGCCGGCCGCAAATCGCGCCTGCGGCTCAGAATGTAAGGGTCACGGTAATGGTATCGCTGTATTGGCCTGGCACCACTGCCGGTTGTGGGAAAACCCGGCCATACACCGTGAGCGAGACATCTTCATTTTCGCCGGTATCGGCGGCTCCCGTCGGGATCGTGTCGCCCCAGGGGATCAGCAGCGCCGGGTCCATGTAGAGCTGGTAAGGAAGGAAATTGCCGTTGGAGGCCATCCTGCGCTGGCCGTTGGCGGCGTTCAGGCCGTTGTCCAGGGTCATGGACCAACTGGCATCGGTGGCGCAGCGCAGCTGGATATGGGAGCTTGCGTCACGGGGCCTGTCCAGTTGGCTGACGGTGCCGAAATCCAGGTCCGTAGCCATGTTGAGGACGCAGGTATTGGCAACCCGGGCCCGGACCCGGCCGAACGAAAACGTGGTCTGGCCGGCGCTGCCAAATACCGGCGCTACAGCGTCGCGGCAGTTCTCAGCGGACGCTGCGCCAGTGAACGGGGCTGCAAAGGTGTAGCGCAGCAGGCTTGGGCCAGGAAGGCCTTCATACATATAGGCGGCAGGAAGGCTCTGGCCCGGCGGGATCCTGCCGTAGGCGGTGAGGTTGATCTGTGCAGAGCCGGTTATGGGCAAGGAAAGGATGCTGTAAAGAATCGGATAGGCGCTGCCCAGTGGGCCGATAAGCTGGGTTCGCCCCGCGTTGGAATAGAGGTCGTAAGCCATCAGGGCGCCCGCATCATTGTCCAGATGGCGGGGCGCCATGCCTGGCGGGATCCCTTCGTCGATGAAGGCGCACACCGTCACCTGCACCGGCACCCCCGGGATGCCTTGGCAGCTTACGGTCAGCGTGGCGGAGGCGCTGTTGCTGCCGGCAGCAGTGACGGTGCCAAAGTCCAGCGGCGTCGAGTTGAGCACCTGGCAGGATTGCTGCGCGCCGACTGGCGCGGATTACAGCAGCACGACCAGGCCCATCGTGACGGAGAGCGCAATAAGCCACCGCCGCTGTTTGGTGCGACGGTTCATGGTCGACATTGCAGTGGCTCGGGGGGGGCGGGGGAGGACGTGCTGGGCGGATCAGGCAACGGGAGCAGGCAATCCCCGTCGAGATGGCGGATGCGCAGACGTGCGCCGGCCGGCACGTTGTTCAGGTATAGCTGGCCCTCATGGCCGATCACCGTTGTGGCAAGGATGCGGTCGTCATGTTCCATGGCGACGGCGGTGCCGGGGGGCAGCCATTGGCCGGCAGCGCTGCGTATCTGCAGGCTCAACGGTTGGCTGGTCCTCACATGAAACGCTGCACGGACACCGCTGCGTGCGGCGGGCACCACGTGTTGCTGTACCACATCGACCTCCACATCCGCCGGCAACTGCAGCGGGTCGATGCTGAGCAGGTTGCGCTGCCAGGCGCGCAACGGCGCCACCAGTAGTTCGCCGCGCTCGTCGGTGGTGCCGACAAGGCGATTTTCCAGCCGCACCGCCACCCCGGGCATGCCATTTGTAGAGACCAGTGCGAAGGCATCGTCGGCACGCCGCAGTGTATGCAGTCCGCTGCCAAACCAGGCCACGCTGCCGGTGCCGTCCAGATAGGCCAGGGCGCCTGCGTTGTTGTCGCGATCCAGGCCAACGCGCCAGCGACCGTGGTCATCCAGGTAGTTGATCTCGGCCGTTTGGCCGCGTTGGGCGCCCATGCGGGTCTGCACACGCCAGCCCCAGCCGCCGCTGTCGAGCGGTGGGCTGCGGTTGGTCTCCATTGCCACCACATCGCCATCGGCACTGTGGCGCACCGAGGCGCTGAGTTGGGTGCGGCGATCCAATGGGAGCGAGAAATACAGGTAGGCACTGTCCATGCCGCGTGTGTCCAGGTCGCGATGGATCTGGGTGCTGATCCAGGCTTGGCCCCGCAGGCTGCGTGACCAGCCCGCGCCGAGCAGACGGGTGCGGGGGCTGCCGGGATAGTCCTGGATGATGTAGTTGAGGCTGAACTGTCCGCTGCGGGCGTTGCCGAAGCCGATGAACAGTTGGTCGCTGCGGCGTGCAGGCAAGGTGCCGGTCAGATGCGCGGGGGCATCGACGAAGTACTGACTGCGACGCTGGGTGGCGGCAGAAATGCTGAAGCCCGGCGCGCTCCACTGATAGCCGAGTGTGTGCTGGTGGCCCCGCTGGTCCGCGGCTTGGCTGCTGCTATAGGACGCATTGAGCACGCCGGTACGGCGACCCAGCAGGGCAATCGCGCCGATGCCGGCCACCCTCAGGCTGCGGGTGTATTCGGCATGCGTCTCCAGGGTCAGCTGATCACTCAGTCCGCGGCGCAGACTGCCGCTGATCAGGGGTCGGTGGTCATAGGCGAACGAGCGGATACCGTAATCACGGCGTAGGACGCCGATGTCCAGGGACCAATCGGACAGGCCTGCCTGCAGCAACTCGGGCGCGCCGTATAACGCGAACTCCAGCGATCGGCTTTGGCCGTTGATATCGGTGACGAGAAGTTGCGCCTGCCCCGTGCCGTTGAGGGCAGGGGTACTGTCCAGTTGGAATCGGCCAGGGGCGACACGGTGGCTGGCTTGGCGCAGGCCGTTGATGTACAGGTCCACGGTCGAGGGCAGCACCGCCTCGCCCGCAAACGAGGCCAGCGGCGTGGTGACGCGGTAGGGCTGCAGGCTGAAATTGCGCGACAAGTGCAGTCCGCCAATGCGCGCCGAGCGTGACCAGTCGAGCGCACCGGTGAGTTGGTCGCCCACGCTCAGGCTCAGCATCGGGCCGGGCAGGTCCAGCTGCCAGCGGCTGTCCAGGCGCGTCGTGCCGCCATGATGTCCACTGCTGCCTGTCACCAGGCGCGAGGTCTGGCTTGTGCTCCAGGTGCCCGGTCCCAGTCCGAACAGGCGCAGCTCGCTGTAGCCGCTGATGGCGCGATCACCCCGCACTTGCTGCGCATGGAGGTCATA
Source organism: Stenotrophomonas sp. (assembly GCF_032061965.1). Taxonomy (GTDB): domain Bacteria; phylum Pseudomonadota; class Gammaproteobacteria; order Xanthomonadales; family Xanthomonadaceae; genus Stenotrophomonas. Next base: position 14,981 of record NZ_DAMBEF010000046.1, on the reverse strand, counting down.
GTTGAGTAGCAGCCCGGGGCTGCTGTCGCTGACTGCTGGGGTGTCGATAAGCGTGCCGGCGCGCAGTCGAGTGACGGGGCGGTCCAGGAGCGGCATGGGTACTTGCAGGGCCAATCGCTGATTGCGCGGATCGTAGTCGATGTGGATGCCGGGCAATTGGTTCAGCGGGATGGACGCTGCATCGGCGGCGACGTTGTTGGGAAGGCGCAAGCCCAGTTCCCGCAATGTGGACGCGCTGGCGTACAGCGTCTGTGCCTGCAGTTTGAAGTGGGCCAGTGTGCCTGCCGGCTCACGGTTGATGTGCACCTCCAGATGCAGCTCCTGGGTTTGGGTGGCATCGGCCGGGCGCGGATCGGGCAGGGGAAGTGGGCGCGCTGGCGTTGGCATGGAGGCGCCTGTGGCGGCCAGGCTAATGGCCAGCAGTTGGCAGAGGCTGGGCGGTGGGGGCATCGTTCAGCCTGGCCTGCAAGCCGCCCGGGTGAGGGAGCTCTGCCGCCAGTGGCAGCCTCCATTGCATGTGCTGGCCGGCCAGGACGTAGCCAAGCAGGCCAGGGTGCAGCTTGGTGATCGCACCGTTGTCCGTGCGCCAGCCAAGCTCGCTCAGGCGCACACGCTGCTTGCCGTTGTTGCGGACATCCAGGGTCAATACGTCGGCCGTGATCTGCCAGCTGGCCAGCAGCCTGCTCGTATCTACTGGTCCTTTGCGTACCTGGTCGCGGGGTAGCGCATCCTTTGGCAGCACGAACACCGGTATCGAATACCGCAACAGGAATTGCAGTCCCGGAGGCCGTCGTTCGTCGACCTCGGGAAGTTCATCGACCCACACGCGGTAGGCCTGCTCGTTGGCGTCTACAGCGGACAACGGGGTGGGACGGATGATGCGTACCAACTGGCGCTGGCCGGCCGGGACCTGCACGATCGCCGGGCTTGCCCGCAAGGCTGCAGACGGTTGCAGTACGTCGGTTGCCGCAGCTTGCGACCACTGCAGCACGCGGATCTGTGCATGCACGGGCCGGTCACCATCATTTTCCAGCCAAAGCACGTTGGCCTGTTGGTTTTCGCTGAACTCCAGCACGATGGGGGAGACTTGGAGATTGCCTGCGGCGCAGCCGAAGGTACAGGCCAGCAATGCGGCCTGCAGCGTATGGCGGCCGCTGGTGGCTGCGGTCTCTGTCCACTGCCGGTACGACACGCTCATGTCCGCGCTCAATAGGTGATCGTGGCAATGACGGTGTCGCTGTAGCTGCCGGCCGGAGCGTCGGTGGAGGGGGCGCGACCATAGACGGGCACGGTCTGCGCGCTGGCCGTGCCGGTGCCGGCCAATGTGTCGGTGCCGATGACTTCGCCCCAGAAATCCTGCCTGCCAGCGTCGCGGTAGAGCCCGTAGGCGACGAAGTTGTTGTTGCCGTCGGACATGCGGCGGTTGTCGGCGGCTGCGGTGGTGCTGGTGGCATTGGCGCCGGGGTTCATGCCGATGGTGTAGGGCGTGCCATTGCTGCAGTTGACCTCAAGGGTGCCCTGCGCATCGACCGGGACGCCGGTGGAGCGGGTCAGGGTGCCGAAGTCGATGTCACTGGCGGCAACGGCCTGGATATCGCAGGACTCGGTGATGACGATGCGGACCTGGAACTGGGTGGTCTGGGTTGCGGCTTGGGCGCCGACGCAGGGCGCCATCAATGCGCCAACCGTGGTTGCGAGCAGGGTGCGGTGCAAAGCCATGTGAGCCTCCAATGACCCCGTGCCGCCGGGGCGTGCGTCACTGTTTGAATGCAGCCGGAGCTAAGCACGCGGGAGGCTGTCGCGGTCCCATTCAGAATGCCCCGTCTGAGTGAATGGGAGATATTGATAACTTTGGTCAATTGGTTTCGCCGGATTTGCCATTGCCGGTGTTGGGGCGGAAGGGCTAGGTCAAGGCGACTGGCTGATGGCGTCGATGCGCCGTGCAAAACAGTCCATGGGCTTCACAATTGGAAAAAACTGCTGAATAGCGGTAGGCCCGGCGCGGCGGGTTTTTCGCTCTTGTTGCGGCAGAAGTTGCCATTGCAACGGTTTGCCTGCCCGGCGTGATGCCCACCCGGGCGACGGAAGGTTCGGAATCCGAACGTAAATGCGCGATAATCCGGGGATGGCAATCCAACTGAAAACCCCTGAAGAAATCGAGAAGATGCGCATCGCCGGTCGTCTGGCGGCCGAGGTGCTCGACATCGTCGCCCCTCACGTCAAGCCCGGTGTGACCACCGAAGAGCTGGACCGCATCTGCAACGACCACATCATCAATGTGCAGGGTACGATCCCGGCCAATGTGGGCTACCGCGGATTTCCCAAGACCGTTTGCACCTCGGTCAACAACGTCATCTGCCACGGCATTCCCAGCGAAGCCAAGGTCCTCAAGGACGGCGACATCGTCAATATCGACGTGACCGTCATCAAGGATGGTTGGCACGGCGACACCAGCCGCATGTACTACGTCGGCACCCCGTCGGTGATGGCCAAGCGCCTGGTGGAAACCACCAAGGAAGCCATGTGGCGCGGCATCCGTGCGGTCAAGCCGGGTGCGACCCTGGGCGATGTCGGCCATGCCATCCAGGAATACGCCGAAGCCGAGCGTTTCTCGGTCGTGCGCGAGTACTGCGGCCACGGCATCGGCAAGGTCTATCACGATGAGCCGCAGGTGCTGCATTACGGGCGGCCGGGCCAGGGCCTGGTGCTGAAGCCGGGCATGACCTTCACCATCGAGCCGATGATCAACGAAGGCACGCGCTACACCAAGGTGTTGCCCGATGGCTGGACGGTGGTCACCAAGGACCGCAAGTTGTCGGCACAGTGGGAACACATGATCGCGGTGACGGAAGACGGCGTTGAGGTATTGACGTTGTCGCCGGCTGAATCCGCGCAGGCATGATCCAACTGCCGGCGGGCCCGAGTCTGGACGCGCCGGCAGATCCTGCCGGTGATGCGCAATGGGCCGCCGACGCGCGGCAGTCACTGGCACATACCGATGCGCGGCTGTGCAAGCGCTTCGAGCAGGCCGACAACGTCGAGCGCCTGCTCGGTCTGCGTGCGCGTGCGGTTGATCAACTGATCGTCGAAGCCTGGCAGCGCTGCGTTCCCGCCGCGGCCGGCATGGCCTTGTTCGCGGTAGGCGGTTACGGGCGGGGGGAGTTGTTTCCGCGTTCGGATATCGACTTGCTGGTGCTGGCTGAAAGCGACGTGCAGCTGCGCCATGAGGCCGCGCTGGCACGTTTGTTTGCCCTGTTGTGGGATGCAGGGTTGCCGGCCAGCCATGCGGTGCGCTCGGCTGCGCAGTGCGCGCAGGCCGCCGCTGACCAGACCGTGCTGACGGCCTTGATCGAAGCGCGTCCGTTAAGTGCTGACGCGACCGCCCAGCATGGGTTGGCGCGCGCGATATCGCCGAGCCTGTTGTGGCCGCCGCGCGAGTATTTCCTGGCCAAGCGCGAGGAGTTGCAGGCCCGTCACCAGCGCTTTGGCGATACCGCCGACAACCTGGAGCCGGACATCAAGGACGGCCCGGGCGGCCTGCGCGATCTCAATACGCTGGGCTGGATGGCGCTGCGCGCGTTCGGCGTGAGCAATATCGATGCGCTGGTCGGGCTGGGACACCTTGGCCTGGACGAAGCGGCTGCACTGAAGCGTGAACGGCTGGTGCTGGCGCAGCTGCGCTTTGGCCTGCACCTGGTTGCGCAGCGCGCCGAAGAACGCCTGCGCTTCGACTACCAGAAGACCCTGGCCGCGCGCATGGGTTTCGTCGACGACGCCGAAAGCCTTGCCGTTGAAAAAATGATGCAGGGCTTCTATCGCAGTGCGACGGTCATCCGCCGCATCAGCGATCGCCTGCTACAGCGTTTCGAAGAACAGTTCGATGGTGAAGCCACCCCGTTGCCGGTGGGCGAGGGTTTTTCGCTGCGTCGTGGTTATCTGTCGGCCGACGATCCGCTGTGGCCGCACGCCGATATCCGCAGCGTGTTCGCGTTGTTTGCGTGCTGGGCGCGGACCACCGACGTGCGCGGACTGCACTCGATGACCGCGCGTGGCCTGGCGGAGATGCTGGATGAGATTCCCGCGTACACCGAAGTGGATGAAGCGGTACGCGAGCAGTTCATGACGCTGCTGCGCGGTCCCCGTGCGGTCGATACGCTGGCGCGCATGGCACGCCTGGGCGTGCTGGGCCAGTGGCTGCCGGCCTTCGCTGCGGTGTCCGGGCGCATGCAGTTCGATCTGTTCCACGTCTACACCGTGGACCAGCACACCTTGATGGTGCTGCGGAACATGGCCTTGTTTGCCAGCGGCCGTGCCGACGAGCGCTTTTCCATCGCCCATGAAGTCTGGCCGCGGTTGCGCAAACCGGAGCTGTTGTTGCTTGCGGGCCTGTTCCACGATATCGCCAAGGGCCGCGGCGGTGACCATTCCGAACTGGGCGCGGTGGATGCACGCGAGTTCTGCACCGCACATGGCCTGAGTGGTTCGGATACCGAACTGGTGGCCTGGCTGGTGGAACAGCACCTGCGCATGTCGGTTACCGCGCAGAAGCAGGACATCACCGACCCGGAAGTGATCCATCGTTTTTCGGCCCTCGTTGGTGACCGTGATCGACTGGATTATCTGTACCTGCTGACCTGCGCCGATATCGCCGGCACCAGCCCGAAGATGTGGAATGCATGGAAGGACCGCCTGCTCGCCGACCTGTATTTCGCCACCCGCCGCGCACTGCGCGAAGGTGTGGAATTCGCGCTGCCCGAGGCCGAGCGCGTGCAGGAAGCGCGTGACAGCGTGCGTGAGCAGATGAACCTGCTGGGCTATGACGACACGGTGATTGACCGCCAGTTCGCGGCGATGCCCGACGAGAGCTTCGTGCGCTTCCGTCCCGAGCAACTGGTATGGCAGGCGGCATCACTGGTGGAGGTGCGCAAGGGTGGCACCTTGGCCAAGGTGCGGCGCATTGCCCCGGAAAGTGATGCCTTGGAAGTCTTTGTGCACTCGCCTGACCGTGACGGCATGTTTGCCGCCATCGTGATGACGCTGGATCGTGCCGGTTACGGCATTCACCGCGCCCGCGTGCTCGATGGCCCGGACGACACCATTTTCGATACCTTTGAAGTGACCCCTTCCGGCAGCTTCGCCGATGGTGATGCGGCAAAACTGGAGTCCGCACTGCGCAAGGCGCTATCGGGCAACATCCTGGCGCTGCGTCCTTCGCGCCGGGTGATGCCGCGGCAGTTGAAGCATTTCCGTTTCGCTCCGCGCATTGAGTTCCTCGAATCCAGTCATCAGGGCCGCACCCTGTTGAACCTGGTGGCGCCGGACCGGCCGGGCCTGCTGGCTGACGTGGCGCACGTGCTGCGCGACCAGCAACTGCGGGTGCAGGACGCCCGCATTGCCACCTTTGGTGAGCGCGCCGAGGACCAGTTCCAGCTGACCGACCGCCACGACCAACCCCTTACCGAAACGTCCATGCAGTCGCTGCGTACTACGTTGCTGGCTTGCCTGGACCCCGATAGAACGCCAGGAGACCCCCACTGATGGCCACCAAGAAGCCAGCGGCCAAGAAGGCTGCCCCCAAGAAGACCGTCGCCAAGACGACTGCGCCGGCCAAGAAGGCTGCTGCCAAGCCCGCGGCCAAGCCGGCCACCAAGGCCGTTGCGAAGAAGCCTGCAGCGCCGGCCAAGGCCGCGCCGAAGAAGGTTGCCGCCAGCAAGCCCAAGTCAATCGAATCGGTTGGCCCGCGCAGCCTGCGCAAACCGCCGGCACCCGGCGTGGCCGAGATGAAGTTCAGCATCGAAAGTGCGTTCGAGCGCCGCACGATGCTGACCGGTGACGAGATCGACGGTTCCACCCGTCCGCTGGTCAACCGCGTCATCGATGGTCTGGAGTCGGGTGAGTTCCGTGTCGCCGAGCCCGATGGCAACGGCGGCTGGAAGGTCAACGAGTGGTTGAAGAAGGCGGTGCTGCTGTACTTCCGCGTCAACGACATGGCAGTGATGGACGGCGCCCCGGCACCGTTCTGGGACAAGGTCGAGTCCCGTTTTGAGGGCTATGACGAAGCGGCCTTCCGCCAGGCCGGTGTGCGCGTGGTGCCGGGTGCGATCGCCCGCCGCGGTACGCATTTCGGCAAGGACGTGGTGCTGATGCCGAGCTTCACCAACATCGGCGCGCACGTGGGTGAGGGCACCATGGTTGATACCTGGGCCACCGTGGGTTCCTGTGCGCAGATCGGCAAGCACTGCCACCTGTCCGGCGGTGCCGGCATCGGCGGCGTACTGGAGCCGCTGCAGGCCAGCCCGACCATCATCGAAGACCATTGCTTCATCGGCGCGCGTTCGGAAGTGGTGGAAGGCGTGGTCGTCGGCCACCACAGCGTGATCGGCATGGGCGTGTTCCTGAGCCAGAGCACCCGCATCTACAACCGCGCTACCGGCGAAGTGACCTACGGCTACATCCCGCCGTACAGCGTGGTGGTCAGCGGCTCGCTGCCCTCCAAGGACGGTACGCATTCGCTGTACTGCGCGGTGATCGTCAAGCAGGTGGATGCCAAGACCCGCAGCAAGACCAGCGTCAACGATCTGCTGCGTGGGTTGGCGGACTGAGTCTTTCCGGACGTGCGCTGAAGGGGCGAACCAAGTGCCTCCGGAGGTGCAGCACTGTCCCTTCTCCCGCATGCGGGAGAAGGTGCCCCGAAGGGGCGGATGAGGGGAGCTCTTGCTTCGCTCCTGTTTGGCTTGGTGGAAGCTTTGCTTGGCAATACGAGCTACAAGCCTCCCCTCACCCCCAACCCCTCTCCCGCAAGCGGGAGAGGGGGCAGATCACCACGAGCTTTGAACCATGACCACGATCTACGGACTGAAAAACTGCGACACCTGCAAGAAAGCCACCAAATGGCTGGATCGCTTCAACGTCGCCTATACCTTCGTCGACTACCGCGACAACAAGCCCAGCCCGGAAACGCTGATTGACTGGGCATCCAAGGCTGGTGGCTTCGCGGCGATGATCAACAAGTCGTCGACCACGTGGCGGCAACTGCCGGACAACCGCAAGTCGCCCGAGTCCGATGCCGAGTGGAAGCTGCTGCTGCGCGAATACCCGCAGCTGATCAAACGCCCACTGGTGATCACCGACGACGGCGAGCTGAGCCAGGGCTTCAGCGACAACGGCTTCAAGCAGCGTTTCAACATCGCCTGATCCACCTGTAACAGCGGCGCAAGCCGCGAAGCCACCGATCCGAAAGGCCGCTATGAACGACGTACTCGCCCTGACCTGCGACTTGATCGCACGCCCCTCGGTAACCCCGGAAGACGCCGGCTGCCAACAGCTGATCGGCCAGCGCCTCAGCGCCGCTGGGTTCAACTGCGAACACTTGCGCCTGGGCGAGGTCGACAATCTCTGGGCGACCCATGGCAGCGGGGCGCCGGTGCTGGTGCTGCTCGGCCACACCGATGTAGTGCCGACCGGCCCGGTCGAGGCATGGCACAGTGACCCGTTCAAGCCGGAAGTGCGCGATGGCGTGCTGTACGGGCGTGGCGCCGCCGACATGAAGGGCAGCGTTGCCGCCTTCGTGGTGGCTGCGGAACAGTTCGTCGCTGCGCATCCGGACCACCCGGGCACGCTGGCGGTGCTGCTGACCAGCGACGAGGAAGGGGATGCCATCGATGGCGTGCGGCATGTCGCGCGGTTGTTCGGCGAGCGTGGCCAAGCCATCGACTGGTGCGTTACCGGTGAGCCCTCATCCACCGCCAAGCTTGGCGATCTGTTGCGTGTGGGTCGCCGTGGCAGCTTGTCGGCCAAGCTGCGCATCAAAGGCGTGCAGGGCCACGTGGCCTATCCGGACAAGGCACGCAATCCCATCCATCTGGCCGCACCGGCCTTGGCCGAATTGACCGCACGGCATTGGGATGACGGCTATGAAAGCTTCCCCTCGACCAGCCTGCAGATATCCAATATCAATGCCGGTACTGGCGCCAACAACGTGATCCCGGGCGAGCTGCAGGTGATGTTCAACCTGCGCTACAACCCGCACTGGAACGCAGACAAGCTCGAAGCCGAGATCGGCGCGCTGCTCGACCGACACGGCCTGGACTACGAACTGCATTGGCACCGCAGCGGCGAGCCGTTTTACACCCCGGAAGGGCGCCTGCGCAGCGTGGCCCGCGAAGTGCTGGCCGAGTTTGCCGGCGCGGCGCCAGAGGAAAGTACCGGTGGCGGCACCTCCGATGCCCGCTTCATCGCCCCGTTGGGCGCGCAATGCATTGAGGTGGGGCCGGTAAACGCCAGCATCCATCAGGTCGACGAGAACGTACTTGTCGCTGATCTGGAGGCCTTGCCGGCACTCTACCGTCGGCTGGTCGAACGCCTGCTCGCCTAAGCCACGATCAGGCCGAACGCGGCCAAAGCGGCGGCGGCCTGCCGCTGCGAAATCACCGCTTTCTTGAAGTACTTGGCGTCCATCACGTTGAGCCCGCTGATGTCGGTGCCGCGCAGGTCGGCACCCTCGAAGCGGGTGAGCCGGGTCTGCGCGTTGCGCAGGCTGCCAGCGTTGAAAACCGCATCGCGGAAGTCGCAGCCGGACAGGTCGGCATCGGAGAAGTCCATGCCTTCCAGCTGCGCCTTGCGGAACGACAGGCCGCTCAGGTTTGCACTGACCAGCAGGCAATTGCTGAATTCCAATGCCCAGCCAGTTACTTCCTGCAGGTGGGCGCCGGTGAGCTTGCAGTCCTGGAAATGGACCGACGACAAGGTCGCCCGCCGCCAATAGCTGTTGTTGAGGTCACAGTGGTCGAAGCATGCATCGCTGAGCTGTGCCGAGCTGAAGTCGCAATGTCCGCCACGGCACTTCTGCCAGTGGGTTTCCTCAAGTGATGCTGCCAGCCAGTGCGCGTCGGCCAAGGTGCATTGGATGAACTGGAAACCGTCCATGGCCAGGCGCGAAAAGTCGCCGCCGTCCAGGTTGCAGGATTCAAAGACCGCCGCGCGCGGGTGCGCGCCAATGATTTGCTGCATGCGCTCGCGGGTAATGGTTTCTTCGCGGAAAACAACGGTGGTGGTCATGTTCGCAGTGCAGGGGCCGGCGCACCATTCTGCGCGAGGCGGTGGCCTGCAGGCAGTCTTGTTGCGCGGGGATTTGTGTGTACAGGCGTGGTAACCCGAGCACGCCTGTGACTGAATGGGGTGGCTGGCGCGCGGCCGGGGTCGGGTGATGCAGGGGCAGGGGGCAAACGCGGCGCGATCAGGATCGGTTGCCAAAGCAACAGTTGCGTGCCCGTCAAAACAGCGATACGGTCAGCGCCATGTCCTCGTTCCTGGCCACCGCCGTCAATAACAACAACCGCAATAATCTGCGCGCGAATAATCGTGCGCGGCCGATGCGGGACTGCGACCAGAGCTAGAACAGGCAACACGCTCCGGATACCAGAAAACCCGCATCGGTCGATGCGGGTTTTTTTGTGGCCGGGCGGGAACACCACACGGCTGCTGGTCTGTCAGCCGTTGCTTCGAATGTTAGTGCCCCCACCCAACCTCAGGAGCTTTTCCCATGTGTTCCATCTTCGGCATTTTTGGCCTGCAACCCGGCGACGACCTGCAGGCGCTGCGTCGGCAGGCGCTTGAACAATCCCAGCGCCAGCGCCACCGCGGCCCGGACTGGAGCGGTGTGTATGTGGACGACGGCGCGATCCTGGTGCATGAACGTCTGGCCATCGTCGACCCGGCGGGCGGGTCGCAGCCGTTGCTGTCGGAGGACGGCGAACTGGCACTGGCAGTCAATGGCGAGATCTACAACCACCAGGAACTGAAGAAGGAACTCACCCAGCCGTACGCGTTCCAGACCGGTTCGGACTGTGAAGTGATCAATGCGCTGTACCGCGAGGACGAGCCCGCGTCCTACCTCAACAGGCTCAACGGCATCTTCGCCTTTGCCCTGTGGGACAGGGCCAAGCGCCGCGTCATCATTGCCCGCGATCCGATCGGCGTGGTGCCGCTGTATTGGGGCCATGACAAGCAGGGCCGGCTGTGTGTGGCCTCTGAGATGAAATCGCTGTCCGATACCTGCGCCGATGTTGCGCAGTTCCCGCCGGGCCATTGGTACGACAGCAGCACCGATACCTTGAGCAAGTATTACGAGCGCCCGTGGCGCGAGTACGCGGCGGTGGAAGGCGTCGATGTTTCGCTGGCCGAGCTGCGCGAAGCATTCGAGCGCGCTGTGCATCGCCAGCTGATGACCGACGTGCCTTATGGCGTGCTGCTTTCCGGTGGCCTGGATTCCTCGCTGGTGGCTGCCGTTGCCGCACGCTATGCGCGTCGTCGCATCGAGGACGGCGGCCAGAGCGAGGCGTGGTGGCCGCGCCTGCACAGCTTCGCCATCGGCCTGAAGGGCTCCCCCGACCTGGCCGCGGCCAAGGTTGCGGCGGAAATGCTGGGCACGGTCCACCATGGCTTCGAGTACACCTTCGAAGAGGGTCTGGACGCGCTGCCGGAAGTTATCCGGCATATCGAAACCTATGACGTCACCACCATCCGCGCATCCACGCCGATGTTCCTGTTGGCGCGCCGGATCAAGGCGATGGGCGTGAAGATGGTGCTGTCCGGCGAGGGCAGCGACGAGATATTCGGCGGCTATCTCTATTTCCACAAGGCGCCGAATGCGCTGGAGTTCCATGAAGAACTGGTGCGCAAGCTCGACGCGCTGAACAACTACGATTGCCTGCGTGCCAACAAGTCGATGATGGCCTGGGGCGTTGAGCCGCGCGTGCCGTTCCTGGACCGCGAGTTCCTGGACGTGGCGATGAAGATGGACGCACGCCACAAGATGGTCGACAAGGCCAGCGGCCGCATCGAAAAAGCCGTCCTGCGCGAAGCCTTCGAGGGCTATCTGCCCAAGGAAATCCTGTGGCGGCAGAAGGAGCAATTCAGCGATGGCGTCGGTTACGGCTGGATCGATGGTCTGAAGGCACATGCTGAAGCCCAGGTCAGCGACAGGGTGCTGGCGGCGGCAGACAAGCGCTTCCCGCACAACCCACCGCAGACCAAGGAGGCCTACTACTACCGTCACCTGTTCGAGCAGTTCTACCCGAGCCGGGCAGCTTCGGAAACGGTGCCAGGCGGCAAGTCGATCGCCTGCTCCTCGCCGGCGGCAATCGCCTGGGATGCAAGCTTCGCCAACATGGCCGACCCCTCCGGTCGCGCGGTCGCCGGCGTGCACGAGCAGGCATTGGCAGGGTGATCGATGACGCACGGCCCGCCGTGTGCGGGCCGTGCAACAGCGCTCTGCTGGGAGGTCGCGTTCGGCTTATGATCGGCGACTGATCTGGGGGGAGACGTTTCATGGATGCTGAAGCCCATCGTTCCGCGTCACGCAGGCATTGGCTGCTTCTCTACCTGGGGCTGGCGGCGGTGCCCATGTTGGGCGCGCTTTACCTGGCTCGCCATGCGGGCATGGAGTTGCCAGCGCCCGTGCAGCATGTGACCCAGGCGGCGTCCTCTGCACTCCACTCCAGTTCCACGTTGGGCTTGTTTCTGCTGCAACTGCTTGTGCTGTTGCTGGTTGCCAAGGGGATGGGAAGGCTGCTGCGCTGGCTTGGGCAGCCTGCGGTCATCGGCGAGATGGCAGCCGGGCTGATGATGGGCCCATTGTTGTTTGGCGCCGTTTTTCCGCATGCCCAGGCGGCATTGTTCCCCCCCAGTTCGTTGGGCCCCTTGGGCCTGATAAGCCAGTTGGGCGTGTTGATGTTCCTGTTGGTGGCCGGTGCGGAGTTGGATCTGGGCAGGCTGCGGGGGCGGCGGCGGTTTGCCATCGCGGTCAGTCATGCCGGTATCGCCATACCCTTTTTCCTTGGCGTGCTGCTGGCGATTTACCTGTATCCCGCGCATGGCCCGGCGGGGGTGGGCTTCGCTCCGTTCGCGTTGTTCGTCGGGATATCGTTGAGCATCACCGCGTTCCCTGTACTGCTGAGGATTCTTGCTGATCGCGACATGACACATGGCCCGCTCGGGCAGACCGCGATTGCCTGTGCGGCGCTGGGCGACGCCACCGCCTGGTGCTTGCTGGCGCTGATCGTCGCCGCTACCCAGGCGGTAGGTTGGGGCGCTGCGGGTATGAACCTGGTGTGCGCTGCTGTTTTCATCGTGGTGATGTTGTGTGCGGTGCGGCCCTGGTTTGCCCGGCAAACGATTGCTGCTGGTCGCGAGGGCGCGTGGTTGCTGGGTATGTTGTTGTTGACCCTGGCCAGCGCGCTGCTGACTGAATACCTTGGTATCCATGCCTTGTTCGGTGCATTCGCGGCGGGTGTGGCGGCATCTTCGAATGTGCAGCTGCGTGAGTTGATCATCAGCAAGGTGGAGCCGCTGGCGGGCACCTTGTTGCTGCCGCTGTTCTTTGCCATGACCGGTCTGCGCCTGCGTGGCGACGCGTTGCAGGTAGATGATCTGTGGCTGTGCCTGCTGGTGATCGCGGTCGCTACCGTCGGCAAACTGTTGGGTACGTTTGCCGCCGCGCGCAGTGCCGGCATGCCGGCAACGGATGCGATGCGGCTGGGTGTGTTGATGAACACCCGTGGCCTGATGGAGCTTATCGTGCTCAATCTGGGGTATGAGCTGGGGCTGCTGGATGATCGCCTGTTCGCGGTGCTGGTGATCATGGCCTTGGTAACGACAGCCATGACCGGGCCACTATTGAGTTGGAGTGGACGTTGGCAGCACCGGACCCGTTGAGGACTGCAGACGTGCGGAGATCGCCTTTTCCCAAGGAGGAGTTGTGATGCTGAAGGTCCAATGGGTGTTGCTTGCAGCGCTGTGCGGTGCCCCCTTCGCCGACGCAGCGGAGGTTCAACTGCAGCGGCACTCCCAGGGCGACTGGGAGGCGGATATCGGCTACACAGGCGTCGTGCGCGACGGCGACACCCTGCATGTTTCTGGCGTGCCTTGCCGCGGTGAAGACATGGCGGCTGCCGTGCGTAGCTGCTACGGCAAGCTCACCAGGATCCTGCAGGGGTTTGACGCCGATAGCAGCCAGGTGATCAAGGAAACCGCCTTCACCACCGACATGGATGGGTTGATCAAGGCCATTCCAGTGCGCAAGACGTTCTTCGCCGACGGCAAGTATCCGGCCGCAAGTTGGGTTCAGGTCAGTCGCCTGTTCAACGCCGAGGACATGCTTGAGGTGGAGTGGACGGTGCGCTTGCAGCCGGCCGAGCCGCAAGCCGATACCCCATCGCCGGAGTAGGCACCTGATAATCGCGGTTCTGTAGCCCGGGTAAGCGCAGCGCACCCGGGAGCAAGGTGGAGACGGGGCGAGGCAGTATCGCCCCGGGTGCGCTACGCGCACCCGGCCGACGTCTGTCCGCGTCCATCGCTCAGCGTGGACTCAAGCGCAGGCTATGGCTTGCTTGGCCGGGAAGGAAAGGCGTTGGCCTTCCCTGCACCCAATCGTCATGGCCTGCGCCCCAGAACGGCGAAAGCGGGTGGCCGCTCTGGCCGCCCGGCATGTGCACGATGCCCTCGTCTTCGTGGCCGGGTGAGACCACCATGCGTTCGGACGCGCCAAACTTGGGCCCGACCACGCGCGGCATGTTGCTGTCACCGGCCAGAGGCTCGCGTGCCATGCATAGCCAGCGCTTGAACAGCCCCGGCAGCGCTGCCGAGACCGGATGGCAGATGGCTGCGGTATTGCGCTCGCCCCAACTGCGCTGTGCCAGGTCCGGTCCCTGTTCGGCCAGATCCTGTTCCAGCTGTTTGGCGCTGTCGGCCAGCAGTGCCTCCCAGCTTTCATAGGGCGGCGGTAGCAGGTGCGCCGGGCGCTGTTCGAGCATGGGCCAAAGCACGCCTTCGAACTGCGCCAGATTGGGCGCGATGTAGCGTTCGCCAAGCTGCTCCTTGGCGGGTGCCAGCAGGGCGTTCTCCATGTTGTCCACCAGGATGCCGCGGAACCCGCGGGCCATGCGATAGCTGACCGAATCGATGGAGGCGCGGCCTTCCCATTTACGGCTGGTTGCTTCAAGGCGTTTCAGCGCAGGATCATCGCTGTGCTCTACGGTCTGCCGCAGCAGCTTCCACCAGCGCTCCATCAACAGCGCGCGGTCATCGAGCTGGATGGCGAGCAGGTCGCGTTCGTTGAAGCGGTCGCGGGCGAACAAGCCGTCGCGGATCTGTTTGGCACGGGCACCGAAGTCATAACCACCGTCACCTGCCGTGGCCAATGCAGCACCGTCGAGTACCCGGCCGTTGGCGGTCCACAGGCGGTGCTGTGGCGGATCGACCAAGGCCGGCGCCTGGTCGGTGCGAATGCCCCAAGGCGGGCAGCGCGGGGCGGTCGAGGCGGCGTCGGCATGGCAGGCGGGATCGCGGGCCGGGCGTGCACCGATCAGGCGCCAGGCGATGCGGCCGCTGCGGTCGCCTACCAGCAGGTTCTGCGCCGGGATGCCGGAGCGGTCGGCCACGGCCAGGGCAGCATCCAGGTCGGCGGCCTTGGCCATGTCGGCAAAGTCCAGGCGCACGGCGCCGGGTTGCTGGCCGACCCAGCGCAGGGCCAGCAGCTGTCCATCGGGTTCATCGTGCAGTACCGGGCCCCAATCGCTTTCGCGCACGACCAGCATTTCCGGGTTGGCGCCGGCGACAGCGATGGATTCGCTATAGGTGCGCAGCGGTGTGTCGGCGGGCAGGGTGGTGAAGTCGGCGGTATCGATATAGCTGTTGGTGAAGGCCCAGGCCACGCGTGTATTGCTTCCAACAATCACCGCGGGCAGGCCAGGCAAGGTGAAGCCGGCAACATCGACCTTGCCCTCGGGCGCACTGGGGTCGGCATAGCGCAGGCGCGCACGGAACCAGATGTTGGGCGCGCGCAGGTTCAGGTGCATGTCATCGGCGATGATGGCGCGGCCATCGGCGGTCAGCGCGCCGGCAACGGCGAAGTTGTTGCTGCCCGGAAAAGAATCGGCCGCCGCAGGCGGCCCGCCGATACCTCTCTCCCGCACGGCGGGAGA
>NZ_DAMBEF010000045.1:0-24783 GCF_032061965.1 Stenotrophomonas sp. | reverse complement strand
TGGCCACGCCGGCGATGTTGCCGATACCCATGCGCCCGGCCATCGACATGGCCAGCGCCTGGAACGAGGACACGCCGGCCTCGGATTTTTCACCGCGCACGGTCAGCCGGCACATCTCGGCGAAGCCGCGGATCTGCATGAAGCGGGTTCGCAGGCTGAACCACAGGCCGGCGCCAAGACACATGAAGATGAGCGCGTCGCTCCAGATGATGCCGTTTACGTATTCGACGATGGATTCCACGTAATTCCCCGGAAAGCTGAAAGGTAGCCAAAGCCCGGAATCCCGGGGCTGGCCGATTTTTCCACGATTAGGCCCGGTTGTGCAGGGCCATCACGCCGATGGCGGCAAAGTCCTAAGCCGCGCGAAGCAGCGCATGTCATGCAGCAACCCATCCTTGAATACGGACTGTCGCTCCGTGCCTTCTTCACTGAATCCGTTCTTCAACAGTACCCGTGCCGAGGCCGGATTGCTGGCCATGACCTGCGCCGACAGCCTGGCCAGGCCCAGTTCGGCCATCACCCAGGGCGCGTACGCAGCGACCACGGCGGTCATGATGCCCTGCCCCCAGTAGCGCTGCCCGAGCCAGTAACCGAGCGCCGCCGAGTAGCGGCGCTCGTTGCGGCCCGGCTGCACGCCAATGCCACCGCAGGCCCTGCCATCGATCAGCAAGGCGAACACCGGCTCGCTCAGATCGATGATTTCGCCAGCCAGAAAGGCCTCGGCATCGGCCCGCGTATAGGGGTAGGGAAAGCGGGTACTCAGCCCTCTCGATACTGCGGCGTCATCGGCATGCTCGAGCAGCGCCTCCACATCGTCCCGTTGCCAGGGACGCAGTTGGACGCGGCCGCCGAGCAGGGCCTCACGCATGGCCACCCACCGACGGTGTTTCGGCTTCCAGACGGGTCAGCTCGTTGGCCACGGTTTCCGGCGACTTGGTATACGGCGCCAGCAGTGCATAGAACGCCGGCACCACGAACAGTGACAGGAAGGTGGATACGCTGACGCCGAAGATCACCACGATGCCGATCGTCGCGCGGCTGGCCGAACCGGGGCCGCCAGCCACGACCAGCGGAATCGCGCCGACCACGGTGGCGATCGAGGTCATCAGGATCGGGCGCAGGCGCACCATCGACGACTCGACGATGGCTTGATGCACGCTGCGGCCTTCATCGCGCAGCTGGTTGGCAAACTCGACGATCAGGATGCCGTTCTTGGCCGCCAGGCCCACCAGCATGACGATGCCGATCTGGCTGAACAGGTTGAGCGTGCCGCCGCTTAGGTACAGGCCCACGAATGCGCCCAGTACACCCAGTGGCACGGTCAGCATGATCACCAGCGGATGGATGAAACTCTCGAACTGCGCGGCCAACACCAGGTAGACCACCAACAAGGCCATGGCGAAGGTCAGCAACACCGCGCCACCGGCGCTCTGGTATTCGCGCGATTCCCCCTTCCAATCGATCTGCGCGTATTCGGGCAGTTCCTCGGCGGCAACCTGCTGTGCCCAGGCGATGGTTTCGCCCAGCGTGTGGCCGGGGGCAACATTGGCGCTGATGGTGATAGAACGCAGGCGGTTGAAGCGGTTCAGGCTGCCGGCCTCGGCCACTTCGCTCAGCGTGACCAGGTTGGACAGCGGCACCAGCTCGCCGGAGCGAGCGCGCACTTGGATCGCGGACAGGTCCGCCGGCGAAGCGCGGCCTTCGCGGCCGGCCTGCACCAGTACGTCGTATTCCTCACCGTTGTCGACAAAGGTGGTGACGCGGCGCGAGCCCATCATGGTTTCCAGCGCGCGCCCGATGTCGGTGACCGAGATGCCCAGGTCGGCCGCACGCTGGCGATCGATGTTGACCCGCATCTGCGGCCGGGTTTCCTTGTAGTCCGAGTCGGCACCGACCAAACCGGGATAGTCGGCCATGCGTTCCAGCAGGCGGTCACGCCATTGCGCGATCTCGGCATATTCCGGGCCGCCAAGCACGATCTGGAAGGGCTGGCCCATGCTGCGCACCAGGCCACCGCCAACCATGGTGCGCACGCGCACACCGCTGAGATCGTTCAGTTCCTTCTGCAGCTCATTGGCCACGTCCGTGGTCGCTTCGCTGCGATCACGCCATGGCTGCAGGAAGACGCTGATGCGACCGGTATGCATTTCCTCGCTGTTGCCCCAACCACCGGGCACGCGCGGGTTGGCACGGACGATGGGCTCTTCCGGACCGACGAAACGCGAAACGATCTTCTCTACCTGTTGCACCTGCTCGACGGTGTAGTCGAAGCCGGCGCCCTCCGGCCCGTCGATCATGATCTGGAACGAGCCACGGTCTTCGGCCGGTGCCAGTTCCGACGGAATCAACTTGAACAGGCCCCAACTTGCGGCGAGTGCAGCCAGCATCACCAGGCCGAACATCCAGCTGCGCTGCACGTGCCGGTCCAGCACCCGCCCGTAGGCGCCCGACAGACGCTCCAGCTGACGGTTGATGAAGCCATGCACCCGACCGGTCTTCTGCTCACTGTGCGGCTTGAGCAGCTTGGAGGCCATCATCGGCGTCAACGTCAGTGCCACGAACGCCGACAAGGCCACTGCCGCTGCCAACGCCACCGCCAGCTCACGGAACAGACGGCCGGTATTGCCCTCAAGGAAACCCACCGGCAGGAACACCGCCACCAATACCGCCGTGGTCGCGATGACCGCGAAAGCCACCTGTGCGGTACCTCGCCGGGCAGCCACCAGCGGCGGCTCTCCCAGGTCGATGCGGCGCTGCACGTTCTCCACCACCACGATGGCGTCATCCACCACCAGGCCGATACACAGCACCAGCGCCAGCAAGGTGAACAGGTTGATCGAGAAGCCAAACGCAAACAGTGCGATGAAGGCGGCGACCAGGCACACCGGTACCGTCACTGCGGGAATAAGGGCCGCGCGCAGGCTGCCCAGGAACAACCAGATCACCACCAGCACCAGGATCATGGCCTCGACCAGGGTCGCGTAAACGCGTTCCACGGCCGCTTCGATGAAGGTGGTGTTGTCGAAGGCGACGAAAATCTGCGTGCCCTGCGGCAGGGTCTGGGCGATGCGTTCGGCTTCGGCGCGGGTGTCGCGCGCTACGTCCAGGGCATTGGCGGTGGACGTCTTGACGATGCCCAGGCCGATGCCCGGCTCGCCGTTGCTGCGGTAATAGGCGCGGCGCTCGGACGATGCCAGCTCCACCTTGGCCACATCCCCCAGGCGCACCACGTAGCCGTCGCTGCCCTTGCCCAGCGGGATGCTGGCAAAGTCACCCGGCGCCACATAGCTGCGCTCCACGCGCAGGGTGAAGTCACGGTCGGCCGATTCGATGCGACCGGCCGGCAATTCCACGTTTTCGTTGCGCAGCGCGGTTTCCACTTCGCTCACGGTCAGACCGCGCGCGGCCAACTGGTCGCGGTCCAGCCACACCCGCATTGCATAGCGCTGGCGGCCGCCGATGCGTACCTGGGCAACGCCGTCGATGCTGGAGAAACGGTCCACCACGTAGCGGTCCGCGTAATCGCTCAGTTCCAACGTGTCCAGCGTCGAGGACGCCATGTTGAACCAGATGATCGGGTCGGCATCGCTTTCGACCTTGGCGATTTCCGGCGGTCGTGCTTCTTCCGGCATGCGGTCGGCCACCCGGCTGACCGCGTCGCGCACGTCATTGGCGGCAGCTTCGATATCGCGATTGGCAGTGAACTCGATGCTGACCGATGCACGACCGTTGGTGCTGCGTGCGTTGATGGTGTCGATGCCCTCGATGCCGGACAGCGCATCCTCCAGCACCTGGGTCACGCGGCTCTCGATCACCGCCGCGGAGGCGCCGGTGTAATCCACCGACACCGACACGATCGGCGGATCAATGGCAGGCAGCTCGCGCAGGGTCAGCCGGTTGAACGACATCACGCCCAGCACCACCAGCAGCAGGCTCATCACCACGGCCAGCACCGGCCGCTTGATCGAGAGATCTGACAGCTTCATTCGGCGCTGGCCTGTGCAGCCTTCGGCGCAGCCGCAGCTGCTGCAGCATCCTGGATGCGGATGCCCGGCCGCAGCTTGCCGGTGCCATCAACCACGATGCGCTCGCCCACCTTGAGGCCTTCAACTACCTCGACCACGCCGGCACGGCGGGTGCCGGTCTTGACGTCGGCCCGTTCCACGCTGTCGTCGGCCTTGACCCGGAACACATAGGAATCCCGGCCAACCTGGACCACGGCGATCTCAGGGATCACCAGCGCATCGCGCTCGGGCCGATACAGGCGAATGTCCAGCAACATGCCCGGCCGCAGCGCATGGTCGGCGTTGTCGAAATCAGCACGCACGGTGATCGCGCGGCTACCCGGGTCGACGCGGGCATCGATGGTGCTTACTTCGCCCTCGAAGGTACGGCCCGGATAGGCAATGCTGCTGCCGCTGACCTTGTCGCCGATCTGCAATGACGACAGCTGCGCTTCGGGCACCTGGAAATCGACATGCATGCGCGAGATGTCATCCAACGTCGCAATCGCCGTTGTCGGGGTGACCAGCGATCCCGGGCTGATCTGGCGGATACCCAATACGCCAGCGAATGGCGCGCGCACCTGCCGATCGACGATGTCGGCCCGCATCTGCTGCACGCGGGCCTCGGCGGCATCACGGATCGACTGCTGGGTATCCAGCGTTGAATGCGCCACCAACTGCTGGGCGGCCAGTTCACGTTGGCGCTTGTACAGGCGGTCGGCCTCGGAGAACGTTGCCTGGGCCTGGGCCAGTGCGGCTTGCTGGGCCTGCCCGCGTAAGGTGACCAAGGGAGCACCCGCAGCCACCTGCTGGCCGCTTTCGAAATGCACCTTGTCGATGATCTCGCTGACCTTGGCGGTGACGATGATCGATTCGCGTGCCTTGGCAGTGCCATTGGCCTGCAGGGTGTCGCTCCACGGCGAGGTTGCAACCACCTGGGTGGTGACCTGCACCGCACCTGCGGCCTGCCGCGGCGCCTCGGCGTCCTTGCGGTTGCATCCAGCCAGGGCCAGCGCCAGAACAGCGCCCGCGGCTGCGGTGACGGCAAAACGCCTCAACATACACAATCCCGTTTGATACACGACTGGGCAGTCTAGCGGTGTCAGGTGACGCCAGTATGTGCCGTTAGGGGGGGCAGGCCTTCACGCCAGGTGTAACGGTCGCCTGGCGGCGTAACGGCGGATCAACGCCCCCGAAGATCCTTTGCCCATCTGACGAAAAACTGCCGCCAGGTCACCCGGCACCGCAAGCCGCATCAGCGCCGGGCAGCACCGCGCGCCCGGAGCCCAGGCAGGTGATGCAGCGTGATGCGTGCCAGCAGACCCGGGTGTACTGCGCCTCCCCGGGCTGGCTCATCGCTGCTGACGCGCGGCTTGCTCCCAGCCTGGCGCAAGCCGTGAACGCGGATGCTGGACATTCCTGTTTCCGGGCCCGAAGCATCAAGCCGGTTTGGCCATCCCCTGCAGCGCGGACAAGGAACGGAAGATGCTCTCTCCCAGCTCTGTCCTTGCCAGCGAAGGGGGCGAACGCCCCCGCTGTCAACGAGCGTCCACCACCCGCAGCACCTGCTCGACCATCTCCGCCACCGGGTCACGATCGGCATGCAGGTGCAGCTCAGGGGTTTCCGGGGCTTCGTAGGGCGAATCGATACCGGTGAAATTCGGAATCTGCCCGGCACGTGCCTTGCGGTACAAGCCCTTCACGTCGCGCGCCTCGGCCACGTCCAGCGGCACATCGACGAACACTTCGATGAATTCGCCATCCTCGAAGCGCTCGCGCGCCATCTGTCGTTCGGCCCGGAACGGCGAAATGAAACTGACCAGCACCACCAGGCCCGCGTCCACCATCAAGCGGGCCACCTCGGCCACCCGGCGGATGTTCTCCACGCGGTCCTCATCGGTGAAGCCCAGGTCGCGGTTCAAGCCATGGCGGACGTTGTCGCCATCCAGCAGGAAGGTATGTACGCCCTGCGCATGCAGGCGCTTTTCAACCTGATTGGCCACCGTGGACTTGCCCGCACCCGACAGACCCGTGAACCACAGCACCTTGGGCTGCTGGCCCTTGATCCGCGCCCGCGCCGCCTTGTCCACGTCCATATGCTGCCAATGCACGTTGCCAGCACGGCGCAGGGCAAAGTCCAGCGTGCCCGCGGCGACGGTGGCATTTGTCTGGCGGTCGATCAGGATGAAACCACCCAGGGCCCGGTTCTGCGCATAGGGGGCAAACGCCACCGGCTCATCGAGCGACAGGTTGCAATAGCCAACCTCGTTCAGTTCCAGGCGCTTTGCCGCCAGACGCTCCTGCGTGTTCACATCAACGCGGTGCTTGATCTCGGTGATGTTGGCGGCAACGGTGCGGCTGCCGATCTGCAACCAGTAAGGACGGCCCGGCAACAGTGCCGCGTCGTCCATCCACAGCACGTGGGCGGCGAACTGGTCAGCGACCTCCGGCGGATCACCTGCCGCGGCAATGACGTCGCCGCGACTGACATCCACTTCATCGTCCAGGGTCAGGGTGACCGCTTGGCCGGTGGAGGCGACGTCCACCGGACCATCCGGGCCCAGCACCTGCTTGACCGTCGACCGGCGCGAAGAAGGCAGCACCACCACCGCATCGCCCGCACGCACCTGACCAGCGGCAATCGTGCCGGCAAAGCCGCGGAAATCCTGGTTGGGCCGGTTCACCCACTGCACCGGCAGGCGCAGCCCGCTGGCGGCGTCATGCGCACTCAGCTGCACGGTATCCAGATGCTCGATCAGGCTGGGCCCGTTGTACCAGGGCATCAGCGCCGAACGCGTGGACAAATTCTGGCCCTCCAGCGCCGACAGCGGGATGGCCTGCACGTTGGCGATGCCCAGTTGCGCAGCCAAAGCCTGGTAGTCGGCAACGATCTGCTCGAACACCGCCTGGTCATATCCCACCAGGTCCATCTTGTTGACCGCCAGTACCACCTGGCCAATGCCCAGCAACGAAATGATGTAGCTGTGGCGATGGGTCTGGGTCAGCAGGCCTTTGCGGGCGTCGACCAGCACCACCGCCAGATCGGCCGTGGAGGCGCCGGTTGCCATGTTGCGGGTGTACTGCTCATGGCCGGGGCAGTCGGCGACGATGTATTTGCGGCGGTCGGTATCGAAATAGCGGTACGCGACGTCGATGGTGATGCCCTGCTCACGCTCGGCAGCCAGGCCGTCCAGCAGCAACGCATAGTCGATGCCCTCGCCCTGGGTGCCGTGGCGGCGGCTGTCTGCCTCCAGCGCACTGAGCTGGTCATCGAACAGGCGTTTACTTTCATACAGCAGGCGCCCGATCAGGGTGCTCTTGCCATCATCCACGCTGCCACAGGTGATGAAACGCAGCAGCGGCTTGGTTTCGTGGTTCTTGAGGTAGGCGGCGATGTCGGTGGTGGAGCCGGCATTGGTGACTGGGGATTGGGGATTCGAGCGCCCCAGCCCCGATTCGCCTACCCCGCTACCTGCGTTTGATTCTGCGTTCGCCACAGCCTTGGCCTCTGTATTTCCCAATCCCGAATCACCAATCCCTGATCCCTGCCCCATCAGAAATACCCCTCCAACTTCTTCTTCTCCATGGAAGCGGACTGGTCGTGGTCGATCAGCCGCCCCTGGCGCTCGGAGCTGGTGGATACCAGCATCTCGGCGATGATCTTCTCCAGGGTGTCTGCTTCGGATTCGATCGCGCCGGTCAGCGGATAGCAGCCCAACGTGCGGAACCGCACCTTGCGCAGCTGCGGCACTTCGCCCGGCTGCAGCGGCAGGCGCTCATCGTCGACCATGATCAGGCTGCCATCGCGCTCGACGACGGGTCTTTCGGCGGCCAGATACAGCGGCACCACCGGGATCTTCTCGCGGTAGATGTACAGCCAGATATCCAGTTCGGTCCAGTTGGACAAGGGGAAGACGCGCACGCTTTCGCCCTGGTGGATACGGGCGTTGTACAGGTTCCACAGCTCCGGCCGCTGGTTCTTCGGGTCCCAACGGTGGCGGTCATTGCGGAAGGAGAACACACGCTCCTTGGCCCGCGACTTTTCCTCGTCGCGGCGCGCGCCGCCGATGGCAGCGTCGAACTTCCACTTGTCCAGCGCCTGCTTCAGGCCCTGGGTCTTCATCACGTCGGTGTGGACGCTGGGGCCATGGCTGATGGGGCCGATGTCGCGGGCGATGCCATCGGGGTTGATATGCACCCGCAGCTCGGTGCCGGTCTCGGCCACCCGGCGGTCGCGGAAGGCGATCATCTCGCGAAACTTCCAGCGCGTGTCCACGTGCAGCAGCGGGATCGGTGGCACCCCGGGGGCGAAGGCCTTCATCAACAGGTGCAGCAGTACCGAGCTGTCCTTGCCAACCGAGTACAGCAATACCGGGTTGTCGAAGGCAGCAGCGACTTCGCGCAGGATGTGGATGCTCTCGGCTTCCAGCCGATCGAGGTGGGACAGGTTGGTATCAGTCATCAGCTAGGTCGCAGAGGCCAGGCCCGGTCTGGGCCACACAGTACCCGGTATGGGTCGGCATTGGATGGCAAGTGTGGCGGGGCGCTGGCACCGGGCGAAATAAACCCAGGGCATGAAGCGATAACCGCTTGTCCTTTCCGCTGGCATCGGGCCGTACCTAGGATCAGTCAACCCCAACCAGACCGGACCGGAAATGACTGCCGCCGCCACCGTGCCACCCAGCCCCTTGCCTGATGACCGCAAGGCCCTGCTGACACGCCTGGTAGACGGCCTGGATGGAAACAGCCTGTGGTGGCTGTCCGGCTTCGCCGCCGGGTTGGCGCAGGGTAGCCCTCCCCCCTCCCTTGCCGTCATCCCCGGCGGCCAGGCCGCCCAGCAGCCGGCACAGGACCGCCTGACCGTGATCTACGGCAGCCAGACCGGCAATGCCCGCCGCGCGGCCGAACAGCTGGTAGCCGAGGCCGAAGCAGCCGGACTGCCGGTGCGGCTGTTGCGCGCGGACGCCTACGCGACGCGCGAGCTGGCCAACGAGCGGCTGCTGTACATCGTTATCAGCACCCAGGGCGAAGGCGACCCGCCGGATGACGCCATCGGCCTGGTCGAGTTCATTGCAGGCAAGCGCGCCCCCAAACTGCCCCAGCTGAAGTACGCCGTACTCGGCCTGGGCGACTCCAGCTACGTTGAGTTCTGCGGCATCGCCCGCAAGCTGGACAGCCGTCTGGCCGAGCTGGGCGCCACCCGCCTGCAGGCCGTGGGCGAGGCCGACCTGGACATCGACAGCGTGGTCGATCCGTGGCGGGCGCAGGCCGTGCGCGATGCCCGCGCCAACATCACCGACACCGCCGCCCCGGCCATCAGCAATGTCACCCCGCTGCGACATGCCGCCGTCTACAGCGCCCAGCACCCATTCAGCGCCGAGCTGCTGTCGCGGCAGGTGATCAGCGGGCGCGATTTCAAGGGCCCGGCTTATACCGTGTATGGCACGGCCGCCAAGGCTGTCCATCATCTGGAGCTGTCTTTGGAAGGCAGCAACCTGCACTACGAACCCGGTGATGCGCTGGGCATCCTCCACCGCAACCCGGCCGAGCTGGTCGAAGCGGTGCTGGACGTCACCGGCCTGGATGGCAGCCACCAGGTTGACCACGATGGTCACAGTCGACCGCTGTCGCAGTGGCTGGGGGAACACCGCGAGCTCACCCGCATCTCACGCCCCTTGCTGGCCGCCGTGGCCGAACGCAGCGCCCACCCGGAGTTGGCCACCTTGCTGGAGCCGGCGCAGAAGACGGCACTGGCCCAGGTATTCGAGGACCATCAACTGGTCGACGTACTGCGCCGCTGGCCGGCCGAATGGAGCGCCGACGCCCTGCTCGGCACCCTGCGCCCCGCGGCACAGCGGCTGTACTCGATCGCATCCAGCCGCAAGCGCGTCGGCGAGGAAGTGCACCTGACCGTAGACGAACTGCGCTACCACGCCCATGGCAGCGAACACCTTGGCGCTGCAAGCAGCTTCCTTGCTGCCTTGGAAGAAGGCGCACAGGTGCCGGTGTATGTGGAAGCCAATGAACGCTTCCGGATACCGGCAGACAGCAGCCGCGACATCATCATGATCGGGCCGGGTACCGGCGTCGCCCCGTTCCGCGGTTTCGTGCAGGAACGCGCCGAGATCGGTGCCACTGGCCGCAACTGGCTGTTCTTCGGCGCACGCCATTTCAATACCGATTTCCTGTACCAGACCGAGTGGCAGGATGCGTTGCGACGCAAGGAGCTGGATCGACTGGACCTGGCGTTCTCGCGTGATCAAGCCGACAAGGTCTATGTCCAGCAGCGCCTGCGCACCCGTGGCCGCGACCTGTACGACTGGCTGCAGAACGGCGCGCACCTGTACGTGTGCGGCGCCATTGCGATGGGCAAGGACGTACATGCAGCGCTGCTGGATGTACTGCGCGAACACGGTGGGCTGGATGAAGACGATGCCCGCGACTATCTGACACGACTGCACACGGAGGGGCGCTATGGACGGGATGTGTACTGAGGCTTGAACGCTGGGATCTGATCCAGCACCGGCTTCGCGGCTCACCCCGCTCCTACGACTTCCCATTCCAGATAGCGAACGCAATGAGCACCCACTCCGTTGAAAACATCAAGGCCGACAGCAACCGCCTGCGCGGCTCCCTGCTGGAAAGCCTGGCCGACCCCGTCACCGGCGCCCTGCGCGAAGACGACCAGACCCTGATCAAGTACCACGGCAGCTACCAGCAGGACGACCGCGACGTGCGCGACGAGCGCCGCCGGCAAAAGCTCGAACCGGCCTACCAGTTCATGATCCGCACCCGCACCCCCGGCGGCGTGATCAGCCCGGAGCAATGGCTCAAGCTCGATGCCATCGCCACCCGCTTCGGCAACCATTCGCTGCGCATCACCACCCGCCAGGCCTTCCAGTTCCATGGCGTGATCAAGCGCGAACTGAAGGCAACGATGCAGGCCATCAACGCCGCGCTGATCGACACCCTGGCCGCCTGCGGCGACGTCAACCGCAACGTGCTGGTCGCCGCCAACCCGCTGCTGTCCAGCGCGCACGCCACGCTCTACGCCGATGCGGCACGCACCTCCGAGCATCTGCTGCCCAATACCCGCGCCTACTATGAAATCTGGCTGGATGAAGAGCGCGTGGCCGGCAGCGGTGCCGAAGAAGAGCCGATTTACGGCGAGCGTTACCTGCCGCGCAAGTTCAAGATCGGCTTTGCCTTGCCGCCGCTCAATGACGTGGACGTCTACGCCAATGACCTGGGCTTCATCGGTGTACTTGATGATGCCGGTGAACTGCTCGGCTACGACGTCACCCTTGGTGGCGGCATGGGCGCCACCCACGGCGATGCCGAAACCTACCCGCGCATTGCCAACAATGTCGGCTTCATCGCGCGCGACGCGCTGCTGGATGTGGCCACCGCGGTGGTCACCACCCAGCGCGACCTGGGCAACCGCGAGCTGCGCAAGCGCGCCCGCTTCAAGTACACCATCGACGACCATGGTCTGGACACCGTGGTTGCCGAGATCGAACGCCGCGCCGGCGTCCGCTTCGCGCCAGCGCGCGCGGCTGCCTTTGCCCACAACGGCGACCGCTACGGCTGGGTCGAGGGCGACGATGGCCGCTGGCACCTGACCCTGTCGCTGCAGGCCGGCCGCATCGCCGACCTGCCCGGCGCACCGCACCTCACCGCCCTGCGCGAGATCGCCCGCATCCACGAGGGCGAGTTCCGCATGACCGGCAACCAGAACCTGGTGGTAGCCGGTGTCGCCACCGAGCAACGGACAAGGATCGATGCGATCGTGCGCAGCGCCGGCCTGGACACCGGCAACCAGGCGCCCACCGCGCTCGCACGCGCGGCGATGGCCTGCGTGGCGCTGCCGACCTGCGGCCTGGCCATGGCCGAAGCCGAGCGCTACCTGCCCGAGTTCAGCGCCAAGCTGCAGCCGCTGCTGGAACAGCATGGCCTGGCCGAGGCGCCGATCCTGCTGCGCATCTCCGGCTGCCCCAACGGCTGCTCGCGCCCGTACCTGGGCGAGATCGCCCTGGTCGGCAAGGCGCCGGGCCGTTACAACCTGATGCTCGGTGCCGACCATCGCGGCCAGCGCCTGAACACCTTGTACCGGGAAAACATCGCCGAGCCGGACATCCTCGGCGCACTGGAGCCGTTGTTTGCGCGGTACGCCGGCGAGCGCGAAGCCGAAGAAGGTTTCGGCGACTTCCTGCATCGCGCCGGCATCGTCACCCTTCCCCCCTACCCGACCCATCGCCAGATTTCCGTGGAACTGCACGCATGAGCGCCCTGCCCAAATCCTCAACCAACACGCCGGCCAACCTGCCCGACGACCTGGGCCCGCTCAACACCGCGCTGGAAGCCATGGACGCACAGCAGCGCGTGGCGTGGGCACTGGAACATGCCCCGGCATCGCACGTGCTGTCCTCCAGCTTTGGCGCGCAATCAGCGGTCACCCTGCACCTGCTCAGCAGCCAACTTCCGGACGTCCCGGTCATCCTGATCGATACCGGCTATCTGTTCCCGGAAACCTATCGCTTTGCCGACGAGCTGGTCGACCGCCTCAAGCTCAACCTGAAGGTCTACCGCCCGCAGGTCAGCCGCGCATGGATGGAAGCCCGCCATGGCCGCCTCTGGGAACAGGGCGTGGTTGGCATCGAGCAGTACAACAACCTGCGCAAGGTCGAGCCGATGAAGCGCGCCCTCGACGATCTGCAGGTCGGCACCTGGTTCACCGGCCTGCGCCGCGGCCAGTCCGCCAGCCGCGCCAATACCCCGATCCTGCAACGCCGCGGTGAGCGCTACAAAGTGAATCCGATCGCCGACTGGAACGACCGCGATGTGTGGAACTACCTGCAGCAGCACCAGCTGCCGTACCACCCGCTGTGGGAGCAAGGTTACGTGTCGATCGGCGATTTCCACACCACCCGTCGCTGGGAGCCTGGCATGCGCGAAGAAGACACCCGCTTCTTCGGCCTGAAGCGCGAATGCGGCTTGCACGAAGAAATCTGATGCCCGTCCGGCAGGAGCGGCGCAGGCTGCGAAGCTGATGGCAAGCCAGAGGCCAACAAGACCACAGCCTTCGCCAACCTTCCCTTCGCTTTGCGACAGGGAAGGAAATATCGGCACGATGCGGGAAGTCATGCCTACCGGCTGCGTTGACGGGAAGACCCTTGCCGAGCATGGCTCGGCACTACGGGGGCATTGTTGGTGGAGCCACTGCCGAGCATGGCTCGGCGCTACGGGTTCTGCTGCCCCCAGAAAGCCAACAACTCCTGCAAGGCGGGTGAAGCGCCGGCCTGCTCCAGCTCGTCCTGCAGGAACTCCGCTTCACGCTGCCATTGCTGGGTACTGAGCTGCTGCAGCACGCTGCCTTCCGTGTGGCTGCAGCCCATGTGCCATTGGCTGAAATGCAGGGTCTGCACTACATCGTTGTGCAACTCGCGCAGGTCCACATGCATGTGGGAGTTGCGGATGCGTTCGTAGGCCCGCGCCACACCTTCTTCCGGCCCTTCGAAATACTGGAAAAAACGCTGCCCATCGAACAGCAGTACACCGGTCACGCCTGCCACCTGATTGTGCGCGCGCGCATCCACCAGAAGGTGGTCCAGATCAGCGGTACTCAGGCCCGCCACTGCCGTGCTCACATAGGCGACTGCTCGCAGACTCATACCACTCCCTGCATCTATTGGCTCAGCGGCCAGCATGACATGCCGCCACCCGTTTGGGGTGGCGGCATGCGCTTGCTCAATACCGGTAATCCAGCTTCAGCCAGACATTGCGGCCAGGCTCGTTGATCCGTACAGGATCGGCCGGGAAGCCAAAATCTGCGCTGCCGGCCAGATTCAGGTGCTCGGCATATGCACGGTCGAACACGTTGTCCACGCCAACACTGGCGCGCAAGGCATCACTGAAGCGGTAGGCACCGTTGAGCGACAGGGTTGCAAAGCCGGACGTGGGGCCGAGGTCACGCGCCACCACATTGCCTTCGTCCTGCGCCACCCGGTGCTGATGGGTGGCTGCACGCAGCAAGGCGCCAACCGACCACCGTTCGTGCTCATAAGCCGCGCTGAAACGCGCTTCCAACGGCGGAATCTGCGGCATCGGTCGATGCTCGCTGCGGTTCTCGCCCCAGGCATAGGCCAGCGTACTGCCGAGCTTCCAACCATGCAGCGGCCGCCATTCCAGACCCGCCTCGGCGCCGGCGATGCGCGCATCCACGTTGCGGGCCTGGGTAGTGCTGCCCATCATCCCGCCGCTGCGGTAGTGGAACAGGATGTAATCCTGCACCCGGCCGGCATAGGCAGAGACCCAGGCATCGAGCGAACTGCTGCGGAACTGCAATCCCAGGTCGAGCTGGGTCGTCTTTTCCGGCTGCACACCCGCGAATGCGTTGACGCTGCCCTGCGGGCCCGCGTTGGCGGAAAACAATTCCCAGTAGTCGGGCATGCGCTCGCTGTGCCCCACGCCTGCATACCAGCTCCAGGCCTGGCCATGATCACGCTCGTAACGCAGGAAGCCGCTGCCCAGGTCCTGTGTGCGCTCCTGCCCGGCGGTGGGATTGGGCATGTTCATCATGCCGGTGCTCGTGCGCCTGTCCTTGACCTGCGCCCGGTCAAGTCGCAGACCGCCGACCCAGCGCGCGGGCTTACCTTCGCCCAGGGTCAGTTCGCTGAATATGCCCTGGCTGCTGAAGTCCGCATCGCGCTGCCACGCCGCCTGCCGCCAGGTGCCACGGCCCATGCCGTTACGGCTGCGGTGACGACTGTCCTGCGCATCGATGCCGGCAACGATGGCCACGTCCTGCCAGCGCCACTCGCTGCTGAAACGCCCACCCGTCGTGCGGCGCTCGACATTGGAAGCCATCGGCATCGGCATGCTGCTGTCCGGATTGGGTGTGCGCAGCGTGTAGTTGTCCATCAGATGATCGGCATTGTTGTAGTACAGGTTGGCCTGCACCCTGTCCCACGCGCCCGGCAGGTTGTCGCGTTCAAAGCGAAGACCGTAGCTGTCGCGCTTGAAGGCCGCACCATCCATGCCTCGCCCCGCATAGCGGGCAATGGCGTCGCCGGTACCGGCGCTGAGCTCAAGCACGGTATCGGCATCCGGGGTCCAGCCGATCGCGGCATCGGCATTCCATTTGCGCCAGCGCGAGGGCACCACGTCACCGTTGCCGTCCTTGTAATCATCGGCTTCGGAACGGTTGCCGTTGACCCGCACATAGCCGGGGCTGCTGCCGAAACTCGCATCCAGCACCTGGTCATTGCGATTGTTGGAACCGGCCAACGCGCTGGCCCGCAACTCCATGCCCGGCGTGCTGAAACGTGGGGTATCGCGCTCAAAGCGCACGGTCCCCGCCGAGGCACCGGCCCCCCAGCGTACGCTCTGCGGCCCCTTGATCACGGTCAGCCGGTCAAAGGTC
The DNA here is from genome assembly GCF_032061965.1 of Stenotrophomonas sp. Classification (GTDB taxonomy): domain Bacteria; phylum Pseudomonadota; class Gammaproteobacteria; order Xanthomonadales; family Xanthomonadaceae; genus Stenotrophomonas. The sequence continues at coordinate 9,357 of NZ_DAMBEF010000045.1, read as the reverse complement.
TCCGGTGCGATATACGACAGCGGATTGTCCATGCGCGAGGGGCACGCACCAATCAGGTTGCCATCGTTGCTGAGGATGTTCAGGCGCGAACCGCCCATGCCACGCAGCACCGGATCGCCGTTGGTGCCGCCATTGCGGATGGCCGAAAAGCCCGGCACGGTCTTGAGGTAATCCGCGCCATCGCTGGCCGGCACAGGTTGTCTTGGCAGGCGTGGATCAGTGACCCACTGCAGCGGTGACGACGGCGCAGCCGCGGTCACCACCAAGGTGTCCAGGGTCTTGGCATCGTCCGGCTCAACGGCACCGGCAAGGGATGGAAACAGCGCCATGCAGACGCAGATGGACAGGCACGCCGGAACACCCGGCATACGGGAGGGGTTGTACATGCAGTTCTCCAATACGACACAGCCACGCCCTGCTTCAAAAGCAGCGCGCGGCACAAGGATGGGATGTCGGTATCAGCAGAACAGCGGCGGGCCGCGAGCAGGATGCGCCGGCCAGTGCAGGCTGGACGGCAGTTGGATGCAGCGAGGGGACGTGGGCACCAGCCGGTAAAGCAGGGGCGCCAGTACCAGCAACACCGCCAGCCACGGCAGCAATCGCGACGCCATGGTGCAGTAGTCGCAGGCTTCGCCATGGGCGGCGTGCGGATCGGGCGCGGACGGATGTGACTGGGTCGTATTCAGCAAGGCCGGGGCGGCGTGTTCATGTGACCCGTGCATGGCGTGCTGCGCGGCATGTGGATCGGCAGCCACCTTCCCCATCGGCGCCGCGGTCATGCCCGACATCTGCATGCTCATCTGCATCTGCCCGTGCTGCGCCTGCAACCAGCGACTGACCACCGGCGCGGCCGCCATCAACACGGCAGCCACCATGGCCAGCTGAAGCAGCAGCGATTGGAAGCGGGCCTTGCGCATGACCCTCGCATTCTAGCGGTGGCTACCGGCGGGGGCCGTCAACACGGGTGCGACCGTTTGCCGCAGCAATGACAAACATGTGCAGACCGCTCAGTTCAGCGCGATCAGGTGACTGGCCTTTATCTGCGCGTAGCACACCACGCAGACGATGCTCATGTCGTTGAAGGCATCAAACGTGTCGGTCAAACCAGCTTCGTGCTGGAACATGTCTTCGCAGCGATGACACCAGGCCTGAAGATCGTTCGGATCGTTGCTGTTCTCAACTACGCCCAGTCGTGGTGGTGGCTGCTGCAGCATATGTCCGCAGACAACCGCAGAGACCTGCCGCCCATGCAGATGGCATTCCACCATCAGCGGCTCGGTGCCATCGTTATCAGGGCGCTTCATGGCTTCCTCCCACGGATGCAGTTCGTGAGAATGCAGATCACCGCAGCATCAGGAAGTAGGTAATTGCCAGAGCGGGACGTAGTAGAACCACGAGGCGTGCCACTCGCTTCACTCCAGCGACGGGCTTTCAGTGCTGCTGCGCGAGGAATGCCGCCACCGCTTGTGCGGACTGCTGTGGACAGGCTTGCAGCAACAAATGCGGGCCTTCGATCTGCAGCAAGCTCGCCCTCCGGATGGCGGCAGTGATTTCCCTGCCGGCAGCAGGCCTGATCAGGCGATCACCGCGGGCGCGCAGATACAGCACCGGCAGCGTGATCCGCTGCAGCAAGGGGGACACATCCACTGCGAGCGTGAGCGCGGCACGGTGCCGCAATGTCGCCGATGGCACGTTGGACAATGCGCAGCGCAGGGCTGCGGTCACGTCAGGCGTTGCCCAGCGGCCCAACAACAGCCAGGACAGCAGATTCATCGGCACCCTGCGTGCCGACACTGGCGGCAGCCAGGCAGCAAACGGCGACAGCACAGGCACGGGCGCACGCGCGAAAGTGGTGCTCAATACCAGACCACGCATGTTGGGCGGTGGATCGGCTGCGATGGATATCGCGATCGGCCCGGAGAACGACTCACCCAGCAGAACGAACGGGACATCAACCGGCAAGGCTGCGCGGGCCAGCGCCTCCAACCCCTTGTAATCCAATGCCTGATCCCGCGGATAGCGCACCACCGTTACCGCGCCGGGTACATCCCCCAAGGCATCGATGAAAGGTGCATGCAGCGTGCCGGTGCCATCCAGGCCGGGCAGGATCACCAAGGCGGTCATGCTGCCCGCCTGTCTTAGACGGTGATGGTCTGGGTCAGTGATTCCCAGGTCGGCGGCGTTGGCCAGTCAGCGGCCTGGTTGCCATCCAGAACCCGACGCAGGTCGCGCTTGTCGATCTGCGGCGCCAGCACATGCACCAGCTCCAGGGCGTAATCGCGCAACACGCGGTCGCGTGGCAGGACCGCCCAGGCAATGCACTCCGGGATTGCCGCCGGTGCAGGCCACGCACGCAGGTCGGTGTCATAACTGTTGACGGCCATTTCCGCCAACAGACCAACGCCCAAACCTGTGCGCACATAGGTCTTGATCAAGTCGGCATCCAGCGCGGTCAGGGTCAGGTCCGGCTCCAGGTCCAATGCAGCAAACGCACGTCGCAGCGACGAACTGGTGCGGGTGGAGGACTCGTAGCTGATCAGCGGTTGGCTGGCCAGTGCGGCCATGTCCGGTACATTGCCGGGGCGGTCGAACGGATGTCCCTTGGGCACCAGCACCAGCCGCCGCCAGCGGTACAGCGGCACCGCGATCCCGGTCGAAGGTTCGCCGCCGGCGGTACTGATGATGGCGATGTCGGCATCGCCCTGGCTGAGCAGATCCAGCGCGTCGCTTTCAGCAGCTTGTTGCAGATGCACGCTGACCTGCGGGTAAGCGTGCTTGATGCGCGCCACCGCCGGTGGCAGCACGAAGCGTGCCTGCGTGTGGGTCGTAGTCAGGACCAGTTGGCCGTGGCTTTCGCGGCGCTGGTTGGCGGCATAGGTGCGGATGTTGTTCGCTTCGGCCAACACCGCACGCGCACGGCTGATCACTTCCTCGCCGGCCGGGGTCACCGACTCCAGGCTGCGCCCCTTGCGCACGAACAAGAGAAAGCCCAACTCATCCTCGAGCTGTTTGAGCTGTTTGGACAACCCCGGCTGGGTGGCATGCACCCGTGTCGCGGCGAGCGTGATGTTCAGCTCGGCATCGGCAATGGCAACGAGGTAACGCAGTTGGGTAAGGGTCATCGCAGTGGCTGGGTGAGAGCTTCGGTAAGGGACTGTGAAGAATGTAGGCCAAATCGAACGGCGAGCTTATAACCGAAAGTAATCTACGCCATTGGGCAAGTCATTTCCTGCCCCAGCGGCACGGCGTTACGTTCACGACCTCCTCATCTCGCTGACATTGCCACTTTGGACGCCCCTCTGTTTCCGCTGTTTGCCGACCTCAAGGGACGGGCCGTGCTGGTGGTGGGAGGAGGCTCGGTAGCCGAGCGCAAGACCGAGGCCCTGCTGCATGCCGGTGCCTTGCCCCGGGTAGGCGCGCCACAGCTCAGTCCTGGCCTGCAGGGCCTGGCCGACGCCGGCAAGGTGCAATGGCTGCAGGGCAGCTTTGATACGCGTTGGCTGGACGCCGATATCTGGCTGGTGATCGCCGCCACCGACGATGCCGCCATCAATCGTGACGTGGCCGCAGCCGCCGACGCAAGGCGCCTTTTCGCCAACGTGGTCGATGACGCGCAGCTGTCCGCCTTCCATGTACCCGCCATTGTCGAACGCGGCCCGCTGCAGATCGCCATTTCCAGTGGCGGCGGCGCGCCGATGGTCGCCCGCCATGTGCGCCGCCGCATCGAATCCCTGTTCGACCAGGCCTGGGGCCAACTGGCCGAACTGGTCAGCCGCAAGCGCGGACTGATCCGCGAGCAGCTACCCGACCTGGCCGCCCGCCGCCGATTCTTCGACCGTCTGGTCGAAGGCCCGGTACTGGACCTGTTGCGCCGTCACCAGAGCGTGGATGCGCAATGCCAACTGCTGCAGGACCTGGGCAGCGAAGCCGCCACGCCCAGTGGTTCGGTGGTGCTGGTGGGGGCAGGTTCCGGCGATCCCGGACTGCTCACCCTCAATGCCCTGCGGGCGCTCAACCAGGCCGACGTGATCCTGCACGATCGACTGGTCAGTGCCGAGGTGCTGCAACTGGCGCGTCGCGACGCCGACTACATCGAGGTAGGCAAGTCCGCGCAGGGCCACAGCACCGCGCAGGAGCACATCCATGCGCTGATGCTGGAACACGCCCGCGCCGGCAAGCGCGTGGTGCGCTTGAAGGGCGGCGATGCGTTCGTGTTTGGCCGCGGCGGCGAAGAACTTCAATTCCTGCGCGGCCATGGCGTGCCCTACGAAGTGGTACCCGGGATCACCGCCGCACTTGCATGTGCCGCCTACGCCGGCATTCCGCTGACTCACCGCGATCACGCGCAGCAGCTTCGCCTGGTCACCGCGCATTGCAAGGACTCGCTCGATACGCTGGACTGGACCACGCTGGCCCAGCCCCGCCAGACCCTGGTGTTCTACATGGGCGTGGCCGCGCTGGCACAGATCCGTACCCACCTGCTTGATGCCGGCCTGCCGGCCGCCACCCCGATTGCCTTGGTGGAAAATGGCTCGCGCAGCAACCAGCGGGTGGTCAGTAGCCAACTGCGCAACCTGCCAGAGGCCGCACGCCAGCATCAGGTGCAATCCCCTGCCCTGCTGATCGTCGGCGAGGTTGCCGCGCTGACCAACGAACTGCACTGGTTTGGCGACGCCCCGCTGCTGGCACCGGCAACCGTATCCTCACTTTCCGCAAAGACGTCCTCGCCGACACTGGCCGACGCCGCCTGACCACCTCCCCGGAGAATTCAATGGCTATCTACAACAGCATCCTGGACACCATCGGCAATACCCCGGTGGTCAAGCTCAACCGCCTGGCCCCGGCCGGCGTGGATATCTACGTCAAGGTGGAGTCGTTCAACCCGGCCGGCTCGGTCAAGGACCGCCTGGCCCTGGCCATCATTCTGGACGCCGAGAAAAAGGGCTTGATCAAGCCGGGCGACACCATCGTCGAAGCCACCTCCGGCAATACCGGCGTGGCCCTGGCCATGGTTGCGGCCGCACGCGGCTACAAGTTTGTCGCCACCATGGTGGAGACCTTCTCGGTGGAGCGCCGCAAGCTGATGCGCGCCTATGGCGCCAAGGTGATCCTGACCCCCGCCGCCGAGCGCGGTACCGGCATGGTGCGCAAGGCCAAGGAGCTGGCCGACCAGCACGGTTGGTTCCTGGCCAGCCAGTTCGCCAACCCGGCCAACCCCGCCTTCCACCGCCAGACCACCGCAGCGGAAATCCTGCGCGACTTCGCCGGCAAACGCCTGGACTATTTCGTCAGCGGCTGGGGCACCGGTGGCACCCTGACCGGCGTTGGCGAAGTGCTCAAGCTGGCGCGCCCGGACACCCGCATCATCGCCACCGAACCGGCCGGCGCCGCCCTGCTGGCCGGCAAGGAATTCACCCCGCACAAGATCCAGGGCTGGACCCCGGACTTCGTGCCGGAAGTGCTCAACCGCGAGGTCTACGACCAGTTGCTGTCCATCCAGGATGAGCGCGCAATTGAAACCTCGCGCCGCCTGGCGGCTGAAGAAGGCATCTTCGTCGGCATTTCCTCCGGCGCAACCGTCGCCACCGCACTGGACGTGGCCGCCAAGGCCGAAGCGGGCTCGGTGATCCTGGCCATGCTGCCGGACACCGGCGAGCGCTACTTCTCGACCCCGCTGTTCGCCGACGTCAACGATGGTTCGGACGACGACTGGCTGGCCGGCCTTCCGTAACCGCTGTTACTTAACCCGTCAGCAACGCGAAGGCCGCCTGTGCGGCCTTTGCGCGTTTCTGTACCCACAAATCGCGGCCAATGAGACGGCGAGCGCGCAGACTGGGCCCGTGCCCGGCATGGCGGCTGCCCTCACACTTTTCTCATTAACCGCAGTGGAAGATCACAGCCATGAACATTGAAGTTTGGCAGGGCGACATCACCGAACTGGCCGTTGACGTCATCGTCAATGCGGCCAATGAAACCCTGCTTGGCGGCGGCGGCGTGGACGGTGCCATCCATCGGGCCGCAGGCCCGGGTTTGCTGGCCGAGTGCCTGCAGTTCCCCGAACAGCGCCCGGGTGTGCGCTGCCCCACCGGCGAAGTGCGTGCCACCGGCGGCCATGCGCTGCCCGCCCGGCATGTGTTCCACACCGTCGGCCCGGTCTGGCGCGATGGCCGCCATGATGAAGCAGCGCTATTGGCCAATTGCTATTGGCAATCGCTGCGTCTGGCCGAGCAGATGGGCCTGGAATCGATTGCCTTCCCGGCCATCAGTTGTGGCGTGTACGGTTACCCGCTGCATGCGGCGGCGGTGATTGCCGCAACCGAGACCATGACCTGGCAGAAAAGCCATGCGCGGCCATCGCGCATCGTGCTGGTGGCCTACAACGCCGCTGCGTTCAAGATCTATCAGCAGGCTCTGGCAAGCGCCGGTCCTGCGCCCGAGCAGGCGGCACCGGTGCTGGCCTCATTTGCCGGCGGGTTTGCGGCTGCGCATTGAGGTTCTGGCTCTTCTGGCCGAGCAAAAATCAAAACCACCCTCCCCCCTTCGCTACGCGAACGGGAGGGAGTTGCAGCGGATACCCGAGATCGGCCCGGCGGCCTGCATGAACAGCCCCTTCCCTTTGCCGCAGGCAAGGGAAGGGTTGGAGAGGGATAGCGCTTCGCAACAAGCCCATCAGCCCAGCTCACCACCCACGCCATAAACCCAGGCATCAAAGAACGCCTGCAGCGAGCGGCCTGCCGCATGCTCCATCGCCTGCTGGAAATCGGCAGTCACCACCGACCGACCATCATTGGCCTGCGTGTACTCACGCAAGCCACGCCAGAACACCTCCTCGCCCAGCTCCCGCCGCAAGCGGTGCAGCACGTAGGCGCCCTTCTTGTAGACCACGGCGCGATCATCCGCGCTGGGCTTGATCCATTGCGGGTACACCAAGGGACGATCCGCGCCGTTGGTACGAAGCTCCTGCACACGCGTCTCCCAGCCCTGCACCATCGCCTGGTAAGCCGCCTCGCCCTGCGACTGCTGCAGCCAGGCGGCGGTCATGAAATTGGCGAAACCTTCATTCAGCCAGAAGTGCTCCCAACCGGCACAGGTCACGCGCACGCCCCACCATTGGTGCGCGGCTTCGTGGGCGATCAGGCCGGTCTGCGTGGGATCATCCAGCACCTCCTTGCCATAGGCTTCGGACATCACCGCCATGCCGGCCATTTCCTGACCAATGGTTTCGGCTACCAGCGCCTGCCGATAGTCGCCTTCGTAAGCCAGCCCGGCGCGCTCGGCGAAGAAGCCAAGCATGTCGCCGGTAGCTGCAAACAGCTGCCGCAATTCGACCTCGGAACGATCCATCGAGTAGTAATGCAGGTTGCCCTGCCGTGCATGGACATAAGGACCGGCCGCAAATCCGTAGACGAATGCCGGCGCCGGCTTGCGCAACTGCCAGCGGTGCTCGATACGGCCATCGTCGAGCTGCCGTGATGGCAAGGCGTCGCCCGCCGCCGTCGCTTTCAGGCGTGGCGGCAACCGCAGCGCCAAGGCCAGGGTTGCGCGTTCGTCAGGGGCATTCACCGAGGGCATCCACTGCGCGGTGGAAAAGATGGTGTAGACCTCCTCGCGTGCGGGCGCGAACTCCAGGCCGAATCGCGGCTTGCCGTGGTAGCGCACCTGCACTTCGCCCGCACGCACTGCGGTCGGCAGGTTGATATGCAGCACTGCATCACGCTGCACAAACGGCACCGGCTCGCCGTCCTGCTGCACGCTGTCGATCGTCAACGCACCGCTGTCCAACTGCAGTTCGCGGGCACCGGCAGTGACTGCGCTGAAGCGCACCAAGGTCTCGCCGTGCAGAGTACCGGCAGCGATATCCACGTCCACCGTGGTGGCGTAATGAAGGATGTCGAATGCACGCGACTGCGCTGCATTCGCTGGGTCTGACAGCAACAACGCCACTACCGCGCATGCACCGGCAACCGTGAACTTCTGCATCCTGCCGACCTTGGAGGGAAAGCCCGATTCTAGGCAAAACCACGCCGCTGCGTGCGCGCGGCCGGACGCGCGTTGTCAGCAAAAGTGCCGGCTGCAGGTGCCGCGTGGCGACGTGCCGGCCGCATCAGCAGCATCGCTGGCAGGTGCCATACCCTCACCCGCTGATCATCGAAGTCGGCGATAGCCCGCGTGTTCCAGGCGTCGGCAACAGGCGTTGGCGGATCCCAGCTCCGTCGCAGCAGCAAGGTTTGCCCAGCGGAGGCCGCCGCATCCGTGTCGGCACAGCCAACCGGCTTCCTGGCGATGAATCTTCGCGACTTATGCCGCTCCTGGCAGCAACAAAAAACGCCGGCGGTTGGCCGGCGTTCTGTTCAACTCACTTGGGGTGGCTTATCAGCCTTCCCACTTGCCCAGTGCAGCCTGGCCATTTTCCTTGGCACGCTCGAACACGGTCTTCTGTGCAGCGGCGTAGTTGCCCTTCATGTCCTTGGCCCACAGCTTCAGTGCGGCCTGCTGCATGGCGCGGCCGTAGGAGAAGCTCAGCGGCCACGGCAGGTTGCCCAGCTGGTTCATGGCGTTGAGGTGAGCGGTGGACTGCTCATCGCTCTGGCCACCGGACAGGAACACCACGCCCGGCAGGATCGCCGGCACGGTCGACTTCAGGCACATCACGGTGGACTCGGCCACTTCCTCGACATCCACCTGCTCGTCGCAGGTCTTGCCCGGGATGACCATCGAGGCCTTCAGGATGGTGCCTTCCAGCACCACGTTCTGCTGGTACAGCGCATCGAACAGCGAACGCAGGGTGGCTTCGGTGACTTCGTAGCAGGTCTCGATGTCGTGGTCGCCGTCCATGATCACTTCCGGCTCGACCATCGGCACCAGGCCGCATTCCTGGCACAGCGCCGCATAACGGGCCAGCGCATGGGCATTGGCTTCGATGCAGGTACCCGACGGCATGCTTTCGCCGATGTTGATAACTGCACGCCACTTGGCGAAACGCGCACCCAGCTTGTAGTACTCCTGCAGGCGCTCGCGCAGACCGTCCAGGCCTTCGGTCACCAGCTCACCGGGGCAGCCGGCCAGCGGGTGCGCACCCTTGTCGACCTTGATGCCCGGGATCATGCCGTTGTCGGCCATGTACTTGGCGAACGGCACGCCGTCCTTGGTCGACTGGCGGATGGTTTCGTCGTACAGGATCGCGCCCGAGATGTGCTCGTTGAGCTTCGGCGTGGTCAGCAGCAGCTCGCGGTAGGCACGACGGTTTTCTTCCGTGTTCTCGATGCCGACGCTTGCGAAGCGCTTGGCAATCGTGCCGGTGGATTCGTCGATGGCGATGATGCCCTTGCCCGGGGCGACCATGGCCTGGGCGGTTTC
>NZ_DAMBEF010000044.1:4627-26475 GCF_032061965.1 Stenotrophomonas sp. | reverse complement strand
TCGAACATCGGCCGGTTCTGCTTGTCCACGATCTGGATGCGCAGGCCTTCCGGGGTGATGTCCAACAGCAGTTGGTCCTTGAACGGTTCCAGCGCCTGGCTCTTGCTGATCGCTTCTTGCAGCTCCTGCTTCAACGCTTCCAATCGTTGCCGATCACGCTCGCGTTCCTGTACCGGCGTGGGTACCGATTCCTGCTTGTTCTGGAACGGGTCATTGCTGTTGCCACGCGACACGTCGGTGGCGCCACCGAGCTTGATCATCGATGTGCTGGCTCCACCCGGGCCAGCCATGCCCGGCGCTGGGGTGCTGCTGGTGCCACTGAGCGGGCTGGGATTGCGGAAGTATTCGGAGATTGCTGCGCGTTCGGGCGTGCTGGTGGCGGCCATCAGCCACAGCACCAGGAAGAAGGCCATCATCGCGGTGACGAAGTCGGCGTAGGCCACCTTCCACGAACCGCCGTGGTGGCCGCCGCCCTGGACCTTCTTCACCCGGCGTACGATCACCGTGGGTTTGGCGTTCTCGGTCATGTGCGGGGCCTTACTTGACCGACTTCAGATGCTGTTCGAACTCACTGAAGCCCGGGCGCAGCGCCGACGGCACGGTCTTGCGGGCGAATTCGAGTGCAATCTTCGGGTTGTAGCCACGCAGGCAGGCCAGCAGCGCGGTCTTCACCGATTCGTAGATGCGGGCGTCCTGTTCGGCGCGCGCTTCCACCGCCGCAGCCAGCGGGCCGATGAAGCCATAGCCGAGCAGGATGCCGAGGAAGGTACCGACCAGGGCGCCAGCCACGTGGGCGCCGACTTCCTTGATGTCGCCGCCGATCGAGCCCATGGTGATCACGATGCCCAGCACAGCGGCGACGATGCCGAAGCCGGGCAGGCCATCGGCGACCTTGTTGAGCACGTGCGCCGGTTCCAGCGCCTCGTGGTGGTGCTTTTCCAGCTCCAGTTCCAGCAAGGGTTCCAGCTCGTGCGGCTCGATGTTGGAGCCAATCATCAGGCGCAGGCAGTCGGTGATGAAATCCAACAGGTGATGGTCGGCCAGCACTTTCGGATAGTTGGCGAACACGGCGCTGTCCTGTGGCTTTTCGACATGCTCTTCCAGCGCCATGAAGCCTTCGCGGCGGGCCTTGTTGAGCAGTTCGTAGAGCAGGCTGAGCACGTCCAGATAGTCCTGGCGCTTGTACTGCGGGCCCTTGAACACACTGATGGTGGCCTTGAGGGTCTGCTTGACCGTCTTGATCGGGGTGCCGATCAGGAATGCGCCCAGCGCAGCGCCGCCGATGATGACCAGCTCATAGGGCTGCCAGAGCGCGGCCAGGCGACCGTGCGCGCCGACGTAACCGCCGAGCACGGCAAGAATGACAACCAGCAGGCCGACGAGAATGAGCATGGGGAGCAGACGCGGGGAGGGGATATCCCGTTGTCGGCCGTCAGAGCAGAATCTGTAGAGCCGAGCCATGCTCGGCTGAGGCTCTACCGGGAACGCTTCTGCCGAGCGTGGCTCGGCACTACAACGGCAAAGCCCCCTGCCGAGCATGGCTCGGCACTACAGGCTAGGCCGCAGGCTGCGCCTCGGCGCCACCGCGTTGCAGCGGATCAGGGTAGGGCTGGCCATTGTCGACGAAGGCCAGCGAGACCGAGTTCAGGCAATGACGCTCGAAGGTCGGCGGCGGACCGTCGGGGAATACATGGCCCAGGTGGCTGCCACAGCGTGCGCAGACGATCTCGGTGCGGACCATGCCGTGACTGGTATCGCGGATCTCACGCACATGCGCCGGATCGAATGGGGCGAAGAAGCTCGGCCAGCCGGTCCCGGAATCAAACTTGGTGCTGGAGCGGAACAGTGGCAGGGCACACAGTCGGCAGCAGTACACGCCGTCGCGCTTGTTATCCAGGAACACGCCGCAGAACGGCGCCTCGGTGCCATGGTGCAACAACACGCGCTGTTCCTCGGCGCTGAGGCCGGCGATAAGCGTATCGCGCTGTGCGCTGCTGGGAGGGGTCAGGTCGAAGGCAGTCATGGGGCAGGTCCGTGGGCGGATGATCAAACAGGGTAAGGGCGGGGGAGGGCGACTCCAAGGGCGCGTTCATCGTCGCGCCAGCCCCGTGGGTGCATGCTGGCACGCATGAACAGGAGGGGCTGATGACAAGGATTCCGCTTTGGTTCGCATCGTTGCTGCTGGCCGCGCCGCTGCTTGCGCAGGCGCAGCTCAGGCAACCGCCGCCGCCGACTGAAACGCGCCCGGTCACCTTGCCCTCGCAATCAACGCCGGTGACTGGCAACGCCCGCCCGCAGCGTGAGGACGCCGATCCGCCTGCACGGACCGAAGACAGGCCCAAGCCGAAACCCAGGTCCAAGCCAATCGCACAGCCGCGTGCCACCGTGCGGCCGATCTACGACAGCAAGGGACAGCCGGCGCCGCATATGCGCCAGACCAGTCCGGGCCGGGTAATCGATACGCGTACCAATCGTTATTACGACACCGTGCCCAGTGGCGTGGGGCAGCAGGTGGTGCCGCCGCCGGCGGGCAGCCGCTAGGCCAGCGATTGCCTGTAGTGCCGAGCCATGCTCGGCAGGCGTTTGCTCGTGTAGTGCCGAGCCATGCTCGGCAGGGGCATTACCGGTAAGGCTTCTGCCGAGCATGGCTCGGCACTACAGGAACAGGTGGCTAGGCACTTACTCGGCGATGGGCAGGCACAGGGTTTCTTTGACTTCTTCCATCACGATGTAGCTTTTGGATTCACGTACATGCGGCAAGGTCAGCAAGGTGCTGCCCAGCAGTTTGCGGTAGGAGGCCATTTCGTTGATGCGCGCCTTGAGCAGGTAGTCGAAATCGCCGGACATCAGATGGCATTCCAGCACGTTGGGCAGCTTCAACGCGGCGCGGCGGAATTCCTCGAAGATATCGCCGGACTTGTAGGCCAGGCTGATTTCCACGAACACCAGCAGGCTGGCCTTGACCGAGGACGGGTCCAGGCGGGCGTAGTAACCGGTGATCACGCCTTCGCGCTCGAGCCGCCGCACGCGCTCGGTGCAGGGGGTGGTCGACAGGCCCACGCGCTCGCCCAGCTCGGTGAAGGAAATCCGCCCCTCCTGCTGCAGGATGCGCAGGATCTTGCGGTCGATCTTGTCCAGTTCGCGGCTGCGGGCGGCCATGGCGGCTCTGCTTTTGATGAACGAAACAGGAAATTACCCCGATTTGTCATATCAATACAGAAGAAAACACTGGCTCACCCTGAATATACTGCGCCGTTCCTAGCCCCTGCCGTCCCGTGTGCAGGGAATGATGTGGTCTGGAGAAAGAAAATGCGCGTTCTGGTGCTTGGCAGCGGTGTGATCGGCACGACCAGTGCCTGGTATCTGCGGCAGGCCGGCTTTGATGTCACCGTTGTGGATCGCCAGCCCGGCCCGGCGCTGGAAACCAGCTTCGCCAATGCTGGCCAGCTGTCGTTCGGCTACACCTCGCCGTGGGCCGCCCCGGGCGTGCCATTCAAGGCGATCAAGTGGCTGTTCGAGGAACATGCGCCGCTGGCGATCCGCCCGACCGCGGACATGGCCCAGTACCGCTGGCTGTGGCAGATGCTGCGCAACTGCACCTCGGCCCGCTATGCGGTCAACAAGGCGCGCATGGTGCGGGTGTCCGACTACAGCCGCGATTGCATCAACGAGCTGCGTGCGGCCACCGGCATCGATTACGAAGGCCGCCAGCTGGGCACCACCCAGTTGTTCCGCACCCAGCAGCAGCTGGACGCCGCCGCGCAGGACATCGAAGTGCTGCGCGAGTACGGCGTGCCCTACGAAGTGTTGGACCGCCAGGGCATTGCCCGCGTCGAGCCGGCGCTGGCCGGCAAGACCGAGATGCTGGTCGGCGCGCTGCGCCTGCCCGAAGACCAGACCGGCGACTGCCAGCTGTTCACCCGCAAGTTGGCGGCCTTGGCCGAAGCGGCCGGTGTGGAGTTCCACTTCGACCAGGACATCGCCTCGATCCAGCGTGACGGTGACCGCATCACCGGCGTACGCATCAATGGCCAGTTGGAGACGGCTGACCATTACGTTGTCGCGCTGGGCAGTTATTCGCCGCAGTTGCTGGCACCGTTGGGCATGCAGCTGCCGGTGTATCCGTTGAAGGGTTACTCGCTGACCCTGCCGATCACCAATGCGGCGATGGCACCGAACTCGACCATCCTGGACGAGAGCTACAAGATCGCCATCACCCGTTTTGCCGACCGCATCCGCGTTGGCGGCATGGCAGAAGTGGCCGGCTTTGACCTGTCGCTGGAACCGCGCCGCCGCGCCACGCTGGAAAAGGTGGTCAAGGATCTGTATCCGGATGGCGGCGACCTGTCGCAGGCCAGCTTCTGGACCGGCCTGCGCCCGGCCACCCCGGACGGCACGCCGGTGATCGGCGCAACGCCGTACCGCAACCTGTTCCTCAACACCGGCCACGGCACCCTGGGCTGGACCATGGCAGCCGGTTCCGGCCGTTACCTGGCTGACCTGATGAGCGGCAAGCAGCCGCAGATCAGCACCGAGGGCCTGGATATCTTCCGCTACGGCAAGGGGCAGCACTGATGCGCCCGGCACAGGCATTGATCGACCTGGAGGCACTGCGCCACAACTACCGGCTTGCGCGTCAGTTGGGCGGTGGCAAGGCGTTGGCGATCATCAAGGCCGATGCCTACGGCCACGGTGCGGTCGCCTGCGCCCGCGCGTTGCAGGATGAAGCCGACGGTTTCGGTGTGGCCTGCATCGAGGAGGCGCTGGAATTGCGCCAGGCCGGCATCCGTGGCCCGATCCTGTTGATGGAAGGCTTCTTCGATGCGGCGGAATTGCCGCTGGTCGTGGAGCATGATTTCTGGGTGGTGGTGGCGACGTCGTGGCAGCTGGAGGCAGTGGAAGCGTTCAAGACCGACGCAACCCTGCGCATCTGGTTGAAGCTGGACAGCGGCATGCATCGCCTGGGCTTGTCGCCGGATGAATTCCGCGATGCCCATGCACGCCTGTCGGCGCTGCCGCATGTCGGCCCCTTGGTGATGATGAGTCACCTGGCGCGCGCCGATGAACTGGACAGCAACCGCACCCGCGAGCAGCTGGACGTGTTCAACCGCGCGGTGGAGGGCTTGGCCGGCGAAACCAGCCTGTGCAATTCGCCGGCGCTGTTGGGCTGGCCGGACGTGCGCAGCGACTGGGTGCGGCCGGGCCTGATGTTGTACGGCGCCGATCCCTTGTACCCGCAGCCCAGCCCGCATGCCGCGCAGCTGCGCCCGGTGATGACGCTGCAGTCGCGGGTGATCGCCGTGCGCGAGTTGGCGGCCGGTGAGCCGCTGGGTTACGGCGCCCGCTTTGTCGCCGAAGCGCCTACCCGTGTCGGCGTGGTGGCGATGGGGTATGCCGATGGCTATCCGCAGTTCGCGCCGAATGGCACGCCGGTGTTGATTGATGGCGTGCCGGGCCGGCTGATCGGCCGCGTCTCGATGGACATGCTGACCGTGGACCTCACCGATCACCCGCAGGCCGCGCGCGGCAGCATCGTGCAGCTGTGGGGCAATGCACCGACGATCTCCGAACTGGCACCGCGCTGCAATACCAGTGCGTACCGCTTGCCGTGCAGTCTCAAGCGCACCCCGCGGGTATACCTGTCGGAGTGAGCTGAGCTCCGGTAGTGCCGAGCCATGCTCGGCAGGGGCTTTACCGGCAATACCAATGTAGTGCCGAGCCATGCTCGGCAGAGGCTTCACCGGCAATGCCCAATGCCGAGCATGGCTCGGCACTACAGATGAGGCCAAAACAGCCACGTCAGGTAACGCAAAAAGGGCCGCATTGCGGCCCTTTTCATTTCCAGCGATGCCAGCTTACAGGCCGGCGGTGTTGCGATCGTCGCGCAGCTCGCGGCGCAACCAATCGTCGAGCATGCGCTTTTCGTAGCGCAGCGGGTCGGTGTTGTTGGGCAGGCTGCTGTTGAGCAGGTAGCCGGTGTCGGCCAGCTTGCGCTCACCCTGGTCGATCACCTGGCCATTGGCATCGGTGAGGGTGAACTGCAGGGTGATACGCGGCGGGTAGATGTCGCGCATGATGCGCACATCATCCAGGCGCGGGCCGTGCCACGGCTCGTAATCGCCCGCACGCTTGATGTCGGTGATGGTCACATCCAGCTTCTGCCCTTCCGGCAGCTGCTTGTCGGCCTGTTTGCGCAGATGCTCGGCCAGGGTTTCCACCCAGTTGCCGCGCTGGGCATCCCAGCGGTTGCGGCTGTAGCGCAGTTCGGTGAACTGGGCAGGATCGGTCCACTGCACCTGCACCGGGCCTTCGACAGCCAGGGCGCGGGGGGCATCGGGGGCGGCTACGTTCTTCGAGCCGGCCTGGGCAGCCCCTGCGGCAAGCAGGCAAGCCAGGGCCAGTCCGGTAACGGTCAAGGTTTTCATGGCGTACTCCGGTACGGCAGGGAGGGTACGTCCAGTGTGGGGCCGGGCCACGTCACCCGCAATCAACTGCCTCACAGTGTGCTGACAGGGGTTGCGGACCGGTTCATCATCACGCTGCCTGTATCGACGCATGCGGCAGACTGGCATGCCCCTCCATCGCCCCCGTGGCCCCTCGAACACCCGCGCAATGCCCGAGCTCCACTACGAATCCTCGCTGCCACTGAGCGACCTGGTCGATGACGATCTGGGCAACGCTTTCCTTTACCAGCAGATGTTCGATGCGGTGGGCAGCGGTTTCTGCGTGATCGAGGTCCTGTTCGAGGGCGGAGAGGCGGTGGATTTCGCCTATCTCAAGGTCAATGCCGGTTTCGAGAAGATCACCGGACTGTCCGATGTCACCGGGCGCCGGGTCAGCCACGTATTGCCCACTATCGAAACCTATTGGTTCCATGTGCTCGGGCGGGTCGCCAGCGAAGGCACCACCGTCCATTTCGAACGCATGGTGCCGGAACTGGGCCGTTGGTATTCGGTAGAGGCCGTACGCATCGGAGCGCCAGAGAAGCACCAGGTGGCGGTGCTGTTCTTCGATATTTCCGAGCGCAAGCGCATCGAAACCGAACTGGCCGAGAGCGAGGCGCGTTTCAGTGCGCTGGCCGACGGCCTGCCGATGCCGGTCTGGGTGCTGGATGACCTGGGACATGTGCGCTTCGTCAACACTGCGTTCGGCACGTTTTTCGGTGTGATTCCGGGTACCGACCTGGGCGAGCGGTGGTGGCAGCGCTTTCTGCATGCCGATGAGCTGGCGCCGTTCGAGTACGAGCTGCGCGCGGCCTTGGCCGAACAGCGTGAGTTGCATTTCAACGCCCGCGTACGTCGCCATGACGGTCAGTGGCGCTGGCTGGAAATGAATGCCGTACCGCGTTTTTCGCCGGATGGGCGCTTCATCGGCCTGGCAGGCAACAGCCCGGATATCACCGAGCGGCGAGAAATCGAACGCGCGCGCGAGGAGTTGCTGGATGCCGAACGCGCCGCACGCAACACTGCCGAAGGCATGGCGCGGATGAAGGATGAGTTCCTGGCCACGCTGTCGCACGAACTGCGCACGCCGCTGACCACGGTGCTGGGCTGGAGCGAGCTGTTGCTGCAGCGCATGGAGCCGGACCACCCGATGCGCAAGGGCATGGAAGTGATCGCCAGCAGCGCGATGACGCAGAAGAACCTGATGTCCGACATGCTGGACCTGAGCAGCATGCTGCTGGGCAAGGTGCAGCTGGAAGTGGAAGTGCTGGACCTGGCCGAACAGGTGCGGGAGGCGGTGCGTGCGCAGGAACTGGTGGCCGAGGGCAAGGCGCAGACGCTGGTGATGGAAGTGCCATCGCAGCCCTGTGCGGTGCTCGGTGATGCAACCCGCCTGCGCCAGGTGTTGTCCAACCTGCTGTCCAATGCGATCAAGTTCACCCCGGTGGAAGGGCAGGTGACGATCAGCCTCTGGCGCGAGCGCGATGGCTTCGTGGTGCAGGTAAAGGACGACGGCGACGGCATCGCCCCCGAATTCCTGAAACATCTGTTCAGCCGTTTCAGCCAGGCCGATGGCACCACCACCCGTCGTCACGGTGGTCTGGGCCTGGGCCTGGCCATCGTGCAGCAGCTCACCGAGTTGCATGGCGGCACCGTATCAGCAGCCAGCGAAGGTCCCGGCAAGGGTGCAACCTTCCAGCTGCGCCTGCCCGAGTTCCAGGTCAAGCAGGCCAGCAACCAGCCCCGCCGGCGCGTACAGCGTGGCCGTATCGGCGACCAGGTGGTTGCCTCCAACTCGCTGCAGGGGCTGCGCATCCTGGCCGTCGAGGACCAGCCGGAAATGCTGGGCTACATGCGCCGGGTACTGGAGGAGCAGGGCGCGCAGGTGGTGGCCGCAGGCAGTGCCGCCGAGGCCTTGGAACTGCTCGATCTGCGCGGGCACACGGCGTTCGATCTGCTGATCAGCGATATCGGCATGCCCGGCATGGACGGCTACGGCCTGGTGCAGATGCTGCGCGAGACGCTGGGCGTACCCGGTGAGGAACTGCCGGCCGTGGCGGTGACCGCGTTGGCCCGTGCCGACGACCGTAGACGCGCGCTGTCCGGTGGCTTCCAGGGGCACCTGGGTAAGCCCTACAGTGTGGCGCAGCTGGTCACCGCAATCCGGGGCGCGCGCCCGACGCAGTGACTTTTGCGCAGGTTTCACACCGTAAATCGGCTAATGTGACCGTGATCACCTGCGGACGCTGCCCATGCCCCTGTACGCGCCCCACGTTTATTCCGACCCGATGACCATCGCTGCGATGGAGGCGCTGCTGGGTGAACTTCCCGGGCAGGCCCGCGTGCTGCTGGTTCTGAAGGACGGCAGCCGGGTAGCCGGCACGGTCACCGCGCGGCCGGCCCTGCAGCATTACGCCGATGCCACTGAAGCCACCGGGGTAAACGGCACGGTGCGGTTGGACGACCTTGTCAGGGCCTGCCAGCAACATGTGATCTGGCTGGACAGCGTGCTGGATGTGCAGCACCTGCCGGTCGAAGCCTGAGCGCAAACGCGGGGTTTCCGGGCGGGTAGCCCGCAGCCCGGTAGAATGGCCAGCCCGCTAGACGAATAACCGGCATGCCTGCTTCGCACGACGCTCCCCTGGAAACCCTGTTCCTGCCGTTCTCCTCCGCTGGCCTGCGCTGGCCGCAGGGGCCGGTGTTGTTCCTGCGCGCGCGTGACGGCTGGCCGCTGCGCGAACATGCCGACAGCACCCAACTGGTGTGCGTGCAGAGCTTCCGGCCGTTTGCCGAGGCGCTGCAGCGTAGCGGCTGGCAAGTGCGTGAAGAGCAGGAGCTGGACGCATCCAGCCAGCGCTACGCGCTGGTGCTGGTGTTGCCGCCGCGTCAGCGCGACGAGGCCCGCGCGCTGTTTGCCCAAGCTCAGAGCCTGCTGGCCCCGGGCGGCATCATCGTCGCCTGCCAGTCCAACAACGAAGGTGCACGCTCTGGCGAAAGCGACCTGCAGCAGCTGACCGGCCTGGGCGGCAAGCTGACCAAGAATCACTGCCGTGCCTATTGGTCGGTGCCGGCCGAAGGCAAGCACGACGAGGCGCTGCACAAGCGTTGGGCGGCGCTGGATGCCCCGCGCAGCATTGTTGACGGCCGTTTCCTGAGTCGCCCCGGTGTATTCGCCTGGGACCGCATTGACCCGGCGTCGGCGTTGCTGGTCGAGCAGCTGCCCGCCGATCTGGCCGGGCGCGGTGCGGATCTGGGCGCCGGCTGGGGTTATCTGTCGGCCGAAGTGTTGGCGCGTTGCCCCAAGGTCACCGCACTGGACCTTTACGAAGCCGAATCGCGTGCGTTGGCATTGGCCCGCCACAACTTGGCCGACGCCGGTGAGCGGGTGAAGCTGGATTTCCGCTGGCAGGACGTCACCGCCGGCATCGATGGCCGTTACGACTTTGTGGTCTCCAATCCGCCGTTCCATACCCCGGCGCGCGAGGACCGCCCGGATATCGGCCGCCGCTTCATTGCCGTGGCCGCACAGTCGCTGCGTCCGGGCGGGCAGTTGTTCATGGTGGCCAACCGCCATCTGCCCTACGAACAGATCCTCACTGAAAGCTTTGGCCAGGTGCGGGTGGCGGCCGAACGCGATGGTTTCAAGGTCATCGTGGGTACCCGGGGCCGCGCATGAAGCTGGTCAAGCACATTGCCAACCTCGGTTACGGCAGCCGCAAGCAGGTGCAGCAGATGTTCCGCGAGGGCCGCATTACCGATGTTGACGGTGAGGTGCTGTACGCCGATGACAAGGTGGAACACGCGGTCATCCACGTGGATGGCGAGCCGCTGGATCCGCCGCCAGGGCTGACCCTGATGCTGCACAAGCCGGCCGGTTACACCTGTTCCACCAAGGACCAGGGGCGGCTGATCTATGACCTGCTGCCGGATCGTTTCCGTGATCGTGACCCGGTGCTGTCCAGCGTCGGTCGTCTTGATCGTGATACCTCGGGCCTGCTGCTGATGACCGATGACGGCCAGCTCCTGCACCGCATCGTGTCGCCCAAATCCAAGCTGGACAAGGTCTACGAAGCACAGCTGGCACAGGACCTGAGCGGTAGCGAAGGCGCGCAGTTCGCCAGCGGAAGCTTGTTGCTGGAATCCGACGACAAGCCGCTGTTGCCGGCCGAACTCGACGTGCTGGGGCCACGCGCTGCGCGCCTGACCCTGCACGAAGGCCGCTACCACCAGGTACGACGCATGTTCGCCGCGGTAGGCAACCACGTGCAGGCGCTGCACCGCTCACGTATTGGGGGGTTGGGGTTGGGCGACCTGGCGGAAGGTCAATGGCGCCAATTGGATGCCGCCGACCTGGCCGTGCTGTTTGGAGAGTCGGCCTGATGCAACTGCTGGCCCGCCCGCAGGCGGTGGTGTTCGACATGGATGGCTTGATGCTGGACAGCGAGCGCGCACTGCTGGGCTGTCTGGAACAGGCCGCGCAGAGCCATGGGCTTGTCCTTGAGCGCAGCCTGTTGCTGTCGCTGATCGGTTCGCCCGATGCGGTGACCCGGCAGAAGCTGGCCGACGTGTTGGGGCTTGCGCGCACCGACACCTTGCTGGCCGATTCCTATGCGCGTTACGGCGCCATCGTCGATGCCGGTGTGCCGTTGCGGCCGGGCATCATCGAGCTGCTTGAACTGTTGGACCAGCACGGTATTCCGCGCGCTGTCGCCACCGCCACCCGCTCACCGTTGGCGCAGCGCAAGCTGGCCGCGGCGGGGTTGCTGTCGTATTTCCAGTTTGTTGCGACCAGCACCGATGTCGCCCACTCCAAGCCGGCCCCGGACATCTACCTGCATGCCGCACGCGGCCTGGGCGTTGATCCGGTCCATTGCCTCGCGCTGGAGGATTCACCCACGGGCGTACGTGCCGCTCTCGCGGCAGGGATGACCACCATCCAGATCCCCGACCTGCTGGAGCCGGACGAGCAAGTGCGTGGCTTGGGCCATCACATCACCACCTCGCTGCATGATGTGCACGGCTTGCTGTTGCCCTGGTTGTCCGCAACCACCGCGTAAGTGCCAGCCCTGTAGTGCCGAGCCATGCTCGGCAGAAGCGCTCCCGGCAATGCCAGAAAGCGACCCTCACCCTAACCCCTCTCCCGTGTGGAGAGGGGCCAGAGCGGTAGTGCCGAGCCATGCTCGGCAGAAGCTTTCCCAGCAATGTCCGAAAGCGACCCTCACCCCAATCCCTCTCCCGTGGGGAGAGGGGCCAGAGCGGTAGTGCCGAGCCTGGTTCTACGCTGCCAAACAGGCAGAACTCAGACGTTCCCCTCGCCGCCACCCAGTACGCGGTGCCAACCTTCCACACCCAACTGGTCCAGGGTCTTGATGTTGCGCTCCACGATCACATCCGGGTCCGGGAATGCAGATACCGCACGTTCCACGCTGTCCTCGCGCAGCAGGTGCAAGGTCGGGTAGGGCGCGCGGTTGGTGTAGTTGCTCACGTCATCCGGCGCGGCACCTGCGAACTGGTACTGCGGGTGGAAGCTGGCCACTTGCAGGATGCCCTGAAGATCCAGGGCCTCTACCGCAGCATCGGCATTGTCCAGAAAGTCGTTGTAGTCGAGAAAATCTGTCAGCACATCCGGGTGGATGATCAACGTGGTGTCGATCTGCTCGGCTGGCGTCTCGCGCAGCAGCACCAGTTCTTCGGCCAGCTGCTCCAGCAATGCTTCGGGCGTGGTTGCATCGCTGAGCACGAAACGCACTTGCTGCTTGACGTACACCGCTTTGGCGAAGGGGCACAGGTTCAGCCCGATCACGGCTTTCTCCAGCCAGTTGCGGGTGACGGCGATTGGATCGGTGGGGCTGTCGTTCATGGCGGGCACGCAGGCTGGCTTGGCCGGCAATTGTAGGCGTCAACGCCTGCAATCGCCGTTGCGCTGTCATCGCGTTGCCGTGGAGTGTGCACAAACTGGACAGGTCATCTTGCAGAAAAGTGCACGTAATCAGCGGGTTGCGGTGTTGTTGTCGGCGGCTAATAGGCAGCGGCGGCGCAGCGGTATCCAATGTCGGCACAACGCAGGCAAGGAGTATCGGCAATGGCGACACAGGCATTTCTTCCCAGGGAAATCTGGACAGGCAGCTACTTCGACGGCCAGTGGCAGCTTGGGCAACGGCTGCAGGAAGTGGTCGAGCCGGCCACGGGCAAGGTTCTGGGCAGCGTGGCGTTGGCTGACACGGCGCAGCTTGCGCAGTCCGCAGCGGCGGCCGCCCGGGCCCAACGTGCATGGGCCGAAGCGCCTTACGAAACGCGCGCGCAGGTCTTGCGCCGCGCTGCGCAGCTGGTGGATGAATACGTTGTGGACATCAGCGATTGGCTGGTGCGTGAGTCCGGGTCCACGCGTGTGAAGGCCGCCTCCGAGGTAAAGGTCAGCCAAAGGGCGATCCAGGAGGCCGCGGCGCTGCCATCGCGTGGCATCGGCGAGGTGCTGCCGTCGGTGCCCGGTCGCTTGAGCTTGGCGCGGCGCCGTCCATTGGGCGTTGTGGGCGTGATTTCCCCGTTCAATTTTCCGCTGTACCTGGCAATGCGCGCAGTGGCTCCGGCATTGGCGCTGGGCAATGCGGTGGTATTGAAGCCTGATCCGCGTACCGCAGTATGCGGCGGGCTGGTGATTGCGCGCCTGTTCGAACTGGCGGGCTTGCCGAGCGGCGTGCTGCACGTGCTGCCAGGCGATGGTGCCGTCGGCGCGGCACTGACCAGTGATCCGAACATCGCCATGATCCAGTTCACCGGTTCCACCGGTGCTGGCCGCAAGGTGGGCGAGTCGGCCGGGCGGCATCTGAAGAAAGTGTCCCTGGAACTGGGTGGCAAGAACGCGCTGATCGTGCTGGACGATGCCGATCTTGACCTGGCCATCGCCAACACCGCATGGGGCGTGTACCTGCACCAGGGACAGATCTGCATGGCCACCGGCCGCGTGCTGGTGCAACGGGCGATCTATCCGCAGTTCCTGAAGAAACTTGTCGCCAAGGCGCGCAGCCTGCGGGTGGGTGATCCGGCCAGCGCCGATGTCGCCCTGGGGCCGCTGATCAATGCGCAACAGCGCGACCACGCGGCACGCATCGTCGCCGAGGCCACGGCCGCAGGCGCCACATTGGAAACCGGTGGTGGCTACCACGATCTGTTCTTCGAGCCGACCGTGCTCAGTGGCGTGGACCGTGACAATCCCGCATTCGGCCAGGAGATCTTCGGCCCGGTCGCCGTGGTGGTGCCGTTCGACAACGACGAGGACGCGATCACATTGGCCAACGACAGCGAGTACGGCCTGTCGATGGGCATCATCTCGAGCAATGTCGGCCGGGCACTGAAAGTAGGCGAGCGCCTGCGTACCGGCCTGCTGCACATCAACGACCAGACCGTGAACGATGAGGTCATCAATCCCTTCGGTGGTGTGGGGGCTTCGGGCAACGGTACCGGCATAGGCGGCCCGGCCAACATCGACGAATTCACCCAGTGGCAGTGGCTCACCATCAAGGGTGAAGCCCCGGCCTATCCGCTCTGAACAGGAGAAACCCATGAGTGCAATCGCAGAACTGCGTGACATCACCGTGGCGGTGGTACGCGCCAAGGAACAGCCCTTCAGCATCGAACCGGCGCGTATCCGCGGGCCAAGGAATGACGAGGTGCTGGTACGGATCGTTGCCACCGGCCTGTGCCATACCGACCTGATCGTGCGCGACCAGTATTACCCGGTGCCTTTGCCCGCTGTACTGGGCCACGAGGGCGCTGGCGTGATCGAGGCCGTGGGGCCGGACGTGCAGGACCTGAAAGTCGGCGACCACGTGGTCCTGACCTACGGCGCCTGCGGTCATTGCAATCCCTGTAGCGGCGGTCACGGTGCGTACTGCCGTGACTTCTACGGTCTCAACTTCGGTGGTGGCGCGCTTGATGGCAGCACTGCGATCCAGGACCCGCAGGGCCAGCCGCTGCATGATCATTTCTTTGCCCAGTCTTCGTTCGCCACCTATGCGCTGAGTCGCGAGAACAACGCGATCAAGGTGCCGGACGAGGCACCGATCGAACTGCTGGGGCCGCTGGGCTGCGGTATCCAGACCGGCGCCGGTGCCGTGATCAACTCGCTCAAGGTCGGCGCCGGCAGCAGCTTTGCATCCTATGGTGCCGGCGCGGTGGGCCTGAGTGCGGTGATGGCCGCGCGGGTGGCCGGTGCCACCACCATCATCGCCATCGACGTGGTGCCATCGCGCCTGCAGCTGGCCACCGAGCTGGGTGCCACCCACACCATCAACAGCCGCGAAGTCGATGTGGTGGCGGCGGTGCGGGAGATCACCGGTGGCGGCGTGGCCTTCGCGCTGGAATCCACGGGCCGTGCGGAAGTGCTGGAGCATGGCATCCAGGCGCTCGCCGGCTTGGGCGTGATCGGTGTTGTCGGTGCACCCAAGCTGGGCACCACCGCGCGCTTCGACATCAACGATCTGCTGCTTGGTGGCCGCAGCATCCGTGGCATCGTGGAAGGTGACAGCGTGCCCAAGGTGTTCATTCCGCAGCTGGTACAGCTGTACCAGCAAGGCCGTTTCCCGTTCGACAAACTGGTGCGCTTCTACCCGCTGGATCAGATCAACCAGGCGGCGCAGGACAGTACCCAGGGCATTACCTTGAAGCCCATCCTGAAGATCGGCTGATGGAACAAACCGTCGCGGGCTGCTGGGCCCGTGACGGCGATTCAGGCAGGCGTTGCGTTGTAGGCTGAGGGCTGTTGTCTGGAGGATGCCCATGACCACAATGCTGGCGCAACAGCAGCAGCGCCTGGCAGCAGCGCGCAAGCGCTTTGCCGAAGGCGGCAACCTGCCTGGGCAGTTGCTTGCCCCGGCGGTGGTGCGTTCGTGGGAGCGCTCGCGGCAGGCGGGGATACGGCCACAGCAACCGCCGCAGTACGCCAGCATGGCGCAGCGGCGGCTGCGCTTGGAAAACCCGCAGGATCGGCTGCTGGCGCGCTGCGTGCGACAGGACCTGGACGATCTATGGGCCGCGTTCGGCGGGCGCCAGTGGACGCTGTTCTGCGTCAACCGCGAAGGCTTGATCATTGCCCAGCGTGAACACGGCCTGCGCGATGACCCCGTCCTGCGTCCGATCCAGGTGGGGCGTCGCGTGCGTGAGATTGAAATAGGCACCACCGCGCCGTCCTGCGTGCTGGCCGAGGATGCACCCGTCCTGGTTCGTGGCAACGAGCATTACCTGGATGAGTTCTCTTCGGTCTATTGCCTGAGCGTGCCCTTGCACGGCGTGGACGGTCAGCTTACGGGTGCGCTGGATATCACCGGCATCGGCGAGCGCGACAGCGCGTTGCTGACCGGCTATTTCCAGCAGGCGGCCTTGTCGATTGAAAGCCAGCTGATCGTGCAGCTGCGCGACGTGCACCTGTTGGCCATCCAGCACGATGTGCGCTGGCTGGGTACGCCGTTGCAGGGCGTGCTGGCGGTGCGTGAAGACGGCCAGTTGCGTGCCGCCAATGGCGTTGCAAGGCGCCTGCTGGGTTTGCCCAGGGCTGGGATGCTGCCGGTAATGACCCTGGCGCAGGTGTTCGAACATGCCAGCGCGCACCAGCGGCGGCGCCTGCTGCAGGCCGGGCCGGTGCATCGGGTGCAGTTGCAACCTGACAGCGCGGTACATGTGCAGTATCTGCGCGGCCCCTTGCCGGCCCATGCCAGCACGCGGGTAAGGGCAGCACCGACGGCGGTAACCAAGGGCAGCCTGCGCGCGCAGGGAGCGCAGGCGGCGCGTGAGGCGGTGGCTGCCCATGATGGCAATCTCAGTGCCGCGGCGAGCCAGTTGGGCATCTCCCGGACCACCCTGTACCGCAAGCTGCAGCAGGGCGGTTAGACCTGCTGCAGCGGGGGATCAGTCGCGGAAGTTGTCGAACTGCAGCGGCTGTTCGAACTCGCCCTTCTTCAGCAGCGCCATTACTTCCTGCAGGTCGTCACGCTTCTTGCCGTTCACGCGCAGCTTGTCACCGTTGATCTGGGTGTCGACCTTGATCTTGGATTCCTTGATCTTGGCGGCGATCTGCTTGGCCAGCTTCTGCTCGATACCCTGCTTGACCGTGACCTGCTGGCGCGCGCCGCCCAGGTTGGTCTCGATGTCGCCGAACTCCATGCAACGGAAGTCGATGTTGCGCGCGCCCAGGCGCTGCTTGAGGATGTCGGACATCTGCTTGAGCTGGAAATCGGTGGGGGCGGTCAACTTGATCAGCTTTTCGCCGTCCTGCTCGAACGAGGCGGCCACGCCCTTGAAGTCGAAGCGGGTGGACAGCTCGCGGTTGGCCTGGTCGATGGCGTTGGTCAGCTCGTGCTTGTCAACTTCGGATACGACGTCAAAGGAAGGCATGGGCCTGCTCCAATCTGTGAGAACAGCGCCCATTCTATTGCACCCATCCGTTGGCAGCGGCGTCAGCAGCGAAGTTGGGGGCCGTGCGGTTGCAGTGTGAACAGGGCGCCGTGGCAATCGGCGCTTCGCGGCTTGCGCTCGTCCTATTGGGCTTTCCACTGTGCGTGCAACAAGCCGGCTACGGCGAAGCAGGCTGGGGCCTCGCTGTTGGACAGCACGATCACCGTCTCGCCGGTATGCGGGTAATGCCGTACATCGCTGCAGATGCCATCGGCATTGCCGCCGTGGCCCCAGCGGAAGTCCCGCTCCGGCACGCCCTCGCCATAGCCGGTGGCAAAAAAGCCCAGGCCCATGAATTCGCGCTGGGTGCGGGTGGCTTCGGCAAGCAACGCCGGCGGCAACAACTTGCCCGTATTGAGCGCCTGCACGAAGCGCAGCAAATCCGTCGCGGTGCCTACCTCACCACCGGCAGCGAAGCCCCGGTTGGGCTGGGTGGCGCAATTGCTGATGCGCTTGCCGTCGACCTCGGCGTAACCGCGTGCAAGGTCCGGCGCCGGATCGGTGCAGTCCACGAAGCCGGTGTGTTGCATCCCGGCAGGTTGAAGAATCCGTTGCTGCACATAGTCCTCGAAGGACTGACCGGACAGCACCTCGACCATGCGGCCCAGCAGTACATAGCCAAAGTTTCCATATTTTTGCTGGCTGCCCGGGACAAAGGCGGGTGGGCGGTTGGCGTGCAGGGCAACCATGTCGGCAAGGCTGCTCAGCCTGGCGCGGTCGGCGGCATGCTCGGCGCCGAACAGCGCGTCGATATCACCCGCTCCCGCACTGTGGGTCAGCAGGTGGCGCAAGCGCACGCTGTTGGCGAATTCGCGGTTGGGATAGTCCTTCAATACCTCGCCAACAGTGCTGTCCAGTCCAATCCGGCCGGAGGCTACCTGCTGCAGGATCGCCACGCTGGTGAACATCTTCCCGGCCGAGGCCAGGTTGAAGCGGTCGTCGGCCTGCAGCGCGGCATCGTCCCGGGTTTCGTCGCGCAGGCCGTAGGCCTTGTGCAGCAGCACCTGGTCGCCGTTGGCCACCAGCACAACGCCGGAGAACTTGCCGGCGGTCTGCAGGCCGAGTGCAAATCCGTCCAGTTGCGCCAGGGCGCGTGCGTCTGGCACCTCGCTGGCAACGGCGATGGCGGGCAGCAGAGCCAGCAGAGCTAGCAGGGCGTAGGCGCCGGCTCGGCGCAGGGTCGATGTGATGGCTTGCATGGCGCCCCCGGCACGGTGTGTGCTGAACATATAGCACTCATTGGGGATGCCGGATGTGGGTCTGGCAGCGGATAATCGCCGCATGTCTCCGACCAAGTCCCCCGCGCGCGCCATCATCTGGATGTTGGCGGCAGTCGCCTTCTTTTCGCTGATGGATGCCGGCATGAAAATGCTGTCAGCCAGCTATCCCACCCTGCAAGTGACCATGCTGCGTGGCGCGGCGTCGTTGCCCTTCGTGCTGGTCTGGGTGCTGGCCACGGCCGGGCCGCGCTCCGTGATCCCGGTGCGCTGGGGCCTGCACCTGCTGCGTGGCGTGCTGGGCATGGTGATGATCGGCTGCTTCGTCTACGCGCTGCGCACACTGCCGCTGTCCACCGCCTACACCATCTATTTCGTGGCACCGCTGCTGGTGGCCGCGTTGTCGGTGCCATTGCTCGGTGAGTACGTGGGGCCGCGCCGCTGGGTGGCCATCGGCATCGGCCTGATCGGCGTGTTGGTGGTGCTGCGCCCGGGCGTGGACGGCATCATTTCCTTCCCCGGGCTGATGGTGCTGTTGGCGGCCACCGCTTATGCCATCGCCGCGGTGACGGTGAGCCTGTTGACCCGTACCGACACCCCGCAATCGATGGTGGTGTGGTTTCTGCTGATCATGGCGATCGGCGCCGGCATCCTGGCCTGGCCACAGTGGCAGCCGCTGCAGTGGAAGCACACCGCGCTGATTGCCGGCATGGGGCTGGCCGGGGCGTTGGGGCAGATCGCGCTGACCCGCGCCTTCCAGCTGGGCCAGGCCTCGATGATCGCGCCGTTGGAGTACACCGGCCTGGTCTGGGTGATCGGCTGGGATCTGTTGCTGTGGGACAAGCTGCCCGACCGCTGGACCTGGCTGGGTGCGGCCATCATCGTTGCCAGCGGCCTGTACCTGCTGCACCGCGAGCGCGTGCAGCGGGCGCAGCGGCCGGACCAGCTGGATCACCCCTGACAGGCATGCGTAGACAAATCCTTAGAATCAAAAGGAATAAGATTCGAGGATGTGGCACGCGCGCCGGGGTCCCGGCACTGCTAGGCTGCACGCCCCCTCCTTATGCCCTCCGGTTACCAAGGCAGTGATCGAGTTCCAGCACCTGCAGAAGTCCTATGCCGTCGATGGCAGCGCGATCACCGCGCTGCATCCGCTCGACCTGAGTATCCGGGCCGGCGAAGTATTCGGCATCATCGGCCACTCCGGCGCCGGCAAATCGACCCTGATTCGGCTGATCAACCGCCTGGAGGAGCCCAGTGGCGGCCGCGTGCTGATCGACGGCCAGGATGCCACCGCGCTCGATGCCGAGGGCCTGCGCACGCTGCGCCGGCGGATCGGCATGATCTTCCAGCACTTCAACCTGCTGTCGGCACGTACGGTTGCCGGCAACGTGGCGTTTCCGCTGGAACTGGCGGGAACGCCAAAGGCGGAGATCGACGCGCGCGTGGCCGAGCTGTTGCGCACCGTGGGCCTGGAGGCACATGCGGCCAAGTACCCGGCGCAGCTGTCCGGTGGCCAGAAGCAGCGCGTGGGCATCGCCCGTGCGCTGGCCACCCGCCCGCAGATCCTGTTGTGCGACGAGGCCACCAGCGCACTGGACCCGCAGACCACCGCCTCGGTGCTGGCCCTGCTGGCCAAGATCAACCGCGAGCTGGGCCTGACCATCGTGTTGATCACCCACGAGATGGATGTGATCCGCCGCGTCTGTGACCGGGTTGCCGTGCTCGATGCTGGGCACATGGTCGAGATGGGCCCGGTGACCGACGTGTTTCTGCACCCGCAGCACCCGACCACGCGCCGTTTTGTGTCCGAGTCCGAGCATGTGGACGAGGGCGAGCAGCTGCGTGACTTCGCCGCGGTTGGCGGACGCATCGTGCGCCTGACCTTCCTTGGCGACGGCACCTACGAACCCTTGCTGGGCCGCATCGCGCGTGACACCGGGGTGGACTACAACATCCTCACCGGCCGCATCGACCGCATCAAGGACACGCCCTACGGCCAGCTGACCGTTGCGCTGGTGGACGGTGACCTGGATGCAGCGCAGGCTGCATTCGTCGCTGCCGGTGTGTACGTGGAGGAGTTGCGTCGATGAGCATTGCAACCGCGGGCGGTTTCTTCCGCCACCTGGACGCCGGCAAGTGGGCCGATATCGGCCAGGCCACCCTTGATACCTTGTTGATGCTGGCCGGCTCGCTGCCGCTGACGCTGGCCATCGGCCTGCCGCTGGGCGTGCTGTTGTTCCTTACCGGCTCGCCGCAGCTGCATCGCAAGCCGGTGGTGTATGGGGTCACCGCGTTGTTGGTCAACCTGCTGCGCTCGGTGCCCTTCATCATCCTGATGATCGTGCTGATCCCGGTCACGCTGGCGTTGATGGGCACCTCGCTCGGGGTGCGTGGTGCGATCCTGCCGTTGGTGGTGGGAGCGGCGCCGTTCTACGCGCGGCTCGTCGAAACCGCCCTGCGCGAAGTCGACCGCGGCGTGATCGAGGCCAGCCAGGCGATGGGCGCGACCACACGGCAACTGGTCTTCAAGGTACTGCTGCCGGAAGCACGGCCGGGCCTGATCGCCGGCGCTACGGTCACCACCATTGCCCTGATCGGCTTCACCGCGATGGGCGGTGCGATCGGTTCCGGTGGCCTGGGCGACCTGGCCTTCCGCGATGGCTACCAGCGCTCGCATACCGACGTGGCCCTGGTGACCGTCGTGTTGCTGTTGGTGCTGGTACAGCTGCTGCAGATGTTGGGTGACCGTCTGGTCACGCATTACAGCCGCAAATAATGGAATGAGTGCAGGCGGGCACGCCATGTGCCGGCCTGTTAGCGTAGTGCCACCATCCTTCCCCACGGGATCACGTTGATAATGAAAAAGCTGCTCGCCTTCCCCCTGATTGCTGCCGCGCTGGTCCTGTCGGCCTGCGGCAAGCCTGCCGCCGATGAATCCAAGTTGGTGGTGGCTGCCACTGCCGTGCCGCACGCCGAGATCCTGGACGTGGTCAAGCCGCTGTTGGCCAAGGAAGGGGTGACACTCGACGTGCGTGTGTTCAACGACTACGTGCAGCCCAACGACCAGTTGGTGCAGAAGCAGGTCGACGCCAACTACTTCCAGACCGAGCCCTACCTGAAGGCCTACAACGCTGACCGAAAGACCGACCTGGTCACCGTCACCGGCGTGCACATCGAGCCGTTCGGTGCCTATTCGCGCCGCTTCAAGTCGCTGGCCGAACTGCCCAATGGCGCTGATGTGGTGATCCCGAACGATCCCAGTAACAACAGCCGCGCGCTGATCCTGTTGGACACCGCTGGTGTGATCAAGCTCAAGGACCCGAGCAATGCCTTGTCCACCCAGCGCGATATCACCGAGAACCCGAAGCAGCTCAAGTTCCGCGAGCTGGATTCGGCGATGCTGCCGCGCGTGCTGGACCAGGTGGACCTGGCGCTGATCAACACCAATTACGCGCTGGATGCCGGCCTGAATCCGACCAAGGATGCCTTGGCGATTGAAAGCAGCGATTCGCCGTATGTGAATTTCCTGGTTGCCCGCCCGGACAACAAGGACGACGCCCGCGTGCAGAAGCTGGCCAAGGCCCTGACCAGCCCGGAAGTCAAGGCGTTCATCGAGCAGAAGTACCAGGGCGCAGTGCTGCCGGCCTTCTAAGCCCCAATGTAGTGCCGAGCCATGCTCGGCAAGGGCTTTCCAAGCAGCCCCACCGTAGTGCCGAGCCATGCTCGGCAGGGGCTTTCC
>NZ_DAMBEF010000044.1:0-4527 GCF_032061965.1 Stenotrophomonas sp. | reverse complement strand
GGGCTTTCCAAGCAGCCCCACGGTAGTGCCGAGCCATGCTCGGCAGGGGCTTTCCCAATAGTCCCCTGCAGGAGCGGCGTGAACCGCGCAGCAGATGCCGGCACAGAGTCTGCAGCATCGCAATCCGATGATGCCCGTGCTTCGCGGCTGACGCCGCTCCTGCAGGTTTGCAATTCTTGTAAGGCCCTTGCCGAGCATGGCTCGGCAATACGGGGCGGGATTTGTTGTACGGCGCCAGTCGAGCAGGGCTCGACACTACGTTGCTGGCTCCTGGCGTAATCTGTGGTTTCCATACCCAGGGACAAGGCCCCATGCCGCTGCTGCTTGCTCTGCCACTGGCGATACTGGTGTTTGTCGCGCTGATGTTGCTCTTGATGCCGCTGTCATTGTGGCAACGGGTTCGCAGCGGTAGTGCTCGCCGTCAGGCACGGCCTTGGCTGATCACCTTCAATTTCTGGGCGACGCTGGTGTCGACGGCATTGTTTGCGTTGTTCGCTACCGTCGCCAGCTATTGGTGGCCTGGTGCCTGGCTGTACGCCAGCCTGGGCTGGCTGGCAGGCCTGTTGGTTGGCGCACTCGGACATGTACTGACCCGCTTTGAACCGGGTCCACAAGCCCTGCACTACAAACCCAATGTCTGGCTGGTGCTGGCACTGACTGCGATGATCGTGGTGCGACTGGTTGTCGGTGTGGTTCAGGGCTGGCAGGCGTCGGTGAACAACGTGCCGTGGCCGACATCGGGGTGGCTCAGCCATGCGGGATTGCTGGCAATGGCGGCGCTGCTGTTGGGGTACGCCGGTATGTATGGCTGGCTGTTGCGGCGCCGTATCGCGCACCACCAGCGCTACCGTGGGTACGACCGCAGTCCGCGCTGAGGTTGTGGCGCCCAGGCGCTGTCGCCGCTAGGCTGCTGGCAACGCCGAAGGAGACCGTCGATGGGCCTGCTGCAACTGTTGGGGCGCCGCCTGGCGCATTTTCTTGCACAGCCGCGCCGCCACCAGACCCGGCCTTCCACCAGTGATCCCGGTTTGCTGTTGCGCACGCTACGCCGCGGCGACGTGTTGCTGGTGGAAGGCAGCAGCCGTTTCTCCACCGCCATCAAGTACCTGACCCAATCCACCTGGTCGCACGCGGCCTTGTATATCGGCGAGGAGCCCTTGCTGGAGGGCGGCAAACCGCAACCGATGCTGATCGACGTGGATGTCGAGGTGGGTGTTAGACGAGTCCCCTTGTCAGAGTTTGCCCGCCAGCACACCCGCATCTGTCGACCGCAGGGGTTGTCGCCCCCGGTGGTGGAGCAGTTGGTGGGCTTCATGCGGGCCCGTATCGGCCACAGCTATGACTTGAAGAACGTGTTCGATCTGGCGCGCTACCTGATCCGCCAGCCGCCGGTACCGGCACATCTGCGTCGACGTTTGATTGCGCTGGGTAGTGGCGAGCCCACCAAGGCGATCTGTTCAACCCTGCTGGCGCAGGCCTTCGAGTCGATCCGTTACCCGATCCTGCCGGAGATTGAAACGGTGCTGGCGCAGGTAGGCGGGGTGGAGCAGTCACGGGAAATCCTGCATATCCGCAATTACAGCCTGTATACACCGCGGGACTTCGACGTCTCGCCGTTCTTCGAGGTGATCAAGCCGAGGTTGCAGCAGAACTTCGATTACCTGGCGCTGCAATGGAGTGATGACGGTAGTCCGTAGGGGAGGTGAGTGATTTCTGCTCTGCTCAACCCCTCTCCCCAACCCCTCTCCCGCAAGGGGAGAGGGGCTAAAGCTGCAGTTGCAGTTGCAGTTGCAGTTGCGGCTGCTGCTTGCGCTTGGTGTGCTTAAAGCCCCTCTCCCCTCGAACGGCCTTGCGTCAGTGCAAGGACCGGGGCGCGGAGCGGGGGTTGGGGAGGGGGAGAGGGGGCTCTACCAGCGCGCAAATAAACACGGGCCGCATGCGGCCCGTGTTTTCGTTACAACCTTGTCTCTGGATCAGCGTCGCTTAGAAGCGGGCGCCGATACCAAAACCAACGGTCCACGGATCCAGCTTCAGCTCGCCAGCGTTCTGGCCAGCAACGCGCAGGTCAGGGCGGGCGTGCATGTAGCGTGCATCGGCACGTGCAAACCAGGTGGAGTTGATGTTCATGTCAACGCCCACGGTGCCGATGGCGCCCTTGGCGGTTTCAATGCCGACGTGGTTGCCGCTGTCGCTCAGACCATCGATCTTCTCGTTGCTGAAGTTCGACTCGTAGTAGCCCAGGCCAACGAACGGGCGGAAGGTATTGTCTGCCTGGCCGAAGTGGTACTGCGCGCTCAGTGCGATCGGCTGCTGTTCGACCGTGCCGGCCTTGGCGCCGCCCTCGGCGCGCACGCGGTGGTTGAACTTGTCAGCAGCGCCCCACAGTTCAACGGCGAAGTTGTCGTTGATGTAGTAGCTGGCGCTCAGGGTCGGTGCCGGGCCGCCGTCGAACTTGTCAACGCCGTTGATCGGATCGCTCTTGGGCTGCAGCAGGCTGATGCCACCAACCACTGCGAAGTGCTTGCCCGACGCGGTGTCGCCGTTGCCATCCTGCGCGAAGGCAGTGGAGGACAGCGCCAGGGCGCCAAGGGTGGCAAGGCTCAGAATCTTGATGGAACGCATAACAAACTCCTCGTCTCTCTATCGGGACTATGTTTATCGAGGCCCTCGAATGGGGCGTGCAAACCCTAGCGATCGCAACATGAATCGCTCTGTACGCAGCGGTTTTTCGCATCGTGTACGTTCAGCAAAAACCGGAAGAATCCCATTGCCCCTGCAATCAACGAAAAATTTTCATTCACGGTGTTGTGATGCGCGTGATGACTGAAACACTGCTCACAGGCCTTGCTGCGCAGGTGAATGCGCAATCGCGCGTGCTCGTATTGGGCTCGATGCCTGGTGTTGTTTCACTGCAGAACGCGCAGTACTACGCGCACCCGCGCAATCGCTTCTGGCCATTGATGGCGACGCTGTGCGATGTCGACCTCACGGGCGGCTACGCGCAACGCCTGCAGCAACTCCAGCACGCAGGCGTGGGCCTTTGGGATGTCATCGGCCAGTGCCGTCGCGCCGGCAGCCTGGATGCGGCGATCGTGCGCGGCAGCGAGGTGGTCAACCCGTTGCCGCAATTGTTGGCGGCCTATCCGGGGATACAGGTGATTGCCTGCAACGGCGCAGCAGCGCACACAGCGTTCCAGCGATGGGTGCAGCCGGCTTTGCCGCCTTTGGCGGCTGCGCTGCCTGTATTGGCGCTGCCCTCGACCAGCCCGGCCAACGCGGCCTGGCCGCTGCCGCGCCTGCTGCTGCACTGGAGCCAGCTGCAGCAATGGTTGCAGCCGCCCAAACCGGGCGCAAGCCAGCAACCACGGGCATGACCGGGGCGGGACAGGGCGGACAGTTTTGCGGTCACCGCGGGCGTCCTGGACCGGACAAAAGGCTCCGGGGCAGGGCATGGCGCCCGGCTGTCCGGGGACATACGTATGCGAATTCAGATGCAACGGTTGGCGCTGCGGCCCGCTAACGCCACAATAGAGAATTCCCTCACTGTTGCTGGAGTAGTTTCATGGCCGAAATCAAGGAAGCACTTGTCCCCGATATCGGTGACTACAGCGACATTCCGGTGATCGAAGTGCTGGTTGCCGTTGGTGATACGGTCAAGAAGGACCAGGGTCTGGTCACGCTGGAGTCGGACAAGGCCACCATGGAAGTGCCTTCCTCGGTGTCCGGCGTAGTCAAGGAAATCAAGGTCAAGGTCGGCGACAACCTCTCCGAAGGCAAAGTCGTGGCCCTGATCGAAGTATCCGAGGAAGCCGCCAAGCCGGCGCCGGCTGCTGCTGCCGCCGCACCGGCTGCACCGGCCAAGGTTGAGCCCACCGCCGAGACCGGCGCCAAGGTCGAGCCGGTGGCTGTTGCCCCGGTGGCCGACAAGCTGACCCAGCGCGAGATCGCGCAGGAAGACGTGATCAGCGTCGCCAAGCCGGCCTCGCCGCCGGTGCAGTTCAATGCCGAAGGCGTGCTGCCGGCCAATGTGCCCTATGCCAGCCCGGCCGTGCGCGTGTTCGCCCGCGAGCTGGGCGTGGACCTGCAGCAGGTCAAGGGGTCGGAGAAGGGCGGTCGCATCACCAAGACCGACGTGCAGAAGTTCGTCAAGGGCGCGCTGTCCGGTGGCGTTGCTGCCAGCGCCGGTGCCCCGGCCGCTGCCGGTGGTGGCCTGAACCTGCTGCCGTGGCCAAAGGTGGACTTCAGCAAGTTTGGTGAGGTCGAGGTGCAGCCGCTCTCGCGCATCAAGAAGATCTCCGGCGCCAACCTAGCCCGCAACTGGGCGATGATCCCGCACGTCACCCAGTTCGAGCAGGCTGACATCACCGACCTGGAAGGCCTGCGGGTTGCCCTGAACAAGGAAAACGAGAAGGCCGGCATCAAGCTGACCATGCTCGCCTTCCTGATCAAGGCCAGTGCCGCGGCGCTCAAGCAGTTCCCCGAGTTCAACGCCTCGCTCGATGCCAGCGGCGAGAACCTCACCCTGAA